>NZ_JAHKNF010000001.1:0-1015515 GCF_018860125.1 Bacteroides sp. HF-4919
AGGGATGGAAAGGATTATAAGACTGATAAAGGGAGAAAATTGAGTTTCATGAGGGGCATTTTTATAAGTTGTTGGATAAATCACAAAAAAAGAAAAAAGTTAGAGGGTACCCTTTTCGGACACCCTCTTTTATTTCTCCCTCGACTATTGGTGTTGTTCACGCAACAGATCATTTACCGTCTTCACCGGATTAAATGTAGAAAGCGGAACTTCCACAAATACCGTACTCCAATCACTCATGGCACCATTCCACAAGCCGGGAAGCTCAAGAGCTTTCAAGTCTTTACCACTCTTCGACTTATAAGATATGAAGCCTGTGGCTTTATCCACGTATCTTACCAGATCAAACTTATGTCCTTTGTAATCACGTACCGCACAAACCAAATCTACCGGATTGAAGTGGGTACCTTTCTCAAACATTTCTTTAGCTTCCGGATTATTCATATCGATCTGTGAACTTTCAAGGATTTGCAATGAAATCGTTCCGTCACTGTTATAAGCAAGGAACGGACCGCCACCCGGTTCACCCACATTCTTCACCATACCACAAACACGCATCGGGCGGTTCAATTTATTCTTCAGATAGATGACCAATTCAGCATCTTCCAGATCCTTCGTTTCTGGATTCTTGCAGAAAAGTTTCTTCTGCACAAATTGCAGAATATCCATTACCTGTTCGTGTGTGTAACGACCGCTATCCAAAAGTTCCAGATATTCAAAAGCCTGCTTCTGGAGGGATACCAGTACACCGGCAATCAATTTCTTATAAAGCACCGTATCACCTTTTAATCTGTCCGGAACGACATTGTCTATATTCTTAATAAAAATCACATCCGCATCCAAATCGTTCAGGTTCTCAATCAGTGCTCCATGACCACCGGGGCGGAACAAAAGCTTGCCATTATCGCGGAAAGGCTGGTTTTCCATATCAGCCGCAATCGTATCGGTACTTGGTTTCTGCTCGGAAAAACTAATATTATAATCTACTCCATAACGTTTGGCAAAGGCATCGGCTTTCTCAGCTACCAATGATTTAAAGAGTTCACGATGTTCGGTTGAAACAGTAAAGTGGACATTCACCTTTCCGCTTTTACCGGCAGCGTACATAGCACCCTCCGCCAAATGTTCTTCAAGCGGAGTACGTGAGCCTTCTTCGTACTTATGGAACTTGAGCAAACCTTTCGGAAGTGCACCATAGTTTAATCCCGCTACGTTCAGCAATCCTGAAACAACTGCCTTGTAGTCGCCGTCTGCAATCAAACCGGGAATGTCTTTACCTTCTATCCTCATACAAGCAGTATTCAGATCATCATAGAAAGCAAATTTCTCAATTGAGGCAAAGAACGTTTGTTCGAACTTTGTAGTCGGCTCAGCATAGTCAGCATCCAGAAATTCAAAAAGATTTTTGAACATACGGCTGGCAGCACCCGAAGCGGGTACAAACTTTACAATCGTTTTGTCAGAATTGGTATAAGCATCCCAGGCTGCGAGATAAGCTTTCTGTTCTTCGGCATCGGGAGCCAGAATACCTTTTTCTACAGATGCGGCAGCATCTAATTTCAAATAAGGAAAGCCTTTTTGGAAACAAGTCAACTGTTCAGCGATTTGTACTTCCGAAATGCCTTTTTGGGCAAGCAATTCTTTGTCTTCAGGTGTTATCATACTATCTAATTTTATTAATTCATGCCCAAAAATACAAAAAAAGGAAGAGGACACCCTACAAAACCCGGAAAAAAACTATCTTTACCGACGATAAATTTGAGCTGCTTATGGAAAGAGATGAATTCTTTACGAAAGAAGAGAGAGAATTATTGTTCTCACTATACAAAAAACTACTGCACCTCACCGGAGAAACCTTACAAAAAGGAGACTGCAGAAAGCTGAAAAAGCACCTTATCGACTCCACACAGAACAATGCGATGCAAAGGGACAGTTTCGGTCTGAATCCTGTCATCAAAGATATGCAGACTGCTGTAATCGTGGCCGAAGAAATCGGTATGAAACGGGCATCTATTCTGGGTATCATGTTACACACACCGGTGCGTTGTCACTCGTATACAATAGAATATATTCAACAGGAGTATGGTGAAGATGTAGCCGGAATTATCCGGGGACTCATTAAGATTAATGACCTTTACGATAAGAGTCCGACTATCGAATCGGAAAATTTCCGTAACCTGTTGTTGTCTTTTGCCGAAGACATGCGTGTGATCCTGATCATGATTGCCGACCGTGTAAACGTGATGCGGCAAATAAAGGATGCCGAGAATGACGAGGCCCGCAGACGAGTGGCTAATGAAGCCGCCTATCTGTACGCTCCGTTGGCTCACAAACTGGGATTGTATAAACTGAAATCGGAGCTGGAAGATTTGTCATTGAAGTACACCGAACATGACATTTATTACCACATCAAAGAGAAACTGAACGAAACGAAAAAGTCACGTGACCGTTATATTGCCAACTTCATCGCTCCGATACAACGGAAACTGGAGGAAGCGGGACTGCATTTTCACATGAAAGGACGCACCAAATCCATTCATTCCATCTATCAGAAAATGAAGAAACAGAAATGCCAGTTCGAAAACGTGTATGACTTGTTTGCCATACGTATCATTCTGGAATCCCAGTTCGAAAAAGAAAAGCAGGAATGCTGGCAGGCTTACTCCATTGTGACGGATATGTATCAACCTAATCCGAAACGTCTGCGTGACTGGCTGTCGGTTCCCAAAAGCAATGGTTACGAATCATTGCACATCACTGTAATGGGGCCGGAAGGAAAATGGGTCGAAGTGCAAATCCGTACGGAACGTATGGACGAGATAGCCGAGCGCGGACTGGCCGCACATTGGAGATACAAAGGCGTGAAAGGTGAAAGCGGGCTGGACGAATGGCTGACTTCAATACGCGAAGCATTGGAGAATACAGAAAACGACCTGGAAATGATGGATCAGTTTAAACTGGATCTGTATGAAGACGAGGTATTTGTGTTTACGCCGAAAGGAGACCTCTTCAAACTGGCAAAAGGAGCTACGGTACTCGATTTCGCTTTCCACATTCACAGCAAATTGGGGTGTAAGTGCATCGGTGCAAAGGTGAACGGTAAAAATGTACAGCTGAGACAAAAGTTGAATAGCGGAGATCAGGTAGAGATTATGACATCGAACACACAGACTCCGAAACAGGACTGGCTGAACATTGTCACTACCTCAAAAGCCCGTACGAAGATCCGCCAGGCCCTGAAGGAAATGGTAGCACGCCAGCACGATTTCGCCAAAGAAACATTGGAACGGAAATTCAAAAACCGGAAGATGGAATATGACGAAGCAGTAATGATGCGTCTGATCAAACGCCTGGGATTCAAGAATGTGACAGAGTTTTATCAGAATATTGCCGACGAAGTGCTTGACGTGAACGACATTCTGGATAAATACATCGAACAACAGAAACGGGACGGTGAACGTGATGAAGTGATCTACCGCAGTGCCGAAGAATACAACCTGCAAAACCAGATAGACGAAACCACTGTCACTAAAGAGGATGTACTCGTCATTGACCAAAACCTGAAAGGACTGGACTTCAAGTTGGCCAAATGTTGCAACCCCATATATGGAGACGACGTATTCGGATTTGTCACTGTATCCGGAGGTATCAAGATTCACCGCAACGACTGCCCCAATGCGGGACAGATGCGCGAACGTTTCGGATACCGTATTGTCAAAGCACGCTGGGCCGGAAAATCGGAAGGTACTCAATATCCGATCACACTCCGTGTAGTGGGTCATGATGACATCGGTATTGTGACCAATATCACCTCTATCATATCAAAAGAGAATGGCATCTCACTGCGTTCCATTGGAATTGATTCGAACGACGGACTCTTCTCGGGCACACTGACCATTATGGTGAGTGACACCGGACGACTGGAGGCACTGATTAAAAAGCTACGCACAGTGAAAGGTGTAAAACAGGTTAGCAGAAACTGAGAATGGAAAAATTCAGTATAAAAAAAAGGATACAAAGCTTCGGATATGCCTGGAAAGGCATTCGGAGTTTTGTAAGCAAAGAGCATAATGCCTGGATACACTGTGTGGCAATCATCACAGTAACAATCGCCGGATTTTACTTCGGTATCACCCGGAACGAATGGATAGCCATCATACTTTGTTTCGGAATGGTATTGGCAGCGGAGGGATTCAATACAGCTATAGAAAGATTAGTCAACCTCGTATCCCCGGAACACAATCCGATTGCAGGTGATGTGAAAGATATTGCGGCAGGTGCAGTGCTGATATGTACCATAGTTGCCGCCATCATAGGAGTCATTATCTTCATGCCTTATGTGCTTGCGGTTTTATTGTGCAACATGGGATAGACAATAAAAACGAACTCCGTAGTTTTGCGACAATTCATCACCAAACTACGGAGTTTGTTTTTCAGATATACATATATCGTTTATCTCACCTTCTTCCTTTTAAAATAAGGATATGTAATCAGGACAAAGAAAGCCAGAGCCACGATTGCCGCCAACAATCCTACCCGACAAACCACATGTTCATTAGCTGTGAGATGTAAGTGACAGGCAGATGCAATACCTAAGCCGACTCCAAGTTCCCATGCAAGTAAATGAGTCGTATTGGCCGTGCCACGCTGGCAATGTTGAGACAGCTTGACAAACATCATCAAGAATTCCGGAGTAACCAATCCAAGTCCTAATCCCATCAATATTGCTGCCGGGACATTCCAACCGGTTTCAGGAGAAAACAACAAAGCCATCGCTCCGATCATTGTTATCAACCCGGTGACTATCTGCAGCCATATCTTGTTATCATAACGGAAAAACAGTCTCACCACCATTACTGACAAGAGAAAACCGACTCCGGCCAAAGCAAAGAAAGGTATCAGTTCACCTCCTACCGGCACATCACTTGGCGCACCGGCAAGCACAGGAAGCAACAATCCGGGCACAAAAGCGATCAACATCAGGTTAAATGCCGGAATAAATCCACGGGGAAGCAGAAAACGGTCCATCGAACAAACTTTCATCCCTATTGGTGCACGGAAAGGCACATATACCCTCGACACAAACAGCATTCCCAAGGCTCCCGATGCGACAGAAACATATAACAGAGTTTCAAAGCCATGTGTCCGGAATAAAAACACTCCCAACGCTGTCCCTATAATCATCCCCAGACGTGCTGCCCAAGAAAAGACTACATTGCCGGCACTGCGAAAAGTGGAATTGGTGACATCAATGGCCAATGTAATGCCTGCCGTAGCAGCCATTCCAAAGGAGATTCCCTGTACCAAGCAAAGCAACAACAGATGTGTGGCACTTTGCACAAGTGTGTAACCGGCAGTCGCCGCTACCATTATCCCAAACGAAAGCATACATATATATTTTCGCTTATAGACATCGACCAGATACGCATGAAACGGGCCGATAAAAAACATGGCAAGCGTAAAAAGTATATATATTCCCCCCGTCTGACTGACTGGCACGCCCAAACGTGAAGCCATCACTACCGGAAGCACAGGGTACAACAGGTACAGGGATATGAACAACAATAAATTAGCAAGGCATATCCGCATAAAATGCAATGTCCATAATTTAGTTGCCATACGACAATTAATATTGTTCTTTCTCGTTCGGGAAGTCGCAGTTCTTTACGTCCGAAACATAGTGGCTGATTGCATCAGTCATCACCGTATAGAGGTCGGCATAACGACGAAGGAAACGGGGGCGGAAACCATTGTTCATACCCAACATGTCCTGAATAACCAATACCTGTCCATCTACATCGCCACCGGCACCAATGCCGATAACCGGAATAGTCAGTTCGCTTGCAACGCGGGCGGCCAATGCTGCGGGAATTTTCTCAAGCACAAGCCCGAAACATCCGGCTTCTTCAAGCAGATGTGCATCACGAATCAGCTTCTCTGCTTCTGCATCATCTTTGGCACGAACGGTATATGTACCGTATTTATTGATAGATTGCGGCATCAGTCCGAGATGTCCCATCACCGGAATACCGGCACTCAGGATACGCTTCACAGTGTCGAGAATCTCTTCGCCGCCTTCCAGTTTCAAAGCATCAGCGTGGCTCTCTTTCATAATACGGATAGCCGAAGCAAGCCCTTCCATCTCATTTCCCTGATAAGAACCAAAAGGCATGTCAACTACTACCATTGCACGCTTCACACCGCGCACAACCGATTTACCATGATAAATCATTTGATCGAGAGTAATAGGAAGTGTAGTTACATTACCTGCCATCACATTTGATGCAGAATCGCCTACAAGGATAACATCGATACCGGCACCATCTACAATCTGCGCCATAGTATAATCATACGAAGTAAGCATAGATATTTTTTCGCCTCTTTGCTTCATCTCGATCAGGCGATGAGTCGTCACTTTTCTTGTGTCATCTGATATATAACCAGCCATATCCAATCTTTTTAAATTAAAAATCGGGCGCAAAGGTATAACTTTTAATTCATACCATACAAGTAAAAGCAAATAAATTAGTGCGTCCGCATCAAAAGGTCAGCAACCATTTTTGCAGTTCATCAGTCCATATCTTTTTATATATGAAGCTATCGCGAAATCCGAAGCTATGTCCGCCTTCCGGATAAATATGCAGTCCGGCAGAGACTCCATGTTTCAATAATGCTGTATAATAGACAATACTGTTGAGAGGAGATACGGCCTGATCATCCTCAGCTAAAACAATAAATGTACGAGGGGTATCGGCTGTGACATGAAGCTCAAGAGATAATGTCTCTTTCAAACTTTCCGGAATAGTTTCTCCCAACATACGTCCGCGTGAAGGCAAATGGGTCAGCCGGTCGTTCATGCTGATAACAGGATAAAGCAATACCTGAAAGTCGGGGCGGTCGGTCCCGGTATAAAGAGTAGCGGCAGTAGCAGCAATATAGCCTCCGATAGAAGCTCCCATAACACCCAGTTGATGGATTCCCCACTCTGCCGACTGACACCGGATCAGGCGAATCGCTTCACGAATATCCTCACGAATCACTTCAACATCACCATGAGGCATGCGATAATTCAGTACAGCGTATGTGATACCCTGATTATTAAACCACGCAGCAAAATCACGTCCTTCATGATCTGAAGCTACTTGATTGAATCCGCCACCGGGACACATAATAATGGCTTTACCTCCTGGCTTACGAGCCGGATAAACCCAAAGAGTAGCCGAAGAAGCATCTTTTCCTAATGAATATTCAATAAAACTCTGTTCCATAACTTTATTCCTTATTATTTAATTTCCTGAATCATCTTTTTCACTATGCCCGGCCCTTCGTAAATAAACGAAGAATAGATTTGTATCAGATTAGCCCCTGCATCCAACATTCGACGAGCATCGAGGGGAGTAATAATTCCGCCAGCTCCTACTATCAAAAGGCTTTTTCCGGCATGGGCACGCAAATAGCTGACTGCTTTTAATGACTTCTCTCCTATCCCACGTCCACTGATTCCACCGGTTCCGATCTTCTGCAACTGTACAGGTGAATAACCTTTTAAACAGGTACGCTCCATGGTAGGTCCGGTAGCTATTACTCCATCTACCCGGTACTGACGAGTGCAGTCGATCACATCATCCATTCCTTTTTCAGTTATATCGGCAGGAAGTTTGAGTAGCAATGGAACATGTATGTTCTGCTCCACACGAAAAGCTGCCAACACCTGGAGTACCTGTTTCATCAGAGCAACATCCACAGATCCCCAATTAAGCGTGAAATAACCTACATAAGGATGTAACTCCTTGTACAGACGCAAAAAGTCCGCCACAGCTTGTTCTCCTTCCGAAGAGGGATTCTTATTGATATTTACACCTAAAACATACGAACCGTGTTTCTGTTCAAGACGGCGTTTAATAATATCCAATCCGGGATTATTGAAACCTGTACGGGAAATTAAAGATTCACACTGAGGTAAGCGAAAAATACGGGGACGGGGATTTCCATCCTGGGCATCGGGAGTGACAGTACCGACTTCAATAAATCCGAAACCATAATCGGCCAATTCATCAAAAACCTCGGCACCTTTATCGAAACCGGCCGACAGGCCGATACGGTTTCGGAAAGTAAGATGGTTCCATATCAACTGTTTGTCGGAACAAGTATAGAGATGACGTATCCAGCATTTGCACCATGGCAAATGCCGGTAACATTTGAGGAAGGAAACCAACAAGGTGTGTACCTTTTCGGGTTCCATCAGAAATAAAACAGGGCGAATCGTTTGCTTATACATGATTTTCTCTCTTTTTTTAATACCATGCAAAGCTAAGGGATTCTTCCCTGAGATACTATTCAATCTTTCTTATCAGATATAACGTGAAGTTATAGTCAGCAGCTTTTCGTAAGTCATTCCTTTGAAATCGTCTATCACATAGTCTGCCTTATCAGTAATAGCTTCGCGTGGATTTGTAGTTGCCAATCCGACAACAGTGGCACCGGATGCTCTGCCGGCCTGTAAACCATGAAATGAATCTTCGAACACATAGGAATCTTTTGAATCGGAACCGAAAATCGTCATTCCCAATAAGAAACATTCCGGATCGGGCTTAGAACGTTTAAACCGCTCAGCAGTCAATATTTCATCAAAAAGGGATTTAAACTCGGGATGTGCACGATAAACATTCTCCATTTTAGCTGTATTGGAACTGGTGACCAAGGCTATTTTTACACCATGCTGACGCAGATCTGCTATAAACTCAACTATTCCGGGAACATAGTCATAACTCATTTCTATTTCAAAACGATTCAATGCCTCGGTTATGTCCCTTTGTTTCTCCGGTTCTCCTGCAAAGTATTTATCATAAATCTGTACCAGCGTCTGACCTTTAACCTTGGAACCGAAGTTTTCATCGTTTACGTACTTTTGTCCCATTTCATTCCAGAAAACAGTATATTGTCCTTCTGTATCGACAATTACACCATCACAATCGAATAATGCGGTAATCTTCTTTGTTGTATCCATAAACATTCTTTTACCTGTTTGTTAAACTCTGTGGGCAAAGTTCAGAATAATCATCGAATCAGGCAAATTATTTGTACCTTTGCCGCACTTAAAAATATGTAACGCTTCACTATATGGCACAACAAACCGATCCTCGTATACTGGGCACAGAACCTATTGGCAAACTTCTGTTACAATACTCCATCCCGGCCATCATCGGAATGACTATTACGTCACTTTATAATATCATCGACAGCATTTTCATCGGGCACGGTGTCGGTCCCATGGCTATCTCCGGACTGGCTATCACTTTTCCGCTAATGAATCTGGTCGTGGCCTTCTGCGTGCTGATCTCTGCAGGTGGCGCCACCATCTCCTCCATACGCCTGGGGCAAAAAGACATCAAGGGAGCAACCGATGTCCTGGGAAATACATTAATGCTTTGCCTGACGAATGCAGTCCTGTTCGGCGGACTGGCTTATCTGTTTCTGGACCCGATATTGTTTTTCTTCGGTGCCAGTACCGGTACACTTCCCTATGCCCGCGATTTTATGCAGGTAATTCTTTTGGGAACTCCCATCACTTATACCATGATCGGACTTAACAACGTGATGCGTGCCACCGGATATCCGAGAAAGGCAATGCTGACATCATTGGTGACGGTTATAGCGAATGTTATCATCGCCCCTGTCTTCATTTTCCATTTCGGTTGGGGAATTCGGGGAGCTGCCATGGCTACAGTCCTGTCACAGTTTATCGGAATGGTATGGGTAGTAAGCCACTTCCGTAACCAAGAGAGTTTCGTCCATTTTATGCCGGGCTTCTGGAAGATGAAGAAACGCATCATCGGCAGTATCTTCTCTATAGGAATGTCTCCCTTCGCCATGAATGTCACGGCATGTATCATCGTCATCCTCATCAACAATAGTTTGCAAAAATACGGTGGTGATATGGCCATCGGTGCCTACGGTATCATTAACCGCCTGCTGATGCTGTATGTGATGGTAGTTATGGGATTAACAATGGGAATGCAACCCATCGTCGGATACAATTATGGTGCACAGAAGATTGACCGCGTGAAACATACGCTCCGTCTGGGTATCATCGTCGGTGTATTGATTACGAGTAGCGGCTTCGTTATCTGTGAACTTTTTCCGCATACAGTTTCGGCTATCTTTACCGACAGCGATGAACTGATTGACATGGCATCGTCCGGACTACGCATTTGCACGCTGATGTTCCCGTTCGTAGGTGCACAAATCGTTATATCAAACTTCTTCCAAAGTATAGGGATGGCTAAGATCAGTATCTTCCTGTCACTCTCACGCCAGTTAGTATACCTGCTTCCGGGATTACTTTTGCTTCCCCCTTTATATGGTGTAAAGGGAGTATGGATCAGCATGCCTGTCTCTGACGGATTGGCTTTCATAACAGCGGTAGTGATTTTGATGGTATATATTAAAAAGGTAAAAGAGAAAGCATCCGGACAGAGCCTCTAACCCTATGAAACCGAGGCTTGATATAGATACGACAGAGGCTCAGTTTCAGTGAAACCGAGCCTCTGTCGTATAGTCTTGAAACGTTACTCAGATTTAATGCTGTTCACCGGATTTTCGTTGGCCACTTTCCATGCCCGCAGCATTACGCTGACAACAATCAACAGCAACACAACCAATGCTATGCTGAGGTATAGCCAGACACTGGGGACAATGGCATCACTAAACTGCTCAAGCCATTTGCCACCGACAAACCAGGCTACTGCTGCACCCAATAGTACAGCAGGTAGGGCTGTCCAGAAAATATCTCTTGAAAGAAGTTGCAAAACATCTCCGGCCTCAGCCCCATTTACTTTACGGATCGCAATCTCTTTACTACGACGACTGACTTCATCGTTAGTATAGCCGAAAAGTCCCATCAAGGTAATCAGCAGGATGGAAATAGAAGCAATGATTACCGAATCGCGGAAACGGCGAATCGCTTCGTATTGCTGATCGATTATTTCCTGCAAAGGGATAAACACAATGTCCTTCGTAGTAAACAGCTCTCCCATCTTTTGATTGAGAGCTTTCAAATTTTGATCGAATGGTTCCTTCAAACGTACATGGGGAGCTCCGGAAGCAAAGGGACTGCTGATATACATCACTATATCCTGAGGAGTATATGCACTTCGTATCGGAAAATCCTTTGCGACTCCCACAACAGGAAGAGAAGTCCCAATATTGACCTGTTTACCTACCGCACTGTCTTCCCAATGCATCTTCCGCACAAATTCTTCATTTACAATAGCCTGTTTGGGAGAATCAAAATTTTTACCATCAATAAGCTGAACTCCCATCATTGACAAAAAGTGGTAATCGCACATTGAAGTATGTGCATCGAAAAGCAACTTTCCTGTACTGTTGTAGACACTGAAACCACTATAGTAATCGGAAATAGGAAACCAGGCAAAAGCAACATCTTCTACCATCGGCAAACGACGTATATCAGAACGGGCATTATCAACTTCGTCATCGCTGAAGTAACACCTCGCAACAGCTATCCGTTCAGGATTATAATTCAACTCACGATTCATCACACTATAGTATTGAAGCAATACAACTACCAATAAACCAAAGACAAAAGGTACTCCGGCAAACTGAACAAAAAGTAACGGGCGCTTCCAGGTTGTCTTCCGTTCGGTATAACGACGAAAAACCTGACTCACCGGAATAGACGAAAACATATATCCAGGTATCACTCCTGCCACGAAAAAAACAACTGCTATCACAAGCAAAGGCACCCATAAGGTCTCCCAAGTGAAAAGTGCACCGACCGAGGCGTTCAGCGTATCCTGAATCAGTTCCCTAAGATTTAGAATCAATAGCCCGACCAATACGAGTGCAGACAATATAATAAACATGGTTTCCCATAAAAACATACCGAATATGTTACCATCACTGGCCCCACTGCATTTATGGACTCCCACTGCTTTTGCACGACGTGCCAATGACGATACGGAAATCAATACATAGTTCAAAGCAGCTATCAATAAAATGGCAAAAGCAAGAACCGACATGATAAGCACCATTTTTCTTACATCCGGCTGACTACTGTGGTACTCAGATATAGGTTGAAAAGAATACTCCTCAGAAAAACCATCCTTCCCCTGCGGAAGATACTTTTTCTGCATTTCCGGTAACCGTCCGGCAACTCTCTTAGGAGCTTCCGTATCATTATGGAAACGAACCACCCCCATGTAACTGATATCATATCCCCAACCGGCACGATCCTCTCCCATCCGCTTATACAAAGTGGCAAACGATACGATTACATCATATTTTAGGTCTGTATTCTCCGGCTGATCGGCAAATACTCCCCGTACAGTGACCGGATAGTTCTTTTCCCATAACATGGTTTGCCCGATAGGGTCTGCATCACCAAAGACACGTCGTGCCAATGATTCATTAATGAAAATAGCGTCGGGAGCCACTAAATCAGCTTTGTTCCCTTTCAACACTTCTACCCCCATAGTTGGGAGGAAGTGATCGTCTGCATAAATAGTCTGCTGTTGATCAAAACGTTCGTTTCCTTTAAAAAATATTTGCTGACCAACATTACGCAGCACAGTAGCCTCTTCCACCTCATCAGGAAAGTTCTCCCGGATAGCAGCAGGCATTGCACCATAAATATAAGGACTTGGCTTCTCCTGCTTTCCTTCATAAGAGTAAGAAGCCTGTATCAGAAACAGGTTCCTTGACTCCGGATAAAAATGGTCATAACTCAGTTCAAACGCGACCCGGGCAAACAGTAGAAGTCCGACAAACAGTCCCAAAGTTAACGAAATAATCTTAATGACATTTGAACTGCGTCCACGGATTAAGGTCTGAATCGTATAATATATGTGTCTTAGCATATTGATCTTTATTAAGCCTTTACACTTGCCACCACGCTACCGTCAAACAGATGCACCGTGCGATGGGCAAATGAAGCATCATGTTGGGAGTGGGTCACCATAATAATTGTTGTTCCCTCTTTATTCAATTCGGTCAACAGATTCATTACCTCCGCACCATTCTTGGAATCAAGGTTACCCGTCGGTTCGTCAGCAAGAATCAATTTCGGGTTAGTCACAACTGCACGGGCTATAGCCACGCGTTGTTGTTGTCCACCGGAGAGTTGCTGTGGGAAATGCTTGGCACGATGACTAATATTCATCCGGCGCAGCATATCTTCTACCATCTGACGCCGTTCAGAAGATTTTATACCCAAATAAGTGAGAGGAAGTTCCACATTCTCGTAAACATTCAATTCATCTATCAAATTGAAACTCTGGAAGACAAAGCCCAGTTTACCCTTACGTACCCGCGTACGCTCCTTCTCCTGAAGAGTAGCTACCTCCTGCCCCATCAACTGATAAGAACCTTCTGTCGGGTTATCAAGTAATCCCAAAATATTGAGCAACGTAGACTTGCCGCAACCGGAAGGTCCCATAATGGCAACAAACTCGCCCTCCTCTATATCCAGGCTCACATGGTTTAACGCTACGGTTTCTACTTCAGAAGTACGAAAGACTTTACTAATGTCATTAATCTGTATCATAATTTATTTTATTTGTTATTCACTCTTAATACTATTCACCGGATTTTCATTGGCGATGTGCCAGGATTTCCAAATAATGCATATAATGATAAAAGCCAGTAGGCAAATAGCTATTGCCACATACCAGCCTATACTTATACATACCGTATCCCTAAATTGGCTTATCCATATTTGACTCACCAAGTAAGCTCCATATGTACCGATAGCAATTGAAGGAATAGCTACCCAGAAGATATCTTTAGATAACAAAAGCAAAACAGAACTTACTTCGGCGCCATTTATCTTACGAATAGCTATCTCTTTACCACGTCTGCGAACTTCATCATTCGTATACCCGATCAATCCCATCAAAGTGATAAACAGAATCGTTATAAAAGCCAATATAGTAGTATCACGGAATATCATTGTGGGACGATATCCCCTTTCCAAATCCCGCTCCAAAGAGGTGAACTCTATTTCTTCTTGTGGGTATATCTTTTTCATTTCATTATTCAACATACGCAGATTATCTGCAAAAGGTTCTTTAAGACGTACATGCATATTCACTAAATTAGTTCCCCATTCAATTTCTATGGGTTCATAGTCAGGTGGGAGTGTACCAAAACAGAAAGGAGCGAGTACTCCTACCACCGTTCCTCGATTAGGAATTATTTCACCAACGCCACTACCTGTCCAACCCATCTTTTCTACATAGGATTGATTGACCAGAAACTGCCTTTCACCAGTGAGGTTTTGCCCGGCCTTAAGCCGAAGCCCCATAAGCGGGACAAAATCCCTGTCAAATATACCGCAACGGGGAGTAAAAAGAGTATTCCCGTTCTCATCAGTCACCTGTCGGTTCCCAAGCCACATCATGCCTCCCTCAGCAGTAGCTACTCCTTCTACATAAGGCAACGATTTCAAATTATTACGTGCATTATCCGGCTCAGCAAACTTATGCCAACAAGATGCTATACGTTCCGGTCGATACCCCATATCTCTATTTGTAATATAATGGAACTGAAAAAAAGTCACACACATCAATCCAAAAATAAAAGCTACCCCTGCAAATTCTATAAATAGAAGTATCCGCTTCCAACCCATATTCCCTTTAGAGTAATGATGGAAAACCTGCGTTACCGGAATTGAAGAGAATACTTTTCCCGGCAATACACCTCCAATAACAAACAAAAAGGCAACTACCGACAATGGAGCCCATAGATTGTGCCAAGTGAAAAGAGATGATAACGACACTTCCGCCAATTCTTCAATTTTTTCCTGGAACTGGAATAAAAGTACTACCATGAAAAGCAGAGAGATCCCTATAATCAAAGCTGTTTCATATATAAACATCGAAAGTATAGCCTTATCAGACGCACCATTACACTTGTGAACGCCGATTCCTTTTGCCCGCTGAGAAAGTGAAGAAATAGAAATAAGTACATAGTTCATAGTGGCGGCAAAAAGAATGGCAAAACCCAATAAAGACATTATTAAAATTGTCTTCCGCACATTAGATTGCTCCAAATGAATAGTACGTAAAGGTACTACAAACATATGTAAATGCAGATTCATTTCAGGAGGAATGTGCTTTGCAATCACCTTATCAATACCGGCATTGATAGCATCAGCGCTTCTTTCTCCGTCTTTTAAGCGGATAAAAGCATTATAATTACCACCACTCGTCCAACCCGAACGTCCCCAACCATATTTATTATGGCTGGCAAAAGAAAGAACCATTTCGTGACGTTCCAGCGATACATTATCCGGAAGATCGGCATAAACTCCTCTCACCAAAGCTTCAACTTGAGTGCCCCAAATCATCAGATGTAAGGTTTTTCCTATAGGATCCTCTTCACCAAATACTTCTCGTGCAACAGACTGTGACAGAAAAACCACATCTGGGTTGGTCAAATCATTCGGATTGCCATTAATAACTTCTATCCCCATGGTACGAAAATAAAGAGAGTCAGATAAAATGAAAGACCTATTCAACTTTCGGTTACCTATCTTTAAAGTAGTTCCGAAAGACAAACTCGAAAAAGCTGCACTTTCTACCTCTTCCGGAAATTCCTCAGCAATGGTAGAGGCTACCGGAATCAATGTATATACTCCGGCATTCCCTTTAATCACTCCATTCTCAACCCACTCCGTTTTTACGATGTAAAGATCATCCACATCCTGAAAAAAGTTATCATAACTAAGCTCAAAAGCAACTCGAGAGAATAAAATAATAGAAACTAATAACCCCAATGTCAGAGATATTACTTTAATGACATTACTTCCGCGTCCGCGAATCAATGTCAGAATGGTATAATAGAATTGTTTCATCGTATGATCCTTTTTATTATTAAGCAGTTACACTCGCCACAATACTGCCATCGAACAGATGGTAAGGACCTTTCTTTTCACCATCCTTATAATGCACTGTAACATTGACGGCACATACTTTATCAGCCTCGTAATAATGGTTGTCAAAACTCAATTCAAAAGTAACACGTGCAAAAAGCAGTATCCCCATAAATAATCCCAAGGCCAACGAAATAATTTTAGCCAGATTTAAACTCCGCCTATTAAGAAGAGGCTGGAAAGTGTAGTAAAGTTGTCTCATATCTCTGTCTGTATATTATTATTTTAGAAAAACAGAAGTAACTCAATAATTATAAAGTTATTTATCTATTATAAGACAGAAAGCGTGCCAAGACACATAAAACGCGCCATACTAAGCTATTACCAATTACCAAGCATAAATAAGTTGTCTAAAAATTAGACACCAGCGTATAAATATTAGACAGTGTTATAAGCCTGTAAACTATATTTCTCACTTATATTAGCAGAACAAATATTCCAGAACAGAGCAGCCAATTCCCTTTTGTTTTCGGCCTCTCCACACACCATTATGCCCCCCATAGTGGACTTACACCACCTGGTTAGTTATCATGCACGGTATACAAAGAGAAGGCGTCCGGACAGCAATTACCATCCTAACACCTTTAGCAATTCTCTCTCCGCAGCAATAGCATCGGATGTAAGAAGGCTACCTTGATGATGTGGATTATCATTTTCTAATTTCCGCAGTTTTTCGGCCTCCTGCATCGGAATAAGCTCCCATCCCGTCACTTCGCCAAAATCATATGAGAAGACAGGTGTGCCCTTTAATGTTAAGTCTGTATTTTTTTTCACCTTATTCATAGGAAACATTTTCAAGTGCTCACTCCCTTGCCTTCTGGTGCGCACCAAGATATCCGGTTCACCATTTTCAATCGTTGCGAAAATTAGGCGTCCTTCTCGGTTCGCTCCATTTTTATAGGCGTATCCCCGTTTCTTCTGTAACAGCAGTCTGAGTGCAACCCGATTCACGTAACCATTGTCATAACAGAGTAGCAGATTCCCCTCTTTTTCGTGCACTCCAATAGCCAAGGTCAACAACTCATTGTCCCAATGTGGTATCTCATCGGTCAAGATGTATCCGTTATTATCCAATAAAGAAAGATAAGCCTCTACTTCGATTTCTCCTCTCTCTTTGGGGTGAAGCGGATTAGGACGGATCAAAGATGTGGATATCATTGCTTTTTTAGAAGCGCCAGCTTTCCTATCTTTTTTCTTCTTCTGTTCAAGGCTGGCAGCAAACGCCGCGGCAAAAGCTGTTTGTACCCCTCCCGTGGCCTGCAAGCTTCCACTAACCAACTCTTCTGTAGCTTTTTTACTTGCAATGGTTTGGGTAATAGACTCAAGTTCAGCCTTAAGTGTCTCTTTTTTCCTTTGCTGTTGCTTCAGCAAAGCATTTCCATCCAGCAACATGGTAGAGTTCCCCTGCCTTTGCCACACCACTCCATTAAGTTCTATCAACTTGCCATAACAAGGCACCTGTATACGACATATCTCTCGGTCAGCATACCGGGGGAAATCAATATTTATAATACTATTCACGTCTTTTCCCATTGTCAACACAATGCGCTGTCGTATAAATCGTTCATATGCATCCGAATCACACACCATATACGTGTAATCATTCTTCAACCCGGTCACTTTCCCAGAATCTGCCACGCCAATAAAAAGTGTGCCTCCGGACGCATTCAAAAATCCATTAATCGCACGCAAAATCACGTCTCCCTGCTGTTTCATGTCAGGAACTGTTTTTCCGGCAGGATATACAATTGATGATTTAAACTCTACCTCACCGCTTTCCCGTCCTAACAATGGAATATCTTCATCTTGATTATTTCCTTTTT
Source organism: Bacteroides sp. HF-4919 (assembly GCF_018860125.1). Taxonomy (NCBI): domain Bacteria; kingdom Pseudomonadati; phylum Bacteroidota; class Bacteroidia; order Bacteroidales; family Bacteroidaceae; genus Bacteroides; species Bacteroides sp. HF-4919. Next base: position 17,776 of record NZ_JAHKNF010000001.1, read on the forward strand.
CCTGATCGGTTCGGACATAGGGTTGCACCAGTTCTCCCGCTCCGATGCGTTGCAGCAATTCGTCACGTAGCGGACGCAAATTCTCGGCTGACAAAGTACGGTATAATAAGCTGTTTGCCATCACTAAAGAAATGATATGCTCCTTGTTTTCATCCTTTGTAGTGGCAATACTCGTTACCAAAGATGGTTCAAAGGGACGATTATAGAAGTAAGCCAAAATATCAAGGAGGCTCTTTAGAGAACGGAGTGACGGAAACCGCGCGATAACGTCATCATCAATGCGGGAGAACCCTGTCCAGCGTACCTGTCCGGTATGCATGGCAAAGCTATATATATTTTCTTCATAGTTCATTCGTAATGAAAGATATTCGGTTAGTCGGGCATCATCCGTCAATCCAGACAGAAGACGCGCAGCCCCTAACAGATTATAACGAATAGAAAGTGCCGGTTCAACGGTAACCGCCATAAGCAATAACCGGGGGAGCTCTCGTATTACAGCCGGTGACAATTGCTGTCCAAGGCGTACCACGTCTTCATCAGTAAGAGTCTGTCCCAACTCATTATCGGGCTCATCCATCTCTTCATCTTGCGGATGACAATAGCTAATATATTCGCTGACCAGTCTTGACAGCGCGTTTTCTTCATCAATCAATTCTTCTACATTATCTACATAGGCCGCATTGATATAGCCGCTATCATTAATGTCCGTCACTTCCAGTAAAGCAGTTGTACCAATCATAGGATGAGAGTTTCCTAAAGGAGTAAAGAGCGTATAGCCCTCCTCACTTACCCATATACCGGTCGACTTAGATATACGGATCAATTTCGCACAGACTTGTTTTCCCGGACGTATTTTCCGGATTACCATATCAAAGAGTTCCTGCTGGATACTAAAAGCCAATCTGCCATTCTCTTCGGTCTTCACCACAGTCGCCTCAAATGTGTCGCCTTCATAAAACACACTGCCCAAACTGCGAATGTGATAACGACAGACTTCATTGGCCATTAGCACACCGCTTCCCTCGTAACAGGGATCAGTTATATCGGCAAACATCAATAATGGGAAACGCGCATTAAAAGGACGTAATGTAATAGTGACTCGTGTATTTACAGATGGCAAAGTTTTGATAACTACCTTCTTCTGCTGCAGAGGGATTCCCTGAGAGAGTTGCACACACAATTCGTCCCAGCATTTTTTCAGCATAAAAAGATTTTGCGACTCCGATGATTTCGGTTTTAATTCTTTCTTAATAACAACACATACCCGTCCGTCGATCAACGACACCCACTCAGACAGCTTTTGCCGCTCTGCCAGTGCATTAGGCGAACATCCGGCATAGAATACAAACGAATTGTCACGCAACAAAATCCCCCCATTGCCAGTAATATGTTGCGCCACTAATTTTTCTTCATCGACAGTCGCATTGCTGACAAATGAACGCAATTTAGCTACAAATGATTCGGGTTTAAACTGAAGAATATCATCCCATGTAAACTCCGGACGATAAAGTTTTCCGGCAGACATCAACACTCCAAATGCTTTATCTATCAGAATGCGCGTAGAAAGCGGACTTATTTGGCAACTGTAACGATAAAGCATCGAACGCCACACTGATAAAGCGGATACTTCTTTGTTCCGGCAAAGCAAAAGAAGGATCGCTATCAATTGCACCATCACTGTCGGAGAAAGGTTGTTATTCATGTCTGCCCTCTCTACGGTCCAGCGCACCAGTTCAATAACTGTTTCCAAAACAGGATCGTCCGAATCTGCAGAATCGGATACCACGTAACGGGAAACCTCTGCCAAAACAAACATGCTTTTTTCGATGAGCGAATGATCCATGCGAAACAGCGCCACCAAAAGGTCTATCTTCTGTTGACGCTCTGTCAGATAACCAGACATGCGCACTTTATTGAACAGCTTTTGCAAAAAAACATCGACCTCACCTTTACGTATCATCTCCACCCCCTTCAGCAACGATTCGCCTACCGCAATTTCCCGTTCACCCTTTTCACGCAATGAGTGAGCGATTTCAGATGAGTAAAATGTGAGAAAGCGAGAATCTTCCATCATCCATTCCAAAATGCGCCTCCGATGATAAGTCAATGAACACACCATATCCAAATCACCCGCTTCGATAGCGGCTTCACGTTTGTTGTTCAGCACAGTGAGATACGATAATACCCACTCTCCGGCATGACTATCATACTGTGCCAACATCTGCACCAATTTCTTATTTTTATCCGGTTCTGCCCGCAATGTGTCCAACTGTATATCGACAGGCAATGTTTCTGCCGAAACATTGCGCATCAATTGCGCATAAGTCAGAAAATTAGTTTCGGTATCCATATCATAGTCCGCAAGCGCCACACTGAGATTGCCTTCCGAATCAATATGTTTCACCGTACAACGGATATTCCGCCCCAAAGTAAGTTGCTTGTCAACCGGAGCCTGAATAAAAGCACGCAGCCCGTTTGTGTCAGAACCATAATAATTACTACAATGACCCGACATGGAACTCAACTTTTTGTGTACCACAAACGGATAAGTATTACCTATCGTATAAAGTGAGCGGGAAATATCCCCTTTATGCTGTATAAAGAGAGGTGAATTATCAGCATCATAATCATGTACAATACATTTTATTTCTTTGGGTAAAGGTTGTTTCTGTTGAAAAGGAAGCATCTTAACACGATATTTCATTCCACATTCTTCTACCAAATAATAATGCTGGTCTCCCACAACCATAGTTCCGGTCACTTTCAAGTTATAAATAGAGTCTTTATTGTATAACATAATCATGTGCAAATTGTGTGTTTTTACAAAAATACATCTTTTAAATATATTAACAAGGTTTTTTATCTTTTTATTCGATCATAGTGATGATTTAAAAAATAATTTGCCACACATCATGCCGACTTGATGAGGTAATACAACCTGTTTTTCACGATCACTTACAATCTGTCATTTTGTATTTTAGAAATGCGGAGAAACGCTTTTTTAAGGTCCGAGGAAGACGGATCGAATAAAAACACGTGGATTTTGCAATAGCATAATTCACAGATCTTGCATTTTGGCGATATTTTGATCACAATGAAAGGATATTAGACAACATTTCAATAAAATAAAAAGCCAAAACAGCAATGTGATTTTAAAATGATATTCGCATAATGTTCATTTGTGATTGGATTCCAAAAGAAAATGCTCTTTTTTAAGGGGCGATTTATTCTCTTTCCTACGGCTTGCCCTTGATTTTCTTTCTGAGAGTTAATATCCTGAAAGCAGGAAGTTAACTTCTTGCTTTCAGGATATTAACTTTCTATCGCCAAGAAGTCTGTTCTTTGTTTTTACGATGTTAACTTCCTGTTGACGGCTTTCGGATTTCAGACAATAAACAGTCCCAATATTTATATATGACTTGCCGATTCACTCCTGTTTCACTGTTTTTAGAGAAATGAACAGTTAGTCTAAAAAGACTTTTTGCAATTTCTTGATATGGATTTTAGGATATTACTTCCATAATGTCAATCGGAAAGTGTGGATTTAAATTGGTTTTATCGGGCGAAATTCAATCAGGCTCTCACTCTTTGCAGACAACAATATTTGCTTATCGAGAAGAAAACTCTATCTTTGCATCGAGTTTTCAATTCAAAAGAATAGTTTATGGATAAGAAAAAAGGAATGATCGGAATCTTTCTCTCTTGCTTGTTACTTACCGGTTGCGACATGATAGACTACCATCCCTACGATGTCAAAATCAAAGGCGAAAGAGATATTAATAACAAAAACATTGAAAAAATAGAAGCCAAATGTCTGAATAAGACCACTATCCGCTTTATAGCTATGGGTGACTCGCAACGATGGTATGACGAGACAGTAGACTTTGTAAATGCCGTAAATAAACGAAACGACATCGACTTTGTAGTGCATGGAGGCGATCTGAGCGATTTCGGACTAACAGACGAATTTCTATGGCAAAGAGATATCATGAACAAACTAAATGTGCCGTATGTCGCCTTGATTGGTAATCATGACTGTTTGGGAACAGGAGAAGAAGCATTCAGGAAGATATTTGGAGATACTAATTTTTCATTTATCGCAGGAAGAGTAAAGTTTGTATGCCTCAATACGAATGCAATGGAATATGATTACTCCGATCCGATTCCGGATTTCAATTTTATCGAAGCGGAATTGACAGAACGTTCGGACGAGTTTGACAAGACGGTATTTTGCATGCATGCCCGCCCTTTGTGCGACCAGTTTAATAACAATGTAGCCAAGATCTTTCAAATGTATATACGTCAATTTCCAGCCCTGCAATTCTGTACTGTAGCCCATGAGCATCGTATCAGTGCTTCGGATGTATTTGAGGACGGAGTAATGTATTACGGCAGCAATTGTATGAAAAACCGCAGTTATTTAGTATTCACCATAAAACCTGAAGGATATGATTATGAAGTGGTTGAATTTTAAATACACTCTTTACACTGTATTGGCACTATTCTTGTCTTGTCCGGAAGACGCTTTGGCACAGGCAGACAAAAGTGATGAAGAAGAAACCGAAGATACTGTTCTGGTCTCCAAATCGGAGCCCAGCAAATATGATAAACGCATCCACCGTTTCCGGAAAGGATGGAACTCTTTGATACCGACTCACAATAAAATACAGTTTGCCGGAAATATGGGCATGTTCTCTTTCGGAACCGGATGGGATTACGGACGGAGGGATCAGTGGGAAACCGACCTTTTTCTGGGATTTATTCCCAAACATGACTCACATCGCACGAAACTGACTATGACCCTCAAGCAAAACTATATGCCTTGGAGTCTTGAGTTGGGGAAAGGCTTTTCTACGGAACCTCTGTCATGCGGGCTCTACTTTAATACGGTATTCGGACACGAGTTCTGGGTAAAAGAACCCAGCCGCTATCCGGAAGGGTACTATGGCTTCTCTTCCAAAATCCGTACCCACATCTTTCTGGGACAACGGTTAACCTATAACATAGATAAAGACCGCCGTTTCTTTACCAAGTCTGTCACACTCTTTTATGAATTGAGTACTTGCGACTTGCTGCTGATAAGCCGTGCCACAAACCGTTACTTACGGGCACGTGACTATTTAAGCCTATCTTTCGGATTAAAATTCCAGTGGCTATAACGACATAAACAAAAGATAAAATTTTATCTCCCCTCTTTCTCCTGTCAGGAGGGGAGATAATAAGATATTTCCCGGATTTAGATTCATTTTGATCCTCTGTAATAGAGAATTGTTATTAACTTTGCCGCTAACAATTAAATTTCAATCTTCTAAATGGGAACCATTATCATTGTTGACGATAACAAAGGAGTACTGACAGCAGTGCAGCTATTACTGAAAAATCATTTTTCGAAAGCCATCACCCTCTCTTCACCAGTCAGCTTGTCATCTGTTCTGAGAGAAGAAAATCCGGAAGTCGTCTTATTGGACATGAATTTCACTTCCGGCATCAACAACGGCAACGAGGGCCTATTCTGGTTGCACGAAATCAAACGCCAATACCCCAATCTCCCGGTAGTACTTTTCACCGCATACGCCGATATTGATTTAGCTGTACGAGGTATCAAAGAGGGCGCTACCGACTTTATCGTAAAGCCATGGGATAACCAAAAGTTAGTCGAGACTCTGCTAAACGCTGCTTCACAGGTCAAAGAAGGCAAAAAGAAAAACCGAAAGAAAGAAAATCCTTCTATAGCTGCCATGTACTGGGGTAAAAGCAGTGCTATGCAACAACTTCGCATGCTGGTAGAAAAAGTAGCTACAACCAATGCCAACATATTGATTACGGGAGAAAACGGCACCGGAAAAGAAATGCTCGCCCGGGAGATTCACGCCCTGTCATCCCGTTATAAAGAAACGATGGTCTCCGTAGACATGGGGGCAATTACCGAGTCTTTATTCGAAAGCGAGCTTTTCGGACATGTGAAAGGTTCTTTTACCGATGCACATGCCGACCGCACGGGTAAATTTGAAGCAGCCAACCATAGTTCTCTCTTTCTTGACGAAATCGGGAACCTCCCCTACCACCTGCAAGCCAAACTGTTGACAGCCATCCAACAAAGAAGTATCGTACGGGTAGGTAGTAACGAACCTGTTCCTGTAGATATCCGGCTGATTTGTGCTACCAACCGGAATCTACAGGGAATGGTTGATAAAGGAGAGTTCCGCGAAGACTTACTTTACCGTATCAACACCATTCATGTAGAGATTCCGCCTTTGCGTAATCGCAGGGAAGATATTGTCCCACTGGCCGAACGCTTCATTACACGTTTCTGTAAACAATACGACAAAGCTCCCATCAGCCTGACTGCATCTGCTTGTGAAAAGCTGACCGCACACTCCTGGTACGGCAACATCCGGGAACTGGAACATGCCATCGAAAAAGCAGTCATCATCTGTGACGGCAATTCGATACCTGCCGAAATGTTTCAATTGGTACAAAAAACAGAAATACAGCAAACCGAAGCTTCCACACTTGAGGAGATGGAAAAAGCCATGATCCGGAAGGCATTGGATAAATGCGGAGGCAACCTTTCGGCAGTAGCTTCCCAATTGGGAATCACCCGCCAGACACTATACAATAAAATGAAAAAGTTCGGCTTATGAAGACTCACATCAGACTACTTACCGAACGATATTGGTTCCGCCTTGGAGTGAGCCTCTGTTTTGCCATAACAGCGGCTCTGTTTTACTCAAACAGAGACTTCGTTTGGATGATATTGAGCCTCTGTTTTTTAATCTTCAGCATCTGGTGGCAATTATCTCTATACCGCATCCATACCAAGCGGGTTCTTTTCATGATCGATGCGCTTGAGAACAACGACAATGCCATTCACTTCCCGGAAGAAAACACCACACCCGAAACCCGGGACATCAATCGTGCACTGAACCGGGTGGGACACATATTATATAATGTAAAATCAGAAACAGCACAACAAGAGAAGTACTATGAACTTATTCTTGACTGTATAAACACAGGAGTATTAGTGCTCAACGATAACGGAGCCATCTATCAAAAAAATAACGAAGCACTCCGTCTGTTAGGATTGAATGTACTTACTCACATCCGCCAACTGAGTAAAGTAGATGTGACATTGATGCAAAAGGTGGAATTCTGCCGTACCGGAGAAAAACTACAGATAACTTTTAATAATGAACGGGGCACAGTCAATCTTTCCATTCGCGTATCGGATATTACAATACGCAAAGAACATTTACGCATCCTCGCCCTCAGCGACATCAACAGTGAATTGGACGAAAAGGAAATTGATTCATGGATACGCCTGACGCGTGTATTGACTCACGAAATAATGAATTCGGTAACTCCCATCACTTCACTGAGCGATACCCTGCTCTCACTTTCCGATACCCATGACGAAGAAATACGCAACGGTCTCCAGACCATCAGCACTACAGGGAAAGGGTTATTAGCTTTTGTAGAGTCTTATCGACGTTTTACCCGTATCCCCACTCCCGAACCATCTTTGTTTTATGTAAAAGCCTTCATCGATCGCATGGTAGAACTGGCACGGCATCAGAACACTTGCGAAAATATCACGTTTCATACAAATATTTCTCCTGCCGACTTAATTGTTTATGCCGATGAAAATCTGATCTCGCAAGTTGTCATCAATCTGCTCAAAAATGCAATTCAAGCTATCGGTACACAAGCTGGCGGAAAAATAGAAATCAGTGCCCGTTGTAACGATTCGGAAGAGGTACTGATAGAGATCAAGAACAATGGTCCCGCCATTCCCCCGGAAATAGCAGACCATATCTTCATCCCATTCTTTACGACCAAAGAGGGAGGTAGCGGCATCGGACTTAGTATCTCTCGCCAGATCATGCGTCTGTCCGGAGGAAGCATCACCTTATTACCGGGTAAAGAAACTAAATTTGTGCTGAAATTTAAGTAAAACCATTGTTTCCAAAATGCCATATCAGTATTATTAGCAACGCAATAGCAACAGTTGCCGGCAAACAATGAGAAAAGATTCCTGTTATTAATAATATATCAATTCAATCTTTAAAGCCATGACCTATCTTGCTAACAACCCTTTATTCCACGGAATTTCGCCCGAAACGCTATCCCGTGACTTTGACGGAATCGTTTCTCACCTCCGTATGTTCCGTAAAGGTGACATTCTTGCCAGACAAGGTGACGTATGCAACCGGCTGATGATATTGCTAAAGGGCAGTGTCCGGGGAGAAATGATCGATTATTCGGGCAGGCTGATTAAAGTGGAAGATATTATCGCCCCTCGTGCGATAGCCCCACTTTTCTTGTTTGGTGCCGACAATCGTTACCCGGTAGAGGTCACAGCAAACGAAGCTACTGAGATTTTTGAAATTCCTAAAGAAAGTGTACTGAAGCTATTCCGGAGAAATGAGAGATTCTTAGAAAACTATATGAACCTTTCGGCCAATTATGCCCGGACACTTGCCGACAAACTATTTTTTATGTCTTTCAAGACGATCCGGCAAAAACTGGCCTCGTACCTACTCCGGATTTCAAAACAGCAGGAGGGAAATCCTATACTACTCGATCGCTCACAGCAAGAATTGGCCGATTATTTCGGAGTGTCACGCCCCTCACTGGCACGCGAACTGGCACACATGCAGGATGATGGCCTGATCAGAACAGACCGGAAATTAGTGCATATCCTGAGAAAAGAAGATTTAATGCAGTTGATACAATAAAATCTCCAATCTTTTTTCTATTGTTTGTAACATTGGTTACAGAACTACCTCAAATCCTCCACCTATCTTTGCCTTCAATTAAGAAACCAATTAATACGTAAGAATTATGAGTATGTTCTGTTATCAGTGTCAGGAAACCGCAAAAGGTACAGGCTGTATCCTTAGCGGAGTATGCGGGAAAACTCCCGAAGTAGCCAATATGCAAGACCTCTTGCTTTTTGTTGTACGCGGAATCGCAGTCTACAACGAGGCATTACGCAAAGAAGGACGTTCTTCTGCCCAGGCAGATAAGTTCATCTTCGATGCCTTGTTTGTCACTATTACAAACGCCAATTTTGACAAACGGGCCATTATTGAAAAAATAAAGAAGGGCCTCGAACTTAAAAAAGATTTAGGTAGTCAGGTTACTATCGAGTCCGTCCCCGATGAATGTACCTGGTATGGCGATGAATCAGAGTTTGAAGAAAAAGCCCAAACTGTAGGCGTACTTCGCACTCCGAACGAAGACATCCGTTCACTGAAAGAACTGGTTCACTATGGCATTAAAGGTATGGCGGCATATGTAGAACATGCCTATAACTTAGGATACGAAAACCCGGAAATATTTGCTTTTATGCAACACGCACTGGCAGAACTGACCCGCGAAGATATTACGGTAGATGAACTGATAGCCCTCACACTCACTACCGGAAATTATGGGGTACAGGCAATGGCCCAGCTTGATACTGCCAACACCAATCATTACGGAAATCCGGAAATATCTGAAGTGAATATTGGCGTCCGGAACAATCCGGGTATCCTTGTCAGCGGGCATGACCTGAAAGATATAGAAGAATTGCTACAGCAAACAGAAGGTACCGGTATAGACATTTATACCCACAGTGAAATGCTGCCGGCACATTATTATCCCCGGCTGAAGCAATACAAGCATTTAGCAGGAAACTACGGCAATGCCTGGTGGAAGCAAAAAGAGGAATTTGAGAGTTTCAACGGTCCCATCCTCTTCACTACCAATTGCATCGTTCCACCTCGCCCGAATGCCACTTATAAAGATCGGATTTACACAACGGGAGCTACCGGTTTGGAAGGTGCTATCCACATCCCCGAACGTAAAGACGGAAAGCCCAAAGACTTCTCCATCATCATTGAACATGCACGACGTTGCCAACCACCGGTAGCAATAGAAAACGGTACGATTGTAGGCGGATTCGCCCATGACCAAGTAATCGCATTGGCCGATAAGGTGGTAGAAGCAGTAAAAAGCGGTGCTATCCGCAAGTTCTTCGTCATGGCCGGATGTGACGGCCGAATGAAAAGTCGCAGTTATTACACAGAGTTTGCAGAGAAACTTCCCGCAGATACAGTGATCCTGACAGCAGGATGTGCCAAATATCGATATAATAAGTTGCCTTTAGGAGACATCAACGGCATTCCCCGAGTACTGGATGCCGGACAGTGTAATGACAGTTATTCGCTCGCTATCATCGCTATGAAATTGCAGGAAGTATTCGGACTAAAAGATATCAATGATCTGCCAATCGTTTATAACATTGCGTGGTATGAACAAAAAGCCGTTATTGTTCTGCTGGCTTTGTTAGCACTTGGGGTGAAAAAGATTCATTTGGGCCCGACACTTCCTGCATTCTTATCACCTAACGTAAAACAGGTACTGATCGATAACTTCGGAATCGGAGGTATCAGCACAGCAGACGAAGATATTGCAAGGTTCCTGGCATGATATGAACGGTAAATGATGAACAGTAAACGATAAACGGAGGACTCTTGCCCATGGCACACAACCGGTTTATCGTTTACCCTTCATCGTTTATCACTCTTCTCTCGGGAGCACCAGGTTCAACCCTACTCCTACCAATGCAGCGAGACCGATTCCTGACAATGAAAACTCTCCCCATGTCAACACGGCTCCGCCTATACCTATTGTCAAGGTCAGAGAAACAATTATGATATTGCGCGTCCGGCTCAAGTCAATGCAATTATTGACAAGATTGGCAATTCCCGCACAAGCGATCGTACCGAAAAGAAGCAGCATGATTCCTCCCAATACAGCCGAAGGGATAGACTTTAGCAAAGCACTGACTTTGCCGATCACTGAAAACAGGATTGCCGTGACCGCAGCAATTCGTATAACCTGAGGGTTTGTCACCTTGGTAAGTGACATCGCTCCGGTTACTTCCGAATATGTAGTCACAGGAGGACCTCCCAACAAGCCTGCACAAAGACAGGCCAAACCATCTCCCAAGAGCGTTCGATGCAATCCGGGGTCTTTCACATAGTCCTTTCCGGTTACAGTATTTACTACATACACATCACCGATATGTTCTATCACCGGAGCAATCGCTACCGGCATCATAAACAAAATAGGCTCCCAGGAGAACTTAGGAAATACAAACTGCGGAAAGCCCAACCATGCTGCATCTCTCACTCCCGACAGGTCGACATCATAAAAGACTAATGCGGCAACATACCCCACGATAATTCCGCAAAAGATAGGTATTAGCTTCAATAATCCTTTAGCACGGATAGATACAACCACGGCAGTCAGTAATGAAAGTAATGCAAGAGTCCAGTTTTCTTTTGCCATATTGACTCCGGTTCCGGCAAGTGAAAGCCCGATCAAGATAATTACCGGACCAATAACCACCGGAGGGAACAGGCGTTCAATCAGTCTGATTCCCTGCCATTTGACCAAAGCACTCATGACAAAGTATACCAATGCAACCCCCACCATTCCGGAAAGCGTGCCGGCGAGTCCGTATAATTCGGTTGCTTTAATAATGGGAGCAATAAACGCAAAGCTACTGCCCAGGAAGATAGGAACTTTCCCCTTTGTTACCAAATGAAAAAGAAGTGTACCGATACCGGCCGTAAATAAGGCTGTAGAGGGGTCAAGTCCGACCAATAAAGGTACGAGAACAGTAGCGCCAAAAGCCACAAAAAGAAACTGTACTCCTACCACGCCCTTACGTAAAGGAGAAAGATGATTTGAATCCATATAGATATAGAATGATATTATTTTGGCTGCAAAAATAACATTTTTAAACTATTTTACGGCAATTTGGGACATAAATACATCCAAAGAGGATTTCTATTTGTTACATAATTTAAGTAACTTCGCACAGTGAAATGTAAAATAACAAATTAATAACCTTCAGCACTCATTGCTTATGATATTTACCGCAGAAAACATTCTACTCATTGGTTCTATCTTACTATTCGTTAGCATTGTTGTCGGAAAAACCGGCTATCGTTTCGGAGTACCCGCTTTATTATTATTTCTTCTCGTAGGCATGTTTTTCGGAAGCGACGGTCTAGGACTACAGTTCCACAACGCCAAAGTCGCTCAATTTATAGGTATGGTAGCTCTTAGCGTCATCTTGTTTTCCGGTGGTATGGATACTAAGTTCAAAGAAATCCGTCCCATCCTGTCACCGGGAATTGTACTTTCTACTGTAGGAGTATTCCTCACAGCTCTTTTTACAGGTCTGTTCATTTGGTACCTTTCCGGAATGGGTTGGACGAATATCCATTTCCCGCTGATTACTTCCCTACTGCTTGCATCTACCATGTCGTCCACCGATTCCGCCTCTGTATTCGCTATCCTCCGTTCACAGAAGATGAATCTGAAACATAATCTGCGTCCCATGCTTGAACTGGAAAGCGGAAGCAACGACCCGATGGCTTATATGCTGACCATTGTCCTGATACAGTTCATCCAATCGGATGGTATGGGTACAGGCACCATTATCGGCTCATTCATCATCCAGTTTCTGGTAGGCGCAGCCGCCGGATATATACTGGGAAAGCTGGCAATACTGATTCTTAATAAAATAAATATCGATAACCAGTCACTTTATCCCATTCTGTTACTGTCATTTGTATTCTTTACTTTTGCCATCACCGACCTGCTCCGCGGCAACGGATATTTGGCTGTATACATTGCCGGTATGATGGTAGGTAACCATAAAATAACCTTTCGGAAAGAAATTGCAACGTTTATGGACGGACTCACGTGGTTATTCCAAATCATCATGTTCCTCATGCTGGGACTACTTGTCAATCCGCACGAAATGCTTGAAGTTGCTATTGTAGCATTACTTATCGGAGTATTCATGATCGTTATCGGACGACCATTAAGCGTATTCCTTTGTCTGTTACCTTTTAGAAAAATTACTTTAAAATCTCGTCTGTTTGTTTCGTGGGTAGGTCTGCGGGGAGCTGTGCCCATCATTTTTGCAACTTATCCGGTCGTGGCAAACGTGGAAGGATCGAATATGATTTTCAATATCGTATTCTTCATTACAATCGTTTCATTAATTGTGCAAGGAACAAGTGTCTCGTTTGTAGCCCGCTTGTTACATCTGTCCACTCCACTCGAAAAGACCGGAAATGACTTTGGTGTAGAACTTCCTGAAGAAATAGATACTGATCTTTCGGATATGACCATCACTACGGAAATGTTGAATGAGGCGGACACTCTGAAAGATATGAATTTACCCAAAGGTACTTTAGTAATGATCGTAAAACGTGGTGATGAATTTCTTATCCCCAACGGCACACTAAAATTACACGTAGGAGACAAACTGTTGCTGATCTCAGAAAAAAATAAGAAAGAAGCGGTTGAAAATGAATAGAAAGTTATGACACGAAACACAGAGAACGTAAAATCCACATATCATTTTCGATATTGGTAGAACGTATCTCTGTGTTCCTCCTATTTTAGATAATCAATAAATATAGTTATCTATCCCTCCGTTAATTTAACGTAAAACTTTACGAAAGAATTCGGTTTCCGTTAATAGAATATTAATTTTGCGCAGTTTTTAACTGAATGTGCAAAATTACAAAATGGAACAAGAACAACGGTTCATTGGTTATATTGAACAAAGCATCATAAAAAACTGGGATGCAAACGCCCTGACAGACTACAAAGGAATCACCCTTCAATATAAGGATGTAGCCCGTAAAATAGCCAAATTTCACATCATATTAGAAATGGCCGGTATTCAGCCTGGAGATAAAATTGCCGTCTGCGGGCGCAACAGCGCTCATTGGGCCGTAACCTTTTTGGCTACTGTGACTTATGGTGCAGTTATTGTTCCCATTTTGCACGAATTCAAGGCTGATAATATCCATAACATTGTCAATCATTCCGAAGCAAAGTTACTTTTTGTAGGTGATCAGGTATGGGAAAACCTTAATGAAGACCGGATGCCGCTACTTGAAGGTATATCTTCTTTAACAGATTTTGCCCCACTTGTGTCACGCAACAATAAACTGACGTACGCACATGAGCACCGCAACAAAATATACGGACAACGATATCCCAAGAATTTTCGTCCGGAACACATCTCTTATCGTAAAGATATGCCGGAAGAATTGGCCGTTATCAATTACACATCAGGAACAACAGGCTATTCTAAAGGGGTGATGTTACCCTATCGTAGTCTTTGGTCAAACATTGCCTATTGCCACGAAATGCTCCCTGTGAAACCAGGTGATCATATTGTTTCGATGCTTCCCATGGGACACGTATTCGGTATGGTCTACGATTTTCTTTACGGATTCTCTGCGGGGGCACATCTTTACTTCCTGACGCGTATGCCGTCTCCTAAGATCATCGCACAATCATTTGCCGAAATCAAACCGAAAGTGATTGCTTGTGTACCTTTGATTGTGGAGAAGATTATTAAAAAAGATATTCTCCCCAAACTGGATAATAAAATAGGTAAGTTGCTGCTGAGAGTACCTATTGTTAATGATAAAATTAAAGCTGCTGCCCGACAGGCCGCCATGGAAATCTTCGGAGGGAATTTTGATGAGATTATTATCGGAGGAGCTCCGTTCAATGCAGAAGTGGAAGCCTTCCTTAAACAAATAGGATTTCCATACACCATTGCTTATGGCATGACAGAATGTGGGCCCATTATCTGCTCAAGTCGCTGGGAAACCTTGAAACAGGCTTCGTGCGGAAAAGCAACCAGCCGTATGGAAGTGAGAATCGACTCCCCTGATCCGAAAAGCATTGCCGGAGAGATCATTTGTAAGGGTATGAACCTAATGTTGGGGTACTACAAAAATCCGGAAGCGACTTCACAAATCATCGATGTAAACGGATGGCTTCATACCGGAGATTTGGGCACAATGGATTCGGAGGGGTATGTCACAGTACGTGGACGAAGTAAAAACATGTTACTAACTTCAAGCGGACAGAACATTTATCCGGAAGAAATAGAAAGTAAATTCAACAACATGCCTTATGTATCCGAATCATTAGTCCTGCTCCAGAAAGATAAACTTGTGGCATTAATCTACCCTGATTTCGATGATGCCTTTGCACATGGACTATCACAAACAGATATTGAAAGGATGATGGAAACCAACCGGATTGAACTCAATCAGCAATTACCCTCTTATTGCCAGATTACTAAAATAAAGATTCACTTCGAAGAATTTGAGAAAACTGCGAAGAAGAGCATCAAACGATTTATGTATCAGGAGGCAAAAGGATAAAAGCATTAAAGTACCAATTCCCGGAACAATCGCTCCAATGTCTCCTCCAGATCATCGGAGTAACCCACATGAGGTCTTGAAGTTTGAATACACGAACTCCGGTGTGCAGTCAACCATCGAAAACGTTCCGGGATTTCCAATTGGGCAATAGCTCCTCCTGTACGGCAACCGGCACAAATTTTGCTAAAAGCCTCCAGATGTTCACGGAAAGAATCAATATCAAGTTCCGGTGCAAATAGCCTCAGCCTTTTTTCATTGATATCATAACGCATCCTGATAAAGCATGCTTGTTTGGAAAACAGGATAACTCCAACATTGATAAACTCCTCACGTTCCACTTTCGGAACAATCCGGATAACGGCGTATTCATAAATATGCTTCTCTGGCATGTTTTGCTTCTTTTACAAACGTTTCAGAATGTTCTATCCTTTCTATAAGAAATTGGTAATAGATATCACGGATATCTTGGGGAGTTTCATTTTTGTCACGCCACTCCACCCAGTCATCCGGAATCAAATTTACGATCTCACGAATCTTCTCCGATGTCAGTAATACCCGAAATTCGGCATCCACCTCCTCCAACTTATCGGCTTGCGGCAATAGAGCATGATCTTTAATCTGAGTAAAAGGACTCATTGCATGTTTGTGCCAATTGACCCATGAATGCTGAAAAAAGAGAGAGGCACCATGATCTATCAGCCACAACTCTTTATGCCACATAAGCATATTGGTATTTTTCGTGGTACGGTCCACATTAGTCAATAACGCATCCAGCCATACAACCTGTGACGCCAGTTTGCCGTCGATCTCAGTAACAACCGGATCGAATGGTAAAGCGCCTGAAAGAAAATGCAAGCCCAGATTCAATCCCCGGCTTCCCTGCAATAAGTCCTGTATCTCTTCGTCGCCTTCCGAACGTCCAAAAGCTTCATCTAAATTCAAAAAGACCAACTCCGGCAGACGAAAGCCCAACATCCGTGCAATCTCACCACCAATCAATTCTGCTATCAGTGCTTTAGTTCCGTGCCCTGCACCCCGAAACTTAACAACATATTTAAAACCATCATCAGCTTCGGCCAGCGCCGGTAGAGAACCACCCTCACGCAGCGGCATAATGTAACGAGTGACATCGACTGTACGCAACTCCATAATTCAAACTCCTTCCTGTATACTGTTACAGGTGATAAAGATACAATAATGTTTCCATTTCACCAACTTCTGTTTATAACACTCCATACGAATATATGTTTATACAAGCCGTTGACATACAAAAATACAACTATGCCTCAATTTGGCAGAAAAATCCCTTATTTTTGCACAAAATTCAGAAGTACATGAAAACAGTAAAATCACATATTACCCAATTATTGTATGCCATGAACGAGGGAATCTTTGAGAAAGAACATCCCATCGCATTATCACTTTTATCAGCAAACGCATAACTGACATCGAATTACAATATTGCAAGGAATATTTATTTATGGACGACAAACAACGCAGTATGATTAAACGAGTATTAAACAACCGGAAGAAATGCTGAACATCTGCCAGAATGAAAATCCGGGAAATAGCGTATACACATGGATTGGAAAATAAGGAATATTAGGCTGCAAGAACTTAGAGACATCTATCTGGAAAAGTTGGAATAGGTAACTTACCCAATATACGGGTCACATCTTCGTAAAGAAAATAAAGCAAAACAATACCTACATATATGCTCTTTCTGTACAAAAACAATGTGAAAAAACTTATTTAGATAGCTGCGATAGATTCTGATTTGTTTAAATTATGTTATAAAGCATGCTTTTTTTCTTGGATAGTTTGCAGATTAATTTATCGTGTGTATATTTGCATTGTGTTTTTCATAGTATTAGATTTTAAGGTTAACAAAGGTTGGAGTACGGCGGTACTCCTTTTTTATTTATATGCCTTAAATAAGTTATATAAAGCTGACTTTAATAGTGATTTTTTCACATCAACATTTATACTATAAAAATAGAATAACGTGATTCCTAATTTCGGAAAGATTCCCAATTAACAATGTTAATACCATTCTTAAAGAATTCTATTCTTTAATACAAAGAATAAATCTTTTGCACTTAAAAAACTTCTTCTTTATCATCAAAAGCCTTGCTTTAACACTGTGTTAAAACAAGGCTTTGACCGACAAGCAACAAAGCATTTTAATCATCTAATTTGCAGACATATAAATAAAACATTCAATTTGTATCCCCTGAATTCCGTTCATATATTCTGAAAGGAGATAATTACTTTTCTGACAAGTAAAGTTTCATTCTAAATCAATACTAACGTAAGCTATTTATTAGGGCACAGCGATAAATTACAAATAAAAAAAGCCGCAAAGTCTTTTTATAGACTCTGCGGCTTGGTTTGTGTGTGCTTTTTTAGATCTTCATGTGTATTAGTTGGCTAATCCCGGATTGGCAGCAATAGCATCTTTCGGAATAGGAATCGTATAGCGCGGATCATCCTGTTCCAGTATATAGGTTTCGCCTTGGAGGACTTTCACAATCCGTGGACGCGTAGTACGACGAAGGTCAAACCAGCGATGTCCCTCAAAAGCAAGTTCACGGGCACGTTCATTCAATATTTCACCAATCAAAGCATCTTTATCCATTGTATTCACAGCATTTTTTTTCTCAACATAAGCTACGGGAGTGTAACGTTTCTGCATCAGTTCCAAAAGACGTGTACGTGCCTGCGGCAATTTGTCCAGACGCGCAGCAGCCTCGGCTGCATTGAGATAAAGTTCACCTACACGGAAAGTACAGGAGTAATCTCTTTTCCCTCCTTTAGAACTCTTTCGATTTCCATTTTCATCGGGAGCAGCAAAATAGGCAGCCAATCTCCTGTCACCTTCCTGATAAATAGTAAGAAAAGAGGCAGGAGCCCATGCGGCGTTATTGACCACTGAACTCATAACTTGCTCCAATGCCGTTATGGTTTCAACTGATTCAAAATGATTAGGCAGAACAAAGGAGTCTTCGTTCATATCAACAAGAACAGATTTTTTTGCTAATACTGCTTCGGCAGATTCCAGACATTTCTGCCACTCACCCATATATAGGCTGACACGAGACTGCAATGCATCTACTGCCAAAACGCTGAACCGGTAAGAGAAAACTGTTTCCCATTCTTCTTTGTTTATCAGTTCACGAGCCCGTTCGATATCTGACAAAATAGAAATATAAACTTCTTCTACAGTATTGCGTCCTAATGTCTTTTCAATATCCGTATCCAACTTCAAAGGTACTGACTTTGAACTTAAGGCTCCAGGCTTAGTATATGGCTGACCATGTAAGTTTACCAAAACAAAATGCATATAAGCACGAAGCAGATAAGCCTCCCCCACCAGCTGGTTCACTACTTCAGGAGTACCCTCTGTAATTTCTTTTTCATTCTCGATCAATTGGTTAGCTATAAAAAGTACATTATAGAAATTGGACCAGGTAAACTGACTCGTTCCCGGAAACGGAGAAACATCATTCCAACGTTCGATGTCTCCGAATGAATTCCGGTCGTATTCATTATCATTCACCATCATCTCGTCTGAACGGAAACAAGCTTGTCCGCGGTCCTTCGGTACATTCAGATAAGCACGCGCCAATAAAGCGCGATACTCTTCAGCAGTTTGGGGGATCACGCTTCCCACCGGTTTTATGTCCAGATAACTATCACAGGCAGATAGCATCAACAGACAACTCAACAAAGTCAAAACATATATTTTTTTCATCTTCTTTTTTCTGCTTAATGATTAAAAATTCAAATTCAAGCTAAACGTAACTGATTTAGGAATGGGCGGTGCATACGGATTGTACATTGATTCCGGATCGAGGAAATTCTTGTAGCTTGAACCAAATACAAGTAGATTACGTCCTTCAATAGCTACCGAAGCTGATCCCATTCCCAAAGCTTTGGTCATTTTCTCCGGTAAACGATAACCTAAACGCAGATTCTGCAAACGGAAATAGTTCAGCTTCTTCACCCAAATATCCAGATGCCGATATATATCACTCTTTTGATCATACCAATAATACTCATCAGCACGTTTTTCACTGGTAATCAATGCCGGTAAATGTCCGTCGGTGTTTTCCGGAGTCCAACGATCCAAAATGTCACGATTCACATTCTGTCCCCGATCAAAATTGATAGAGTTATAGGAAGGGGTCGTACGTACATATCCTCCTAAATTAAAGGATAAATTCGCTGTCAATTCCCAGTTTTTATAACTGAATGTATTGATCAGACCACCGGTATAAGGAGTATCTCCCGAGCCCATATATGAATAAAATCCACGTTCTTCTGCCGGAGTTACATCCGAACTAACCGTAAAACCTAATCCATAAGGATCCTGTAAGCGATACAGTTCTTTCAAAGTAACCTTCTTCCCTTCTTTATCATAGAACAGAGGATAACCATCCTCATCCAATCCGGCAGTCTTTATCGCAAAAATAGCACTGACCGGATATCCTTCACGCCCCGGAGTAGTCTGAGCCTCCGGAATAGCTTCCTGCAATACCTTGTTGTTATTGTAGGCAAAGTTGAAGTTCGTATACCATGAGAAATTTTGGGTAGCAACGTTTCGTGTGGAAAGAGATACTTCCACACCTTTATTAGTCATACTCGCCCAATTGACACTGGTCGAAACAAAACCGGTTTCAAGAGGCAACATTTGTCTTCCGATCAGATCTGTACCTTTACGATAGTAATAATCCACACTCAGGTTAATTGCCTGATTGAGTACCGAGAAATCAAACCCAACATTCACGGATTGAGTTTTCTCCCAACGAAGTTTCTTGTTCGGAGCCGAGTTTATATCGATCATATGTTCGGATCCACCCGGTAAAATATTGTCTACCACATATTTGCCCAACAAGAAAGGAGAAGTGTTTTTATCTATATTTCCCTGAATACCATATGAAGCACGGAATGCAAGATTATCCATCCACTTTCTGGCTCCCTGCATGAAAGGTTCATTCGATAACCGCCATAATCCACTTATTGAATACAGAGGGAGATAACGGTACTTCTTATCGACACCAAATAAATCCGAACCGTCAAAACGGATGCTTCCTCCAAATGTATAACGGTTCATCAATGAATAGGAAGCTGTGGAGAAGAAAGAAACATAAGCATTCTCTTTATACGTTTTCTTATGGAGTGGAAATTGTTTGGCACGATCTTCGTCCGGAAAGATAACCGGCTTCGTGGTCAACGTCTGTCTGTCGAAGCCATATCCCGCGGAAAAGAGTGTCTCATACCAGGTTTTACGTAATTCAGTACCCACCATTATTTCCAGTTCGTGAATATCATTGAAGCTATCCCGATATTCTCCCATTGCCTTCCAGGTAATCTGAGAATTCGTGTTTTCATATGCTTTATGCACGCCTCCGTCCGGTATAAAGTATTTGTTGCTTTGAGAAGCAGAATCCCAATATTTACTGTTCTTACGGGTTAAACGCATTGAGAAACTTTCCTGGTCGGCAATCTGTTCTTTTGAGGCCTTATCTAATTGCAACCCAAGCTGGGTAGTAAACTTCAGCTTATCATTGAATCTCAGTTCAGCATCGAAAATAGATGAAATCGCATTGATTGTCTCTTCGTTCGATGTATTTTTACGTTCCTCAAAAATATTAAAACCTAAATCTGTATCAGAAGTATTTTGTACATCGAAATCGTACACGTAATTTCCATTTGCGTCGAAAGGCTGATAATATGGATTAGCCTTGCGTGAATAGTAAACCGGATTCACTAATCCGTACGTATCTGTCAGGTAAGTTTTGTTATTACGACGGTTGGCAAACAAAGAAGCACCGAACTTTAACATGCGGTTGACTTTATACGAAGTCTTCGCTACAATATTCAAACGATCCAACCCAACACCTTTTACGTTACCGTTTTCTTTATAATATCCGATAGAGGTATAATAGGTTACACGTTCGTTACCTCCCGAAAGGCTCAAACTATACTCCTGATTAAAAGCATCACGAAAGAGAATATCATTCCAATCGGTTTCAGTATCCCGTAACCGGTTGATATCAGCTTGCGCTTCAGAAGTCAATGCTCCCCAGCCCCCGTTTTTGTATGCATCGGTCAGACCGTAGCCGGAAATGATTTTAGAGACTCCACCCTTATTATTCCCATAGGCAAAATTAGAACGGAGCAGTTCAAGTTCCAGATCTACTTTCTCCTGAGAGTTCAACAGATTCAAACGCTTGGAACTCAGTGTAGGCATATAAGTAAACTTTGAAGAAAAGTTAATCACCGGCTTCCCTACTTTTCCTTTTTTAGTAGTTATCACAATCACACCATTTGCAGCACGAGCCCCGTAAATGGCAGTAGCAGCTGCATCCTTCAGTACGGTAATATTTTCAATATCCGCAGGATTCAATCCGGCAATAGACGACTGTTGTATATTAGAAATATCATTCAAGATCTCCGACTGAGGTACATCCGTACCTTCCAATGGAATACCATCCAGAACCCACAACGGATCCTGAGTTCCATTTAATGACGAAATTCCACGAATACGTATTTTTGCCGGTGCACCGGGTGCACCGGAAGTAGAGGTTACGGAAAGTCCGGCAATTTGTCCGGCCAATGCCTGATCGATACTTTTTACAGCACCAATAGTTTCATCCGAAATGTTCAGCTTCCCAACGGCAGCTGTCAGTTTACGACGTTCTACAGTTTGATAACCGGTCACTACTACTGCATCAAGCATTTGTGCCGATGGAGAAAGAGTTATTTCATATTGATTCTTTCCGGGAACAAGCTTAATTTCCTGCACATCATATCCTACATAGCTACAGAATAGACGAGTTACTCCCTCGGGTACTGAAATATTGAATTTACCATTTATGTCGGTAATCACTCCTGTCATTGTCGGAGAGTTGCCGTCTTTTGACAGATCCTCTGCCTTTATATATACAGAAGCACCTATCAACGGCATATTATCTTCCGATGAGATCACCACTCCTTGAACTTGCCTGTCGGCGGCAAATGCAGAAGTCAATGCTCCGACAAAAGACAATAAAAGAATAAAAACGTGTCTTTTCATTTGTTACATCCTATAAAATTAATACTCATTTTGAAAACTGTTCTTTAATTATATAAATACACAAAGCCCCTCGCTCAGCAAATAAAATCGTTGAGTGTTTGTCAGAGGGAACTTTGTGTTTTTGGTGTATTTACTTAGAAATGCCTAACGCAGTGTTGATACGCAAAATTAAATCTTTATAATGATATCTGGTGGCTACATCCGATGTACCCAGACGGCTCTGGAGCAAATCTTTAATGCGGAGCAGCTCTCCCCGTTTCACTGAAATGGCATCGGAAATACGATTTATCTGAGAACCATAAAAATTCAGTTCACGGCGTGCCCCCATACGGTCGGCGTATGCCGAACGATGTGCATGATCGTCACAACTGCAAAGCGGTGCCTGATGATCGAACAAGAAATGGTTATCGGTCAACTTTTTGTTCACCTTCACTCCTTCGCTTTCGGCAGCAGCAGTAATCAATGCATCTACAAAGCCTTTTTGCAAATTGCGGGTCATCACATCGGGTAAGCCGCCACGCTCGGTTACGGCAAAAATCCCCTTATGCAGACCATCCATCATTTCCACGGCTGTGAAAGCCTTTCTGCCGTTTACAGACTCATTCTCAAGCATACGCATCAGGCGATTATTTGATAGCAAGTCCCAAAAAATATAGGACTGTGCATTTTTCAACACTTGAGTCGGTGCATTCTCCACTACTCCTAAAGGTGTATTTCTGAGCAGATAAGTATATTGTGCAACCTCCGGATCGAACAACCACTTAGGATAACACAATACTTCATCGAGCAAAAACTTCAAAGCAGCCTGCTGCTTCTCTTTTTCCACAAACGTATAAGTATTCTCGCCATCACCTACGGTTGTATTCTCAATATAAATACCCCCGATATTTGCCATCACATGATAGAGATAATTATTCCATTGATTGATAACTGCGTAATACAAACGTGACGCCTCTTCGTATGTCTGCCCTTTCTCCCCGGTAGTGGTCCACTGGATTATTTGAGGAACAATACGCTTCAAATTGGCAATACCATACTGCGAAGAACGGATGGGGTCATCACCAAGATCCTCGTTCTGCGCACGAGGGTCAACGGCATCCCGGGGATCCTGTGCCTCGCTATACTTGTAAAGCCGATCGGTATGTTTTGCCAGAAAATCCTGCAACAATCCTTTTTCTTCTTCCGGAGTCTGTTTGCCATACCAACGGTAACCATATTCTATGGCAAAAATATCATAAGGTCCGATATGAGGTGACAAAGCTTTCACACCGTCACCGGGCTGTGCCACATAATTAAAGCGGGCATAGTCCATTATGGATGATGAAGTAGAATTCATCCGGTCGGTAAATGCTTTCGAACGGAGAGAGTCGGTAGGAAAAGCCCAAGAACCCATCATATTATGACGTAACCCGAGTGAATGCCCCACTTCATGGCAAGCGACAAAACGCATAGCATCCCCCATCAGACTATCCGGCAGTGTTACGCCGCGAGCTTCGGGACGAACCACACCGGTTTGTACCGTAATCCACTCCTGAAGCATTGAAAGCACATTATGCCACCACATTATATCAGCCTCAAGTATTTCCCCCGAACGCGGATCAAGAATAGAGGGCCCCATCGCATTTGCCTTGGTAGATGCGGCATATGTCAATACAGAGTAGTTTACATCATCCATATCCACCTCCATATCATCGGTAATATCTTTGGCTATAATGGCATTCTTAAATCCGGCACGCTCAAAAGCTACCTGCCAGTCTTCAATTCCCTGTTTGATATACTTCCTCCACCGATAAGGCGTAGAGTTTTCTATATAAAATACAATGGGCTTCTGGGGCTCTACCAGTTCACCGCGCAGATATGCTTCCCTGTCCTCAGGCTTTGGTTCAAGACGCCAGCGGGTAATGAATTGTTTTTTATTCACCCGTTGTTGACCATCACTGAAGTTAGTCAGAGGATTAGTAAAATACCCCACGCGAGGATTATCCAGACGTCCGGTCATCGGCACTTCGGGAAGCAACAGGATAGATGAACTTACCTCCACTGTCACGTAGATAGTAGTAGTCCCTTCTGTGACACGTGTAGTGAGTTCTGAAGTTGCCACTACATTATTATCGAAAGACTTAATGGATAAAATTCTCGATAAGTTCTTTATAGCCGATGTTCCCAGATTAATATTGGTAAATACGTTATTAATACTTGTCTCCGTACCATCATATATATCGTTTACCTTAATCAACATACTGGTAGAGTCATTATTATATGCCTCTATCTTGAAACCGGCTATTAACGGAGATATATAGTTGTCCTTCACCGATTGGCTGATAGCATCTTCGGATGGCGAAAGAGGCAAGGGCCGACTTTGACGGATTAATAATTTATTAGCCGGCTTGTCCAGCTCCAAACGGATCATTTGGTTCTCATAGTTAGTTCCGCGGTTCACTCCGGCCTCATTCAGTTCCGAAGGTACTCGTTGCAGTTTATTTACTACCAGCATATCACATCCCAACAAAGTGGCGGGAATCTCAAAGTAGTAATCATTCTTCTTCCGGAACACATTGAACATACCGCGATGAGCGACACTATCGCTTCCCGTCAGTTTCTCATACTCATTCTCAACTTTGACGCTGTCTTGGGGATTACTCTTCTTTTTCTTTTTCGAGAACCATCCCATTTCAGAAATAGCGGGAGGTTCAACACGCATAGCAGCGACAGGCTCGCACAAAAATGAACCGGTGGCCACAGTGGTCAGTAGGATTGTTTTTAGTCTCATGTTAAATCTAATTAGCACTTAACCTTATTCTACGCTATGGAATAAGGGGGCGCAAAGGTAACAAAATAGCCCATAATACCTAATAAGAATGATACATTTTGACTTTTTTCTCTATTTCATGAGTAAATATCACATTTTTATGCAAGTTTTCGATTAAAAAGAAAGTTCAGTTCTCCCCTCTTTCTGTGCTGAAGTGTCCGTTTTCTCGTACAATAATCGTATATTTGCCGCGAAACTAATTAAATAAATTAATCCCATGAAAAACTATTTAGGACTGATTTTCCTTCTTTTTGCCTTTACGGCAATTGCACAAAACAATCGTTCGGCCCTGTTGCCTATGCCCAATCATATAGAGCAACTGCAAAGTAAACCTTTTAGCCTGACAGGCAAAAATATCTCTATTCATCCAGAGCAACCGGAACTTAAGTTTGCGGCTACCACCCTGCAAGCCATCCTGAAAGATCGGATGCAAATAAATATCCCTCTTTCCGGTTCACGGCAATCAGCCATCCGGTTAACTATTGATCCGCAACTAAACGGGAAAGAACATTATAAACTCAAAATAGATCAGAAAGGAATTACCATTAGCGGAGCCAGTGCAGCAGCTGTCTTCTATGGGGTAATGACGGTTGATCAAATACTTTTAGGAGATGTATGTACCACCAATCGGAAAGAAATGGCTGCAGTCAGCATTGATGACGCTCCACGCTTTGAATATCGGGCTTTAATGCTCGATCCTGCCCGGCATTTTTTGCCGGTAGAAGATGTAAAATTTTACATTGACCAAATGGTACGATACAAATACAATGTGCTTCAACTTCACCTGACAGATGATCAGGGATGGAGAATGGAGATCAAAAAGCACCCGAAGCTTACAGCCGGACAACCTTTTTATACTCAGGAAGAACTAACCGATCTGATTCATTATGCAGCTGAACGCCATATTGAAATAATCCCGGAACTGGACATTCCCGGGCATACGGTTGCTGTATTAGCCGCTTATCCGGAATTGGGATGTACACATACCGATACCATTGAAAAGAATGTGGGTAAAACAGTAGATTTAATGCTTTGCGCCAATAATGAAAAGGTATACACGGTATACAAAGACATTATTGACGAAGTAAGTGCTCTCTTCCCTTCACGCTATATCCATTTGGGAGGCGACGAGGCAGTAATAGAAAAAAACTGGACCAAATGCGAAC
The DNA here is from genome assembly GCF_018860125.1 of Bacteroides sp. HF-4919. Classification (NCBI taxonomy): domain Bacteria; kingdom Pseudomonadati; phylum Bacteroidota; class Bacteroidia; order Bacteroidales; family Bacteroidaceae; genus Bacteroides; species Bacteroides sp. HF-4919. The sequence goes on from NZ_JAHKNF010000001.1 coordinate 44,101, forward strand.
GCTGCCAAAAGATGATGAAAGAACTGAAATATGAAAAAGCATCTCAGTTAATGATTCCTTTCTTCGACCGAATGCTCAGTTTTGTACGGGCAGATGGAAAACAGCCGATCCTTTGGTGCGAACTGGATAATATTCGTATGCCTGCCAATGACTATCTGTTTCCTTACCCCAAAGATGTGACACTCGTAAGCTGGAGATACGGATTGACACCTACTTGCCAGGAGCTGACCCGACAGCACGGCAACCCTCTGATCATGGCACCGGGAGAATTTGCATATCTCGATTATCCCCAGTTTAAAGGTGATCTTCCGGAATTCAACAATTGGGGAATGCCTGTCACAACGCTCGAAACTTGTTATCAATTTGACCCGGGATACGGAAGACCTGCATCCGAACAAGCACATATTCTGGGCGTAATGGGAACGCTTTGGGGAGAAGCAATAAAAGATATCAACCGGGTAACGTACATGACCTATCCTCGCGGACTGGCATTGGCAGAAGCCGGATGGACCCAAATGGAACATCGCAGCTGGGACTCTTTCAAAGAACGGTTATATCCGAACCTGACCAATTTAATGAAAAACGGTGTTTCAGTGCGCGTGCCGTTTGAAATAGTAAAAAGAAAATAATTATTATCCAACATAAACTGTGAATGAGCGAACTTATTGTCTATAAAGCCTCTGCCGGTTCTGGGAAAACATTCACCCTGGCCACTGAGTATATCAAGTTGCTAATACAAAACCCGCGTGCCTACCGCCAGATATTGGCAGTGACTTTCACCAATAAAGCTACTGCCGAAATGAAGGAACGTATTCTCAGTCAGCTATATGGAATACATATAGCTGACCCGGACTCGGATGCGTACCTAAAACGCATCATCGCTGAGACAGGCCGTTCGGAAGATGAAATACGAAAAACAGCTGGCATAGCTTTGAGCTACATGCTCCATGATTACAGCCGGTTTCGTGTCGAAACCATCGATTCCTTTTTCCAATCCGTCATGCGTAATCTGGCCCGCGAACTTGAGCTGAGTCCCAACCTGAATATCGAGCTGAATAATATTGAAGTATTAAGTGATGCCGTAGACAGTATGATTGAAAAATTGGGCCCTAATTCACCGGTATTGGCATGGCTACTTGACTACATAAACGAACGCATTGCTGATGACAAACGCTGGAATGTTTCGGATGAGATTAAAAATTTCGGACGCAATATTTTTGATGAAGGGTATATTGAAAAAGGTGACGGTCTCCGTCAACGTCTTCGCGACCCGAATGTAATCCGCGAGTATCGCAAGACATTAAAAGAGATGGAAACAGCCGCTCTTGAACAAATGAAAGATTTCGCTCAGCAGTTTGAAAATGTACTTTCCAGCCAATCGCTAAAGCCAACTGATTTAAAAAACGGTGCTAAAGGGATAGGAAGCTACTTTAATAAGCTCAGGAATGGCATATTGGGGGACGAAATAGCGAATGCAACCGTAGTAAAATGTCTGGAGGACGAAACAAACTGGGCTGCCAAAACTTCCAGATACTATACTGACATTATCGTATTAGCCTCCTCCATCTTAATGCCGCTTCTGCAAGATGCTGAGCAACATCGCTCACGCAATAACCGGATTGTAAACAGTTGCCGGCTCTCAATGCAACATTTAAACAAAGTACAACTATTGGCTAATATTGATGAAGAGGTACGTCAACTAAATCGTGAAAACAATCGCTTTCTCCTTTCAGACACCAATGCTCTGCTCCATCAACTGGTAAAAGACGGAGACTCTTCTTTTGTGTTTGAGAAAATCGGAACAAACATCCGTAATGTGATGATTGACGAATTTCAGGATACCAGCCGGATGCAATGGGATAACTTTAAACTGTTGCTTCTTGAAGGCCTCTCACAAGGAGCGGACAGCTTGATCGTTGGTGACGTCAAGCAATCTATATATCGCTGGCGAAACGGTGATTGGGGCATCCTGAACGGATTGAACAAACGCCTTGGATACTTTTCCATCCGTACAGAAACACTGAAGACCAACCGACGAAGTGAAACCAACATCATACGGTTCAACAACAGTATCTTTACGGCTGCTGTAGATTATCTGAACGAAATACACAATAAGCAATTGGGAAGCATTTGTGAGCCTTTAATTAATGCATATGCTGATGTAGAGCAAGAATCCCCCCGGAACGAACAAAAAGGATACGTTAAAGTCGAGTTTCTCGAATCAGATGAAAAACACGATTATACCGAACAAACCCTTATCAGCCTCGGAACGGAAGTAGAACATCTGATACAATCGGGTATAAAGCTGAACGATATCGCCATTTTGGTAAGAAAGAATAAAAGTATCCCCCGCATTGCCGATTACTTTGACAAACAACTGCATTATAAGGTTGTGTCTGACGAAGCCTTCCGGCTTGACGCTTCACTTGCCATCTGCATGATGCTGGATGCCCTGCGCTATCTTTCCGATCCGGAAAATCGGATTGTAAAAGCTCAACTTGCAACTAACTATCAGTTACAAGTACTTCATACCGAAAACAATCTTAATTCACTGCTCTTCCATAAGGCTGAAGAACTATTGCCTTCTGTTTTTCTGGAAAGGATGACAGAACTCCGTCTGATGCCTCTCTACGAACTACTGGAAGAACTTTTCAACCTCTTTGAGTTGCACCGCATCGAGAAGCAGGATGCTTATTTATTTGCTTTCTTTGATGCAGTGACCGATTATCTTCAAAGCCACTCTTCAGATCCGGACAGCTTTATCCGATACTGGGACGAAACTTTATCTGGTAAAACAATACCAAGTGGTGAAGTAGAAGGCATACGTATCTTCTCCATCCATAAGTCCAAAGGGTTGGAATTTCATACAGTACTTCTCCCCTTCTGCGACTGGAAAATGGAAAACGAAACAAATAATCAACTCGTTTGGTGCATACCCCAAGAGTCTCCTTTCAACGAGTTAGATATTGTACCGGTAAACTATTCTTCTGCGATGGCAGAATCGGTATACCGGAATGACTACTTGCACGAGCGCTTGCAACTTTGGGTAGACAACCTGAACCTGCTCTATGTAGCATTTACCCGTGCGGGCAAGAACCTGATTATCTGGAGTCGGAAAGGACAAAGAAACACAATGGCTGAGTTATTGGCCGGAGCATTACCGCAAGCAGCCTGTAAGTTGGAGCAGGAATGGGACGAGGAGCAAGTATATGAGTTCGGTGACCTCTGCCCGTCCGAAGATGAAAAAATGGTCGATTCAGGCAACAAGCTTACACGCAAACCCGAGAAACTTCCGGTTAGCATGGAATCCATGCATCCGGATATTGAGTTCCGGCAATCAAACCGTTCAGCCGATTTCATAAAAGGACTTTCCGAAAAAGAATCGGATGACCGCTTCATAAATCATGGACAATTATTGCATACACTGTTTTCTGCCATTGAAACGAAAGAAGATATAGAATCTGCCATCCAAAAACTGGTATTCGAAGGTGTTATCGGCAGCAAAGAGACAGAAGAGGAAATACGTACTTTGACCATGAAAGCCTTCTCTCTGCCTGAAGTACAGGAATGGTATTCCGGCGAGTGGAAATTGTTTAACGAATGCGCCATCATCTACAAAGATAAAGGAGTATTGCAAACCAGGCGCCCTGACCGAGTGATGATGAAAGACGGGCAAGTCGTCGTAGTGGATTTTAAGTTTGGTAAAGAAAATAAGAAGTACAACAAACAGGTGAAAGGATACATGCAACTCCTCTCCCGAATGGGATATAAAAACATCACAGGCTATCTGTGGTATGTGGAAGAAGAAATAATTGAAAAAGTATGAAAACATTTCTCCAATTGGTCGCACAGGACCTCTATAGCAAGATAGGGAACGATCTGTCACGTACAGCTATCGTTTTCCCAAATAAACGTGCCAGCCTGTTCTTTAACGAGCATTTAGCCAACCAATCCGATCAACCACTTTGGTCACCTGCTTATGTGAGCATCAGCGAACTGTTCCAACAGCTTTCAGTCTTGAAGTTAGGAGATCCGATTCGTCTGGTATGTGAACTCTACAAGGTATTCCATGAAGAAACGAAAAGCGAAGAATCACTTGACGATTTCTACTTCTGGGGTGAGCTACTGATAAGCGACTTCGATGACGTGGACAAAAATATGGTTGATGCCGACAAGCTATTTACCAATCTTCAGGACCTGAAAAACGTCATGGACGATTACAACTTTCTCGACGAAGAGCAAGAACAAGCGATCCAACAGTTTTTCCTGAATTTCTCTATTGAAAAGCGAACACTGTTAAAGGAGAAATTTATCTCACTTTGGGATAAATTGGGTAATATATATCGTCAGTACCGAAGGAATCTGGAAGAATCAGGACTTGCATATGAAGGTATGCTCTACCGGAACGTCATTGAACACCTTGAGCCTGAATCATTGAAGTACGATCGTTACGTATTTGTCGGCTTCAATGTACTGAACAAAGTAGAGACCCACTTCTTCCGGCAATTGCAGAGTACGGGAAAGGCCCTGTTCTATTGGGACTACGATGTATTTTATACTCAACTTCCTTCACAACACAAACAACGCCACGAAGCCGGAGAATTTATAAATCGTAATCTCAAACTGTTCCCCAACGAGCTTCCGGCCGAATTGTTTGATGAATTGAGAAAACCCAAGAAGGTCCGTTTTATCTCTTCACCCACCGAAAATGCTCAGGCCCGTTATCTGCCCGAATGGATCAGGGAGAACCTGAGTAGTGAAGAAAAAGAAAATGCTGTCGTTCTATGTAATGAAGCCTTACTCCTTCCTGTCTTGCATTCCATCCCGGAAGAAGTAAGGAACGTTAATATCACCATGGGATTTCCACTGGCACAAACGCCGGTATATAGCTTTATCAATGCCATACTCGAACTGCAAACCAGCGGATACCGTACAGAATCAGGAAGATACACTTATGAGGCCGTACAAACTATATTAAAACATCCGTATACCCGTCGTCTTTCGGACAATGCCGAACCATTGCAACGGGAACTCACTAAAACCAACCGCTTTTATCCTTTTCCTTCCGAATTAAAGAAAGACAGGTTTCTGGATTTATTATTCACTCCCCGTAATGGCATTCGGGAGCTCTGTATTTACATAACGGAATTACTGAAAGAGGTATCTATTCTATACCGTCATGAGCAGGAGAATGATGATATTTTCAACCAACTGTACCGTGAATCTCTTTTTAAGAGTTTCACTCTGGTAAACAGGTTACTCAACTTGATTGACAACGGTGAATTGCAAGTGCGTATAGATACTCTGAAACGCCTGCTGAACAAAATATTAAATGCCGCCAATATCCCCTTCCATGGTGAACCGGCCATAGGAATGCAGATAATGGGAGTTTTGGAAACACGCAATCTTGATTTTCGTAATCTGCTCCTCCTCTCGCTTAATGAAGGACAGTTACCTAAATCGGGAGGCGAATCATCGTTTATTCCATATAACCTACGTAAGGCTTTCGGCATGACTACCATTGAACACAAGAATGCAGTTTATGCCTATTATTTCTATCGCCTGATTCAGCGGGCAGAAAATATCACCCTGATGTATAACACTTCATCGGATGGACTAAACCGGGGAGAATGGTCACGCTTTATGCTACAGTTTCTGATCGAATGGCCACATGAAATCAGCCGTGAATATCTGGAAGCAGGCCAATCACCACAAAACAGCCGGGACATCCGTATCACAAAAACACCGGAAATCATTGATCGTTTATACCAGACCTACGATTTCTCACATAACGCCGATGCCTTGATGCTTTCTCCATCGGCACTGAATACATATCTCGACTGTCGACTGAAGTTTTATTTCCGTTACGTGGCACGTCTCAAGGCCCCCGATGAAGTCAGTGCAGAGATTGATTCCGCTCTGTTCGGAACTATCTTCCACCGTTCGGCTCAATTAGCCTATCTGGACCTGACAGCCCACAAACAAGAAATACACAAAGAAGATATTGAACGTTTGTTGCGCGATAATGTCCGTCTGCAAAATTATGTCGATACAGCTTTCAAAGAAGAATTTTTTCACGTTCCTCTTGACGAAAAGCCCGAGTATAACGGAGTACAGTTAATAAACTCAAAGGTTATCACTTCCTATCTCCGCCAGTTGTTACGTAACGATCTGCAATATGCTCCTTTCCGAATGATAGGTATGGAACAGAAAGTAACGGAAGATATCCAGATAGAAGGCCCCAAAGGAATGTTATCATTAAAGATCGGAGGTACGATTGACCGTATGGACAGTAAAGAAGGTACACTTCGGATTGTGGACTACAAAACCGGAGGAAGCCCCAAAGTGCCGGCGAATGTGGAGCAACTATTCACACCTGCCGAAGGGCGTCCCAACTATATTTTTCAAACCTTCCTTTATGCCGCCATCATGGCACGCCAACAAACATTAAAGGTGGCTCCTTCTCTATTATATATCCATCGGGCAGCTTCCGAAAGCTACTCTCCTGTAATTGAAATGGGAGAAGCACGCAAACCCAAACTACCTGTCGATGATTTTTCTGTTTATGAAAAAGAGTTCCGCGAACGACTATTGGCACTACTTGAGGAAATATACAACGACCAAGAGGAGTTCACCCAAACCGAGGATCTAAAGAAATGCGAATATTGCGATTTTAAAGCTATGTGTAAACGATAAAAAGCTCCCACTGGTATAATCACACGAATGAATCAGACAAAATAAAATGGTGCAGACTTATTTTTAGAAATATAGTCTGCACCATTTTTATCTACTTGAATAGTCTGATTCTCAAACGATCCACCCAAACTGCTGAAGCCTTATTTTTTCAGTGGAATAGAAAAATAGAAAGTTGAGCCTTCACCCTTAACAGAAGTAAACCACAACTTACCTCCATTCTTCACTACGAAATCCTGGCACAACAGCAAACCAAGTCCCGAACCTTCTTCATTATTAGTCCCGAAAGTACTGAAGTGTGTATCGGTGTGCAATAGTTTCTTCTGACTTTCTTCATCAATACCACATCCGCTATCCTTCACACTAACGATTGACATTCCATCCATATCTTCTAGTTTTATAAGGATCTCAGAACCTTCATTACTGAATTTGATAGCATTGCTTATTAAATTGCGTATAACTGTTTTTATCATATCAATATCAGCATATACAGCCTGATGTTCCGGTGCTTCAATACGCAAATGAATATTCTTCAAACCGGCCACCATTGAGAAGATCTCTCCAACCCCCTCCACAACTTCAACCATGTCAATATCCTGATATACAACTTTAAGTTTACCTATCTGACTTTTTGTCCACTTCAACAAGTTGTCCAACAGAGAAAATACATCTTCAGTAGTCTGATTAGCCATGGTCAGCAGTTCGTACATGTCTTCACCTATTCTTTCTTTGGGCAAACTCAAGATCAGCATATTAAGTACCATCTTAATAGATCCCATAGGCGAACGAAGATCATGAGCTATAACCGAATAGAGCTTATCACGCCCGATAATAGTCTTTTTAAGCTCCTCCGTTTTAGCTTCAATAATACGTTTGGCTGCTACTAAAGAAATTTGGTGTGTGACACGGATAATCAACTCTTCCTTATTAAAAGGTTTAGATATAAAGTCATTACCACCTACCTGAAAACCTTTCACTATATCAGCAGTGCTATTCAGTGCTGTCAAAAAGATAATTGGAATATGAGCTGCTTCGGGATCAGCCTTTAATTTCTGAGAGACTTCAAAACCGCTCATGTCCGGCATCATCACATCCAACAATATCAAATCCGGATTTTCTTTTTTCACTTGATCCAGTGCCTGGGTTCCATTACTGGCTGTCACTATGCTAAACTTCTCATTGGTCAACAATACTTTCAGCAAAAGGACATTTGACATTACATCGTCTACAATGAGAATTTTATATTCCGAGGGATTAATTTCCATATTCATCTTTATGTAGCTTTAATCTTGAGTTCTTATTTTATTATAACGTGTACTTCTTTTTAAAATAATCAATCATACGATCCAGACCTTCATCCAACAAAATTGTAGGCTGCCATCCCAGCTTTTCCTGTGCCAAACTAATATCAGGCTTACGCTGTTGAGGATCGTCATGAGGCAAAGGTTTGAAAGTTATCTTTGACTTCGACCCGGTTTTCCGGATAATCATCTCTGCCAACTGAAGCATGGAAAATTCATTGGGATTACCAAGATTTATAGGTCCCGTAAAATCATCATCCGTATTCATCATCCGAATCATACCTTCGACCAAGTCATCTATATACTGAAAGCTACGGGTTTGCTCACCGGTCCCATAGATAGTTATATCATCGTTCTTCAACGCCTGAATGACGAAATTAGAAACCACTCTCCCATCATGGGGCAGCATCCGTGGACCGTATGTATTGAAAATACGAACAATTTTAATACGTACGTTATTCTGGCGGTGATAATCCATAAAAAGGGTCTCAGAGCAGCGTTTCCCTTCATCATAACAAGAACGGATACCTATCGGATTGACATTTCCCCAATAAGATTCCGGTTGCGGATGTACCTCCGGATCACCATAAACTTCACTGGTCGAAGCCTGCAGAATTTTAGCATTAAGCCTTCTGGCTAATCCTAACATATTGATAGCTCCCATCACCGATGTTTTAATGGTCTGAATAGCGTCGTACTGATAATGTATGGGAGAAGCCGGACAGGCAAGATTGTATATTTCGTCTACTTCAGCACTATATGGGAATGTTATATCATGACGTACCACTTCAAAATGGTGATTATCCATTAAATGGATAATATTTTCTTTTGATCCGGTAAAAAAATTATCCAGACAAATGACGTCGTGTCCCTCGTTGATTAGCCGAGTACAGAGATGTGAGCCAATAAACCCGGCACCTCCGCTAACTAAGATTCTTTTCATGTAATTATTTTATAATGACAGAGGGCAAACGTGCGCCCTCTATCATTTAGATCTGCACAAATGTAAACGATTTGATTAAAATATGCAAGTTTTCCGAACACATATTTTTAATAAAAAGCCGCCAATTCTAAAAATTCATTTATACTCCGAACGTGCTGCGCCAGCTTTCAAATTCCGCTTTTTTTTCTTCCGGAATGCTGATTTCCATTTCATCTGCTCGACCCGTCTGTACCAATGTGTGTTCAACAAACTTCTCAATCATGGCATTACTCAGCATAACACACTTCAGTACAATCTCATATGCATGATAAATACGATCAAAAGCATTGAACTGCGAATACAAAAAACAAAGATGACGCGCCGAATTATCGTGTGCACTCCAACAATCTCCTTCCTTATACAAAAAAATACGGCTTTTATTGTCTATTTCTCTAAATAATACTTTTTCTAAATCCATAATAATCATTTTTAGGGGTTTAACATAAAAACGGAACTTCCGACTCGGTGTATACAAAGCTACACCAGGATCAGAAGATATTCGTGACCGATAGAATGTTTCTGTTTCAGAAATGCTTTCTCTCTATCTACATTAAGCAGTATCAACTCACTTATTATGCAAATAGAGGCTGCAAATGAAAAAATAGTTGCGAATACCGAAACAAGCCAGGGTGCAAATATGTTAAACAAAGAAACAAAGGCTATGATAATAAACGAATTAAATACAGGCTTAATAGAAGCCGCAAAAGAAAAAGTTCCGGCCGGAGCCAATCTGGCAAATACATTGATGGATATCTTATATATAGGTAAAGAGGCTATCTATCGCCGCCTGCGTGGAGAAGTACCATTTACACTGGCAGAAGCTGCTGTCATTTCAAGAAAATTAGGAATATCGCTCGACAAAATGATTGGTGTGAGTTTCAGCAATAACGCAGTATTCGATCTTAATGTAGTACACCATAGTAACACATTCGAGACTTACCATGACATCCTCACAAGATATGTCAATGCATTCGACAGTATCCGTGAAGACCCTACAACAGAAATGGCAACGTCATCGAATATTTTGCCTCAGGCACTATATCTCAAGCATGATATTCTTTCGAAATTCCGTTTGTTTAAGTGGATGTATCAGAACGAAAATATCAGATGTAAACACTTTGACGAACTGGAGATTCCACACAAAATATATGATGCCCAAAAAGACTTCGTCAACATGACACAGCAGATGAGAACTACAGATTACATCTGGGATAATACCGTTTTTGAACATGTTGTGAGAGACATACAGTTCTTCTCGGAAATCCATCTGATATCTGAAGAAGATAAAGAAATGATAAAAGATGATTTACTACTTCTGACGGAAGAATTGGAGGAACTCGCCGGGAAAGGTAAATACGAAACCGGCAATGATGTACGCATCTATATTTCGAATATTAAGTTCGACGCCACTTACAGTTATGTGGCAACCAGCAACAGTCACATCAGCATGATACGTATATATTCTATCAATGCCATTACTACCCAGGATGACGGCATGTTCCGCAGTTTGAAAGAATGGGTGCAGTCACTCAAGAAATTCTCAACACAAATATCCGAAAGCGGAGAGATGCAACGTATACGCTTCTTTAAAGAACAGCGTGAAATAATAAACACCCTGTAACTTTCTTAAAACGAAAAACGAAACAATTGGGGAGAATAGTGACAATTATCGAAAACAGGTGGCATTGCCATCTGTTTTTTTTCATTCCCAACCTGTCTTTCCGACAATTATTTCCCAATCAGAAATACCCTCTTTTTTCCACACATGATATGCCACACAAAAGTTCGGGTTACTTACTCTATATTTGTATATGCCACAAGCTATTACAATTATTACAATATTATTAATCAATAACCCAAATGGCAGTTATGAAAAATTATATCGTTAACGAGCTTATTGCAGCAATGAAAGAACGGATTCCCCGGGGAATAAATCTGGCTAACTATCTGACAGATGCGCTATGCATGGGAAAAGAAGCTGTATACCGAAGATTACGGGGAGAAGTAGCCTTCACTTTCGACGAGGTTGCACTGGTTTCATGTAAACTGGGGATATCAATCGACCAGATTATTGGGAACCACCAGTCAAACCGGGTGACTTTCGACCTGAACTTGCTGCATTCACCCGATCCCCTGGAGAGTTATTATGAAATTATAGAGCGTTATCTTCGCATCTTCAATTATGTAAAGGACGACAGTAGTACGAAGATATATACGGCTTCCAATGTGATCCCTTTTACTCTTTATTCTTCGTATGAATACCTATCGAAGTTCCGTTTATGCAGATGGATTTATCAGAACGGGAAAATACGTACTCCTAACAACTTGTCGGGTATGCAAATACCCGTCAAAGCGGTAAATGCCCACAAGTTATTGAGTGAAGCAGTTAAGGCGTGCAGAAAGACTTGTTTCATATGGGATAGTAACGTATTCTACTCGTTCGTGAAAGAAATGAAATACTTTGCCGGATTAAATCTGATCTCGGAAACAGACCTGATGCATTTAAAAAACGAACTGGTACTGTTGCTGCATGAATTGGAACAAATATCCGCAAAAGGAGAATTCGGTAACGGAAACAAAGTGGCCATTTACTTATCGAATATCGACTTTGAGGCAACCTATAGCTATATAGAAAAGAAAGATTTCCAGATCAGTCTCCTCCGGGTATATTCCATTAATTCGATGGATTCTCAGAGCCCACGAATTTGCGGGATACAAAAAGATTGGATACAATCGTTAAAAAGACACTCTACACTGATCTCAGAGAGCGGAGAGGCACAAAGAATCAGCTTTCTTGAACAGCAAAAAAGTTTTATCGACACATTATAAGCTTACCCGACGAAGATATGCATAAAAAAGATGGCTACGCCCTTTAGTATATAGGGTGTAGCCATCCCGACGTTTGGGTGTAGCCATCCGCCCCAGATGGCTACACCCTCCCACCTAAACTCCATCGACCTCTTGTTTCCGAATCAACCAACCGTTGATCTGCACATCCACACTAATATAGTTTCCATTGCTATCCATGCCCTTAAAGAACAAAATGATACCATGCTTATCAGCACGATCCAGATATTCCTGCAGAGGTAAATCAGAATATTGCTGAAGCCTCAACGCGTTGAGATACTTATTCAGAGAGATGTCAAGAATCACATTGCCCGATGGCTTATGTGTAATAACCAATCTGTTTTCTTTGTCAGTCATCAGTCGCAATGTGTTCAGTTCGGCTATAGCTCCGGTTTCAGAATCGTTTTCGGTATGGTAAGTAGTATATTCTACTTTCTCGTCCGTTTCATCTCCCAAAAGCCCGTTTTCATGATCGTACCTTCCATTGGGTGAAACGATCCGAAAATCATAATCATCCACATCAATGTTGCTATCATCAAGCATTTGCATGATAATGCGAAATTTTTTCGTATTTTTCAGCAACGAGACAGTAGTGACATCATTATTATATTGCGGAGACACTTCTGCCTGCTTGCCATGCCATAGCAGATGGAGTTCCCTATCGACCACTCCCCCACCACTCCGGGTTTTCAAGTTATTGACGCTGACCTCCAGATCCGCCAGTGTAGATACTCCGGGAGTGAGTGCAACCTTATCATACGACTCGCCGTACAATCCGGACCAAGCAACAAAAATATACTTCTTGCCTGCCATGGATTGAGGTAAAGTCATCAGATAATCCGGTGCAAAAGCACCGGATTTTTCTTCAAGTTCTGTCACAAATACGCCTTTTTCATCGAATACATACAAGTTCATCTTGGTTGCCTGCTTATGAAACAGGTCTATGTATTCCAGGTTGTAGTCGTATACAAAGCGGACATAAGAGTTGCAATCTTCATCCATCCCGTCTCTGACGCAGGAAGCACATAGCAGAAGGCAGCAACATGCAACCTGTATGTATCCGATAAATCTGTTCATAGCTACTTCAGTTTAGTTTAAATAAGAAAGAATTTATAAAAGTTCCTCTACATTCTGATTACGGATATACCACCGCATAATGTTGACATCTGCCGAGATCCAAGAGGTATCTTCATCATCCGGATCTGTTCCCGGAGGATTGATCACCGGCTGTCCCGGACCAATAATCTTATTGATGCTAAGTTGGTAAACGTTATTACGCACTACGCCATAACGTCCATATCCCATCAGTACGGGTACCATATTATTGGAGAAATGGCGAATCAGGACAGTATAATAGCACACTCCTTCATAGTAGAAATTAAGGCCACCCACCGAAAATGAAGCCGTAGGCGAGTTAAACGCATTCGGATTCCATGCCAGTACATCGTTGATAGCCTGTTCCAATCCGGCGTCACGCAATTCCTGAGGAATCAGGTTCCTGTCATTCACCATGTCTCTCATGGCTTCTACTCTGATAGCATTACCTTTGAAATAGTAGAAGCTGATGCCACCACTGTTACGAGTTGCCACCGATCCAAAGCCATTCGGTGTATAAGTACCACTGATCACTACGCGGGTAGTAACGTCATGGCGCTGTTCAACAGCTTCCATTGTATTTTCCAGAGTATAATCATAATCATCAAAATCCTTCGTCAACTCCGGAGTTCCGGACAGGTATTCAAATTGCCCGGCAGGATTTCCACCATTCCATGCACTGAATCCGGTAAAGTTCGGGTCCTCGGCATATCGTTCTTCCCTATATCCGCTATTGAGCTGTTCCATTTCGCCCGGCACACCACCCGAATTAGCGATAAAAGTCATTTTACGCATCCAATAAGTATACTGGTTGGTTACATCCAGCCCCCATTTCAAATTATCAATCCGGTCTCCGTGCGGCACTACTTCAGGCACCCCACTAACAACCACTTTTGCTACTGCACGCTCTACTTCTACCCTCACCGGATTTTCCTCAGCCATCCGCTGATTATCCTTCAGCTCTACTTCAGGAACAAAAATAAGATCCTGATGGTTGGTCATATAAAAGTTATTGTCTGCGGCAATACCATAAGGCTGTATCAACGACTCTTTTGTCATGTTGGCAGCACGTGATAAATAACTTCTGGGATTTCCTTGTTCGGTTATTTCCAGTAATTCGCCGGGAGGATTGATCAGAATAAGCAATTCATAGTCCTGCTTCACCACTTCACGCCCCACCGTCACAAAACGGCTCACTGTAGGAGTAGCCGAAGGCACGTCTTCTCCTCTGACTACATCTCCTCCGGTAAATTCATTCACTCCATCAGTAGATACATTCAGATCCCAAGAGTATCGCACCGTATTATTCTTGGTTTCATACAGCACCATGCGTACATGATTTACCACCTGTTCTTCTGTACGTCCCGAGGTTGTCGGGTCGACTGCCACCCGGGTACCGGCCAACGAACCGGTAGATAAGCGCATGGAGAGAAACGCTTTCTCCGTTGGTTCCGGCACTTCTTTACCGGGACTGCCGCCAGGGTCAAAATTCTCTTCATCGCTACAAGATGCCATCATCATCATTCCGGCTCCGATTACGAGGCCGAACATTAGTTTTTTCCATTCTACTTTCATAGTTCTACAATTGTTTAATTAATAAATACATTTATTGGTCACTCCTGGGTTTTTAGCCAAGCCGCTAACTGCCCCATATTGTATACTGCCGTTTGTATACCGGCATTTATTGCTTTCTCCAGATATTCTCCTCCTTTCTCATATTCCTGTTTCATCAGGTAGGCCACTCCTAAATTATTCCACGCTTCGGGCATATCCAGCTTTTGCAGACGAATAATAGCAGCATCTACAGCACCCTTCTCCAATTCGAGTGCCGCCGTATTAAGCTGTGCTATCGGATCATCGGGATAAATACGAGCAGCTATGTCGAACACTTCTTTAAACTCCTTGCTATCCTTGGGATAGGTATCGGCTACAAGAAACATCTCATTCAGACTGAGATACCGGGGTTTTGTTTTAATCAGTTCTTTTGCTTCATCTACATTGAAAGCACGTGCCACATAGGCAATAGTGTATTCGTTACGACGCAAAGGCGGATAATAGTCTTGCAATAGCATTCGGTAGGTAACGCCCCCATTCAAAGCCTGCAACCGATTCTTTCGCCGGGTAATATCAGTCTCCCCATCGATAAGAGCGAGTATAACCTCTTTATCATTCAGGCGAGAAGCTGCGACTTCATTACGCAGACCTGTCCAGTCTTCTCCCTTCCAATCAACGGTTAACAAAGACCTGTCAACTCCCCCACGATTCCGCAAATAACCGACCAACGCCAATGCCCGATTTTCCGACAACTTCATGTTACGATTGTAATTGCCCTCAGGTGATGCATAGCCTGTAACCTTAAATTCCGTTACAGTCAGGTTGGAGTCATTATGTATCTCATGGACAATCCGATCTACTTCACCAAGTACATTGGCATTATTCTTATAATTGCGTAACAAAACGTGTTTATCTACTTCGAAATTCAGACGGGCCGTATACGTCTCGCTACGTTGCTTCAACGGTTCCACCGGTGGAGTTACATAGCTCAATTCATACCGGGGCGTAAACACTTCGTCAAATACCGATGTCATGACAATATGCTCATCCCGCCCGACAGCACAATCGGCACAACCGGTCACTTTTTCATGGAAAACAAATCTTGACTGCCGCATCCATTCATCATATGGTAACCTGAGATGGATATTCACCATCTGGGGCATTCCGTTTTTCCGTTTTTCGACAAGCATAGGAAGCGTATCAAAATCAGCAGAGCCAAAAGCCAAAGCTCGTTTCAGGGCCCGATATCGCTTGGGTCCGGCAATCACTACAGGAGCAAACTGTTTCTGTTCCCCGCCTCCGGCAGATTGCAGAATCGGTGTAAGTACAACCATTTGCTGACTACCCAACTTCACGGTTTCCAAATCAAGGGATACATCCAGATTCAACTCCCCTCCCTTCCGGACTACATGATGCTGTCCAAAAACGATATGACCTTGATAAGTATTTTGCGCTTGAATGCCCATGCTATAAAGGACAAAACCCAATATCAGAAAATAAAACCTTTTCATATCTTTCATTTTAAAAAAATTCAACTTAGCGAATAAAATAGACTAAAGAGACAGCTACTTTAGTAGGACCTACATAATTTTTATGTCCACTCTTTATTTTAGGGCTACAGTTCACACAACGATATTTATCGTATACCCAATGAGCATATCCCACTCCGACCGAGGCTTCCAGGCTCCAACGCTTACTCAGCACCCACTGATGTCCCACACTGACGCCTCCTCCATAGAAATACCCTTCATAACGATGATCTTTGAGTGAAGGAAACATCTTAAAAGGCAAATGGATACCGGCCACGCTAAATTCACCCCCATGCAGGTGTAATCCCCAAAAGGTTCCATTGAAACGTTCGCAGGTCCAGTAACGAAATTCCGGCTGTACCAGCCAATGCTTGAAACGCTTGTTCCCCCCCAACGTAAACGGATTGTAACCGCCATACAGGTCGAGTGTGGTTTTCTTGCCCAGCCCTATCTCCAATGCCAGATTCGGTGTAGTGGTAGCATCATACAGAAGGTTGTTTTTCAGAGCGACATGCTGTGCACTTATGGCTACTGAAATCGATATTGCGGCTCCAAACAGAATTAGCTTTTTCATACTCGTTTCTTCTATTATATATACTGACTAAAAAACTTGCTCAAAATGAACATGACAAATATCGCGGAATTGTATCATTCCGGGAATTGTATTCATTTCTCTTATAGAAGAAAAAAGAATAATAAAAATTCTAATAATGAGGCTTTAATGAAATGAAGTTGCTAAATGTAAAAAAGGGAGGGGAAAGTTCTGCGTAGTTTCGCTTTCCGCAAATAAAACAGCAGTATGTTGCGATCCGGGCAAAAAGAAGGGGCAAAAAAACAGGCATAGATTCTACACAGAATATGCCCGCCAACGATGGGATATATACTTGTAAAATCTATGCCTGAAAGACTAATTTAACGGGCAGGCTTCTTATCGACATTTCCTGGCTGGTCCTCTTCAGGAATACTAAAGTCGCGGTTGGCAAACAGATCAGCCAGACCCGATATTTGCTTTAAGCGCAACAACTCATCCCGATCCATACCAATATTCTTCATTATCCATTGGTCGGACATGCCTGCTTTATCCAGTTCGGCAACAATGTGACACATCAATTCTATATTGTGTGTACCCCGGGCACGATTATGGCGGATAGTGGAACTCATACGATTGGAAAGATCTTTGTCGATCACCACTACAGGCAACATCCCATTTTCTCTCTGAAAGATACGTTTGGAGGTCTTCAGCACAGAATAACGATGGAAACCATCGACAAGGATATAAATATCCTTCTCCTTATCATAATAACAAACGCAAGGCATAGTGAACCCATCCTCCCAGATAGAAAGTTCAAGGAGCTTCATTTCCGGAGGAGCCACTATATTGGGATTGTAATCATTGGCCTGTACTTTTTCAACCGGAACCGCAATTACATTATATACCGGACTTTTCTTTATACTCATTGCAATATGTTTTTATATTGTTCGATTACTTGATTTCGTTTACTCATCTCCTCTTTCGTCGGAGAGAATCCCATATACTTGCAAGCATGATCATTTTTCAAGATACAGATACACATACGCTTGTAAGTGGGAATTTCCCTGAATTCCGGAATATCGACATCATCCTGATATTCCATACGAACCGGTTTCTTGTTCGTTTTATAGTTGGAGCTATCCATAACGATAATAGGCACTTTTGCCGCATTCAGTCTACGAATTGTTTCGTCACTCAGACATCCTCCTTTTGTACGCCAAAACTGAACGCTGACCTGCAACTTACGAAGATATCCGTTTCGGGTTCGATCGGGTAAAGTGGAAAGCAGGAAATACATAAATTCCCGCCAGGTATATCCTTCCGGAAGTTTGATGGACTGCCATCCCATCGCATGAGTTCCTCCATACATACTCGTAAAATTGACCCCATTGACACGGCCTATCATTTTCCCCCATGTATTCGGATCAATAGCACGATAAAGTGCCAGGCTCTCTTGCGCCTCACCTATGAACGGACTGGCTACACGCTGACGCTCCAGATTAACTCCTGCCCAGTAATAATAATCATATAGTTTATTGTAATCCCACTTAAATTTCCCGTTAGCTGTCCATACATCCGTTGTCTTCCAGTCATATATAGGGTACGCATTAAAGATATCGTTTCCCACCTTTGAGGTCCATCGATAGCGATGATACATCTGATATTTACGATTGAGATAGATACAACGCCAACGATTGAAACTTTCTTGTGTACGGATACCAATCAGGCAACAAGTACGCACGGCATCCTTTTTAGTATGCAGCCAAGAGGCAAAACGCATCTGGAACTCATAGTCCCACATCTGTATATTATAAAAAGGAAAGTCTTCCTTCGTCATGGCATTCTCAGGCATCGGACGTACCCACAATTCCTTTTTGCTGTCCTCCCACGGACGCCAGAAAGACTGATACATGGATGTACAGGTTGCTACCCGGAACGGTACACAGACACGATATACTTCCAGAATATCCTTATTGTCCTCCAACATACGGGCAATGTAATCAATTGTCATTTTATATTGTATCTCATAATCCATATGGAAAACCCCGAGTTTTATTTTCAGGTTATTCTTACGGATATAATCAATACATAAACTCAATAACACCCCGCTGTCTTTACCCCCCGAAAAGGAAAGATAGACATTATCAAACTCATTGAAAATGATACGCAAACGTTCCTGCGCTAACTCATATACATTTTTAGGGGTAGTTGCTGTTTTAATCATCATTCATCTTTTTGCATTTTTACATAACGTTTCCATGCCTTCTCTACTATAAACCCATGTTTTTCAAACACTGCCTGATGCTCGACCATGACAACGGCACACAACCGTACTTCCGAGCCGATTGCCTCCAAGGTGGTGGTAATTAATAAAGAGAGTGTTTCACGGTTATCATCACAGACATAATAGTTATTGATAACACAACCGCTTCTCCTCCGCTCCACCGGCATGAAGCCAACAACAGACTTTTTATCTACAGCAATGAACCACACATAGTGTTCAGTCGTTTTAAAAGGATAATTATTATTTGCACTCAAAACATCCGGATTCATCACTAACGGAGCTATAAGTTGGTATAAGCGTTTTTCTGTTCCTTGCACTTGTATTGTTTGTATCATGGTATCAAAGCCCTTTTGGTATATAATCTATGCAAATGACAAAAATAGATAAAAAATGAAAGCAAAATGCAGATATAACTATAAAAAACCAAAAAGAAAAAAGATGGCACGATTATAAAACATTGTGTCTTTTTAATATAAAACTTCCCGCTTTCCTTTTTTGTTCTTATATAATTATTAAAATAAGAAATAGCTTGACTATGAAATTATTACATATAAAACGACACACCACTTGCCTCAATTATGTATCTGATTACAACATATGCTTTATTCACCAAAGACTCTTTTCAGGAGGCGATTTTAAAGTAGATAATCATCATCACTCGTGCATTTTATTTCTTTTAAAAGGAGAACTCCTGACATCTTGCAGTGAGTTCCACAATCAACAAGTTGCTGAAGGAAACATGATTCTCTTTCCCCAAAACGACCCGAATAAAAGCAAGAGCATGACAGAGACAGAATTTGTATTGCTATTCTTTGACAACCAGATAAATCTTTATAATAAGACGTCTATCGAATCGCTTACCATTCACTCTGAATACGAAAATACTTATTTCTACTCCTTACCTATCTATCCCCCATTGCGACATGTGTTGGATAGTATTTGCTACTATCTAAAACAGAAGGTTCAGTGTAGCCATATACACGAATTAAAACAAAAAGAGGTATTCATGGCATTCGGAACATTCTACAACCAGACAGAAATGGCACATTTCCTGATGCCTATCATAGGACGAGATCTAAACTTCAAGAGTTTCGTACTCGCAAATTACAGACAAGTACGAAACATCAAACAGTTTGCACAACTATATCATTGCTCCGAACGTTCTTTCAACCGTAAATTTAAAAGTTGTTTTCATGATACTCCCTATAATTGGATTCTCACCCAAAAAACACGCCACATCAAAGGGCAATTAGCTAATCGCGATATACCCATCAGTGAGATAGCCCGAACTTTTCACTTTGCCTCACCCTCACATTTCACCACCTATTGCAAAAAAAAGCTTGGAATCACTCCAAGTGAATTCAGAGAAAAAATTGCAGAATAAGAAGTCCTGACCCGAAAAATGGAAAAAATAGAATTTGTATTGCGACGGGAACAAAATAACAGAAATGGCATTTATCTGAACTACGTCAACGGCTACTGGTATACTTATGAATGGTCGGCTTTCTTGTTATGTATGCTCTTCCCGGAAATCGAAGTAAGAAAACTCTTTGGAGTGCAGCCTGAAGAGAGTTACGCCATAGCACGAGTAAAAAAAACAATTATAAAAAAGCTTGAAAAGAAATATCCGACATCCGTGATGGATGACTCCATCAAAATTTTGCTTCCTCCTTTCAACGAAGATGAAAATATCTTCCTGAATTGGAAAGCATTACTCCCTCCATAAAATCGATTATCACAGCGTCTCACTAAGAAAGGCACTGCAGAACAGTACATTGGATATTCAAATATTAGGGGAAAATTCTTATTTTATAGTTAGTCCCCCCCTTATAAATCATTTATCGATATTTAATACGGTTGTATGTTTAATTTCACTCAAAACAAATGAGCTCTGCATTTTAATGATACCGTGTACCTTAGTCAGTTTCTCAAAAACAAATTGATTATAAGCATCCAAATCTTTTAAAACTACTTTAATGAAGAAGTCGTAAATACCACCGGTAGAATAACATTCCATAATTTCATCTATATTCTTTATCTCTTCTTGAAAACGTTTAATATGTTCGTCATCATGAACTGCCAGAGAGACATTACAAAAGACAATTAACGGCAGTCCTATCTTCTTATTATCTACCAAAGCAACATACCCTTTTATATAGCCATCATTTTCCAGCCGTTTGATGCGTTCGTATATCGGAGTTTTGGAAATATGAAGCTTCTCTGAAAGCTCCTTAGTGTTTACCTTAGCGTCTTTCTGTAATACCTGAAGTATTTCAATGTCGGTTTTGTCTAATTGCCCCATAGTCTTTTTTCCTATTTTAAATGGTTTAAGTTCTCCTTTTCAGGAAAATAGAATAGAAAAACAAGCAAATATAGGAATAATATCGTATTTTAAACCGACATATAGGAAAATAATCCATTATAGATAACTTTGCAAACACAAAAGCAATATAAATATATGGAAACAAAGAATCTTTCAAGTGCCACACACAAATGTGTTTTAGTGATTGATAACGCCCAACCTACGGGCATAGTAGCTAACATTGCCAGTGTCTTGTCCATGACACTTGGGTGTAAAGTCAATAACATTGTGAGTCATGATGTATACGATAAACAAGGCGAAAAACATTTAGGCATAACCCAACTCCCAATTCCTATACTTGGAGCTTCGCAAGAAAAGATAAAAGAAATCCGTAAGCTCTTCAATTCTTTAAAAATAGAAGAGCTGGTATTAGTCGATTTTTCTACTATTGCTCAACAATCTAAAACTTATGATGAATACGAACGGGAAATGTATAGTGCCAATGAAGCAGACCTGCACTACATTGGCATTGGAATTTGTGCCGAGAAGAAAATTATAAATAAAGTAACCGGCTGTTTAAGCCTGATCAGATAAAATGTATAAAAGTAAGAATATACTATACCCTATTATCTCTTTACTGACGGTTGTTATACAGGGTACCATTTTTGTCTCTGCCAAAGTATTAATCAATGAAAGATTACCACTGGTAGAGATTCTATTATGCCGTTTTATTTTAGCTTATTCATGTATATGGATAATATCACACGGAAAACTTTGGGCTAATTGCCCGAAGGATGAATTACTTCTTTTCCTTGCAGGATTATGCGGAGGTTCTCTGTATTTTATTGCAGAGAACACAGTTTTGGGAATAACACCGGCTTCCAATGTATGCCCGGAACATTGCAACACAACAGAAAGAATCAGAATCATTTGAAAAAAACACAATAGTCCAAACTATTTGGCATATTCTACTATGCCATAAAAAACAATCGTTATATTTGCTTACCAAACAGGCATCCAATTTGGATATACGTTCGTTGGTCGATGTTGAAACATTCGAAGGAATATTGAATTTTCAATACAAGTTAAATCTTAAAACATTATATAAAGATTACATAAAAGCTATTGAATATTATCTAAACCATGACGAATTCCTGAATAAATAAAAGTTGAACTTATGAGAAAGAGATTGTATTCACTTGTCGTACCATTGATATTGGTAGCATGTAGTCAAAAAGTTGAATTGGGTAGTACCGGAATGTATCCGAACTATCAAGTTGGTGAAGTGGTTAGTCTTATTCCGGTAGACTCCCTGACTTATGGAGATGTGATCGCATATTATTCATATATACCCGGCTTTCAGGAGAGGGCATTTAAACGAATTGTCGGACTGCCTGGTGACACTATCCGTTTTCAGGATCAGCAATGTATCATTAACGGCAAGAAGTGCGAATGGGAATTTATACGAAAGCTTTTCTATGAAGATGATGAATGTGAAGAGTATTGCGAACGTCTGCCCAACGGCATAAAGGTAAACATCTGTAAAAGCGTTGTACCCATAGATTCGACAACGGCTACCACGTCTGCGATTGTTGTTCCGGCGGGCAGCTACTTCGTTGCAGGGGATTACAGAAGTGGCTCAATTGACAGCCGTTCGCAAGGATGCATAGCTGCGGATTCAATTATCGGTAAAAGTGCAAAAAGAAAATGAACATCTGAGGATATCCCCGATTTATCATACCACAAAACAATGAATAGCAAGAACTTCAAATAGGTTAAAGTTGATATCACTTAAGCGCAACGAATTTTTTGTATACCTAAAGCCCATTGTTCAACGATACAGATGAACTAAAAACTACGTTCCCCGAAAGGAACGTAGCGGATATATACAGATCCTATTGAAACATGGAACATTTACTATTTCGCTTCTCTTCCGCTTTGATCCGGGTTTCGCTCTATATAGTATTTGATTCTTTCGGACCAGGGTTTATCTTCAAGTGGAAACACATTAGAGCGTTCCGCCCATTTATTCCACTTAGCCTCCAGCTTTTTCACTTCTTTCGGATATTGAGCGGACAGATCTTTTGTTTCAAATGGATCCGTCTTTAAATCAATTAGTTCCCATGGTTCATTCCGGCTGCCACGTACCAGTTTCCAATGATCGGAAATAATAGCGCAGGAACTTTGGTGTTCAAAGTATAATTCTCTGGGCTTTATTTTTTTCCCATTGATTGAAGGAAGTAAGCTTTTACCTGGCAAATTATCTTTGAAATCCGAAGGGTAAGTGGCTGTGGCAAGATCTATACAAGTAGGCAGTATATCAATAATATGAGCCGGTTGTCTGCAAATCTGACCTCTCATCTTATTTTTTTCAGCATCTCCATAGGATAAGATAAAAGGTGTACTTGTACCTCCCTGAAAACATTGTGACTTATAACTTCTATAAGGGGTGTTACTCAAGTCAGCCATAAGCTGTCCCAAATATCCGCCTTCTTTTGTTGCGCCATTATCACTTAAAAAGATAAATACGGTATTATCCAGCATCCCTTTTTGCCTGATTGTTTCCACCAATTCACCAATTCCGCTATCCACGATTTCAATCATAGCAGCATAAGTAGCCATATCGGTAATCCATTGTTCCTGTTGTTTTCGTGTGAGTGTTTCCCAAGAAGGACGTTTTCCACCAAACTCTTTTTGGAAGACGGGATAATCCATTTCGTCCGGAATAAACTTCAACTTCTTTAATCTGTCGAAACGCTGCTTGCGCAGCACGTCATATCCCACCTTATACCGATTTATGCAAGGAGAGTCTTGGTTCTTGATTTTTCTCGTTTGCAAATGCAGCAGAAACAATATTTACCCCATACTCAATCTCTTTCCGGGTAATTAGCAGAAGAGGGACTTCTGATTCTGCCAAGTTTCTACCAATGAAGAATGATATTGTTTTTTGTTCTTCTTTTGGCATATTGTCTATCACCAGAGGAAGTCTTTTCATAAAAAGATTTATGGTATGGGTTATGTGTTCCTTTGTAGGAAAGTGAAAGATTCCTCATCTTTTTTATTCAATCCTAATCATATTACCCAAATTATAATTAAATTTGTCTGAAACCTTAAAGACATACATCCATGGAGCTAACCCATTATATACCAGTTAATACCACAGAAAAATAGATTTGATAATCAAAGAACTTTTGGAAGAGAATCTACTAAACAATAAAGTTTTCCAATTAAGAATCATGAATATGATTAATAAATATAAGATACAACTCTATTTCCTTGAACAACTGACTGAACTAAGGAAAATTAAACAGGTCACGCAAAAGAAAAAGGAAGCAGTATGCCAAGAGGAAAAGGAACTAATACGCCAATGGAATTTTTTGCTTCCCAATCCAAACGATTCTTATAGCCGAAAGAAATTCAAGAATATAGCTGGAATGACTATCGGAGACATTGCCAAAGCATATAATGTAAAAGTAAACGATATATTGGAACTCATCAAAACAAAAAATCCGTATACAAATTCATGTTTATCCACTTCCAAGTTGGAAATAAGAGATTTATTTATCAATAGATCTTACTTTAAAGGAATAATTTCCAATTATTTATCATTCAAAGCACAATGCAAAATACAGAATAACAGTTTTAAAGGTTCTTCTTCAAATTTGGTGGTAAGGGAAGTGTAAGCCCTCGTTTATAGTTGACAAAAAAGCAAGTATCCCGATTTCCCCCGAAGAGTCTATCCATGAGGTGAAGAAGCGAATTTTAGAATAAACCATCTGAAAATCAATATCTTTAAAAAGTAAAATTTCTATCTTCAAAAGCTTTGTTTTAACACAGAGTTAAAGCTTGTTCTTTGGATGTGAATAACAAGTTCTTTAAATGCAAAAGCCTTATTATTTGCGCATAAGAACCTGACAAACTGCAAAAGGCGTTAACAATGTTAATTGAAGAAAGGGATAAGGATGAAGATACCGGTTCAGACGGCGCAAATTCACTTCCGAAACTTGAGTTATCTTATTCAGCCGGTGTCTATTTTTTCTTATTAAAGCAAGCAAAAAGGACAATTATCAACTTGAAAATAAAGAAATAAAGAATTTACCACCAAATTTGGAGAAGAACCGTTTTAAAGGAAAGAAACACATGGGAATTTATGAACGTAAAGTTGATATGGTAGAACCATTAAAAGCTGTCCTTATCTCCACTCCTATGGGAGGACTAAACAAAGGAAAAGGTAGAAGATAGATAGCTATGTCTTGGCATGTTACTCAAAAGAAAGGATTAGTCAACAAACTGAAGTGGAATGGGACACCAATAATACCAAAACAAGACAAAGAATGCATTGAATTGCAAGACTGTTCTGAACAAAACTCCATACAGTCTTTTTTGCTTATATGACATAAGGATCTCATCCTTTTACAAAATCACTTTACATGATAAATGATGGACTTAAGATAGAAAAACGTATTCATATAAGACGGAAGGTACAAAATTTAAAAAGTAATCAATATATAACATTCATTAGTTCAGTTAGTTAAAATACATGAATGTTACGCATGGATTGGTCGCACGGGTTACTAATAATCGGTCGCATATTATGCACACCATTTTTAAAAGTGTAGCAAAGGTAAGAACATAAAAAAAGCACTAATATATTGAATATCAGTGCTAAATATTTGTTCTCAATTCTCCTTTGCGGTGCGTACGGGACTCGAACCCGTGACCCCATGCGTGACAGGCATGTATTCTAACCAACTGAACTAACGCACCAGTATTTCATTTCTTAATCGCTATCTCTCTCGATTGCGGTTGCAAAGGTAGATATTTATTTTATATCTGCAATAGCTAAGAAAGATTTTTTTTCATCTTTCTTATTCATTTGTTGATTATAAGTAGATTATACCTATCTTTGTGACACAAATTATAAAGCAATAAAAAGAAACATGAAAGATACACCTATCAAACGGCATCTTATTGATGAAACTATCGAAGAATTTCAAATAGCCGACTTTTCAAAAGCAACCATCCGTGAAGTAAAAGCCATAGCAGCGAAAGCAGAAGCAACATCCGGAGTTGAATTTATAAAAATGGAAATGGGAGTACCAGGTCTTCCCCCCTCTTCTGTAGGAGTGAAGGCCGAAATAGAAGCACTGCAAAACGGAATAGCAAGTTTATATCCTGATATTAATGGATTGCCGGAACTAAAACTGGAAGCATCAAAATTCATAAAAGCATTTATCAATATAGATCTCAAACCGGAAGGTTGTGTACCTGTCACAGGATCTATGCAGGGTACTTTCGCATCTTTCCTGACTTGCAGTCAATGCGACGAAAAGAAAGATACAATTTTATTCATAGATCCCGGTTTTCCGGTACAAAAACAACAATTAGTTGTTATGGGGCAGAAATACGAAACATTTGATGTTTACGACTACCGAGGAGACAAATTAAAAGAGAAACTTGAAAGCTATCTGAAAAAAGGAAATATTTCAGCTATCATATATTCGAATCCCAATAATCCAAGCTGGATTTGTTTGAAAGACGAAGAGCTGAAGATTATCGGTGAATTAGCGACCCAATACGATGTGATTATCCTTGAAGACCTGGCATATTTTGCTATGGACTTCCGTCAAGATCTAAGCAATCCATATCATGCACCTTACCAACCTTCGGTAGCACACTACACAGACAACTATATTCTACTTATATCCGGTTCTAAAGCATTCAGTTATGCAGGACAACGTATCGGTGTCAGCTGTATCTCTGATAAATTATATCATCGCCATTATCCCGGATTCGACAAACGCTACGGAGGCGGTACTTTTGGTACTGTATTTATCCATCGTGTACTATATGCTCTCTCGTCAGGAACCAGTCATTCGGCACAATTCGCTATGGCAGCTATGCTGAAAGCAGCCAATGAAGGTAAATACAATTTCCTAAATGAAGTGAAGATATATGGTGAACGTGCCCGTAAGTTAAAAGAGATATTCTTACGCTACGGCTTCCATTTGGTATACGATAAAGATCTTGAAGATCCTGTTGCCGACGGTTTTTATTTCACCATTGGCTATCCGGGAATGACCGGTGGAGAGTTAGCTAAAGAATTGATGTACTATGGAGTGAGTGCAATTTCTTTAGTTACCACAGGAAGCCATCAACAGGGATTGCGTGCATGCACTTCTTTCATTAAAGAGCACCAATATACTCAGTTGGATGAAAGAATGAAATTATTTGCCGAGAACCATCCTATATCTTAAAAAGAGCACACTAAATCGAAAAAAAGAGGAATATTGTTTGTTCGTGTAAAATAAATCTTTAAATTAGGGGCATGAACATCAATTCCGACATATTTAAGATCCAATCGAATAACGTAATGCCATCGAGAGGAAAGATTCTGATATCAGAACCTTTCCTCCACGATGTAACCTTCGGAAGGTCAGTAGTATTACTTGTTGATCATACTGAGGAAGGAAGCATGGGATTGATTATAAATAAACAACTCCCATTGATGCTCAATGATATTATTAAAGAATTTAAATATATAGAAGATATTCCGCTACACAAAGGTGGTCCTATCGGAACCGATACCCTATTCTATTTACATACTCTACGCGAAATTCCCGGAACCCTTCCAATCAATAATGGATTATACCTCAATGGAGATTTCGATGCTATCAAAAGATACATTTTACAAGGAAATCCTATAAAAGGAAAGATACGCTTTTTTCTCGGATATTCCGGTTGGGAGTGCGAACAACTAATTCAGGAAATAAAGGAGAATACCTGGATTATTTCAAAAGAAGAAAACACCTATTTAATGAATGAAGATATAAAAGGCATGTGGAAAGAAGCTTTAGGGAAATTGGGTAGCAAGTATGAAACCTGGTCCCGCTTCCCACAAGTTCCTTCTCTAAACTAAAATTACCGCTTAGGATTCATACATTGCACAAGTACTGCATCTTTATAACCTTCGTGTGTCAACAGCCAATCTTTCAATACCCCACATTGGGTAAATCCAGAAGAAGTAAACAATCGTAAACTGGCCTCATTATCTATAGCTATATGGGCATACAATTGTTTCACAAATAAAAAATTAAAAGCATATTCACAAAGCAACTTCAATGCATCGGCAGCATACCCCTCCTGTCTATAATTCCTATGAACGGCAATTCCGACTGCTCCCCTTGAATGCAAGGGCACAAAATCAGTTATATCAACTGTTCCCAAAGCACGATTGTCATTCCGGCGCATAATCATCAACCTCAGCTGTTTATCAGCAAACATGTCGCTCTGTGAACCTTCAATGTATTGTTTCAGCACAAAACGAGAATACGGAACTGTAAAACTACTGATATCCCACATGGAAGGATCATTTTCCATTTCGTACATGATATCCAAATCCTCCGGTTCCACTGCACGGAGGTATATTCGCTCATTGGTTAAGAAAGATTGTTTCATCATTTATTCTTTGTTGATATGTAGCTCGGCACGTAATCTTTTCTCTCCCGGAAGACAGAAAAAGGAAGCCGTCAGGCCTATAAGTGCACATAGCGCACCTGTACTGCTAAGTGTAAAGTAGTAACCTGCCAGATTAAACACCACTACAAATTCCAGTAAAGCCAGCCGAACAGCACTCCAAAGCATATAGCGGCTCAATGCCACCGGAAACGTCAGTTGATCTATTTTCTTTGTCAAAACAAAACTGAATAATTTAAGAGAAAGTGGTATACAGACAGCCGTTATCAAAATACCGGTTGTTTCAAAAACATAAACGGCCCTTACATTGTCTGCTTTTATTCCAACAGGCAACACACCAGCTTCTCCAAGCAATACCAACAGTAACGGAATGATCCAAAAAGAAATATACTGTATCTTCTGGCTTTTCACAACGCGTTTTATTTGTTCTTCCATTTATTATATATAATGATTATCAATTACAGTAATTCCATTTTAAACGGTTCCGGTAAACGTTGTGCGGTTCACGATACTTCTACCTAATGTTATCTCATCAGTGTATTCCAACTCGTCACCAATAGATACCCCGCGGGCAAGCACACTCAGTTTGACACCCATTTTCTCAAGTTTACGGTAAATATAAAAATTTGTAGTATCCCCTTCCATAGTTGTGCTGAGAGCAAGAATGACTTCATTTATTCCGCCTTCGGCTACCCGACGCACCAGGCTTTCTATCTGCAAATCGCCCGGCCCCACCCCATCCATAGGTGAAATTACACCACCCAAAACATGGTATAGTCCACGATATTGCTGAGTAGCCTCTACAGCCATCACATCCCGTATATTCTCTACGACACAAACCATAGAAGCATCTCGCTGC
Organism: Bacteroides sp. HF-4919; assembly: GCF_018860125.1. NCBI lineage: Bacteria > Pseudomonadati > Bacteroidota > Bacteroidia > Bacteroidales > Bacteroidaceae > Bacteroides > Bacteroides sp. HF-4919. The sequence goes on from NZ_JAHKNF010000001.1 coordinate 73,555, forward strand.
GGATTTGCGCAGATCTGACAAGTCTCTGTATCAGATATATTATGACACACCTTGCAATATTTCACCTCATGCTTTAAAGTTATAATAGAGCTTCCGAAAGCTTCTACCACAGATGTATCCTGACGCAATAAATGAAGCACCAGTCTCATAGCTGTTTTCCGTCCGATACCCGGCAATTTAGAAAATTCTCCGACGGCTTTTTCAAGCAACGTCGATGGATATTGTTGATTCATATACAAACAAGTATATCTATTTAATTTTCAATAAAGTATATATCAATACGCATAGAAGCGACAGATTTAATATAAAAGCACTTCAACTCTCCTATAAAGATATTGTATACTTAATGAAGCACAAAGATACGCATATTTTATAAATGACAAATCTGCCACTGATAAAATAGGAAACTTATTCAATCGGCATGTTCATTTCTTCTATTACAATTTCCGAGACACCTATCATTACGGAACTATAAAAACAGCTCAGAATAACGATCACAGACACATACCGCAATCAGGTTCGACACCGCCGAACTATCATTTTCAAGTATCAGATGATGAAAATTAATCTCAAATATTCCTAAATGTTCAGATCATATTTCTTACGACCTGAACAAGTGCGGTTCCCGATGGCTACCCCTTATACGTTGAACAACCAACGGCACATTTTTGTTATTATAACTAAATAACTAAAATTATGAACTTACAAAAGACTACTTTCTATCTATTCACCCTCATTAGTTTAGTGCTTACATCCTGTAGCAGCGATGATGAAAACAAAAATGATACGCAGGTATTAGTCACTGTGATCAGTGCTGATGACAAACCCCTGTCTAACGAAATCGTCCAAATGTTCGATGAAAAAACTTATGAAGAGTTCAAAAAGGATAATCGAACGACTCCTACAGCATATGCATTAACCAACTCTAAAGGAGTGGCCACTTTCATTTTTACTTATGATGAGTGGTTCGAGTCAAGTAAAGACAGATTCTTTACTTTCGCCGTTCAATATGGCAGTGGTACGGAGAACTATGAAATATGGTCTTCGGGACGTACCATACGTTCGGGCTCAGTTACACAAATAGAGTTGAAGTTAAAACCTTTGTAAACGGAAAGCGGTTTTATAAGCGGTTCCAGGTTATAATCTCACGGAATTACTTTTAAAACCGCTTTTTAGATTTTATCTTCAGCAAATTCCTTTTTTCACAAATATCAAACAGATCAGAATGAAAGCCGCATATTTTTAACCAGTATTTAAAAACTCCTATGCCCATCCGCCAATTCATAGCTATTCTGAAATGAACTGAGTTTCGGCTCGTTTGTGCCGGGCATTCCTTCGTCATTTTGAGAACGAAAATAAAAAATTATCTTTGCTCCCTAAAATACAAAAACAATGCAGAATATCATTATTACATTTATCGTCTTTTTTACACTCAGATTGTTGTCCTTGGCCTATTCCATTCGTAACGAAAAACGTCTCCTGAAAAACGGAGCTGTACAATATGGTAAAGTTAATTCGTTATTACTGACATTAGCGCATGTCGCCTACTATTTATCCGCTCTCTATGAAGCGTATATTTCGGGAACTACCTTCAACTGTTTCTCCGTGTGTGGTGTTCTTGTAATGGGCTTTGCCTATGCTATGTTATTCTATGTCATCTATAAACTACACGATGTATGGACAGTGAAACTTTATATTGTTCCCGGTCAACGCATTGAAAAGAGCTTCCTTTTCAGGACGGTGCGACATCCCAATTACTATCTGAATATCATACCTGAGCTAATTGGAGTTGGTTTACTCTGTAATGCCTGGTACACGCTATTTATCGGGCTACCGATTTATGTATGCTTGCTGGCTGTACGTATCCGACAAGAAGAGAAGGTGATGAAAAAACTACTGGAAAACTAAATCCATTTCACCACAGACTACACGGATGAGCACAGATTCTTTAATCTTATTCTCAACGAAATTAATTATCAATCCGTGTAATCTATGGTGAAATCAGAACCATTACAAATCTGAACTGAATCAGCTCCCACTTCTCACCGCTCCCAAACTGCCTCAAACAGAAACTTTTTATCCGTAACCTGTATTTGAATCGTTCTTTATCCATTATTATTTCTAAATTTGCCGGACTTATTTATAAAGCACCCCAGTCATAATGAAAACTATATCAAGAATCGCTACCGTTCTCGCACTATTGGTCAGCATTATTCCTGTCTATGCCGTCATGGGCATCGTATTAGATCCCAATGGCGATGGAAATCTGTTAATAACACTCGGCACCCTGACACCTATATTGGGTGGCCTTTTGATGGGTATCGTGAAACTCGTGAAGAAATCACCAAAGTCTGCCACTATTTATTCTATAATAAGCCTCTCAGTTTCGGCAGTTGTTTATGCCGTCATATTGACATAAATATGGTTATTCATCATTTGCTTATCAATCGTTAATATCTAAATAAACGCAGCATAGGCGGGTGTTTCAACTGTTACAAGAGGGTGTGTTTACCTGCAACAGAGCGGTGCGGGTGATTACCAAACTTTTATTATTTATTCGTCTTATAAATATTGCTGATCCATACATAAAATTCCATTATAGACCCGTAGAGATAAATATCAAATTTTAATTAGCAATCATCGTTTGCAAAATAAATGTTACCTTTGTACCCGTTATGATGATACTTGTCACTATTGTATGTTACTTTGCCATTCTCTTGCTGATAGCCCGTATCACCGGACGGAAAGGAGGTTCGAATGCAGCGTTTTTCAAAGGAGAAAACCAGTCTCCGTGGTACATCGTTGCTTTCGGAATGATTGGCGCATCCATTTCGGGAGTGACTTTCGTATCTGTACCCGGCATGGTAAAGGCGATGGATATGACGTATATGCAAACTGTATTCGGATTCTTTTTCGGTTACTTGGCAGTTGCCCATATACTCCTCCCACTCTATTATAAACTCAACCTGACCAGCATATACACTTATCTGGATACCCGTATCGGAAAGCGCGCCTACCGTACAGGAGCTTCTTTTTTCCTTCTTTCGCGTATGCTGGGCACAGCTGCAAAACTATACCTCGTCTGTCTGATTCTATATACCTATGTGTTTCGAGACATGGGCATACCATTCTGGAGTATTGCTGCCGGATCGGTAGCCTTAGTCTGGATATACACTCACAAGAGCGGTATTAAAACTATCGTCTGGACAGACACCTTACAGACCTTCTGTCTGATTGCCGCACTGATCTGTATCCTTGTTTTTGTCACAGCAAAACTAAATCTCGACTTCAGCGGAGTCATACAGACAATCAGTAACAATGAACACAGCCGCATTTTTGTATTTGACGACTGGATGTCACGCCAGAATTTCTTCAAGCAGTTTCTGAGCGGGATTTTCATTGTTATCGTTATGACCGGACTCGATCAAGACATGATGCAAAAAAACCTTTCTTGCCGTAGCCTGCGTGACGCACAGAAAAATATGTATTGTTATGGCTTCGCATTCGCCCCGCTCAACCTGCTGTTCCTCGGCCTTGGCATTTTATTACTGGTCCTTGCTCAGGAGATGCAGCTGGAACTTCCGGCAACCGGTGACGATATCCTGCCTATGTTTGCTACTCAAGGGTATCTGGGAGAAGGAGTGCTGATTCTATTCACAATCGGTATCATTGCCGCCGCCTTTAGTAATTCGGATTCGGCTTTGACCGCCATGACAACGAGCTTTTGCATCGATCTGCTCGACACAGGGAAAGACACAGAAGGAATAGCCCGTAAAAAACGAAACCGGGTACACATCGGGCTCTCTATTCTGCTCGTTTTCTTTATCTGCCTTGTCGATGCATTGAACAATCAAAGTGTTATTGATGCCATTTACATCATAGCTTCCTATACATATGGCCCTCTTTTGGGAATGTTTGCTTTCGGTTTGTTTACCCGACGGCAAACAAACGATCGGTACATACCGTTTATTGCGATAGTTTCACCGCTGATATGTTACGCAGCCGATAGGCTTGCCCGTCAGGAAACCGGCTATCAGTTTGGTTATGAATTACTGATGCTGAACGGTATGCTTACTTTTGCAGGAATGTGGATCGCATCAAGAAAAGCAACTAAAAAATGAATTTAAAAACTAACAAGAAATATGGAAATAACCAATGCTGAGTTTGTAATTAGTAACACGGACGTGAAAAAATGTCCTGCAGGCACCTTTCCCGAATACGCCTTTATCGGCCGATCCAATGTGGGCAAATCCAGCCTCATCAATATGCTGACCGCCCGAAAGGGACTGGCCATGACTTCCGCCACTCCCGGTAAGACAATGCTTATCAACCATTTTCTGATCAATAACAGTTGGTATCTGGTTGACCTCCCCGGATACGGATATGCCAGACGAGGCCAGAAAGGACAGGAGCAAATACGCACTATCATCGAAGACTATATCCTCGAGCGGGAACAGATGACCAATCTTTTCGTATTGATAGACAGTCGGTTGGAGCCCCAGAAAATAGATATAGAGTTCATGGAATGGTTGGGTGAGAACGGAATCCCCTTTTCCATTATCTTCACCAAAGCAGACAAGCTAAAAGGAGGACGACTCAAAATGAATATCAACGCATATCTGAAGGAGTTACGGAAACAGTGGGAAGAACTCCCCCCCTACTTCATCACTTCATCGGAAGAATGCCTTGGTAGAACAGAAGTATTAAATTACATCGAATCAATTAACAAAGAACTTTATTCAAAGTAAAAACAGAGATATCAAAATGAAAAGAGAACTATTATCATTGGCAGTTCTTGCCACACTGCTGCTTGTACCGGCCACAGGTCGTGCACAATCCATTAAAGATCTATTCAACAAAGACAATATTTCCAAAGTGGTCAATGCGGTCACCGGACATACCGAAACAGTGGATATGACCGGAACCTGGCGTTATACCGGCTCCGCCATTGAATTCGAATCGGAAAATCTGCTGAAAAAAGCCGGAGGAACGGTTGCCGCTTCCGCTGCCGAACAAAAACTGGATGAACAATTAGCCAAACTCGGCATAAAAGAAGGGCAACTGAGCTTTACGTTCAACACAGACAGTACTTTTGTCAGCACTTTAGGCAAACGCAAGCTGAACGGTACCTACTCTTATAACCCCACAACCGGTATGCTCCAGTTGAAGTACATGAAATTGATCCCCATGAACGCAAAGGTCAACTATACGACCCAGCAAATGGATCTTCTGTTTGAAGCAGATAAGTTACTGAAATTAATCACTTTCTTATCCAGTAAAAGCAGCAGTGCCACTCTCAAGGCCATCAGTTCATTGGCAGACAGCTATGACGGCATGATGCTTGGATATGAACTGAAACGATGAGAGCTCTTGAATGATGAACGGTAAACAACGATCAACGATGAATAATAAAGTAATTAGCGAGTAAAATAGGTTATCATAATTCTCTCTGTTAATCACATTATTCATCGTTGATCGCTTATTGCTTATCATTCAAAAACCTTCATCGTTTGCTTTCCGTCAAAATACACCCATCCATCATCCTCACAATACGGTTGGCCTCCCGCGCATTCTCTTCCGAGTGGGTCACCATTACAATAGTTGCCCCATCCTTATTCAACTCTTTCAACAAGGCCATCACCTCATTACCATTGGTAGAATCAAGATTACCTGTCGGCTCGTCCGCTAATATAATCCGCGGATTCGTCACAATGGCCCGGGCTATAGCTACACGCTGCTGCTGACCTCCGGATAGTTGTTGAGGATAATGTTCCGCACGATGGGCAATCTGCATTCTTTCCAACGCCTTGTTCACACGTTTCACACGTTCACGAACCGGTACTCCGGCATACAGCAATGGCAATTCCACATTTTCAAACACAGTCAGCTCGTCTATCAGATTAAAACTCTGGAAGACAAAACCAATATTCCCGTTCCGCATATCCGTCCGATCGTTTTCCGAGTAGCGGGAAACCTCTTTGTCAATGAACCACAGCTGCCCCGAAGTAGGATTGTCCAGCAAGCCCAACATATTCAGCAAAGTTGATTTTCCACATCCCGAAGGCCCCATGATTGCTACAAATTCTCCTTCTGATATTTCGATGCTAATTTCGTTCAATGCGGTAGTCTGCACACTTTCTGTACGGAATATCTTTGTCAATCCAATTGCTTTTATCATAATCTTTCAGTTTTTTTATTATTCATATCTCAATGACTTTACCGGATTTTGTGAAGCCGTCCGCCAAGTCTGGCCAATCACCGTAAGCAAGGTGATACCAGCTATAATCAGTCCCACCAACGGAAACAGCCACCAGCTGATCGCTGTTTGATAGGCAAAATCGCTCAACCAATAGTACATCAGGAGATAACCCGACGGACAAGCAATCACAAAGGCAATGCCCACCCATTTCAGGTATTCCAGACAGAACATCTTTACAATCCGATCCGAATGGGCACCATTCACTTTACGGATACCGATCTCTTTAGTACGCTGCCGGGTAGAGAGTGAAACCAGCCCGAACACTCCCATCATAGCTATAACAATAGCAAGTACGGTAAACGAAAACAGCATCCGGCCTTGTTGTCGCTCTTTCTCGTAATTCCGATTCAAAGCATCTGAAAAAAACTGATACTTAAACTCCTTGACAAACAGGGGAGCCATCTCCTCAAACTTCTTTTGAATAAACGCCAAAGTTTCCTGCTTATGCTCCGGAGAGATCTTAATGTGTATATTCACCAGACATTCCGGACTGTACATCAGGTATGCCGGTTTAATTTTTTCACGCAACGATTGAAAATTAAAATCCTGCACAACGCCCACAATACGTTTCTTAAAACTCCCCACACCAAAACCTCCGCTAATCTCCATACCCACGGGATCAGACACATTCATTGCCTTCCAGGCTGTTTCATTAATAATTATCGGAAAATCATACACTCCACTAAAATAAGCTCCGCCATCTGCCTTTAAAATCTCTCCTTTCAGAAGTTTCAGTCCGAAGGTATTCACAAAATTGCCATCAGCCCAGATACACATCATCCGCAGTGAATCGACCTTTCCTTCCGCATCCGTCCACTGCAATACATCACCCTGCCCCTTGCTATCTTCCATATAATCGGCAATTTCAGCCCCCATCGAAACACTGAGGATATTCGGATTCTTTAGAATTTCTTGTCGGAATCCATCAACGTTATACCATAAACTCGTATAGACAGAAACTATATTCTCTCTATTCAGACCTAAATCTTTATTCTGTAAATAATTCAATTGTTTGAATACAATGCCGGTATACAACAGCAGCGTGATGGCAATAACAAACTGTACGCAAAGCAGACCGCGTATCAGGCCTCCCTTTTTTCCCGACTTTTGTCCTCCTTTGAAAGCCATCAGCGGATTTATGGCCGAGAGATAAAATGCCGGATAACTGCCGGAAAGACATCCCACACCGACAATTCCCACAACAATATAGACCAATACACTCCAGCTGAATTGCAGGGTAATATCTTTACCCATCATCTGATTGAAGAGTGGTAAAAGCAGTTCTGTCAGGGCTAATGCCAACACCAGTGAAATGAACGCCTGCACCAGACTTTCGGAAAGAAACTGCACAATCAGTGTTTTACGCTTGGCACCGGTCACTTTCCTCACTCCTATCTCTTTATAACGTAACGCTGCCCGGGCTGTAGAAAGGGTAGTGAAATTAAATGCCCCCATAAAAACAATCAATACGGCCAAAGCTATAAACAGGAAAATGGAAGTCATATTGCCGTGATTCCGGACAGATACATCCACAAAGTCGGTCTTTAAATGTATATCATTCAAGGGCTGAAACCGTAGTAAACGTTCTGCATGGACACGGTTACTCAACAAACGACTCATTTGGTTCCTGTCTGCATCGGACATCGACGAACCGGAACGCATTTTCACGTAGACATTCGCTTCTCTGCGATCCCAGTCTGTGCCGCTCCGGTAGATGCATACATTCTCGTTCATCTTATCAAATAATGCCTGTCCGACGACAGCATCAAATTGCAGATGACTCTTACGGGGCACTTTTACCACCCCGACTACCGTAAGGCTGTACTCAGTATCCATACCTTCGGTATATATCAGCTGTTGTCCGATTGCCGAAGCTGTACCAAAGAACTTTCGGGCCATTTTCTCGGAAAGTACTATATGGTTGAAGCCCGATTTGAGTTTGGAAGGATCACCTTCTGCCACTTTGAAGGGAAACATATCAAAAAATGTCGTATCGACACATATCATATCGGCAGAAAGATTCCGGCCCTTCAAGCACAAAGACCTTAACTCCCTGGCTTTAACGTATGTAGCCTGTTCCACCTGAGGGAACTCTTTACGAAAAGCTTCGGCCAAGGGTATGGCTGTAAAAGGGCTTTCCACTATTTCCCCACTCTCAGTACAATTGGCTTCAATCACCCGGAATATCCTCCCTGCATCCGGATTATAATCTTCAAATGTCAATTCATCCACTACCCACAAATAAATCAGGAATGCAGCTGCCATGCCCAATACAAATCCCAACATATTAATGGTAGAAAACAGGAAGCTCCGTTTTATCAACCGAAGAGCTACTTTTAAATAATGGCTTATCATATTTACCTATTTAATAATTAACCAGATATTATCAGTCTTACTCAACTTCTCCACTTGCCCATTTTCCCGCATCTGGGCCGGATACAACTCTAACAAAGAACTTTTAGAGAAAAACCGGGCCGGATTGCCTTCTATACTCCGGTTGGGCCAGAAAGGTAAACTTTCCGGCAAATCGGCAATGATAAGCGGCTGCTCCGGATTCACTTTATCAGACACCACAGGCAAGGAGAAAAACTCTCCGCTCCGCTTGTCATACACCAGAGAATAAAGTTTCACACTCCTGTTTTTACGGGCATTTATGCTATCATATCCTTTATCGATACTTAAGAAAAGGAAGCGATCCGTATCAACGCACGAAGTGAGGAAATAAGAGTTACCCACATCAGCCCCACCGACCATCCGGGCCCCTGTCAGGTGGGGCAATGAACCGAAATCGAGTTTATAGGCAACTTCCAGAGTCGAAGCATTTTTTATTCTGTATATCTTACCGCCATACGCATGGTAGAACATGGTGTTGCCTTGATAATAGTAAACGATATCCCCTTCAGCCTCAAAAAGCCGGGCCTTGTACCGCTCGTTATCCCCCAATACGAAATGGCAAAGCGTATCACCTTTCAATCCCATCGTATAAAGTTCATCCGAACAACTGACACGCATTCCATAACCGTCGGGCATGGAAAAAAGATAATTTCTGTCTATCGGAAGCTTACTGCGGATAGACTTTAACTCTACCGGCTGAGGAGATGCCAGCAACTCTGCCCAGGGAGTAACCACTAAATGCGCTTTGCCCGTCTTCATATTCCGGCATGTAAATCGCAATTGCTCCTTGGCAGAATCATAATAAAAATCTCTCAGGAAATATCCTCCTTCAACTTTCACTGAACCACCTCCGCTGTGAATAACCTTTAAATCCGAACGAACCAGCATTTTCTTTTTCTCAAAATCCCGGTCCAGCAACCAAAGTCCGTCTTCGGCAAACACCAGAAAGTCATCATCAATCCTAATCAGTGAGCTCCCATCACATCGGGGTTCCATCTTTTTATAATTCGCCTCCTTCCCCAAATCACTGAGCCGGAAAGGACGGACATTCTTCAATGCCGATTCAACATTCAGCACAATCGCACCTTCAGTCATGATCCGGGGCTGATATTTGATACCCGGAGGAGCCTGATAATCTTCCGCAAACTCCGATGGTGCGCTTTCTTCAACCGGAGAATCCTTTTGAGTTCTGCCTTTGACAAATTCTTTTTTCAGTTCTTCCTTACTGACTCCCGGATTCTTACTGCCACAAGCTGACAAGCAGATAATGCCTGCCAGAAACAAACTTTCAATATAACAACATCTTCTCTTCATACCGTTCTTCTTATTTCCTGTTCATACTCCGATGCCCCAATGCCATGCGTTATTTTAATAAGATAATGACAAGAAGCATACCAAATAAGCACTCCCTTATTTATCAGCCGATTGACGCAAACAGCAAACCGGTATTTTGCACGATACCGTGCACTTTTTGTACGATATCGTACACCGCTTATTCAAACATATTCCCTATCTTTGTCGCTATACAAGACATCCGACTATGACACTAAAGCGAGGAAGAATACTGATTGCGGACGACAATGAAGACATCCTCTTCACGTTGAAGATGTTGTTGCGTCCCATTGCGGAAACAATAACCGTCACCACCGACCCGCGGGAATTGTTGCCGATTCTCTCACGTACCCATCACGACGTAATACTGCTGGATATGAACTTCCGCAGCGATGCCGTAAGCGGACGTGAAGGTTTCCGATGGCTGGAAGAGATTCTGAAACTCGATCCCAAGGCCGTAGTAATATTTATCACCGCATACGCCGATACGGAAAAGGCCGTACAGGCCATCAAACAGGGAGCCACCGATTTTATAGCTAAGCCCTGGCAGAATGACAAGATGATAGCTACGGTATCTGCCGCACTGCAACTCAGTTTCAGCCGCACGGAGGTGGAATCTCTCAAAGAACAGAAAGAGGCTTTGGCAGCGCCCTCGCCCGAACCCACCCGCATTATCGGTGAATCGGCCGCCATGCAAACCATCTTCCAGACCATCCGTAAATTGGCCGATACGGATGCCAACCTTTTATTGTTGGGCGAGAACGGTACTGGGAAGGATCTGATAGCCCGATATGTATACGAACAGTCGCCCCGCAAAAACGGGATATACGTACCGATCGATTTGGGTAGTATCCCCGAAACACTGTTCGAGAGCGAACTTTTCGGATATGAAAAAGGAGCATTCACGGATGCACGGAAAAACAAACCCGGCAGGCTGGAAGTGGCTTCGGGAGGTACGTTGTTCCTCAACGAAATCGGCAATCTCAGCCTTCCGCTACAAGCCAAACTACTTTCGGTCATCGAGCAACGGAAGAGTTCCCGACTGGGAGCCATTGCCTCTTACCCGGTAGACGTGCGGCTGATATGTGCCACCAATACCGACCTCTATACGGCTATCGACAACGGACAGTTCCGGCAAGACCTCCTCTACCGCATCAATACCATCGAAATACGCATCCCTCCATTGCGTGAACGGGGAAACGACTTGTTCCTGCTGGCCGACCATTTCTTGCAACATTACCGGAAGAAGTATAAAAAGGAAGTCCGTACCATCTCGAAAGAAGCCCGCAAGCGCATGCAGCTCTATCACTGGCCTGGCAATGTACGCGAACTGGAACACACCATCGAGCGGGCCGTCATTCTCTCAGGAAGCTCCACCCTGACACCCGACGATTTTATGCTCCGTCCCGCCCTGCAGGAACAGCCCTCCGAAAAAGAGAGATACAACCTTGAACGGCAGGAACGGGAAACTATCGACGAAGTACTCCGCCTTTGTGCCGGCAACATCACAGTGGCTGCGGAAATGCTGGGTATCACCCGTACATCGCTGTACAGGCGCATTGAAAAGTACGGATTGTAAGAGTACCAAACAGAAACAACATGAAACAAAAATGGGTGAAACATCCCCTCTTATTAACGGCAGCGTTGCTGCTCTGCTGTTTTATCACCATCTGGCTCGGCATGCACGGGTTTTATATCAGCCTGCTTGTCGCAGGCTGTGTCACCCTTTTCGTGGCTTACACCATTTACCGGTATATCCTCCGTTCCGCACGTGCCATGGCACAACTCATCTGGGCCATTCGTTATTCCGATTTCCTCTCCTTGCCCGCACAGCGAGAAGAGCACCTCCATTCGCTCCCTGCAGAACTTTGGGATGAACTGAACGAAGCCTTGGACTTCTATAAACAGAATCTTCAGAAAAAAGAGAGCCAACTCCAGTATTTTCAGGCTCTGGCCAATCATATCGACCTGTCGGTCCTTGTCTACACCCCTTCCGGAAAGATAGAATGGCTGAACGAAGCCGCCAAAAGATTATTGGGAAAATCCACACTGAAAAGTGTCGAAGATCTGACCGACTTCCAACCCGAACTTCCTTCGCGGCTCTATTCGCTCAAAGCCGGAGACCTGTCTGTATTGCAGGTGCAAAAGGAAGAAGAAAGAATACAACTCGCACTCTCAGGCATGGAGTTCGTCATACAGGGCCGTCCCCTGATCGTAGCAAGCATGAAGAACATACACTCTGTATTGGACAATCAGGAGACGGAAGCCTGGCAAAAGCTGATCCGGGTACTGACGCACGAAATTATGAATTCCATCACTCCGGTCACCTCTTTATCGGAATTGCTGGAACAGCAGATAGGCAACTTCGACGGTGATGCCGAAGAACGGAAAGAAATACTCCAGATGTTGCAGACCATCCGCCGGCGGGGCGACGGACTGATCCGGTTCGTGAACAGCTACAGGGAAGTATCCCATCTCCCACAACCGCTCCTGAAAATATATACAGACCGGGAATTACTGGCAGGGATAGCACAACTGATGCATACAGACCAGGATGACTTGCACCTGGTATTGCCGGACAAGCCCCTGCGTCTTATTATAGACAAGGATCTGATAGAGCAAGTACTTATCAACCTGATCAGGAATGCCCGCGAAAACGATGCGACCGACATTCGGCTGTCGACCGGATTAAGCTCCGGCGAACGTCCGTATATAAGGATTGAAGACAATGGGACGGGAATCGAGCAGGAAGTGCTCGAACGTATTTTCGTACCGTTCTTCACTACCAAAACTACCGGTTCGGGTATCGGACTGACCATCTCACGACAAATCATGCACCTGCATCACGGCACCATCACCGCTTCGTCCGAAACAGGTAAAGGCAGTAACTTCACCCTCCTGTTTCCACCCCTTTTTTAAGGAGGGTGTAGCCATCCGGGGCATTGGATGTAGCCATCCGCACCTTAGGGCTACACCCTATACACCGGATGGCTACACCCTCTCCATCAGACGGTTTTTAATACAATTTCACCGTCATACGACACCATTTATCAAAAAAAGCCTTAACTTTGCCGCCCACGAAACCATAAAAAAGAAATAGAAAATGAAGAAAATACTATTTTTTATCACTATGATGGTACTGAGCGTCGGTCTTGTCCAGGCTCAAGGTAAAGCAGAAATAAAGTTTGATAAGACAACACACGACTTCGGGACATTCTCTGAAAACAACCCGATTGTCAGTTGCACATTCAAGTTTACGAATATCGGCGATGGCCCGTTGGTCATCCATCAGGCAGTGGCATCATGCGGATGCACCGTACCCGAATATACCCAGGAACCCATCATGCCGGGAAAAACAGGTACAATCAAAGTGACTTACAACGGAACGGATAAATATCCGGGACACTTCAAAAAGTCGATTACCCTGCGTACAAACGCCAAAACAGAGATGATACGTCTTTTTGTGGAAGGCGACATGACGGCCAAAGACGCAAAGTAAGCAAAAATAAATAACAACAAAGAGGAGAATCTTTCGGGATTCTCCTTTTTTTTTGCTTACTTTGAGGCTGTTTTGAAAAACCAACCGTTTGGAAATCCGATAAACTATACATAAACTACAAAAAACAATTATGAAACAAGAAGAAGACAAATTTACGGGCTTGCCCGAAAACGCGTTCCGGGAACTAAAGCCGGGAGAAGTGTACAACCCGCTGATGAGTCCGACGAAAACGTATCCGGAGGTCACTCTCTGGTCGGTAGCATGGGGAATCGCCATGGCCATCCTCTTCTCTGCTGCCGCAGCCTATCTGGGGCTCAAAGTGGGACAAGTATTCGAAGCAGCCATCCCCATCGCAATCATAGCAGTCGGTGTGTCCGGTGCAGCCAAGCGTAAAAACGCACTCGGCGAAAACGTGATCATCCAGTCCATCGGTGCCTGCTCGGGTGTCATCGTAGCAGGAGCCATCTTCACACTGCCTGCCCTCTACATCCTGCAAGCCAAATATCCGGAAATGTCAGTCACCTTCATGCAAGTATTTATCAGTTCACTGCTGGGCGGTGTGCTGGGTATCTTGTTCCTGATTCCTTTCCGCAAATACTTCGTAAGCGATATGCACGGTAAATATCCTTTCCCGGAGGCAACAGCCACTACACAGGTGCTGGTGTCGGGCGAGAAGGGCGGCAGCCAGGCAAAACCATTGCTGATGGCCGGGTTAATCGGAGGTCTGTACGACTTTATCGTGGCAACTTTCGGCTGGTGGAACGAGAACTTCACCACCCGCGTCTGTGGTGCGGGTGAAATGTTGGCAGAGAAAGCCAAACTGGTATTTAAAGTAAACACCGGTGCAGCCGTACTGGGTCTGGGCTATATCGTAGGATTGAAGTACGCTTCCATTATCTGCATCGGTTCATTGGCCGTATGGTGGATCATCGTACCGGGCATGTCCCTTTTCTTCGGCGACTCTGTACTGAACCAGTGGAATCCGGAAATCACCGCCACTGTAGGTTCCATGAGTCCGGAGCAGATCTTCTCCCATTATGCCAAAAGCATCGGTATCGGCGGTATCGCCATGGCGGGAGTAATCGGTATCATCAAATCATGGGGCATCATCCGCAGCGCAGTGGGACTGGCAGCTAAAGAGATGGGAGGAAAAGGAGACGTGGAGAAAAACGTCATCCGTACGCAACGCGACCTCTCCATGAAGATCATTGCCATCGGTTCCATCATCACGCTGATCCTGGTGGTGCTGTTCTTCTATTTCGACGTAATGCAGGGTAACCTGGTACATACACTGGTAGCCATTTTACTGGTAGCCGGAATTTCATTCCTGTTCACCACCGTAGCGGCCAACGCCATCGCCATTGTAGGTACCAATCCGGTATCGGGCATGACGCTGATGACGCTGATTCTGGCATCGGTTGTAATGGTAGCCGTCGGTCTGAAAGGTCCTTCGGGCATGGTTGCCGCATTAGTGATGGGCGGTGTAGTCTGCACAGCCCTCTCTATGGCAGGCGGTTTCATCACCGACCTGAAGATCGGCTACTGGCTGGGCAGTACGCCCGCCAAGCAGGAAGCGTGGAAGTTCCTCGGAACAATCGTATCCGCTGCCACCGTAGGCGGTGTAATGATTATCCTGAACAAGACATACGGATTCACAAGCGGACAACTTGCCGCACCGCAGGCCAACGCGATGGCTGCTGTAATCGAACCTTTGATGAGTGGTGTAGGCGCCCCCTGGCTGCTGTACGGCATCGGTGCGGTGCTGGCCATCATCCTGACGTTCTTTAAGGTTCCCGCACTGGCGTTTGCGTTGGGTATGTTCATCCCGCTCGAACTGAATGTACCGCTCGTAGTGGGCGGAGCTATCAACTGGTATGTCACCACCCGCAGCAAAGACAGTGCGCTCAACACCGAACGGGGCGAAAAAGGGACGCTGCTGGCATCCGGATTCATTGCCGGAGGTGCCCTGATGGGTGTAGTCAGCGCTGCCATGCGCTTCGGCGGAATCAACCTGGTGAACGATGCATGGCTCAACAATACCCTCTCACAGTTGGCTGCCCTGGTAGCTTACGTACTGCTAATCCTGTATTTCATTAAAGCATCCATGAAGGTAAAATGAAGTATATAGCTGAATTTCATGCATCCGGGAGGAGCGTATGTCAATCCGGCTCCGCGACGGAGTGAAATTCTCCAGATGACATATAAAGAAACTCACGAAACAACATTTATAAAGATGAAAACAATTCGTACACTTTTGTTATGTACCAGCCTATTGGCCGGAACAGTTGCAGCACAGGAGAACAGTCTGGTGCTGAGTAACGGACTCGGGTTCGTTGATACCCCCTATAAGGCAGGTACCCTTGAAGTAGACGATGCAGAAGACCTCATTATCAATTGTGACGAGGTGGACTGCACCACTTTCGTAGAATATGCACTGGCAATGGCACTCTGCCCGCAACAGGGAGACGACATGCAGGAAAGTGACTTTGCCCGTAACCTGCAACGTATCCGCTATCGCGACGGAAAAATTGACGGTTATACCTCTCGTCTGCATTATATATCCGACTGGATCAATAATGGTGTCCGCCAAGGCTTTCTTGAAGACGTAACGGCTGCCCACAGCCCTTTCACGCAGAAACTGTCGATCTCTTACATGAGCACACATCCGCAACTCTACAAATCGTTGAAGAACTCTCCGGAAAATGTAGCGCAGATGGCAAAGTATGAAAAGGCACTGAGCGGTAAAGAGGTTCATTACCTGCCGAAAGACAAACTGGAGCCGGACGGATTGCCCTGGATCAAGAATGGGGACATTATTGCCCTGACCACCAATACTCCGGGGTTGGACGTAAGCCACATGGGCATTGCCATTTACATCAAGGGACAGCTGCACCTGCTGCATGCTTCGTCCAAAGAAGGCAAGGTAATAGTAGACAAGAGTGCACTGAGCCAGATGTTGAAAGACAGAAAATCACTGACAGGTATCAGAGTGCTGAGAATGAAGAAATAAACCGAAGACAAACCATACCGGACTTATCTGATCCCCGAAACCATTTTGATGCGTTTCGGGGATTTTTCTTTTCAGTAAGAAAGAGAATAGCCTTATTTCCTGACTGCCCCTTCTGCTTTTCAACGGCAACGGGAAGCACAGAAGACGGAAAACAAGACTTTTCTTCCCGAAAAGTCGGGGTTTTGTGTCCGGAGAGCCGGGGTCTGCCCCGAAAAGAGCCGGGATTTCTATGAAAAGAAGTAAGCATTCGACCCGAAAGACGGTTGCATTCCGCTGAAATGCTTACTTCTTTTCAAATTATCTCTATATGTTTTCCCACTTTACATCTGTTGTTACGGTTTTATCGTTAAAAAGAGAAGGATTATTCTCTGGTTGCATACCGTAAACGAACGAGTCCCGACTGTCAAAAAGAAAGCCGTAAGCATCCATTGACACAATTCTTCACGCATTTAGCTTCGCCACACTTACATCATGCCAACTCATAAAGTCTTTCCGCATCAAACATAAAATCGCCAACCTGTAAGGAGGGCGATTTTACCAGGCAACCGTATCATTGGATGCAAACAGAGCAAACCAGAGAGGTCTGATTATCATTTTGACAAAAGGAAAGTAAGCAGTTCGCTCCCCAGCCTCTCTTTTACCTCGTCCATATCAACACTGTGTCCGAGTTCTTTCTGAAGGGAAGTCACGCCTTTATCGATAAAACCGCAAGGATGAATGTAACTGAAATAGCGTAAATCGGTATTCACATTCAGCGCCAGTCCATGCATCGTCACGTAATGACTGCTCCGAACCCCTATCGCACATATCTTACGGGCACGGGGCGTATCACCTTCCAGCCAGACTCCTGTCGCCTTCTCTAAACGGCCGGCCTCGACGCCGTAAGATGCACAGACACGGATAACGGCTTCCTCCAGTAAGTGTACATATTCCTTCAGCCCCAATCCGAACTCCTCAAGATTAAGAATCGGGTAACACACCAATTGCCCGGGACCATGATAGGTGATATCGCCGCCACGGTCGATGTGATAGAGGGTGGCACCGATAGCCTTCAGTTGCTCCTCTCCCAGCAGCATATTATTTTCCTTTCCGCTACGCCCCAGGGTATAAACGTGCGGATGTTCACAAAAAATGATGCGATTCTCGTACTTTTCTCCGCCCTGCTTGGCATGGACGAGGGCATCGAACCATTCCGTCTGTCGGCTCCATGCTTCAGAATACGGAATAAGTTCCCAATCGGTTGTAATTGTTTTCATACGGACAAAGATAAAGAAATAAAAGAAAATGTGTATATTTGCGTGATTCAAAAAAAGAAAGTAATATGAAGTTTGACTTTCCACAAGTAGATCTCCCATGCGAACTTCTGGCATGGAATGATGTAACTGAAGATATCTTGAATATCTACAAACAATCGTGCAGGCTGAAAGCCGGCATCTTTGCTATTTGTACGGAAGGTAAGATGACCGCAACCATTAACCTGATCGATTACGAAATAAAACCGAACGATCTGATCACACTGCTGCCGGGCACTATCATCCAGTTCCGCGAACGGACAGAGAAAGTACGTTTATGCTTCGCCGGATTCTCGTCGGAATGTGTAGAACGAATCAACCTGATAAAATCGATGGTCAGCTCTTTCTCTAAGATAACCGAGTGCCCGATTGTGGAATTACAGGAGGATATAGCCAGTTATCTAAAAGATTACTTCTCCCTGTTGGCACGAGTGACATGTGATGAAAGGTTCTCTCTTCCCTCCGAGATGACGGAAGTATCTTTGAAATCTATTCTGACCGCCGTCGGACTGATTTATCAGAAATATTCCCGGAAAGATCACAATACGAACCGTAAAGAAGAAATCTGTCGCGAATTGGTAGGATTGGTCACAGAGCATTATGCGGAGGAACGCCGTGCCCAGTTCTATGCAGACAAGTTGGGAATATCACTGCAACACCTCAGTACCACAGTCAAACAAGTGACAGGACGCAACGTACTGGATGTGATAGCCTATGTGGTCATTATCGACGCGAAAGCCAAATTGAAATCGACTCACATGACCATTCAGGAGATTGCCTATTCGTTGAACTTCCCCAGTGCTTCTTTTTTCGGAAAGTACTTCAGGAGATATGTAGGCATGAGTCCGCTGGAATTCAGAAACAGCTGACACCTTTCGTGGCAAAAAGATTTTCACCACAGAGGCCACAGAGTATTCATGTTGATCATCCATGACTTGAAGTTTACTCTGTGTCCTCTGTGGTGAGTTAGTTTTGAAAGGACTTGTTATTTTCTGGCCAGACTCAATGAATTCAGTACTACACTAACACTTGAGAATGCCATTGCCGCACTGGCAAGCATCGGGTTCAGCAACAGTCCGTTGATAGGGAACAGGATGCCGGCTGCAATAGGGATACCTATGAGATTATAGATAAATGCCCAGAACAGATTCTGGTGAATCAGTTTCACAGTCTGTCTTGACAACTCGAAGGCGCGGGGGAGCAACAGCAGGTCGGATGTCATCAACGTAACCATTGCTACATCCATGGCTATATCCGTCCCTTTCCCCATCGCTATGCTGACATCGGCCAGTGCCAACGCCTGTGAGTCGTTAATTCCGTCACCTACCATAGCTACGGTTTTTCCCTGCATCTGGAGTTCACGCACAAACTCTTCTTTATCATCCGGCAAGGCATCTGCCACAAAGCGGTCGATGCCCAACTTACCCGATACGGCAAGTGCCGTGCGTTGTCCGTCGCCGGTCAGCATACAAATGTCGATCCCCTGACGTTTCAACTCTTTCACAGCCTCGGCCGAAGTCGGCTTTATCTGATCGGCAATGGCAATTACGGCAAGCACCTCACTGCCACGGCCAAAGTATACAATGCTGTTTCCATCCGATTCGTATTGCACCATCATTTCGGCAAGCACATCAGAGAGCGAAGCGCTGAAATCTTTCAGTAACTTGTGGCTACCCACCCAATAAGTCTCCCCTTGATAAACCACCTTGATTCCTTTTCCGGTGATACTCTCAAAGCTGTCCAGTTGGGCAGGAACTATTTTCTCCACTTCCTGCAGAGAAGAGACAATGGCTCCGGCAAGCGGATGTTCGGATTTAAGTTCGGCCGCCAACAGGACATTCTTGAAGTGCTCTTCCTGCACCTGTGCCCAAAGCCATCCGGAAACCGTGGGATGTCCCTCGGTCAACGTCCCGGTTTTATCGAGCACCACTACATCTACTTTACGCATCTGCTCGAGGGCAACCGCATCCTTAATCAGGATATGATTACTGGCTGCTTTGCCTATGCCCACCATCAGAGCGGTAGGTGTGGCAAGTCCCAGAGCACACGGGCAGGCAATGACCAGTACGGATACTGCCGAAAGCAGGGCGTGTGAGAAATAATCGGTACCTCCCACCAAAAGCCAGATAACAAACGTCAGCACGGCAATACAAAGCACGACAGGCACAAAGATTCCGGTCACCCGGTCTACGATGCGCTGTACGGGCGCTTTACTCCCCTGAGCCTCCTGCACCATGCGGATGATGCGTGCCAGCACCGTCTCGCTTCCTACACTGGAGGCTTTAATCACAAAAGAGCCTTTCTGGTTGATAGTTCCCGCCAATACACGGTCGCCCGTTTTCTTTTCTACGGGAATCGGTTCGCCGCTGATCATACTTTCGTCTACATAAGATTCTCCTTCGGACAACCGCCCGTCTACGGGAATCTGCTCACCGGGACGTACCACCACCAAGTCGCCTGCCTGCAACTGGTCTATCAGGATATCTTCTTCAACTCCTCCCCGAAGCACACGGGCCACACGGGGTTGAAGTCCCATCAACTTCCGAATGGCAGTAGAGGTATTCCCCTTGGCACGCTCTTCCATCAGTTTACCGGTCAGCACAAAAGCGATGATGACTACTGCCGCCTCATAGTAAACGTGAGGTTCAAGTCCTCGGTTATACCAGAATTCGGGAAAAAATGTGTTGAAGACGCTGAACAGGAAGGCGATGGAGGTACTGAGTGCCACCAGGGTATCCATATTACTCCTCCCCAAGCGTGCCTGCCGCCAGGCATTGACATAGAAAGAACCTCCGAAGAAAATCATCACGGGAAGGGCGAGTATCAACTGAATCTCGTTAGAGAAGGGCACATGCATCAAGACCATAGAAAACAGCAACATGGGGACAACGAAGATCCATGCACCGATGACCTGCCGCTTCAGCAGTCGGTAATGTTTCTCCTGGGCCTCCTCCTGACGCTCCTCTTTCAGGGCCTCTTCCACTATCAGGTCATAACCTGCGGCAAGTACGGCCGCACGGATTTCTCCGGGAGTCAGCTTGTCGGCTTCGTACGAAACGGACAGTGTGTTTGTGGCGAAGTTGACCGATGCGTCTACCACACCGGCCAATTTCTTCACTGTTTTTTCCACATTATTAGCGCACCCCGCACAGTGCATGTTCAGTACAGGAAACGCTTTCTTTATAATATTACCCATAATCTATTATTATATATACTATCTAATAAACAATGAGGTAAAGAACAATGTTCACTTCTTGTCCGTTTCCTTTGCTTCCTTTATGACTACAGCTTCGTATTTAAATTTCCGAAAGCCTTCTTTCAGTTTTTCAACATTCGTCTTTTCCGCATCGTAAGTGATGGTGACGGTTTGAGTTTTCAAATCAGTCTTAAAGTTTTTAAGTCCTTTTTCGAACTTGATATTGTTCTTCACCTTTCGTTCGCAGTTGGCGCACTCCATCTGTGCCACTTTGAAAACAACGGTACGAAAGTCTTTTGCCGCAACGGCAGTCACCGAAAGTAAAGCCACCACCAGTGTGGCAATCATTTTTTTAGTCTTCATGAATGTAAGTATTAGTAATCAATAATTTTAGTCGTTCGTTCTACTCTCTTTCAATCTCGTGCCAGGTTAAACCTCACTCCGATATATCCCTTTGCTCCATGTACCGGTCCCCATATCATAGTCGAGTCAAAATGATCTCCCCAAGGATTGGCTGCATCGATAATCGGATTCTTTTGTTTGAAATTTGTCAGGTTCTCACCTCCAATGTATACCGACCAGCGTCGGAAATAGCGCGTCACCTGTGCACTAAGCTGACTAAAGCCCTTATAACGGGCATCCCACGAAGGAGTGCCGTCAGCAAGTGTATACGGATCGGGCATACGTCCTCCTCCATTCATCTGCCAGGTGGCATCAAACTGCCACAAGCCCAGCGGAGTCTGATAAGAAGCGGTTACAAGTCCTTTGTATTTCCCGGTCAGCGGCTTCTCCATCAACCGGTGATTGTAAGTCGTCTTGGCGTCTGTCCAACGATAGGCAGCTGTCAGCGAAAAACCCTGAAAGAACGGATAGGTAGCCTCCACCTGAAACACTTGTGAATACGACCGTCCGTCGAGATTGTAGAACGCCACCTCATGGGGATTCGTATCCATATCGACAACGACCTGTTTCAGGAAGTCGGTGTAATAGTATTCCAGATTCAGGTTCAGCGTTTTCCCGAAAAGCGGAATGTAACCCGATATACTTGCGCCATAGTTCCACGCTTCTTCCTGGTCGAGGTGACCGGCAATACTTACCTTCCGGCTACTTGCCATCAGATAATTGTTTTCGGCAAGCACGTGATTCGTACGATACCCTTTTCCGGCAGAAAGACGGAAATGAACAAAGTCATTGGGGTTGTATTTAATGTGGGCACGTGGAGTCACGAAAAAGCCGTACTCACTGCTATGGTCGCCACGAAGTCCGGCCATCACCACCAGTTTATTCTCCAGATTAAAAGTGTACTGCGCATAAGCTCCTCCTACCGATTCGCGTGCAAAAGCCTTCGTCAACGGAGTGTCAGCATTGTTGGTCAAACGGTAATGCTGGTCATATCCGTCATAATTATAACTGAATCCCGCCGAAAGACTGTGTTGCTTTGTAAATTCGGTTTCAAACATTAGCGAAGCATAAGCGTTGGACTGGTCAACATCATAAATCTTACGTCCATAAAGCGCATCCTGGTTGTGCAGCGTACCGGACAGAATCAGCGCAAGATTCGTATTCTTCTCCTTATTAAATATATAGGCATTCTTGGCAAAAGCCTCGTAACGGCGGGTTTCAATATCGATAGCATAGCGATCGGCTGCCGGCACGCCGCTATGACTCACCTGACCGCCTTTTCTGCTTTCGTCCAGCGCTTTGATGCCTGCCTGAAACACATAGTGGTCACCCATATAGGCCCAGCGGTTCCAAAAATTATACTGCTCTATCCGGGGAATATCGGCAAAGCCGTCATCGTTGCCGTCATGTGCTTTCGTTTCATTTTCGTAATGTGCCAGCAACGAAGTACTCCATCGTTTGGAAAGTTTCACCGTGGCATCCGCATTCGCCTCATAACGATTGGTGGTACTGGCAAAAAGATTGGCCGAAACCCAATCCGCCTCAGGCAGTTGCGGCTTCTTAAATTCAACATTGATCTGTCCGGTAAGGGCTTCATAACCATTCTTCACGGACGAAATCCCCTTGGATACTTGTATGCTATGCATCCAGGGACCGGGAACATAACCCAACCCGTAAGGAGAAGCAGCACCGCGATAGTTCGGAATATTCTCGGTCAGCATCTGTACATAAGTTCCCGATAGTCCGAGCAACTTGATCTGCTTCGCTCCGGTAGCGGCATCCGAATAGCTGACGTCCACTGAAGGATTGGTGACAAAACTCTCACCAAGATTGCAACATGCTGCACGACAGAGCTCGTCACTGGTAATGATCTCTTCGTTCATCACGCTGTTGCGCAGCTTCAGTGTGCTCAACTTACGACTGACAATATTCACTTCACTCAGTTCCATCCCCTCGCGAAGTACTACGTCCAGAACGGCGTTCTTGTCTTTCACTTGTATGGTATCGTTTTCGTAACCTACAAAACTTACAATGAGATGACTGCCCCTGTCAGGTTTGGATATGGAAAAAGTACCGTCCTCACGAGTGGCTACCCCACCGGGAATATTCTTCCAGAAAACGTTGGCACCGATAATCGGTTCGCCGGCCTGATCTTTCACCGTACCGCTCACTTGCGCTTGTACAGTCAGACTGCCGAGAAGCAGTCCGGTCAATAATATATATTTCATTAAATAACTTCGTTTGTCTTTTTTATTTGGTTTATATTCAATAAGAAATAAGTAGGATTCACCACAGATTACACAGAAGAACACAAGTTGTCCCGCTTCAATAATCAACGGTATTAACCCTTAAATAGTGAAAGCCTGTGCAATCTGTGATGCAATCCAAACAGTAAAATATTGAAGAAACTAAATAAGCAAGGTAGAATAAAGAGCTAAATAATGCCGGGAACTGGTTTTAGGTGGCGGTACTACATAAGGAGTTTCCAACACCCCGTCACGGAAAAGCGCACACAGCAGATCCGATACCTGGTTGCAAAGGAATACGCTGACAGGAGCAGGGACAGAAGATTCGAACGCCTGCTTCACCAGGTCAAGTTTATAGATAGTCGCCGTACATCCCTCACCCCGGCACGATTTATGGAATTCAAAATCGAACTTATCACAGAAGCCGCATTTGTCGGCACAACAGCAATTTGCCGTCTCACAACCACTGCAACAATATTGAACGACAGAGACTCCCGCCCCTACATACACTATAAGGAGGGAAAGAATAACAGCGAGTATATAGCGGAATCTCTTCATAACGGTTGCAAAGATAAGCAGATTTAACCAGCTCTCCTCATTCTTTTTTCTTTTTTTATGCTGCCGATTCACTAATATGAACTATATTTGTCGATAGTGAACGATTATATAAATGTTGAATTTAAAGAAGAACCCCTTATGAAAAAACAATATGTCAGTCTGCTTGCGATAATACTTGCTACAAGTGGCTTTTTATTTTCTTGTGGTGACAAGATGAACAAGAATACCGGTGCGCTGGAATTCGACAGCATACAAGTGAACGAAACGGCACATCTCTTCGGAGATACGGCAAAGCCGGCATGTAACCTGACCATCAATTTCACGTATCCGGTGAAGTCATCGGACAACAAATTGAAGGATAGCCTGAACAGCTACTTTATAGCTGCCTGCTTCGGAGAAGGATATATCGGTGAAAAACCGGCAAAGGTGGTAAAGGAATATACTGAACATTACGTAAAGGAATATCGCACAGACCTTGAACCCATGTATGCCGAAGACGAAAAGAACAAAGAAAGCGAAGGGTCCATCGGCGCATGGTATTCGTATTATAAAGGAATAGAGAGCCACGTGCAACTCTATTATAAGAACCTGTTGGTTTATCGCATCAACTACAATGAATATACCGGAGGCGCGCATGGCATTTACATGACAACCTTCCTCAATATGGATCTGATAAACCTGCGTCCACTGAAGCTGGATGACATTTTCACAGGTGATTATAAGGAAGCACTGACCGACCTGTTGTGGAACCAGCTGATGGCAGACAAAAAAGTAACGACCCATGAAGCACTTGAAGATATGGGCTACGGTTCTACCGGAGATATCGCCCCGACAGAAAACTTCTACCTCGACAAAGACGGCATTACCTTCTATTATAATGTATACGACATCACTCCGTATGCCATGGGACCGGTAGAAATTAAGATTCCATACGAGATGATGGAGCACATGCTGGGCAGCAACCCGATCATCGGAGAGATGAAAGCTCAATAGATTAACCCTTTTTATTAAAATACAGATATATTACAACCTTATGGATACAACAGAACAAACTTCCTCCCTCCCCTCTACCGGAGGGGAAACCGGAGTGGAGCTTCTTCTTAAATACTTTCCTGACTTGACGGAAGAGCAACGCAAACAATTCGCAGCTCTTTACGAACTTTACATTGACTGGAATTCTAAAATCAACGTAATCTCGCGCAAAGACATCGAAAACTTGTACGAACATCATGTGCTCCATTCACTGGGAATTGCCCGTGTCATTCGTTTCCGTCCGGGTAGCAAAGTTATGGATCTTGGCACCGGAGGCGGATTCCCCGGTATCCCGCTGGCTATTCTTTTTCCGGATACAAAGTTTCACTTGGTGGACAGCATTGGAAAGAAAGTACGTGTAGCAACCGAAGTGGCCAATGCCATCGGTCTAAAGAACGTCACTTTCCGTCATGCCAGAGCCGAGGAGGAAAAACAAACATTCGACTTTGTCGTAAGCCGTGCCGTGATGCCCCTGGCCGATTTGATAAAGATAATCCGGAAGAACATTTCGTCCAAACAGCAGAATGCCCTCCCCAACGGGTTAATCTGCCTGAAAGGCGGCGAGTTGGAACATGAAGCAATGCCGTTCAAGCACAAGACAACCATGCATAGCCTGAGTGAGGATTTCGACGAAGAGTTTTTCCAGACCAAGAAAGTGGTATATGTAACGATTTAAACGATCAAACAACATAGTCATGAAAATAAAGAGATTTGAGTTCAATATGTTTCCCGTAAACTGCTATGTGTTATGGGATGAAACGAACGAGGCAGTCGTGATAGACCCAGGCTGCTTTTATGACGAAGAGAAACAAGCTTTAAAGAACTTCATCGTCACCAACCATCTGAACGTAAAACATCTGCTGAACACTCACTTACATCTGGATCACATCTTCGGTAATCCATTCATGCTCCGTGAGTTCGGACTATCTGCCGAAGCAAACCAGGCGGACGAGTACTGGATAGACGAAGCTCCCAAGCAGAGCCGCATGTTTGGTTTTCAGCTGAACGAGGCACCTGTGCCATTGGGAAAATACCTGCATGACGGGGATATCATAACTTTTGGAAATACAACGCTGGAGGCAATCCATGTACCCGGACACTCTCCCGGAAGTCTTGTATATTATTGCCAGGCAGAAAACTGCATGTTTTCAGGAGATGTATTGTTTCAGGGAAGCATCGGCCGGGCAGACCTGACCGGAGGCAACTTTGATGAACTGAAAGAGCATATTTGTAGCCGACTGTTCGTGCTGCCCAACGAAACAATCGTTTATCCGGGGCACGGCGCACCGACTACCATTGGGATAGAGAAGGCGGAAAATCCGTTCTTCAGGTAAGAGAATATCAACAAACCTTATTATAAATAAATCATTAATAACATGAAAACCGATTTATTAGCCTGCCGTCACATCGGCGTCAACAAAGCGGATGCCGAAGTAATGCTCCGGAAAATTGGAGTTGGTTCGCTCGACGAACTGATTGATAAAACCATTCCAGCCAATATCCGGCTCAAAGCACCTCTGGCACTGCCTGCGCCGATGACCGAATATGAATTTGCCCGCCACATTGCCGAGTTGGCAAGCAAAAACAAGTTGTTCACGACCTATATCGGCATGGGGTGGTACAACACAATCACTCCGGCAGTCATCCAACGCAACGTCTTCGAAAACCCCGTCTGGTATACTTCCTATACTCCTTACCAGACAGAAGTTTCGCAAGGCAGACTGGAAGCTTTAATGAATTTCCAAACCTCCGTATGCGACTTGACTGCCATGCCATTGGCCAACTGCTCTCTGCTTGATGAAGCAACCGCCGCTGCCGAAGCTGTGACAATGATGTACGCTCTGCGTTCACGCAACCAGCAAAAATCCGGAGCCAATGTGGTATTTATCGACGAGAACATCTTCCCACAAAACCTGGCTGTCATCACTACCCGAGCCATCCCGCAAGGAATTGAAATCCGTACCGGAAAGTTCCATGAACTTGAATTTACAGACGATCTCTTTGCCTGCGTCTTACAGTATCCCAATGCGAATGGTAATGCGGAAGATTACCGTGAGTTTACGGAAAAAGCACATGCAGCCAACTGCAAAGTGGCTGTAGCCGCCGACATCCTGAGCCTCGCCCTGCTTACACCTCCGGGAGAATGGGGGGCAGACATCGTATTCGGCACTACACAGCGTTTGGGTACTCCGATGTTCTACGGTGGTCCCTCGGCTGGCTATTTCGCTACCCGCGACGAATACAAACGTAACATGCCGGGACGTATCATCGGATGGTCAAAAGACAAGTATGGCAAACTCTGTTACCGCATGGCACTCCAGACGCGCGAACAGCATATCAAACGGGAAAAGGCGACCTCAAATATTTGTACCGCACAGGCATTACTGGCTACAATGGCCGGATTCTATACCGTCTATCATGGACAGGAAGGTATCCGTAACATCGCTTCACGCATCCATAGCATCGCTGCTTTCCTTGAAAAAAATATCGGGAAACTGGGATATAAGCAGGTAAACAAACAATACTTTGATACCCTCCGTTTTATCTTGCCCGATAGCATCTCAGCACAGCAAATCCGCACCATCGCTTTAAGCAAAGAGGTGAATCTGCGCTACTTTGATAATGGCGATGTAGGCTTGAGCATTGACGAAACGACCGATATAGCAGCCGTTAACGTCCTATTGTCTATCTTTGCTATTGCTGCCGGAAAAGACTTCCAGAAAGTGGATGACGTACCCGAAACAAGTACCATCAGCAAAGAACTGAAACGCCAGAGCCCCTATCTGACACACGAAGTATTCTCTAAATATCACACGGAAACGGAAATGATGCGCTACATCAAGCGCCTTGACCGCAAAGATATTTCACTGGCGCAGTCAATGATTTCACTTGGCTCCTGCACCATGAAGTTGAATGCAGCAGCCGAAATGCTACCGTTGAGTTGTGCCGAGTTCATGTGCATGCATCCGCTTGTTCCGGAAGACCAGGCTGCCGGTTACCGCGAACTGATCCACAACCTGAGCGAAGAGTTGAAGATTATCACCGGGTTTGCCGGAGTGAGCCTGCAACCCAATTCCGGTGCTGCCGGTGAATACGCCGGACTACGCACCATCCGCGCTTATCTTGAAAGCATCGGACAAGGACACCGGAACAAAGTATTAATCCCTGCATCTGCCCACGGGACCAATCCGGCATCTGCCATACAAGCAGGCTTCACTACCGTGACTTGTGCTTGCGATGAACACGGAAACGTAGACATGGACGATCTCCGCGCCAAAGCTGAAGAAAACAAGGAGGATCTGGCTGCGTTAATGATCACCTATCCCTCCACACATGGTATCTTCGAAACGGAAATTGTCGAAATCTGCCAGATCATTCACGATTGCGGAGCACAGGTATATATGGATGGCGCCAACATGAATGCTCAGGTAGGATTAACGAATCCGGGATTTATCGGTGCAGATGTTTGCCATCTGAATCTGCACAAAACATTTGCTTCTCCTCACGGTGGCGGCGGTCCCGGTGTAGGCCCGATCTGTGTAGCCGAACATCTGGTACCATTCCTTCCGGGACACGGACTGTTCGGAAACTCACAAAACGAGGTTTCTGCCGCTCCATTTGGCAGTGCAGGCATTCTGCCCATCACTTACGGCTATATCCGCATGATGGGAACCGAAGGACTGACAATGGCAACCAAAATAGCAATCCTGAATGCCAACTATCTGGCAGCCTGTCTGAAAGATACATATGGCATCGTATACCGGGGAGCCAATGGCTTTGTGGGACACGAAATGATCCTGGAATGTCGGAAAGTATATGAAGAGACAGGTATCAGTGAAAATGATATTGCCAAACGTCTGATGGATTATGGCTATCATGCTCCTACCCTCTCCTTCCCGGTTCACGGCACACTGATGATTGAACCGACTGAAAGTGAGAGCCTCGCCGAATTGGATAACTTCATCCATACGATGTTGACCATCTGGAATGAAATTCAGGAAGTGAAGAACGGTGAAGCCGATAAGGGGGACAATGTGCTTATAAATGCTCCACACCCCGAGTATGAAGTAGTAAGCGACCGGTGGGAACACTGCTATACGCGTGAAAAAGCTGCATACCCGATAGAAAGTGTACGTGAAAATAAGTTTTGGGTGAATGTAGCCCGTGTCGATAATACATTAGGCGACCGCAAACTATTGCCGACATGCTATGGCTGTTTCGACTGAAATTAATTTGATTCACCACAGAGTTCACAGGGTATCACGGAGTAGAAATTACAAGAGATAAACTCTGTGATACTCTGTGAACTCTGTGGTGAATTTAAACTTGAATCCGATACTCTATTCCACAATGGTTATTGTACCTGCTTTCACCGTTTTTTCCTTCAACGATACACCTTCTGCCTGATATCCCAAAGCTACGCAACCGTAAACTTTATGGTTCTCGGGTACTCCAAGAGAGGTCAGATACGCCCGGACTTCCGGATCATCGCAAGTCGTCCCGAGTTGATTGATCCAGCAAGAACCGATGCCCAAAGAACGGGCTGCCAAAAACATATTCTCAATGGCACAGGCACAGTCCATCCCGGCCCACCACTGGGTAGGGTCATTAGAAACAATGACCAAACTCGGAGCATGATAATAACAACAATAAGTCTCACTATGTCCACGCTCCTGAAGGCGCTTATCGTCACTTTTAGCAAATGCTCCCTTGATACGATTGTTCAGTTCTTCAAGTTTAGCCGCATTACGGACTGCCGTAAAATGCCACGTTTCATAATGCATGCCGCTCGGTGCATAGGTAGCTGCCTCCAGTATGGCATTCAAGTCTTCCGACGGTACCTGCTTTTTATCATAGACACGCACACTGCGGCGTGCCTTAATCGTTTCTAAAACTTCATTGGTTTTCATCATGAATATCTATTAATATTGTATTCCTTATCTTTTAATTAAACCAATCTTGGCATTCAGTTTGAAATAGTATACACCATTCTCCCTTTCAAGGAATCCATACTTATCTTTATCAACCGATCCTTTTTCAAGACGTGAATTCAGATAAAGGAAGTCTTCAAACGTTTTCTTTTCCGACTTATGATAGCACAACACCTCGCCACTGCCATCAACCAGTAATATACCTTCAACAGCCGAGTCCGTCCCGTTGTATATCTTTGCCGGGCGCATACCCAAAGCGAGCGCCAATAAGAATTGCTTCATTTTAAATTCATAAAAACCATGCTTACTGATCAACTCTTCTTTTATCTTGAGAGGATTTACGGTCTTCATCAGTTCGGTCAGTTCACTGATACGTGTGATGCCGTCCAGATGCATCGTACGCACCATCTCCGCCAACACACGAGGAAAATGCAAGTCAATCATCAGCAAGTTACAGCGAAACACACGGTCTGCCACATCCGAGTATTTCAACACGCCTCCCAGACGTTCGATCATCATCATGCGCTCGGCAACCTCCGTAGGCGATTCGGGAAGGGCATTAATTTTATTTACGGTAGGTGCAGCAAACTTTACACCGGATTGCTCCAATTTCAGGTTTGCAGCACGTCCCCCATCCAGCAACGGATTCATTGCACTCAGACGCGAACGGACATTGAAACCGGCTAACGGAGCTTCGGGATGCCAAAAGGCGATTGAGAAATCAGTACGATCTTCCGTCCGTGCTTCAAGATCAAAGATCCCGGCTTCATCCAAAAACTCCTCCACCCCATCGGGAGAAGTGACTTCATCGGTAGACGAACCTTTTATCGCATTCAGAATCAGGTCAGCCACCGTTGCAAAATCTTCGCGGGGCAAGCTTTTTCCGACTTTCTCACCTTCCATCCGGATATCTTCTCCTTCAATATAGTAACGCCGGGTGCCATCATGCTCTTCACGTTGAATCATTGCAATGGGCCAGCACTTTTCGTCTTCTTTCTTTGCTTGTGGAGTTCCGAGAGAAACTTTTCCGTCCGCCAGCAGACGAAAAAAAACATATAGCTCACTCCACTCTCTTTTTGTTGCTTCAAATGCCATTCTATCTATCTTTTTATTATGTGTGGGAAGAAAACCTCCCCCCTGTCTTATTTCTTTCTCTTATTCATTTCCTTCTTCTTCATCTAAAATACGTGCAGTTTCCACCTTTTCCAACCGATACCTTAAGCGAGGCATCGCCGACTGTCGGATGCGAAGTGTCATGCTGCAATCCATATCATACGACTGGGAGAGAATTTCCGGTTCCTCCTCTTTCACAATCCGCATCACATCGTTCATAAACGGATATTCAAAAAGCACGGTTACTTCTTCATCCACCGTTTTCTCTACAACAGTGGCAGCGGCAATAGCCTCCGCGGCGGCGGCTTTATAAGCCACAATCAATCCACTGGTTCCCAACTTGATTCCCCCGAAATAACGAACCACGATAATCAGAATATCCGTCAGTTCGTTGGAATTAATTTGTCCCAGAATCGGTTTGCCGGCCGTACCGGAAGGTTCTCCGTTGTCGTTTGCACGAAAGTTTTTACGTTCGTGCCCCAACATATAGGCATAACAGACGTGACGGGCATCGTAATATTTCTTCTGATACGTCTCCAGGTGATTCTTAATCTCTTCCAATGTACGCACCGGAAGAGCAATGGCAATAAACTTACTACGCTTCTCGGTATAGGTACCTTCTGAAACTTCAGTAATGGTTTTGTATGTATCTTCTGACATGATATCCGGAATCATTTTTAGTGGTTCAGGCTATACCTAACAACTGTACTTCAAAAACCAGGGTCGAAAAAGCCGGAATAGGACCACTGGTACGTGTCCCATACCCCATGGTATACGGGATGTAAATTATCCAACGATCTCCCACCCGCATTTTCTGCAAAGCGATCTGCCATCCCTCGATGACCTCACTCAAACGGAAAGCTTCGGGACAGTTCCGTTTCCAGGAATTATCAAATTCCCGTCCATTGATCAGTGTCCCCCTGTAATGGACAGACACCACACTGCCGGGCCGGGGAGTAGCGGTACCACTACCTTCCTCCAAAACCTTATATAATATGCCACAAGGCAATTCGTATACATCCGCTTCGGCACGTAATGCCTGCATGAATTGCTCGTTCTGCAACTTGTATTCTTCTTTTCGTCCCATAGATCTATTCAGATAATAATTACTTCGGTCACAAAGATACGGAAAAACGTACATATTTGGATAGCCCGGAATGCAAAACGAGGATGTTCCCCTGTTTTAGAGTAACATCCTCGTTCTTTTTCTACATCGATACGCTCTTTATTCCAACTCGTGTATCACCAGCCCGGAACGCAGTTTCGGCTCGAACCAAGTGGTTTTCGGAGGCATAATGTTTCCCGTATCGGCAATATCCATCAGTTGCTTCATTGAAACGGGATAAAGAGCCAGTGCCACTTTCATCTCTCCACTATCCACCCGTCTGCTCAGCTCACCCAAGCCACGGATACCTCCCACAAAATCAATCCGTTTGTCCGAACGCAAATCTTTGATACCCAAAATTTCATCCAGAATCAGATTGGAAGAGATCGTCACGTCCAATACCCCAATGGGATCATTGTCGTCATAAGTTCCCGGTTTGGCTGTCAGGCTATACCATTTACCTTCCAGATAAAGGGCAAAATTATGCAATGCAGCGGGTTTATAAATCTCTTTCCCCTTCTCCTCTACCACAAAATTCTTCTCAAGAGCAGCCAGGAATTCGGCAGGTGTCAGACCATTGAGATCTTTCACCACCCGGTTGTAATCAATAATAGTCAACTGGTTCGCCGGAAAACATACAGCCATGAAGTAATTATATTCTTCGTCTCCGCGATGACCGGGATTCTGTTTCGCCTTCTCGGCTCCAACCAAAGCGGCAGCGGCCGAACGATGGTGTCCGTCGGCAATATAAAGTGCCGGCATAGCAGCAAACTCTTTTGTGATCACAGCAATGTCATCGTTATCATCAATCACCCAGAAAGTATGCCCGAATCCGTCACCGGGAGCAATAAAGTCGTATACCGGTTTTTGAGCCGTATACTTCCGGATGATAGTGTCGAGCACTGCATTGTCGGGATAAGCAAAGAATACCGGTTCGATATTGGCATTGTTCACACG
Organism: Bacteroides sp. HF-4919; assembly: GCF_018860125.1. Taxonomy (NCBI): domain Bacteria; kingdom Pseudomonadati; phylum Bacteroidota; class Bacteroidia; order Bacteroidales; family Bacteroidaceae; genus Bacteroides; species Bacteroides sp. HF-4919. The sequence goes on from NZ_JAHKNF010000001.1 coordinate 106,881, forward strand.
AACATGCTTCATACGGTCTTCTTCCTTATCACGCCGGGTCAGTTCATGCTTTTTGATAACGCCGTTCATATAATCGGGCACATAAGCGCCTACCACCAGTCCGTACTGCGTCTTGCCGTTCATGGTCTGGGCATAGATGTAATAATTCTCTTTATCATCCTGCACCAACCAACCTTTATCGCGAAACAGACGGAAGTTTTCTGCCGCCTTGGTATAGACTTTCTCGTCGTGTTCGTCTGTTCCGACCGGAAAATCTATTTCAGGTTTAATGATATGATACAGTGATTTCTCGTTTCCGGCAGCTTCTGCACGAGCCTCTTCTGAGTTCAACACATCATACGGACGTGATGCGACCTGTTCTACCAAGTCCTGTGGAGGGCGGATGCCTTTAAATGGTTTTATTGTTGCCATAAAACTGGGGATTATTTGTTCACTCTAAATTTTTCGCAACCCTCTTTCAGGAAGCCTACAATCTGTTTCGCCGCAGCAATACCTGCATTGATATTTGCCTCGGCAGTCTGAGCACCCATCTTCTTCGGTGTTGAGAAATAACGTCCGGCAAAGAGTTCGGTAAACTTCGCATTGGCAGCAGGCATAATATCGGTGATGTATTTAAAGTCCGGACGTTCTTCCATCAGCTGAATCAGTTCATCCTCATTGATCACCTCTTTACGGGCCGTATTGACCAAAATAGCTCCTTTCGGCATATTCTTCAGTAAATCACAGTTAATGGAATTCTTTGTTTCGGCTGTAGCCGGAATATGCAGTGAGACGATATTACAAATTTTGTAAAGTTCTTCGGCCGAGTCGACGGCTTTCACTCCATCTTTTTCAATCACATCTTTCGGGCAGAAAGCATCGTAAGCGTAAAGCTCCATGCCGAATCCTTTGGCAATACGTGCCACATTGCGTCCCACATTGCCATAAGCGTGGATACCCAGTTTCTTTCCCATCAGTTCCGTACCCGACGTTCCATTATAGAAATTGCGGACGGCATAAACGAGCAGCCCGAACACCAATTCGGCCACGGCATTCGAATTCTGCCCCGGAGTGTTCATTACGCACACACCGTGTGCGGTAGCGGCGTTTAAGTCCACATTGTCATATCCGGCACCTGCACGGACTACTATTTTCAATTCCTTCGCAGCCTCAAGCACTTCCGCATCGATGATATCGCTGCGAATGATAATGGCATTCGCATCTTTCACCGCGTCAAGTAATTGAGCCTTATCTGTATATTTTTCAAGCAGAGCCAATTCGAATCCGGCTCCTTCTATTTCTTTCTTTATACCATCTACGGCAATTTTGGCAAATGGTTTTTCGGTTGCAACAAGTACTTTCATTTCCTTTGTTATGTTTTGGGGATAATTCACCACAGAGGGACACAGATTTGTCTTTCTTCTTCAATTATGGCACTCTGTGGTGAAATCACATTATTAATGAAGTTTCTCAAATTCCTGCATGCAGTCAATCAGCGCCTGTACACTTTCCTTCGGCATCGCATTATAACAAGATGCACGGAAACCACCTACAGAACGGTGTCCTTTAATGCCGGACATACCTTTGTCCGTAGCGAATTTCAGGAAATCGGCTTCAAGGTCTTTGTATTCCGGTGCCATTACGAAACAGATATTCATGCGTGAGCGGTCCTCTTTAGCAGCCGTTCCCACAAACATCTTGTTGCGGTCTATCTCGGCATACAGCATATCTGCCTTTTCGGTAGCCCGGCGATCCATCTCTTTCACGCCACCCTGAGCCTTGATCCAGCGCAAAGTCTGCATCGCAGAATATATAGGCAATACGGGAGGTGTATTAAACATAGATCCGCCGTCAATATGGGTTTTGTAATTCAACATACTCGGGATGTAACGTGACACTTTGCCCACTGCATCGTCCTTTACGATAACAAAAGTGACACCGGACGGAGCCAGATTCTTCTGTGCACCACCATAGATACAGATGTACTTCGAAACATCTACCGGACGAGAGAAAATATCAGATGACATATCGGCAACCATCGGAATCGGTGAATCGAGATCTCCCTTCAACTCTGTACCATAAATCGTGTTGTTGGTTGTCACATGGAAATAGTCTGCATCAGCAGGTATGGTAAAGTCTTTAGGGATAAACGTATAGTTTGCGTCAGCCGAAGAAGCTACCTCAACCACTTCGCCAAACCCTTTCGCTTCTTTCATCGCTTTCTTCGCCCAAACACCGGTGTTCAGGTAAGCAGCTTTCTTTTCAAGGAAGTTGTAAGGTACCATACAGAACTGCATACTGGCACCACCGCCCAAAAAAAGTACCGAATACCCTTCGGGGATATTAAGTATTTCCTTAAACAAAGCTACGGCTTCGTCCATGACTGCCTGAAAATCTTTGCCTCGGTGGCTGACTTCCAAAACAGAAAGACCTGAACCGTTGAAATCGAGAATAGCTTTCGCTGTTTCTTCTATTACTTCGCGAGGGAGAATGGAAGGGCCTGCACTGAAATTATGCTTTTTCATTTGATGAGTGTTTTTGGTTATACAATTTCGTTATTTTATGTCTACTGACATGGCGAATTTACGAATTTATTTCCTCTCAACAAACGTTTCTCTATAAAATTACAATCTCAGAGGGCATTTATCTTACTTTTTAATGGTTTATGCAGGAATTATACACCATTTTGTTATCTATACATGCCAAGATGGTAGAAAAAAGTTCAAACTGATATTATTACAAGGCTATCTATTTTGAAATGAAAGAGAGAGTGACTAAAAAATGAATATTTATAAGAAGAAGAGGCAAAGACCGTAAAGAACCGGGGGCGGACGACCGGAGCGCCGGGATGTAGGGAAAGAAGAGCCGGGATCTGAAAAAACTGTTTCACCACAGATTTCACAGATTAACACAGATTGATGATTTATCTTATCAGCAATAAAACTAAAAGTAATCGGTGAAATCGGTGGTGCCGTGCCCCCTCTATCAAATAAATCCGTTTTAATCCGCCTCTTCAATCACCGTCTTCATCCCTTTGATCTTCTCACCGCGTATAAGCGTCAGCAATTGCTTGACCTTAGACCGCCGCACGGCTACAAAAGCATAATGGTCCTTCACATCGATTGCTCCAACGTCTTCACGCGCCAGATTTCCTTTCTTATAGAGGAATCCGGCAATATCGATCTTACTCAATTTGTCCTTCTTCCCTTTACCTATATAAATAGTTATCCACTGAGGTTTAGACGGACGGGGCGCGTTCTCCGGTAAGTCAAAGATATCGAGTTCCGAAGGTATATAATCCGGCACGCGTTCCTCCGGATTCAATATCAGATAAGAAGTACCCGTCGCATCCCAGCGGGCAGTACGTCCGTTACGATGAGTAAAAGCTTCTTCATTCACCGGGATATGATAATGGATGATATGCTCCACCTCCGGGATATCAAGTCCGCGGGCAGCCAAGTCTGTAGACACCAGCACCGGACAGCTGCCATTACGGAACTTATACAGTGCCCGTTCCCGATCCGGTTGCTCCATACCTCCATGAAAGCGTTCATTGGAAACTCCTTTTTCCGTTAGTAAGGCACTCACACGGTCCACCGCATCCCTGTGGTTACAGAAAACAATACTCGAACTGCTTCCCAACGTACAAAGCAACTTATAGAGGGTTTCTATCTTATCTTTAGCAGGCGAAACCACCTTCATCAACCGCAAGCGTGATTCCTCCACATCGTTTGTCAGGAAATCAAGCTTTATCGTACGGTTCAGTCCTGTAAATTGCGGAATCTCTTCCGCATCTGTTGCCGAAGTCAGAAAACGTCGTTTCAAGTCGGGCAACTGTCCGATAACCGTTGCCATCTCTTCCTGAAAACCAAACTCCAGGCATTTATCAAATTCATCGATCACCAACAGGCTCACTGTGCTTGCATCGAAGTTCTGCTTGGAGAGATGGTCGTTCATACGGCCGGGCGTACCGATGATAACCTCCGGCTGCATTCCTTTCATCGTCCGATGCTCTTCCATTGCCGGACGTCCGCCATAACAACTCATTGCCTTGAACTCTGTTCCCATCGCCTTGAACACCTGCTCTATCTGCAACGCCAACTCGCGCGAAGGCACCAGCACCACAGCTTGTACTCCTTTCACATCAGCCCTCAGACTACCGACCAACGGTAACAAGAAAGCAAGGGTCTTGCCCGAACCTGTGGGCGAAAGCAATATCAGGTCTTCGCCACCTTTATTAAATGCCTCAATAGATGCTTCCTGCATCGGATTGAGCTGTTCTATTTTCAACCTATCGAGTATCTCCTTCAATCCATTCATTGTTTTTTCTTTCTCTTGTTTAATCCTTTAATTGATATATAAAGTAAGGGTCATCATTATAATAAGTAATCAGCATCAGGCGGTTCAACCGTCCGTCCACCATCATAGAAATGCTGAAATTATCCAACTTATACTTTCGGACCGGATTACCATTCCAATCGTACTGCTCTACGTACATATAGCGATTTCCTTTATCATTGTCACTGCCCACTGCATAAGGTGTACGTCCCGAATAGGAAATATACACATAATCTCTCGTCGGAGACACCTGCATATAATGCGTTACGTTCGCATCCAATCCATCAGCAATGTTTAAAGTTTCATCATCAAAACCTTTTTGCTGGAAGTTCAGAGTCCGGACGCTATCACCTTTCATATTCATGAACTTCACTATCTTGAAGTATTTATAAGCATAAACCATCCGATTTCTCTGCGGATTGGCAGCCAAAGATCCCAAAACCGGTGATTTTCGAGCGAACCTCAATGTCAACGGATAGCGTTTTTCTTCTTTCAATGAATCACCCTCCACCTTGATTGTACGTATATAGCGTCCTGACTGATAAACAAATTCATCCTTGCCAATCTCTTGCAAATCGTTTACTCCCCATTTTTCTGTAGGAAATAACGTATAGAGATACGTTTGGTTCAGTTCCTTATCCAACCGATATATCCTTCCATTACTTCTTTCATACAGACAGCATAATGCTTCCTTATCAACCGAAGGCACCACCTCCGGTATAAGAAATTCATCCGGTCCGTTACCCTTTACCCCCACAGTCTTTATGTAGGTCATGGCCGGATAATGGAAAACAAAGTAAGGTGCCCTATAATTTTTCTGCACCAAAATACTGTCCGAGCAGAGTAACATCCTGTCTTCGGACGTCTTGAATATAAAAGTATCGGGCTCAACGATCTGCTGCCCCTTCAGTTCGACAACTTCCCCAAACGGATCCTGATCTTTCAGAAAGACCTCGCCCGTCTCCAGTGGAGCTAAAGAAACGATATCCTTCTCCATTGCTTGGGCAATGACACTGTCCTGCACCTGTACTCCGTCTCCGGCTGCACTTTTCTGTCTTCCGCCACACGATAGTAAGTTCACGCCCAATAGAACGAAACAAACTGAACTGACAACTCTGTTTTTCATAGCTGTTTCAATTTTAACGATGACACAAAGATAAAAAAAAACTGCTTCCGGACAGCCGAAAGCAGTTTCTTTATTATAATTCCCGAAGGATTATCCACCGAAGTTATCAAACATCAGGTTCTTAGCCGGAACACCAAGATCGTCAAGCATCTTCTCAACAGCCTTGCTCATCGGGCCAGGACCACACATGTAATATTCAATGTCTTCCGGAGCTTCATGGTTCTTCAGGTAAGTTTCGTAAATCACGTTGTGTACGAAACCTGCTGTATACTTCACGCCGGCTGCGTCTGCTGCAGGGTCCGGACGGTCAAGTGCCAAGTGGAACTTGAAGTTCGGGAAATCTTTTTCAATCTGCAGGAAGTCTTCCAGATAGAACACCTCGTTCAGTGCACGGGCACCGTAGAAGTAGTTCATCGTACGGTCGGTGATGTGCAGTGTCTTCGTCAGGTGCATAATCTGAGCACGCAACGGAGCCATACCTGCACCACCACCAATCCACATCATTTCGTTCTTCGAGTCGAGGATCGGGTGGAAGTCACCGTAAGGGCCACTCATGGTCACCTTATCACCCGGCTTCAGCGTGAAGATGTAAGAAGAAGCGATACCCGGCATCACATCCATAAAGCCCGGTCCCTGGTCTTTCGGTTTGAAAGGAGGAGTAGCGATACGTACAGTCAGCATGATGCGGTCACCTTCAGCCGGATAGTTGGCCATAGAGTAAGCACGGATAGTCGGCTCGTCATTGCGGCACTTCAAGCCCAGCAGACCGAATTTCTCCCATGCCGGAAGATATTCGTCACCAATCAGGCTCTTATCGATATCCTTATCATAATCCATCGAGAAGGTAGGAATCTTGATCTGAGCATACGAACCCGGCACGAAGTCCATGTGTTCGCCCGGAGGCAGAGCCACGATAAACTCTTTGATAAACGTAGCCACGTTCTTGTTCGAGATCACCTCGCACTCCCACTCTTTCACACCCAGGATAGACTCGTCGATCTTGATAGACATATCCTGTTTCACCTTTACCTGGCAACCGAGGCGCCAGTGATCGGCCTGTTCTTTACGAGAGAAGAAACCGGTTTCGGTAGGCAAAATCTCGCCACCGCCTTCGAGCACCTGGCAACGGCACTGTCCGCACGAACCCTTACCACCACAAGCCGATGAAAGGAACACATTGTTGGCAGACAACGTACCCAGCAGTGTACCACCCTGAGATGTTTTCAGTTGTTGCTCTCCATTCATCGTAATCGTAACCTCGCCCGAAGGAGAAAGATAGCTCTTCGCAACGAGCAGTATAATGACAAGCAGGATGATCACCACAAGGAAGACTCCGATACTTGCTAATATTAAAGACGTCATTGTTTTATTCTTTTTACTTTAGTTATAACTTCAATCCAGAGAAACACATAAAGGCCATAGCCATCAGTCCTACTGTGATAAACGTAATGCCCAGACCTTTCAGCGGAGCGGGAACATCAGAGTAGGCCATCTTTTCGCGGATAGCAGCCAGACCGACGATAGCCAGTAACCAACCGATACCGGAACCGAGCGCGTATACCACAGCACTACCTACACCGGTGATGGCCTGCGGGTTCGACGGATCCATCGTGATTCTCTGTTGCATGAACAGTGAGGCACCCATGATGGCACAGTTAACGGCGATCAGCGGCAGGAAGATACCCAGTGAAGCGTAGAGCGAAGGGCTGAATCGTTCCACTACCATTTCTACCAACTGCACGATACCGGCAATAACGGCAATAAAGAGAATAAAACTCAGGAAGCTGAGGTCAACACCTTCAATGATAGCATTGGCAGCCAGCACCTTTGTCTGAAGCAAGTAGTTGACCGGCAACGTAACGATCAAAACAAAAGTTACGGCGATACCCAGTCCTACAGCAGTTTTCACATTCTTCGACACAGCCAGATATGAACACATACCCAGGAAGAAGGCGAATATCATGTTGTCCACAAAGATGGAGCGGACGAATAAACTTAATAATTGTTCCATAATTTTTCTTTTACTTTCTTAGGTTGTATTACTTTTCCTGGAGTTCTTTGCAACGGCTGCGCTGATACCAGATGATACAAGCACAGATGATCAGTGCCATCGGCGGCATCAACATCAAACCATTGTTGATATAGCCCATCTTGTAGAATGACTCGGGGATAATACGGAAATTGAGCAATGTGCCCGATCCGAGCAATTCGCGGAAGAAAGCCACGATAATCAGAATCTTGGCATATCCCAGACCATTACCCACACCGTCGAGGAATGACTCCCACGGGCCGTTTGCCATGGCAAATGCTTCCAGACGTCCCATCAGGATACAGTTTGTAATGATCAGACCTACGTATACCGAAAGCTGCACGCTTACGTCATATGCAAATGCCTTCAGCACCTCACTTACTATAGTTACCAACGCAGCTACTACCACCAACTGTACGATGATACGGATACGGTTAGGAATCGTCTTACGCAGCAAAGAGATAACGACGTTTGCAAAGGCCGTAATCACAGTTACCGAAAGACCCATCACGATAGCCGGTTCCAGTTTGGCCGTTACAGCCAGCGCCGAACAGATACCGAGCACCTGCACGGTTACCGGGTTATTCAATCCCAGCGGAGTAGCGAATACTTCTTTATTCTTTTTAGAAAATAATTGGCTCATATTCTATCGTTCCTCCTTAATTATTAGTTAAAAATTTATCGTACTGGCTCAGACAAGCTTTGATCATGGCGTCCACACCTTTCGAAGTGATTGTACCACCCGAAATACCGTCCACCTGATAAGCAGGGTCTGTCACCTTTCCGTTTTTCTCTACAGCCAGTGCAACCTGTCCGTCTTTCAACACCTTCTTGCCCGAGAATTCACCCTGGAAAGCGGTTGTCGCAATTTCGGCACCCAATCCCGGAGTTTCGCTGGCATGCGAGAAATAAACACCATAAACAGTGTCCTTATCAGCATTTAAAGCCACATATCCCCAGATAGCGCCCCAAAGGCCGGCGCCATAAACCGGTACCACATACTTGGTCTCTCCGTCTACCTCACATACGAAAACGTGCAAACGATTGTTCTCCTTTGCTTCTTTTTCGTAGCTGATAGAGAAACCATCCGTATTTTCTGTCAGAGTGCCATCTACGTTCATCAGCATGTCACCCTTTACATATTTATTATATTCAGCATCGGCGTCTTTCACATCTCTGATGTTCAAAGCAGCCAGAATTTGCTTCTTCGTATCCAGCTCCTGATTCTTGTTCTGAATCGCTTTCAGTGAAGAGCTGACGAATGCGAGCAGGAATGCCACGATAACAACCATTACCGAAGCATAAATGATAGTATAAGAATTACTATTTGTATTCATCTTTCTTGTTCGGTTTAATTGTTAGACTTAATAGCGCGTTTTTCACGCAGTTTGATGTTGCTCTGAACCACACAGTAGTCAATCAGCGGAGCGAAGATGTTCATCAGCAGGATAGCGAGCATCATACCTTCGGGATAACCGGGGTTCAGCACACGAATGATGATGGCCATCGCACCGATCAGGAATCCGAAGATATATTTACCGGTCTCCGTACGTGCAGAAGTCACAGGATCGGTAGCCATAAATACGGCACCGAAGCAGAAACCACCCAGCACGAGGTGTTCGTACCAAGGCATGTGAGCCATGGCAGTGTCCGGACCTACAGCATTGAAAATCCAGCCCATGAAAGCACCACCTACGAATACGGAAAGCATCGTTTTCCAGCTTGCGATACCTGTCCACAACAGGATAGCAGCACCAATCAGAATAGCAATCACACTGGTTTCACCGATAGAACCCGGAATCAGGCCGGTCACCATGTCCCAGGAGAAAGCCGGGAACCCGTTCGGATCGGTAGCAGTAGATGCTACCCCCAACGAAGTGGCCGCTGTCAGTCCATCTACCGTATTACCCAGTCCGAAGATACTGTCTTGCGCCACCCAAACGGCGTCACCCGACATCTTGGTAGGATATGCGAAGAACAGGAAAGCACGGGTAACGAGCGCAACATTGAACACGTTCATACCTGTACCGCCGAATACTTCTTTAGCGAAGATAACAGCAAATGCAGTAGCTACCGCCAGAATCCACAACGGACAGTCCACCGGTACGATCATCGGAATCAGGATACCCGAAACGAGGAAACCTTCCTGAATTTCTTCTTTCTTCCACTGTGCTACGACAAACTCGATGCCCAGACCCACTACATAAGATACGATAATCTTAGGCAGTATGGCCAGGAAACCGTAAATGAACATTTCGATGAAACCACCCTGAGCTCCGGTGTGAGTGAAATGCTGGTAACCTACGTTGTACATACTGAACAGTAAAGCCGGTATCAACGAAATAACCACAATCGACATGATACGTTTGCTATCAATCGAGTCGTGGATGTGCGCTCCCGATTTCGAAGTGGTGTTTGGCACGAACAAGAATGTTTCGAAACCGTCGAACACCGAACGAAACGCGTGGAGTTTGCCGCCCTCTTCAAAGTTCGGCTTTATCTTATCGAGATAATTTCTTAACGCTTTCATTAATTATGAATTATATAAATTATGTGTTATGAATTACATCATTTCAGCACGAAGCATATCGAGTCCGGCACGAACGATGCGTTGCAATTCCAGTTTCGAAGAGTCGACAAACTCACACAAAGCAAAGTCTTCGGGCGCTACTTCGTAGATACCCAGAGCTTCCATGCGGTCGATGTCTCCGGCAATGATTGCTTTAATCAGGAATTCAGGCAGAATGTCCATCGGGAACACCTTGTCGTATTCGCCGGACATGATCATGTGGCGTTCGCCTCCCTTGATACGGGCATCGAGCACATACTCTTTCTTATTTCCCATCAACCAGCTGAAATACGAACGGTTCACGCTGAACTGATTGAAACGTGGCATAATCCATCCCAACATTTCGTGGATGTCGTCGCCTTCGGGAATCACGGTCAACTGACTGTCGAAAGCACCGAGGAATCCGTTTGGTTTCACCTGCTTGCCTGTCAGCACATTACCGCTGATGTAACGCAACTCCTTATCTTTTGTCACGTTTCCGGCAAACACATTGGTCAACAATGCACCTACTTTCAGTTTGCAATAAGCCGGTTTCAGGACTTCAGAGCCTGTAACGGCTACAGTGCGTGTCAGATCCACCCGTCCGGAATTGAACAGACGTCCGATGAAGATCACAGCTTCTGCGCCGATGGTCCACACGGTTTCACCTTTCACCACAGGAGCTACATGATTGATTTGCACCCCTACATTTCCGGCAGGGTTCGGTCCGTCAAATACGGTTACCGTGACATTTTTAGCCTGTGTCAAGGCTGTCGTTTTTTGTTTGCTGCTAATACCGAGATACGTCTTGGCGATCTTAGCCAGGGCATCCAGTCCAGTCTGGAAATTAGCTTCTTCCCCTTTCAGAGCGAACTCAAAATCGGGTGCCAGCGGGTTGCTGTCGAAAGCAGAAATGAAAATAGCCCGCGGAGCGACTGTCGGATCGGCAATCACGTCATACGGACGCTGTCTCATAAATGCAAACATACCAGCTTCCAAGAGTGCAGCTTTCACAGCCTCACCGTCGAGTTTGGATACGTCCTTCTTGCCGAATTCTTCGTAATCCTGCTCAGCAGCGGCTTCAACCACGATGTTCAGCACCTTACGGCGTGCACCGCGCTCCACGCTTGTTACAACGCCGCTAACGGGCGAAACAAATTTAACTTCAGGATGGTTCTTGTCGATAAACAAGGGTCCCCCGGCCATCACATATTCCTGTTCTTTCACCACCACCTTCGGAGTCACTCCTGGGAAATCATCGGGTACGAGTGCGTAGAATCCCGGTTCTTTCACCGTTGAGAGCTCTTCAGCAGCTTTTCCTTTCAGGTTGATGTCAAGGCCTTTACGTAACTTTATTACATTTGCCATGTGATTATATAAAATAATGGTTTCATAATTTGCCCGCAAAAGTAATAAATAATAATGTGAATAAAGAGGAAATGTGAAAGGAATTAAGGAGATATTTCTTTAATTAGCATCGTTAACGATCACAAAGATACTAAAAAGGCTAAAATTATCACTGATGAATGGTCAACAAAGAACGAGGAACAGGCTATGCTGAATGAATTATTGACGGCGAACAGGGGATGCCGGAAAGTATAAATTATGGGGGGAGGACATAGCCATCCGGAAAGAAGGGTATAGCCTTAGTTGTAAAAGGGTGTAGCCCTATGGATGAAAGGGTGTAGCCCCAACAGCAAAAGGGTGTAGCCATCCGCGGAGGACAGCTACACCCCTTTTTATTTAGCGTCGATCGTTTTGAACCCTTCAATCGATATATAAAGAATCTCCTCTCCCCCCCAAAGGACGCTCCCCTTATAAACCGGGAGAGAATGAAGGCAATACACAAACCTGTTGACCGTTCATCATTCAGAGTTCATCATTCAGAGTTCATTTCACTCTTCCGGAGCAAACATCGGGTCCCAGGCAGGCAAACGAACAGGTTTCTGCTTCAGAACTTCCAACACTTTGGGAGTTGCGAATTTCTTTTCTACCACCAGGCGGAACATATATTCGTTGAACCACTGATCCGTCATAATCAAGTGTCCCTGATAGCCATTGGCAGCTCCCCAACTGTTTTCCACCATCCATTTCACCGGTTTGCCATCCTTAATGTCTACCGCCATCAGAGTCATGGCATGGCTCGATCCACTGGCAAATGTCTGCACACGCTGTTTCTTATCCATACCGAAAGTGGTACCCATCAACGAAGCATAGTCATAGTTGTTCACATCCAGCAATCCGCGTTCCGAGTTCAAGAATTTACCTACATCACACGAAAAATACATCATCGTACTATCCTTCAGCGAAGCGATGGCCATCTCCTTGATTTCATCGGCCGGCAGGTTAACATACGTCCAGTTGCGTCCGTCATAACGGTGACGGTCAAAGTCGATTTCATAACACTTATAATATTCACGGCTCGGATCGTTCATCAGCATCACGTAATTGTCCAGCAGATTCTTGTCGCCGTATTTTTCGAGGAACGACATCGGTGTGTATTGTGCAGTCTCCACCGGATTTCCTTTTTCATCTTTACGCGTCCAGGTAAACTCCGTAGGCGGAACCCCCAGATTCAGCACCAGCATGCGGTATACGGTGCCCAGCATTTCCGTTTTGCTGTTTTCAAGCGCAGGCAGTTTGTCTCCCTTTGCAGCCTGATCACGCAGTTGCAGACCAAATTCACGCAATTTTTCAGCAATCAGCCCAGCCATGCGTGATGTATTCTCGCTGCTGTTCGTCTCAGGCATCACCTCTTTGGGCACCAGACCATATTTAGAAACGATGTCGGCTACACCTGTAAACGTACCTCCGTCACTCAGCGGATTACGGAACAGCCACTCCACCATTTTGTCGTCCATCGGCTTCTCACGGGTGTCGATGACACCTTGCAGGAAAAGATTCGCTTTCTCCAGTTGATCCCAGAAGAAGTTGTAATTCTGAGAAAACTCAAACGATCCGAGTCCGTACCGGGCGATGGCTTTGGCGCGCATCACATTCAGGCCGGTGAACAGCCAGCAACGACCGGACGATTTCTGGTCTGTAATTCCTTTTGAGTCTACTTTAATAGAAAAATGGGTATCCATTCCCTTCAGGTTGTCCTGATTCAGAGCCAGCTTACGGATATCGTTGTTACCGATCGCGTTACGGATGGCCTTGTCGGTTGTCGTGCCCTGGTAGTTTTGTTTAATCCGGTTCAGCATTTCGGGGCTGATACCTCCCTTGTCCTGCTGTGCATACACACTTAAGAATGCGGCACTCAGAACAAAAACAGATAATATTCGTTTATTCATGTGGTAAAGTAATTTGGTTAATAAAGGAGCCTTCTCCTTTTTCTTTGCAAAAATAGCATCCTTTTCCGGATTTTTTGTCACAGTATTTAGATTTATTATCTATTCGAATGAAAACTAATCCAAATAAAATAGTTTCCTTTGCACCCATATTCGTACAAAGCAATGAAAAAATATATAATAGGTATATTGATGGCGATCATGCCCGCCACATTCACTGTGGCTCAAGAAGAAGGCACTACGCTCAGCACTGACACGACAAATCAAGACAGCATTCCCGCCCTATCCAAGCGCGAACTACGACGTCAGCGGGTGGCCCGCCGTAACCTTCACTACAATATTCTCGGAGGTCCCAGCTACACTCCCGATTTCGGTCTGCTGATTGGCGGTAGCGGGTTGATGACCTTCCGGATGAATCCCTGCGACACCACCCAGCAGCGCTCTGTAGTGCCCGTAGCCATTGCCCTGATGTTCAATGGCGGACTCAACCTGTTCTCCAAGCCGCAACTTTTCTTTAAGGGCGACCGTTTCCGTATTTTCGGACAGTTCAGTTATAAAAACACACAGGAAAACTTTTACGGCATCGGTTACAGTACCAATAAGGATTATGTGCGCAGCGACACCACCAGCCAGTATCGTTACAGCGGATTGCAGATCAACCCTTGGTTCCTGTTCCGCCTGGGCGAAAGCAACTTCTTTGCCGGTCCGCAAGTCGACCTCAATTATGACCACATGTACGATCCGGCCAAATACCTTGTCGACCAACCCTCTTATAAAGCAGCCGGCGGTACAGAGAAAGGCTATAAGAACTTCAGTTCAGGTGTCGGTTTCCTGCTGACTTATGATACACGCGACGTACCTGCCAATGCCTATCGCGGCATGTATCTCGACTTCCGAGGCATGATGTACCAAAAATTCCTGGGAAGCGACAACAACTTCTACCGTTTGGAGATAGACTACCGCCAGTACAAAACGCTGCGCAAACGCGGTGTGCTTGCATGGACCGCCCAAAGTAAAAACGTATTTGGCGACGTTCCACTCAATAAATACGCGCTAAGCGGCACTCCGTTCGACCTTCGGGGATATTATATGGGGCAATACCGCGATAAATCGTCACACGTCGTCATGGCCGAATATCGCCAGATGATCAATACGGACAAGGGCAACTGGGTGAAACGCATGCTCAGCCATGTAGGCTATGTGGCATGGGCCGGATGCGGATTTATGGGTCCCAATCCGGGAAAAATAGAGGGTGTTCTGCCCAACATGGGCGTGGGTCTCCGCATAGAAGTACAGCCCCGTATGAACGTCCGTCTCGACCTGGGACGCAACATGGTGAACAAACAAAACCTGTTCTATTTCAACATGACCGAAGCATTTTAAATAAATTATATTCAAATTCAATGCTATATTTATAAAAAAAAGGGGTATATTTAGGGCATTAGTTGCAGATTTGTCTTATCTTTGCACAGATTTCACAAGCATACAGACAATATATACAAATAAATATACCCGTTTATGAAAAGAATCCTATTCATATTCATTAGTATACCCCTACTCTTATTTGGTGCAGCTTCTCTTGTATATGCGCAGGAAACCAGCGATTACTCTAAACTGACTACGGAAGACTATACTAATATTTCCCTCCCCCCACTCGACCTTCTGTTCGAAAATGCCAAAGGAGGACCGATCTATGAACTGGCCGGTGTAAAAGAGCAGATAGAGCGCAAACTGCTGGCCAAGGAAAGACGCGCGTTCCTGAAGTTCTTCAGTGCCCGGGGTACTTATCAATGGGGAAAAGTAGGTATGGATAATACCTTTACTGATGTATCTACGCCCATCATGTACAACTACAATACATCCAAACAAACCATGTATACGATAGGTGGCGCTATCAACATCCCCTTTGACGAATTATTCGATCTGTCTCCTCGCGTTAAACGCCAGAAGCTGAATGTAAAAGCCGCTGCCTTGGAACGGGAAGTAAAGTTTGAAGAGATGAAGCGGGAAATCATCGAAATGTACGCAACCGCAACCTCTCAACTCAATGTATTAAAACTGCGGGCGGAAGCCTTGGAATTGGCAACTATGCAGTATGATGTAGCCGAGAAGAATTTTGTAAACAACATCATTGACACGGGAAATTTGTCTGTCGAGAAGCAAAGACAATCCGCTGCATTAGAAGCTTTCGAAAAAAGTAAGTTTGAAGTAACCAAAAGCCTGATGATTCTGGAAGTCATCACCCGTACACCTATTTTAAGAAAATAAACAATCATACATTATGGACTATGTATTTTATCTGCTCCGTTCCCTCTATCGCGTGAAATGGTGGATCCTGTTGGGTACGGCCCTTATTACCGCTTTTGTATATTTCCGTATAGGACGGATGCAGGGAGGTTACAATGTGGAATCCACTCTTTATACAGGGGTTGTATCGGGCTATGGCATCGAAGAAACGACTAAAGTAGACTGGGCGTTGGCTCAAAACTCAATGGACAACCTGATCAATATCCTGCAATCGGAAAGTACCCTGAAGCGTGTCTCCCTGCGTCTCTTCTCACGCGTCCTGGTAAAAGGAAGGCCGGATAAAGACAACGAAGGAATCACCGCCTCCAGCTATAATTATACTTACAATCACATGAAGAACAGTAAGGATGGTAAAGCACTGGTTGCCTTGATCGATCGGAACAGCGAAGACAAGACCATGGAGAACTTCATGAAATATGAACGTCCGGACAAAGAAAATTACATTTACGGATTGTTTTATTTTCAGCATGTATTTTACAGTTATCAAGCCCTGAAGAGGATCAAAGTAGAACGTAAGGGAAACAGTGATTTAATCAAGACCAGCTATCAGTCCGGCGATCCGGGCATTGCCTATAATACGATTGACATCCTGATGAAGGAATTTGTCAACGAATATCAGGCACTCCGTTACGGCGGCACCGATAAAGTGATTGAATACTTTGCGGGAGAATTGAAACGCATCGGTAAAGAACTTGCCGGACAGGAAGACAATCTGACCCAATATAATATAGACAACCAGATTATCAATTACTATGACGAGACCAAAGAGATAGCTGCCATCAATAAAGAATTTGAATTGCGCGAACAAGATGTAGAGTTTGCTTACAACAGTTCGAAAGCGATGCTTATGGAGCTCGAGAGACAGATGGACGCAAACTCTAAACAACTGATCCATAACGTACAGTTAGTGGATAAACTAAAGCAGACGAGCAATTTAACCGGAAAAATCACTGAGATGGAAACGATTTCATCGCCAAGTGACAGCACCGGAACCAAGCTCCAAGCCTACAAAGACCGCTTAGCGCAAAATCGGAAAGAATTGTCAAGCATTGCCAGCCGATACGTGAACGGACAACATTCCAAAGAGGGAGTTGCCCGAAACACCATCGTGGAACAGTGGCTCGACCAACTACTGCTTTTTGAAAAAGCGAAAGCCGAACTGAAAATCGTACAAAAAAGCCGTAACGACCTGAATGCGAAATACACTCACTTCGCTCCGGTAGGCACCACCATTAAGCGCAAAGAACGCGTCATCAACTTTACCGAACAGAGCTATCTGACCAACTTAAAAAGTTATAACGACGCTTTATTGCGCAAAAAGAACCTGGAGATGACCGCCGCCATCCTGAAGGTGCTCAATCCGCCTGCCTATCCGATCAATCAGGAATCTGTAGGAGGACGGAAAATTGTAGCGATGGCATGTGCCGGAGCCTTTATCTTTTTAGTGGCAGTATTCCTGTTGATAGAACTGATTGACCGCACTCTGCGTGACACACCCCGTACGCGCAAGCTGACAGGCGGCATTGTACTGGGCTCCTATCCTGCTCCCATGAAGCCCGGCCCCGTCAACAAACAATGTGAGGATGCGGCCACCCGTTATATGGGCACCGCTATTCAACGTTTCTTCACCGGACGAGCAGAAGGGCTTCCTTTTATTCTCAATCTTCTCAGTACCGAAGAAGGCAGTGGCAAGTCCTATTTGGCAGAGCGCCTTAAGAACTATTGGGAATCGCTTGGCCTGAAAGTACGACTGCTGACCGACGGGATTGATTTCGATTCCGGTTCGCCCGGTTTCATACTATCCCAAAGCCTGAAAGAAATCTATACGCCTCAGTCCGAAGAAATCGTGATTGTGGAATACCGCAATCTGAAGCAAATAAACATACCGACACCCTTGTTGCAAGAAGCTCAATTGAACTTATTGGTTGCTTCGGCTATCCTTGGTTGGAAAGCGACTGACAAGGTATTACTCCAAAAGCTCAGGTTACAGATAGGAAAGCCTCCATATTTCTACCTCAACCGCGCGCCGAAGTACGAAGTAGAGACTTACACCGGTATGCTTCCGCCATATACCTGGATGCGCAAACAGATGTATCGGATCTCTCAACTCGCATTGACAGAAAGGTCTCTATACCGCCTCCGCAGCAAGAAAACCTCCAACGACAATCTCCAGGATGACGATGATGACGAATGATGAAGAAATCTATAAAGAACGGGATCCGGATACATCCGAGCCCGTTTTTTATCTTTTGTTTGCCTCCCAGTTGATACTGATGTTGATGGGGATGTTCATGTCCGTCAAGATGGGACTGGCCACTCTTCCTACTGTTACCGTATTGGGTGTGATTGCTTTAGGCAGATGTAGCAGCCGGAGTACAGACTGGAAACGGGGGAGAAACCTAATGGCAGGGCTTATCCTGATATGGGGGCTCTATTGCCTGTTCGAAATAGGCAACTCCAATCACGTGCAGGAAGCATGGAACATAGCCATCACCCAATACTTTTTCTACCCGTTGCTTTGCGCATTCTTAGTGCCCTTGACCATTCGCAATTATAAGGGAATAGAAGTTCTGCTACTGATTTGGTCCGTTTTCGTTTTAATAGCCACCCTGAAAGGTTACTGGCAAAAAAATCACGGTTTCAACGAACGGGAACTCTATTTTCTTTATGTACTTGGAGGACACCGTACCCATATCATCTGGTCCGGCATCCGCTATTTCTCCTGCTTTACCGACGCAGCCAACTATGGAGTCCACGCAGCCATGGCGGCCACCACTTTCGGCCTGTCCGCCTTCTTCATCCGTAAAAAGTGGATGAAGATATACTTCGGTGTCACCACCCTTTGCGCTCTTTATTGTGTTGGCATCTCGGGTACCCGGGCAGCCGTAGGCGTACCGTTGGGAGGAATCCTGCTGTATGTTTTAATCTCTAAAAACTGGAAAGGGTTTGTCTTCGGAGCCGTTTCTCTGTTTGCCGTCTTTTCATTTTTTTACTTCACTAATATCGGAGACAGCAACCAGTATGTCCGCAAGATGCGCTCTGCCTTCCGTCCCAGCAAAGATGCATCCTATCAAGTGAGGGTTGAGAATAAGCACAACATGAAAGCATTGATGGCAGTAAGACCTATCGGTTACGGGCTTGGCCTGTCGAAAGGAGCACGTTTTCAGCCCCGGGAGCTGATGCACTACCCGCCCGACTCATGGTTGGTGAGCGTATGGGTAGAAACGGGAATCATAGGACTGGTGCTCTATCTGCTTGTTCATGGAGTACTCTTTGCCTGGTGTTCCTGGCTATTGATGTTTAAGGTGATGAACAAGCGCTTGAGAGGCTTGTTGGCCGCCTGGCTTTGTATGGCTGCCGGTTTCTTCGTTGCCGCCTATGTAAATGATGTGATGCAATATCCCAACTCCATTATCGTTTATACCGGTTTCGCCCTTTGCATAGCGGGTCCTTATATCGATCCCGTGATGCAGAAAGAAGAAGAGGAACTGAAAAAGAAGAAAAATAAGACAGAGCAAGAAGAATTTTATTAATAATTGAAATAGAAATGAATACGATTCACCACAGAGTACACGGAGGACACAGAGTTTTAATCTCTTGTTTATTAAGATGTTTAAGAGAAAGATATTCTCTGTGTTCTCTGTGTCCTCTGTGGTGAATAATACTCAAAACCGTTACATAAATGAAACAAACATCTCCTATCATCTCTTTTATCACCATCTGCTACAACGGCTTGAATGACACTTGTGAGCTGATAGAGTCGCTACGCACTACCATACACTCCGTCAGTTACGAAATCATTGTGGTGGACAACGCGTCCCGGCAAGATGAAGCCCGGATGATACAGGAACGATACCCCTTTGTGCGTACCCTCCGCAGCGAAAAGAACCTCGGATTCGCGGGAGGCAACAACCTCGGGATACAGATAGCCCAAGGACAATACCTGTTCCTGATCAACAATGACACTTACCTGACCGAAGACGGGCTGCCCGCCCTGATAGAACGGTTGGAGAGCAGTCCCCGCATCGGAGCAGTTTCGCCCAAGATCCGCTTCGCCTTCCCACCGCAAAACATCCAGTTTGCCGGCTACACCAAGTTGAGCCCCTATACGATGCGCAACAAGGCTTTGGGTATGGGATGTCCGGACGATGCAACTTTCAGCACGCCCCGCCCCAGCGCCTACCTTCATGGAGCCGCGCTGATGCTGAAACGGGAGGTCATCTGGAAAGCCGGACTGATGCCGGAGATTTATTTCCTCTATTATGAAGAGTTGGACTGGTGTACCAGCATGACGCGCGCCGGCTATCAGCTTTGGTACGAACCGCGCTGCACCGTTTTCCATAAAGAGAGCCAAAGCACCGGCAGGCAGAGCCCCCTTCGCGCTTTTTACATGATGCGAAACCGAATGCTTTACGCCTGGCGCAACCTGTCGGGAATGGAGCGCTGCCTGTCCATCGTTTACCAGATGCTGGTAGTAGCTCCCAAAGACAGCCTGCGCTTCGCCCTGAAAGGACAGCCCAAGTTAGCAGGAGCCGTTTGGCGCGGAGTGAAGGATTTCTGGGCGCTGTGCTGAATCGTCTGCATAAATGTTTAAACAATAACCCAATACCAGACTTATGATACTAACCTTGATCGACTGGATTTTATTCATTCCGCTGGCGCTCTGCGTCAGCTATCTGCTGGTATATGCCATCGCTTCCAAATTCTATCGTTCCCCCATCTATCCGGAAGCGGACAAGTTGCACCGCATCGCCGTATTCTTCCCTGCTTACAAGGAAGACAAAGTCATCATCGACTCCGTACGCTCTTTCCTTGAGCAGGACTACCCCAAAGAGATGTACGATGTATACGTTATCTCCGACCACATGCAGGACTCCACCAACGAAGCCCTTCGGCAGCTCCCCATCCGTCTGCTGACAGCCACCTACGAAGACAGTTCCAAGGCCAAAGCTCTCCTGCTGGCCATCCGTGCCATCCAGGAGGACGGAAAGGCAAGCGGGCTAAGCGACTACCGGCTGGCTTACATGTATGACATCGCCGTGGTAATGGATGCCGACAACGTAACCGTCCCCGGTTTCCTTTCCGAAGTAAACCGTGCCTACTCTGCCGGAGTAAAGTCGATGCAAGCCCACCGCATAGGCAAAAACCTGAATACGGACATCGCCCTGCTGGACGGGGTGAGCGAGGAAATCAACAACGGATTTTTCAGGAAAGGGCACAATGTCCTCGGATTGTCCGCCGGCTTGGCGGGTTCGGGTATGGCTTTCCAGTATTCCTGGTATTACGAGGCTGTGGATCAACTCAGAACGGCGGGCGAAGATAAGGAGCTGGAGCTTCTGCTGATTGAGTACGAAATGCATACCGTCTACTTGGATCACCTGCCCGTCTACGACGAAAAGACGCAAAAGAAAGAGAACATCAAGAATCAGCGCCGGCGCTGGATGGCAGCACAATTCAGCATTCTGCTCAGGGCGTTGCGCTTCGTAAGAGACGTCAAGGAGGATGCGGGATGGTGGCGATGGTGGCCGGAACCGGATTTGACCAATAAAATTGTCCAATGGATGCTCCCCCCGCGCCTGGTGCAACTGACGGCCGTTTTCGGGCTGACACTGCTCGCCACATTAGTGAGCTGGCAGGCGGCACCCAAATGGTGGGTATTGTCGGCAGCACAGGTGGCAGCCATGTTCATTCCCGTCCCCGCCCGTCTGCTCAACGGCAGACTGCTGAAGGCACTGATGCAAGTACCCTCGCTGGCACTGGGAACCATCGCTAACCTGTTCCGGCTCAAAGGAGCTAACAAGAAATTCATACATACCGAACATGGGTGAGTGATAAATCACCACTCCGTGACACTGAGTTTCACGGAGTTTCAGTTCGCCACAAATTTCACAGATGAATACAGAGAATTTATTTTCTTTTGGATACCCATAAACGAGAGACCGGAACTCTATGAGCTTCTGTGATAAATCATCCTCTGCGAAACTCTGTGAGCCTTTGTAGTAAATTATCACTGAGTTTTGCAGTTCCTTCTGTTCCTCGTTCACCGTTCCTTGTTCAAAAACGCTCATCGTTGGTGCAATAAACGCAATCACCGATTTGAGAATCAAGATCCATCTTCTAATCAAAACAGTTTCGGTCAATATGTTCATAAGATTTCATTTTAAAAAGTTGAGAATATGTCTTCCTTTCGGGGAACGACCGGACAAAGCTAAGCATTGGAAGCAGAGAATACAAAAAAGTGGTGCAGATTGGTGCATTTCGGTGCAAAAGAGCACAGCGCTTTCCCGATGAAACACACCCTCTACCCAGGTTAAACAGAGCCTCTTTTACTCCCTTTTGAACCTTCCATTTCCACCATCCAGAGCCTCCAAAACACCAACACGGAGACCAGCATGCTTTCACACCCGCAATATTCTCTCAATCAGCTGTTTATAAAGGCAGCATCGAAACCTGCCAACATGAAAACCTGCACATAAATAAATAATAAACAAAAAAGATATATTAAAATATATCAGCAGAATTTGCGATCGGAGGACGATTTTTCACTATCATCTGATCTCACTGCTCCCGAAACAAATCCAGAACTCAGCATCATAAATCGCACCAGACTGTCCCGGAACTATTGGCGAGCTTACGAAAAAAGCGAATTTATCTACCACACAGGCCTCCGAGATGATGGAAATAAGCCGCAGCTTGCTATGCAAACTGGAGCACGGCAAAAACATGTCGACTGAAAAACTGGCAGACATCATCGCTTACTACATTGCTTTCATAGAAGAAAACTCGGAAGTGAAAATCAGTTGCCGGGAGATACTGAACGAAATCATCATGCAGGCCTCACCTTTTTCCTGAACGACATAAGATTCATTGTCTTTTTTTTTATTACTTTTGCAGAAACAGAGCCAAAACAAACATCATGAATGCATTAATCGTTTTCAACGAAAAAGATACAGACAACCTTTTTGTCCATATATTGTGCGATGCCATCCGCCGGCAAGGAATCCATGTCGAAAGATCCGTGCAAGCTTTCTGGGAATCGGACGCCCGTTACGACATCATCCATTTTCAATGGCCCGAAGAGGTAGTAGGATGGAACTGCACCGACCCATCAGTTATAGAAAAGCTGAAACAACGCATTGACCGTTTTCGTGCCGGAGGCAGCCATTTTGTGTATACACGCCACAATATCCGCCCACACTATTGTAACAGTCCTATCATCGGGCAGGCTTATGATATCATTGAGACAAACAGCGACCTGACCGTACACATGGGACAATTTAGTTTCGACGAGTTCAAAAGCCGCTACCCAAAGAGCCGGAACATTCTGATTCCGCACCATTTGTACGAACACACGTATAATGAAACGATTTCACAACAAGAAGCCCGACGACAACTGGGTATCCCGGCGGACCGCTACGTGATCACTTCATTCGGTAAGTTCCGCAATTGGGAGGAAATACGCATGGTGCTGGGCGCATATGTACACCTCAAGGAAAAGAAAAAGTATCTGCTGGCCCCACGCATGTTCCCGTTTTCAAAACATCCCGGATACAGCAACCCGCTGAAACAGCTCTTTTCCCACATCGGATATCACATAGGAATGCCATTGCTCAATAAAATATTGCACATGAAGACGGGAGCTAACGAGGAACTGATCAGTAACGAAGCCCTTCCATTATACATTATTGCCGCGGATGTAATATTCGTACAACGCAAACAGATTCTGAATTCAGGCAACGTACCGTTGGCTTTTCTTTTCCACAAAGTAGCTATAGGCCCGCAAACGGGAAACGTGGGAGAACTGCTGCGCAAGACCGGTAACCCGACATTTGACACCGCCCTCCCAAAGAGCATCGTTCATGCGCTGGAAGAGGCCGCTTCTCTGGAGCGGAAAGGACAAGGAGAAAAGAACTACGAACATGCCATCGCACACTTTGGAACAGAACGCATAGGCAGGATGTACGCCGAAGCCTACCGCTCGCTGCAATAAATAAGTCCGTGACCTAACAAATATTCATCTTATGACCTCTATCAAACATCAACTCTTCTCCGGAGTATTCTATACCGCCCTTGCCAAATACAGCGGCATAGGGGTGTCACTCGTCGTCGCGGGCGTATTGGCACGCCTGATTTCGCCGGACGACTTCGGCGTGATGGCCATAGCCACGGTGATCATTGCCTTTTTCAACCTGTTCACCGACGTAGGCCTGTCACCCGCCATCATCCAGCACAAAGGATTGACCCGGGAGAACCTGTCCGGACTCTTTTCTTTCACCATCTGGACAGGCATCGGCCTGGCACTGCTTTTCGCCGCTGCCTCGTGGCCCATTGCCGCCTACTACGACCGGGAAATACTGCGGACGCTGTGCCAGCTGCTGGCCGTCAACCTGTTTTTCGCCTCTGCCACCATCGTTCCCAACGCACTGTTCTACCGCAACAAAGAATTCAAATTCATCGCCCTGCGAAGCTTCGTCATACAGATCGCCACCGGTGCGGCAGCCGTAGTGGCGGCTCTGTGCGGAGCCGGATTGTATGCGCTGGTCATCGGGCCCATCCTGTCGGGCATCCTGATTTTCGTGGTCTCCATACGACGCTATCCGCAGCGCCTGAGGCTTACGTTGGGGCTGGACGTGTTGCGCCGGATATTCTCCTATTCTGCCTACCAGTTCCTGTTCAACATCATCAACTACTTCAGCCGGAACCTCGACAAACTACTGATCGGCAAGTACATGGGAATGTCTCCCCTGGGTTATTATGAAAAATCGTACCGCCTGATGATGCTGCCGTTACAAAACATCACACAGGTGATCACCCCGGTGATGCACCCCATCTTCAGCGAATACCAGAACGACCTTGAACGCCTGGCATCGGGTTACGAACGCATTGTCCGCTTTCTGGCCTTCATCGGACTGCCGCTGAGCGTGCTGCTGTACTTCACGGCCGGCGAGGTGACCCTGATCCTGTTCGGCGACCAATGGATGCCCTCCATCCCTATATTCCGGATACTCACGCTGTCGGTAGGCATACAGATCGTCCTCTCCTCCTCCGGGTCCATCTTTCAGGCGGCAGGCGATACGAAAAGCCTGTTTGTGTGCGGCCTGTTTTCATCGGTACTCAACGTGGCGGGCATCCTGCTGGGCATTTTCCGGATAGGCACACTCCAAGCCGTAGCTACGTGCATCACACTGACGTTTACCGTCAACTTTGTGCAATGCTACTGGATGATGTACCGGGTGACACTGCACCGCAGCCTGCGACATTTCGCGGTTCAGCTTGTATCACCATTAGCGGTCAGTGTGCTGCTGATAGCCGTACTCTATCCGCTCAGCCTGCTGACAGAAGGAGGCAACATTTTTCTGACCCTGATTGTAAAAAGCATTATATTTTTCTGTATATTTGGGTGCTACATACAGTTGACCGGTGAATATGACATCATCGGCAAGGCAAAAGGCATCCTGAACAAACGTAAAAGCAGGGGGTGAAAGCCCATCTTAAAAACAAAACAAACAATGAAAGCACTGTTTCTTATCTTCCACGGATTCGAAGAGGCAAACGGGATCAGCAAGAAAATCCGTTACCAGATAAAGGCACTCAAAGCGTGTGGCTTGGAAGTAGATACCTGTTGGCTGGATGACGCCCACGACCACAAACGGCGGATGATAAATAACCATGTCCTCCGGGATTATGGCAACGGAATCCGGGGAAAGATTCTGAAACGCACCGAATTAAACAGCATCGTCCATTATGTAAAGACAAACGGAATGCAACTGGTTTATGTAAGAAGCGACCACAATACAACTCCTTTTTTGATCTGCATGTTGTGGCGCCTCAAGCGGGCCGGCGTAAAAGTTGTCATGGAAATACCCACCTATCCCTATGACCAGGAATACAAAGGTCTTCCATGGGCATATCGGCGTGTATTAATGGCAGACAAGTGCTTACGTGGATTAATGGCCACGCAAATCGATAAGTTTGTCACTTTCTCAGACCACAAAACCATCTTCGGCCGCCCTACGATACAAATATCCAATGGAATCGATTTTGACTTCATTCCCCTCAAACAGAGCACTGCCACTACCCGCGAACTGCACTTGATAGCCGTAGCCACCATACACCCGTGGCACGGATTCGACCGTGTCATCCGGGGATTGACACACTACCTCCGGCACGAGCATCGGGAAGATGTCAAGCTACACATCGTAGGTCAGGGCGTACCGGCAGTCGTCGACGAATACCACGCCCTGGTGGAGGAAGGGGCAATAGAACAAAACGTTATCTTCCATGGCCCCTTGTTCGGAGAACCTCTGAACCGGGTATTCGACCAATGTCAAATAGGAATAGGCAGCCTGGGGCGCCATCGAAGCGGAATCACAGACCTGCGGTCACTGAAAAATCGCGAGTACGCTGCCAGAGGTATCCCTTTCATCTATTCAGAAACAGATGCGGACTTCGAATCGATGCCCTACATCCTGAAGATACCGGCAGACGAATCTCCGGTAGACATCGGACAAGTGGTCCGGTTCTACCATTCGGCAAAAGAGATCCGACCGGCTGACATACGAGCCTCCATCCGGAATAAACTTTCGTGGGAAGTGCAAATGAAACATGTAATCGAGGAACTATGAAACAACCCATAAAAATAGCCTACTGTATCCCCGAACTCACTGTCGCAAGTGGCATGGAGAGGGTACTTACATTAAAAATGAACTATCTGGCCGACGTTTTGGGATATGACATATACGTCATCCAGACTGAAAATAAAGAACTGCCTCCTTATTATCCTTTATCAGAGAAAGTCCACATCATCCATCTGGACCTCAATTTCAATCACATATACACAACCGCCAAGTATCTGTGGCAGCGATTGTGGAAATACAGCCAACTGCAAAGAATCTATAAGAAACGGTTGACTGAGGCATTGATGCAAATCCGTCCGGATATTACAATTTCCGTTTTGCGGCGAGAGATTAATTTCTTAACTTCCATCAAAGACGGTAGCCTGAAAATCGGCGAATTCCACTTCAGCCGGCATAATTACCGCAGCCTGGAACACCAAAAGTTCCTTCCACACTTCGTCCGCCGGAAATTATCAGAATTATGGATCGGGCAACTGATTAATAAACTGCGTAAGCTGGACCGTTTTGTCGTGTTGACAGATGAAGATAAAGAGATGTGGCCGGAACTGGACAATGTCATTCGCATATACAACCCGATCTCTTTTAAAGTAGAGCATACAGCCGAAGGGACGGCACACCGGGCTATTGCCGTCGGGCGATACACCTACCAAAAAGGATTCGACTTACTGCTGCCTGCATGGCAGATCGTCAGCCGTAAACATCCGGACTGGGAACTGGAGATATTTGGCGCAGGCGACCGAGCTGCTTATCAAGAACAAGCCCGGAAACTGGATATAGAAAAAACATGCCATCTGAACGGCATTA
This sequence comes from Bacteroides sp. HF-4919, assembly GCF_018860125.1. Lineage (NCBI taxonomy): Bacteria > Pseudomonadati > Bacteroidota > Bacteroidia > Bacteroidales > Bacteroidaceae > Bacteroides > Bacteroides sp. HF-4919. Next base: position 133,939 of record NZ_JAHKNF010000001.1, read on the forward strand.
CCAATGACATAGCAACAGAAATGCGCCGAAGTTCTATTTTTATACTTTCATCACGTTATGAAGGGTTTGGCATGGTCATAACAGAAGCTATGGCATGTGGAATCCCTCCGGTAGCATTTGCCTGCCCATGCGGTCCACGCGACATCATTACAGACGGAAAAGACGGATTGCTGGCCGAAAACGGCAACATCGAATCCCTGGCCGAAAAAATCATCTACTTGATAGAGCATGAAGCTCAACGACAGCAGATGGGAAAACAGGCACAGCAAAGCATACGAAAATTTCATCTGGATACAATCATGCAACAATGGGACGAACTCTTTAAAAAACTACTATCATGAACATAACGCAGCTTATAACCCGGATATACCATAAATTGAAATATGGCAGTACGGTGGAGTGGTATAACTTTTGGTATATAGTTCTCCGCAGACGGCAAAAGATTATCCCTCAAGTGGCATCAATAGATGAAACGATCCGGAAAATAATACAAGACCGATGCTCCGTCAGCCGCTTTGGTGACGGAGAAATGTTATTGACCAACGCCCACAAAAGAATTGGTTTCCAAGAAGGTAATCCCCAACTGGCCCAGCGGCTCAAAGAGGTGTTGACCAGCGATAATGATAAACATTTAGTATGCATATCCGATGTTTTTCAGCATTTGGAACGTTACAACCGGAAAGCGCGAAGATTCTGGCGCACTCACTTCTTTATCTACGGCCCGTGGTGGGACCGGCTATTACTTCCCGGACGAACCTATTATAATACATTTGTCACACGTCCTTATATGGATTTTAAATCGAAAAGAGAATGCGGGAAATGGTTCCATGACATGAAAGGCATTTGGGAAGGCAGAGACATCATATTTATCGAAGGCGAAAAAAGCCGTTTAGGGGTGGGCAACGACCTCTTTGACAATGCACAGAGCATCCACCGGATTTTATGCCCGCCCTGTAACGCTTTCAACTCTATAAATCGCATCCGGGCAGAAGCATGCAAACAAAACAAAAACGTGCTCTTCCTGATCGCATTGGGCCCCACAGCTACAGTATTGGCCTACGATTTGTTCAAAGCGGGATACCAAGCTATCGACATCGGGCACGTGGATGTGGAATATGAATGGTGGCGTATGGGCGCGCGACGCAAAATAAAACTCGAACGCAAATATGTGAACGAAGTAGCGAACGGAAACCAAGTAGCCGATGCGGGAGAAGAGTATAACAAACAAGTAATCATCAAAATAGATTGAGAAAATGAAAATAGTCTATTATATCCCGGCACTCTATGGAACAGGAGGGCTGGAGCGTATCATTACTTTCAAAGCCAACTATCTGGCTGAACATTGGGAAGGAAGTGAAATTTATATCCTTACTTCTGAACAGATAGGACGTCCTATTCATTATGATTTATCGCCAAAAGTAAAGCACCTGGACTTAAATGTACCTTTTGATTGGCCCTTTAATCAATCGCCTATCAGTAAATTTTTGAAATACCCATACCGCTATTGGTTATTCAAAAAACGTTTCTCCAAAACCCTAAAAGAGTTGCGCCCCGACATCACGATTTCAACACTGAGAAGGGAACTGAATTTCATCTCTTCCATACATGATGGAAGCATAAAAATCGGAGAGTTACATTACACTCGCCACTTCCACAAAGAAAAAGGTATAATAGGACTACTCAATATGTATTGGGTCAAAACGTTTCTGAAGCATCTTCAATCACTCTCTAAACTAGTAATACTCACACATGAGGAAGCTAATTTCTGGCCAGAACTTTCGAATCTTTACGTTATTCCCAATCCCATAGCCACCTTTGGCAACCAGCTATCGGATTGTAGCCAAAAGCAGGTCATGGCCGCCGGAAGATACTCTGACGAAAAAGGATTCGACTTATTGATAGAAAGTTGGTCTATCGTCTCTAAACGACATCCGGACTGGAAACTACGTATTTATGGAGACGGCGGTTTACGTACCGAGTTGCAGCAACAGATTGATCAAGCAGATATCGGTCAGACTTGCTTCCTGGAGCCTACCACCCCCAACATAGCTGACAAATATTGCGAAAGTTCGATTTTCGTACACTCTTCCCGGTATGAAGGGTTCGGAATGGTCATAACTGAAGCGATGTCGTGCGGAGTCCCACCCGTGGCATTCGCATGCCCCTGCGGGCCCCGTGACATCATAGAGCACGGACTGAACGGACTCTTGGCACAACCGGAAGACATAAACGATTTAGCCACGCAAATAAACGACCTGATAGAGCATGAAGACAAACGAAAAGAAATGGGACGAAATGCCCGCATACGTTCAGAACGCTTCCGAATGGAAACTATCGCGCAGGAGTGGAAAACATTATTTGAAACATTAAAAGTAACAAAAGAGTAAATGATGAAGTGGTATACAAAATATTTGCAAGTATACGAAAAACCTTTTGCTGAAGCACCGCAAAATGTCATTGACGAAGTTCGTGAAAATTTGAGAAAGCTACAGTCGGATTCTCCGGTTGTTACAGTCTCCGTCATAGGATATAACGAAGAGAAACGTCTATTGGCAAGCCTGTGGTCCTTAAGTGAGATGAAGTGCAAATATCCGGTGGAGATTATCGGGACAGACAATGATTCTAAGGACCGGACGGCAGAAATCTATGAAGCGACAGGGGTACCATATGCGATAGAATATCAACACAGCTGCGGACACGCCCGGCTTTGCGGATTAAATCGTGCGCGGGGAAAATATCACATTAATATCGATTCCGATACATTGTACCCTCCGCACTATGTCGAGACAATGGTTAACGCATTAGAGCGTCCCGGAGTTGTGGCGGTAAGTTCACTATGGAGTTATATACCCGACAAAGAACACTCCCGGACCGGATTAAAAGTATATGAGTTTCTCAGGGATATTCATCTATGGATACAATCAATCAAACGCCCGGAATTAAGTGTAAGAGGACTGGTATTCGCATACCGCACGGATTACGCCCGCCAAACAGGGATACGCACAGACATCAAGCGGGGTGAAGACGGATCATTGGCTTTACGGCTCAAAGAGTATGGAAAAATATACTTTATACGTAAAAAGAAGACACGTGCGGTCACAGGATATGGCACTATAAGTGCTGACGGATCATTAGCCGGCAGTTTCAAAGTGCGGGCAATCAATGCTCTCAGAAACATAGGAGGAATATTCACCTCCCGAAAAGAATATAAAGATGAAGACGACAACCTAATTCAACCTAAATAAAATTAAAATAAAAAATACTATGATCACCGTACAAATCCTTTTCTGGCTTGCCCTCTTCCTCGTATTCTATACCCACTTGGGGTACGGAATACTGCTTTACACACTGGTCAAGCTCAAAGAGCTCACTGTGAAACCCGCCAGGCGGCAACTCCCGCCCGACAAGCTGCTGCCGGACGTGACACTCTTTATCACTGCCTTTAACGAAGAAGACGTTGTGGACGAAAAAATGCGCAACTGCCTGAAACTGGACTATCCCGAGGACAAATTGCACATTGTGTGGACCACCGACGGAAGCAACGACTCTACCAACGAACGACTGAAGGCATGGCCGCAAGCCACCGTCCACTTCCAACCCCTGCGGCAAGGAAAAACCGCTGCCATGACACGGGGGATGACACTGGTGGACACGCCATTTGTGGTATTCACCGACGCCAACACAATGCTGAACCGGGAAGCGATACGCGAAATCGTGTTGGCTTTTGAGGACCCGGGGGTGGGATGCGTGGCCGGAGAAAAACGCATTGCCGTGCAAGAAAAGGATGGAGCCGCAGCCGGTGGTGAGGGCATATACTGGAAATATGAATCGACACTGAAAGCACTGGACGCACGTCTCTATTCGGCTGTGGGAGCCGCAGGCGAGCTGTTTGCCGTACGCCGGGAACTGTTCACGGTGATGGAACCGGACACACTGCTGGATGACTTCATCCTGTCGCTACGCATCGCCATGCAGGGATACAAGATAGCCTATTGCACCCGGGCATATGCCATCGAAAGCGGATCGGCAGACATGAGCGAAGAGCAGAAAAGAAAGGTGCGCATTGCCGCCGGCGGACTGCAATCTGTCTGGAGGCTGAGGGAACTGCTCAATCCCTTCCGTTACGGAGTGCTGAGTTTCCAGTATATATCACACAGGGTGCTGCGGTGGTCGGTGGCCCCGGTGCTGCTGTTCGCCTTGCTCCCGCTCAACGTTGCCATACTGCTGATGGGGGGCTCTCCTATCTGGTACGGCACCATTCTGGCACTTCAGGTATTGTTCTACATCTTGGCAATGGGAGGCTATTACCTGTCTGCCCGGCAAATAAAAAACAAGCTGTTATTCATCCCATATTATTTCCTGTTTATGAACATTAACGTGATGAAAGGTGTTAACTACCTTCGTAAAATGAAAGGAACAGGAGCATGGGAAAAAGCCCAAAGAACGAAAACAGAATCCTTAAACCAATAAACCAAACGAAGCATGGATAGAATACTGCATGACGTAAACAATGCCCATAAGATACTGCAACTGACAGCTGACACACTGATCTTGGTGGACAAAAACGGCACGTGTCTGGACATCGACCCGCACAGCGATTTGTGGTTTCTGCAAGAAGACAGGCTCTTGGGAAAAAATCTGTTCAATCTGCTTCCCGACCATACCTTCCAGAAACTGCTGCCGGACTTCCGCCGGGTGACCCAACAGGGGATAACGGTGAACCGCAACTACAGGCTGCCGCTGGAAGGAGGCGAAACGTACTACTTCAAATGCATCATGCAGCCGTATGACGGCGACAAGGTGCTGTGCCAATATCGTGACATCACGGCACGAAGCAACGTAAAGCTGCAACTGGAACGTACGAATTACGAACTGAAAGAGATACAAAAAGCGGCACAGATAGGGCAATGGAAATATTCATCGCGCGAAAAGACATTCTATTATCGGGGATACAACGGAATAGTATGTACGGAAGAAGAGCGGAGCATCAACTTTCAGGATTATTACGAGACCATTCTGAGCGAAGATCTGCCTGCCGTGAACACATGGATGGAGGCAAACCGCCGTAAACTGGTAAAGGAGTACATCGAATACCGCATTCTGCTGGAAGGACAGGTATACTATATGCGCCAGCAATGCTACCTGAGGGGTGAAGAAGAAGACGGTAACATCATTCTGGAAGGGTATATACAGAACATCACCGACATACAGCGGAAGCGCAACGACATCAACACGCTGACGCATGCCATCAACAATGCCAAAGAAAGTGTATACGCGGCACGCAGAGACGGCACGCTGATATTTGCCAACAGGCAGTTCAGGCTGAACCACCGGATCGCGGAACAGGCGGACTTGTCGCAAATACGGGTGTTCGATGTTGTGGGCGACATGACCAGCATGGAGGACTGGGAAGAACGTTACCGCAACATACAGGAAGGCCAGACCCTCAACTTTCTGGCCTACCAACCCCTGAAGCACGATAAAAACACATTGGCCTTTGAAGGCAGCATGTACAGTGTGACAACGGACGACGGAGAAGAAACCTTCTGGTCGTTCACCCACGACATATCGGAACGCATCCGGTACGAATCGCAGATCAAACGCTTCAATCGCATCATGGACACCACGATGGAGAACATCCCGGCAGGTATCGTGGTGAAAGATATCGAGAACGATTTCAGGTACATCTACCGCAACCGGGAGTCGTACAATCGGGATATCAGTTCAGAAAATGCCATCGGAATGAACGACTTCGACTACTACCCGCCGGAAATGGCGCAGCAGAAGCGAAAAGAGGATATGGAGATTGCCGCTACCGGAAAAGGGATGCACTGGATTATGGAGGGCAAGGATAAAAACGGAAATCTGCTGATTCTCGACAAGCAAAAAATCATGGTGGAAAGCGAGGACTTCTCGCCCATCATTGTCAGCATCGAATGGGACATCACCCAGCTGGAACTGATGCGCCGTGAACTGATAGAATCGAAAGAGAAAGCGGAAACATCGGACAAACTGAAGTCGGCTTTCCTTGCCAACATGAGCCACGAGATACGCACCCCTCTCAATGCCATCGTAGGATTCTCGCGCATCATCTCGGAGAGTGACAATGCGGAGGAAAGGAGGGAATATTACGAGATTGTAGACGCCAACAACGAACGTCTGTTGCAACTGATCAACGAAATATTAGATCTTTCCAAAATAGAGTCGGGCATCGTAGAGTTCGCTTACGGGCCGGTGAGGCTGCATACGCTTTGCAAAGAGATTCATGATGCACACGTATTCCGCTGTCCGCAGGGAGTGGAACTGAAGTTCGACTCGCCGGACGAAGCGCTGAGCATCCACTCGGACAAGAACCGGATTTTCCAGGTATTCTCCAACCTGATAGGCAACGCGTTCAAATTTACCACAGAAGGCAGCGTAAGCTACGGTTACAAACAGGAAGGTGAGCGAGTTGTATTCTACGTCAAAGATACCGGACTGGGCATCGAGCCCGAAAAGCTGGGAAGGGTGTTTCAACGGTTTGCTAAACTGAATAATTTTGCCCAGGGCACGGGGTTAGGATTGTCGATCTGTAAAACGATCATCGAACGGCTGGGCGGAGAGATTGCGGTCTCCTCGGAAGTGGGCACAGGAACCACATTCACCTTCTGGCTGCCTCTGGAAAGCGCAATGCAAGATGTGAAGGCCGATAAGGAAGAACATCGGGACGGAGAAACCGACAACCTGCAATATCCGAAAGCCGACGACCGGACAAAAGAGCCGGCAGGAAGTAAGGAGGAACGTAAATCCATGGAAGTAACGGAGGCGGAAACCGATAAGGCTACCATCCTGATAGCAGAAGATACCGACAGCAATTATGACTTGCTAAATGCGATTCTGGGCAGGAAATACCACCTGGTACGTGCCAGAGATGGTATGGAAGCTGTAACCATGTACGATGAAGCGGAACCGGACCTGATATTAATGGATATAAAAATGCCCAATCTGGATGGGTTGGAGGCTACCAGAATCATCCGGCAATTGTCCGCAGATGTACCTATCATCGCACAGAGTGCTTATGCTTATGAATATGACCGGAAAGCTGCCGAAGAGGCAGGATGCAACGATTTCATCTCGAAACCGATTGCTCAGGAAAAGCTGAAGGAGATGATAAAGAAATGGTTGAGATAAAGAACCTCACCACAAGTTCACCACAGAGGACACGGAGTTCACAGAGGAAGAATTTAAGATCTTTCTATAAACCTGGAAAATAAAAACTCCGTGTCCTCTGTGTCCTCTGTGGTGAACTTATGGTGGACTAAAATGCAGAATTTAAAACAATGGGAAAGAAAGCCGTATCCAAATTATTTTATTATACCTCTGTCGCACTGACTTTTGCTTTGGCAGGTGTCACCATCACCGGAGCATTTGCCGGGCATGTTCCCCCGGAAAGTTCTACTTTAATACCTTTCATCGGGCTCTTGCTGTCGGGGCTCTTGTTAATCAACCTCGCTGCGGCCATCTATTGGGGCATACGCCGCCGGTTCTGGATAGTCATTCCGCTGATAGCCATAGCTGCCAACTGGCAATATCTGGGACGGATATTCCAACCACCCTTTCCGGCGGAAAAAGGAGGTGGAAAAACTTTGAAAATAGCAACGTATAACGTAGACAGTTTCGGTAACGAGCAATCGGGGTACTCGTGCAAAGAAATCGCGAAATACATGGAAGAGCATCAAGTGGACATCGTCTGTCTTCAAGAGTTTGCCGCTAACCGATATTTCACCGCAGACAGCATACGAAACACTTTTGCAAACTGGCAATACGTCATTATCCCGCAAGCTCCGGACAGCATCTCCATCCTGCAGATAGCTTTATTCAGCAAATATCCGGTGAAGGACAGCAAACTGATCACTTATCCGGACTCAAGGAATTGCAGTATGTGGTGCGACCTGGACGTAGACGGACAAACGGTTCGTGTTTTCAATAACCACCTGCAAACAACGGAGGTCAGCCAAAATAAGCGCAGACTGGAAAGGGAACTGGCTAAAAACGAACTGACAGGCAGAGAGGAAGCAGCGGCCAGGCAATTGTTGGAGGGACTCAACGAGAACTTCAGGAAACGTGCGGCACAGGCAAAGACTTTGGAACAATTAATCCGCACCACCCCCTACCCTATACTGGTTTGCGGTGACTTTAACTCTCTCCCATCGTCCTACACATACAGTACCGTGAAAGGTGACAATCTTCAAGACGGATTCCAGACTTGCGGACATGGGTACATGTATACGTTCCGGTACTTTAAACGCCTGCTGAGAATCGACTATATTTTCCATTCCAAAGAATTTAAAGGGGTAGACTACTATTCGCCTGACCTCGATTTGTGCAGTGATCATAATCCGGTAGTGATGGAGGTGAAGATGTAAGCGGGAATGTATCAAAACACCTTTTCACTCCCATAGCTCCCGTTATAATATAAAAGAAGGCCGTCCTGATTACTCAGAGCGGCCTTTCTTATTATAAATGAATTAGTTTTCTTATTCTACTTTCTTCAAAGAGTCTGCAACATATTCAAACTGTCCTTTACCTATCACTTTATATTTAATGGTATATTGTGTGGTAGAAGAGCCATCGTAGATGGCGAAGTTAATTGTATAGAACACATCTACGCCCTCTACCACATCAGCACTGCCGTAGATTGCTTTCAATCCCGGAATAAATGCCTCAGGCAGACGTTCGAACATCAACTTAGTCAGATCGGCATCCGACATCGAGCCATAAGCGGAAGCACTTTGTGCCTTCCATGCGGAGGGACGGAAGTCGAAATTGTTATTGTAAGCCGAACCACCATAATAATAATCGTTGTTACCGTATGAAGTCACATACTCAGGATGGTTCTCTTTCACCCAATCGGTGATGGCCTGATAGAACGCAGCAGACTCCGCATTACCCTTCTCAGCCTTCAACGTGATTACTGTACTCGGGTCAAAGTTCCACTTACCGTCAGACAGTACAAACTGCTCTGTCTTATCAACAATACGTGTATTCAACTCCCATCTCGCTTTTTCGGCAGAATAAGTATATTCATCACTGTAGATTTTCAAAGCAGTACCATTATAATATCTGTAGACCACTACACGTGCATCGCCATCAACAGGATATGCTACCATCTTAGACAAATAAGCAGGCAAATAGTTAACAGCCGGAACTTCTGAAGTAAAGTAACGTTTGCTCTGTCCCATATCTCCATAATCGGCAAATGTGGGAACATATACGCTATTGTTCTTATCTTTCCAGCTCTTACCATCGTACACTTTCACTGCGTAAGCAGGAGTAGAAAGACTGTTAGCCGGGATAGAAGTACCTACCATGATGTTATCAATCTGATAAGTAGTAGTCTTTTTATTGGCACCATCACCTACATACTTAAAGGCTACATACACCTTCTTGCCTGCATAAGCTGATAAAGACACTTTACCGGCAGAAGCGAATGTACCGTAACCACTTGTCGGCTTAGTAGGGATGTTGAAGTCCGAAGTCACGTCGGTCCAACTGGCGGCATCGACATTCTTACCATCGAAATTCTCTGAAATAAGAACTGACAAGCAGCTGGCATTATAGTATCCCACGGTCACATCAAAACCAAGATAATCACCGGCAGCAACAGAAATAGCAGGAGTAACCATCCAGCCGACGCATGCCCCTTTCGTACCGTTTGCCGAATACTGAACATACTGGTTATCATCATAAGAAGTGACTTTCCACTGAGTGCCACCGGTAGAGCTGATAAACCATCCATCCAAGGATTTCAGTTCACCCGTCGCAACAGCCTCAAAATTCTGCCACATCAACGGATTCTCCAACTGTCCCTCGCCCAACTTATAGTCAACGAAAACAGCAGTTCCTTTTTCAGCATCCTTGAACTTCTCGTTCAGGATCTTAGATATCTGACCTTCTGTCTTTTCATTCAGATAAGGCGCAAACGCATCCTCACCATAAACCAATTTGTATTCGGCATCCGTCGGTTTCAGATATTTCACCGAAGCATACTCCGACAGCAAAGAAGACATCGCTTCTTTGTACTTATAAGTAATCTTTGCACTCGAACCCTTATCGGCGGTGTAATACTTATCAAGCAAGAAAGCAGGGATATAGGTAGCTCCTGTAATCTTCTCTGTCAGATAAAGATTGGTCTTGATGTTCTCAAGATCTTTAGATACACCACCTGCTTTGGCGATATCTTTATTAGTAGAGTTCGTACTGATAGTTGCATAATCAGCATCAGTCAGCGTATATTCTATCTTCATCAAATTCGTCGGTTGGGTCATATCGTCCAATCCTTCGAAGTTGTCATCGTTATATTTACAGCCGGACAGCAGAATCAACGATACCGCTACAGGCATTAATAGATTTCTATTCATAATTTAAACTTCCTGTTTTAGATTAGAAATTAACTTTTAATCTCAAGCTATAAGTACGGCCAAATCCGTAGAACACATTATAAGCGGTCTTCCAGTCGTGATTGCTACCATCTGTAGCGTCAGAAATATAAGTCTGGTCGAATAAGTTGTTCACGTTACCTGACAGCACTGCATTCAGCTTACCAAAGTTGAATTTGTAACTTGCGTTTAAGTCGAATGTGCTTGCTGACGGAATACGCCAGGGAGTAGAAAAGTCTTTTTCACTGTTCATCACCAGGTCGTTTGAGGTTAATGCCCAGTCAGCATAGTTACGTGCGTATAAATTCCAGTCGATACCCAGACGGATGGCCTTATCAATCTTGAAAGTAGCACCCAAAGCAGCAGTAGTCTGCGCCGATCCTCCCACTTTCACATCTTTCAGGTTCAGTTTCATTGTACCCGGTTCCAACCCATTGGCTGCGGCATTAACAAGAACTGTTATATCTTTACCATCATTTCCCTTAATAGATGCACTGTTTACAAACTGACCTTCAACAGTGAAACTTCCTGATGCATTGCTATCCCAACGCCAGTTACCGATAGAGAACATACCGCTCAAATCCAGCCATTGGAAAGGTCTTGCAACAAAATCAAGTTCAACACCCTGGTGTAAGGCGTTTACACCTTGCATATTGATAACAGATTTGGTAGAAACCAGCTTATTTGCATCATAAGGCTCGCTAAGACTACCTTCGTAGTAATTATTAATATCTTGCGAACGAGTAGTAGTCTTATCCATCCAGCGAGTGTGGTAAGCATTGACATTCACCGTCAAATACGTTGAACGGTAACCATATCCGATTTCGAAAGAGAAAACTTTTTCGTTTACTGCATCCGGATTAGTCGCATTGCTGGTAGTTGAATTCAGGAAAGCACCGCCCGAGAAGAAAGGAGCACGGCTGATATAACCGATATTAGCAAAAACGTTATGATTTTCGGTAAGGTTATAATTCAAACCTCCTTTTGCATTCCATCCGATAAAATTGGTGGTTTTTGATTTAGCGTGTGCCTTGTCATAGTAGAAACGGTCATAACGCCAGTAACCGGTATTAGAAACCGAACCGGAAATGAAAGCACTCAGCTTATCTCTGTTGTATTCACCCTGGGCAAACACACCTTCAGACATTACATAACCATCGTAGTCACGATAAACCACATCACCCACTTTCAACTTCTGATTTACGAATGCCGAACCGGCAGCAGCAGCGGAATTGTTGGAAGTAAGCACATTGGTTCTTGAACTGGAATCTACATAAAAGTCACCACCATAGAGGTCAACCAGTTCATTCGTATGCGTACCTTTATAATAACGGTAGTCTATACCACCATAAAAATCAAAATAGTCACCAATCTTGGTTGTATAAGTAGAGAGCAGACCATACCAGTTATGGAAGTTCTTAGACTTCGACATAGCCATAACCGAACCGTTCTCGCTGGCTTCGTTCAAAGCATAGATTTCATCATAAGCAAATGTACCGTCAGCTTTACGGAAAGTCATATTCAGCTTTCCACTGTTACTACCATACCAGTTGCTACGATCAGCACTGGTCAATCCCTGACCGGAATAACCATATCCACGACCGATAGAAGCATACAAGGCTGTACTTAAGCTTGATTTATCATTAATCTGCCATAAATGGTTCAACGACAACTGAGGTTTATTATATACATTATATGCAGATGATTTTCTTTGTCCATTCAATCCAAAACCGTAAGTAGGATTATAACGATAAGGCTTTTCACCATTCATATAGTTTTTAGCAACTTCTTGCCATCCCTCGATAGTAAGTCCGTCTTTATTTCCACGCTGATTGTGCCACTGAGGAGCAGCAAAAGCAGTAAATGACAATTGATGATTGTCGTTGAAACGTTTTGTGATATTCACAAACCAGTTATAAGCCTCGTAGTCGGTTCCCTGGATATAACCATCTGCCCAGGTCTTACCTCCCAAAAGGGTCATAGCCCAACCTGACTTAGTCAATCCGGTAGATACCTTGAACAGGATCTTGTTTAATCCGTCATTACCCATACCATAAGATACGAAACCGCCCTTATTGGCATCAATTGTATTTGTCACGATGTTGATAGAACCACCCACAGAAGGAGCTGCTACCTTTGACGCACCCAAACCACGCTGTACCTGCATGCTACGAGTCACATCACTCAAACCGGCCCAGTTAGACCAGTAGATACCACCCCACTCCATATCATTCATCGGAACGCCATTAATCATCATAGCAGAGTTCTCAGTCTTGAAACCACGTATGTTCACTTTGGAATCACCAAAACCACCACCTTGCTTAGTTGCATAGATACCCGGAGTTGACTTCAGAACTTCAGGAAATTCCTGCGTTCCGAGTTTTTCTTCGATAAAGACGGGGTCAACTGTTGATACAGCTACCGGAGTTTTACGCGAAACAGCAACGGAAGATGTAATGATAACGTCGTTCAATACCATTGCATCCGGTGCCATTTTAATCACGCCCAAATCTTCAGTACCACCTTTGTGAGTGATCTTCTTACTGAAGTCTTTGTAGCCAAGGTACTTGATAAGCAGTGTCGAACCGGAGGCAGCTTTCTGTGTAAACTCACCATCCAGGTTAGTCACACTACCTTGGGTAGTACCGACAATCGTTACGGCTGCACCAATCAATGGCTCACCTGTTTCCGCATCCACAACTTGACCTTTCACTGTTACCTGGGCAATAGCCGTAGCGGCAGAGCATACCGTCAGTACTGCAACCAGCAGGAAATGAATTAGATGTCTTCTCATAATTCTCTTTGTTAGTTAATAGAACTTGTTAATTAATAAATTGTAAATAAACGTTTTGGAGTACAAAGGTAATTAATATTCTTTATATATACATTACAAAGATGCTACAATTTTTTAAGAGAGATAAACATATTATAGCTCTATGAAACAAAAAAGCCCCGCAAATCAATTGCGGGGCTTACATATTGTTAAGTATTAGTCAGCTATCAGCTTTCTATATCTCACACGCTTAGGTTCTTCGTTACCAAGTCGTTTCAATTTATTCTCTTCATACTCCGAATAAGAGCCTTCAAAGTAGAACACGTTCGAATCGCCTTCGAAAGCAAGAATATGAGTACAGATTCGATCGAGGAACCAACGGTCATGCGAAATGACAACAGCACAACCGGCGAAATCTTCCAGACCTTCTTCAAGTGCACGCAGAGTATTGACATCAATATCATTGGTCGGCTCGTCGAGCAATAATACATTTCCTTCTTCCTTCAATGCCATGGCAAGGTGCAAGCGATTACGCTCACCACCGGAAAGTACTCCACAAAGCTTTTCCTGATCAGCACCCGAAAAGTTGAAACGTGAAAGATAGGCGCGTGCGTTAATGTCACGCCCTCCCATGCGGATCAAATCATTTCCGCCGGAAATTACCTGATAAACACTCTTATTCGGATCAATATCTTTATGTTGCTGGTCTACGTAAGCCACCTTCACGGTCTCCCCTACTTCAAATTCACCCTTATCAACAGTTTCCAGTCCCATAATCAAACGGAAAAGAGTTGTTTTTCCGGCACCATTCGGTCCGATAACTCCCACAATACCATTGGGAGGAAGCATAAAGTTGAGATCGTCAAACAACAGTTTATCACCGTAAGCTTTAGCCACATGTTTAGCCTCGATCACCTTATTACCCAAACGAGGACCGTTCGGTATGAAGATTTCCAATTTCTCTTCTTTTTCTTTCACATCTTCGTTCAGCAATTTATCGTACGAGTTCAAACGGGCTTTGCCCTTAGCCTGACGTGCCTTGGGTGCCATACGTACCCATTCGAGCTCACGTTCCAGAGTTTTGCGACGTTTGCTGGCAGTTTTCTCTTCCATTTCCATCCGCTTGGTTTTCTGCTCCAGCCAGCTGGAATAATTACCCTTCCAGGGGATACCTTCGCCACGGTCAAGTTCAAGAATCCATCCAGCCACATGGTCAAGGAAATAACGGTCGTGTGTCACAGCAATTACCGTACCTTCGTATTGCTGCAAATGCTGTTCCAACCAGTCGATAGACTCAGCATCCAAATGGTTGGTCGGCTCGTCGAGCAATAAAATATCAGGTTTTTGCAATAACAAGCGGCAAAGCGCCACACGACGACGTTCACCACCCGAAAGATTAGCCACAGACTGATCTTCGGGCGGGCAACGGAGAGCATCCATTGCACGTTCCAGTTTACTATCCAGATTCCAGGCATCCGTCGCATCAATAATATCCTGCAACTCCCCTTGCCGTGCAAAAAGTTGATCCATCTTGTCCTGATCTTCATAATATTCAGGCAAACCGAACTTCTGATTAATTTCTTCGTATTCGTTCAGTGCATCAACAATGGGTTGCACACCTTCCATTACGATTTCTTTCACTGTTTTAGTGTTATCCAGATAAGGCTCCTGTGCCAGATAGCCTACTGAATATCCGGGAGAAAAAACCACCTCTCCCTGATAAGACTTCTCCAGACCGGCAATAATCTTCAGCAAAGTAGATTTACCCGAACCGTTGAGACCGATAATACCAATCTTAGCTCCATAGAAGAAAGAAAGATAAATGTCTTTTAGCACATTCTTGTTAGGTTGGAAAGCTTTGCTTACTCCCACCATCGAGAAAATTATTTTTTTATCGTCAGCCATATATAAATAATGTGTATTGATATTTATGGCACAAAGATAACAAAAATGTTCGGAATTTATTTGCAATTATAAAAAATAGCTCTATCTTTGCACCCGCTTAACAGCAATAAAGGATTGATTCGCTAGCTCAGCAGGTAGAGCACAACACTTTTAATGTTGGGGTCCTGGGTTCGAGCCCCAGGCGGATCACTTAGGAGAAACGACAATACTCCGCCAAACAATGACAAAGCTCTCTAAACTAACGGTTTAGGGAGCTTTTTTCTTACCCCATACGGACAGTAAAAAGAACTTCAAAAGCCAATTTCAGACTAATAATCGTTACCAAATCGTTACGGTATTTTGTTACGGAGAAAATCGTAACGATTTTAATGCTAAGTCATTGATATGTCGCATATTGTCACTCGTTAGTTCGCTTCATCCCGAACATAGAAAACTAATTTTGCAAATTAAAAACGTTACGGTATGAAAAGTACATTTAGAATCCTCTTCTATTTAAAGAAGAACGAACCGAAGAAAGACGGAACAGTGACCATTATGGCACGTATCACAGTAGATGGAGAAACCAAGCAATTCAGCACGAAGAAAACAATTCTTCCTGAAGATTGGGATATAAAATCAGGTCGTGCAGTTAATAAAAGCGGAAAAAGCACCAGTGCTAAAATATCCAAGTTGAACAAAGAACTGGATGATTTACGTGGTCAAATCTCCATACAATACACCAAACAGCTAAACAACAACGGATATGTAGAACCAGAGAAGTTACGCAATAAAGTATTGGGGATTGAGGAAAAGCAACACAGCCTACTCACTTACTTTACAGAACATAATTTGCAATATAAAAACAAAGTAGGAACAACAGCTACACAAAAGACTTATTCACGTTATGAGTTAACCAAGCAACGCTTGATAGATTTTATGAAAGTGAAGTATAGAGTTTCTGATATCTTTATTCGTGAAATCAATGCAGTGTTCATTGAGAACTTCTATCTTTATTTAAGAAACGAACATGGCATCAATAACAACACTGCAATGAAGTTTGTACAACGCTTTCACTCCATACTTATATATGCAAAAAACAGCGGATTGAATTTTATTGATCCTTTTGGTTCATTCAAGTTCAGTTTTGACAAAGTGGACAGAGGATATCTCAATCAGGACGAGATAGACCTTATTTATAATAAAGAATTTTCGTCTGCCCGATTGACACAAGTACGTGACATGTTTATTTTTAGCTGCTATACCGGATTATCCTATATCGACCTGTGCAATTTGACCAAAGAAAACATCAGACTCGCTTTTGACGGAAAACTTTGGATAATGACCAAGCGTGAAAAGACGGGAGTAGATTCCAATGTACCTTTGCTTGAAATCCCCAAGCAGATATTAGCTAAGTACGAAGGCAAGCTGAAAGGCGGTAAACTCCTTCCCGTTATCAGCAATCAGAAGATGAACGAATATTTGGGAGAGATAGCAGAAGTATGCCTTCCACCTTGCACGGCATACTTTTGCCACAGAAATCTGCTTGACACAAGGTGTACCTATTGAAAGTGTTTCCAAGATGTTAGGTCATACAAATATCCAAACCACACAAATTTATGCCCGTGTGGTAGATAGGAAATTAAGTCACGATATGGCAATATTAGAACAGAAACTCCAAAACAAAGGAAAACGTACTATCGCCATAGTCAATCCCTGATTAATAACAGCGTTCCGGCAAGATTTATATTATTATTTTACCGAAACCATAAAATAACAAAATATAAATAACCAATTATACCCCTAAACAAAATCATTATGGAAAGAGGATATATTAAAATCACAGAAGAAGAAATCGGCAAACCTATTGTCGAAGTCAAGATGGTAAACGGCACCGTTTGGATGTTCAAGCACGAAATCGCACGTCTATTTGATGTGTATCTGCAAACGGTAGGAAATAATTTTCGTTCCATATTCAAGTCCCATTTGCTTAGGGAGGAAGAAGTTACTATGGAAATTAAACTAAAAAATGAACGAGGTAATGATATCTATGTTACCTATTACAATCTGGAAGCCATCATCTTTTTAAGTTACCGTATTGATTCACGATATGCCAAAGCTTTCCGTGAATGGGTGATGAACGCCCTTTGTGAATACAATCGGATGGAAAAGAAGCCACAAGAAATGTTGATTGTATTCAGTCAGGGTAAATCCCAATCCTACATCCGTAACTAATTTCCGGAAGCCTTATCCAACATTTCGGGGATAAGGCTTTCTCTTTCTGAGAAGAACGACTATATTTGAATAAAATAACGAATAATGGCCAATAATCTTCCGATAGCTATATTGATAGACGGTGACAACGCTTCACCGGAAAAGTTGAATGAAGTCATTCGCTTTGCCACAACACATGGTAATCCCATCATTAAAAGAGTTTATGCGGATTGGACGAAGCCTTCATCCAACAGATGGAAAGAGGTAGCATACGAAACTTCATTCCGGTTAATAGAAGCCCCTTCCTACGTCAGCAAGAAGAATACGACGGATATTGCATTGGTTATTGATGCGATGGATATTTTACTGGCCGGAATGGTGAAGGGATTCTGTATTGTATCCAGTGACAGTGACTATACGTTGCTTACCCAACGGATCAGGGAAGCCGGATTGTTGATTTTAGGGTATGGAGAAAGTAAAACTCCGCTTTCGTTTGTCAATACCTGCAGTAAGTTCCAGTATTCCGACAAGGAAATTTTCCCTGCCGAGAACACCCCTGCCTTTTTCCTTCAGAGGGATGCGCCCCTTTTTGACAAAGTGTTTGAGGAAGCATCAACAGACGGTGAAACCGCATCTACATCTGTAATGGGATCACTTCTAAGAAAACACATACCTAAATATAATATCCGGAGATACCAATGTAAGACGTTGCTAATTCTTTATGAACGTTTGGGAAAGTACGAAATCATAGAGGTTCAAGAGGGAAAGAGCATTAAGAAAATAATCAGATTAAAGAAATAGAGGTTCTTTTCTATGTTCTCCACCCACTCCAATGGATGAAAAGTACATTCTATTCGTCAAAAGAACATTTCCCGTACTTTGTACCGGAAATAATCTTTCGCCTACTCATAACCGCAGAAGAGTATTTCGTTAGCAGTCGAATAGTATCTATTCACCAACTAACGAAATACCTTTCTTTTTCCGGTTATGTAAAGAGGTTGCTTTTCTGATTGTTTACCCACCCCGTTTTAAAGGAATTTTTCCCAACGGAATAAATAACACCCGGATAAATCCGACAAAGCTATTTATTCTTCAACTTCTCCAACGCTTCATTGTGGTCTGAATCATATTGCTTTTATTAAAGCCTTTTCAGGCTCTTTTTAACGGGCTTTGCCTTACTATTCCTTCTTCAGTTTTCAATAGCCATCATTCCACTTTTAATGGACGGAAGATGATTTGAAGCGAACTGACTTATTCCGAGTGCAAAGGTAATTACGGGCTTAGACAGAAAAACAAGGTCGAGCCGCAAGCGGTTACGGGAAAAATCTTCCTCCGTACTCTGTCCGGAGAGTATTTTTTCCGTAAACCTTGTTTTTCTTAACCCCTACCTTTTTATGGCACCCGAAACAAGTCTGCTCACTCCAACTCATCAACGCATAAAAAAAATGTCATGATTATGAAAACAGAAAAAGAAATAAACGGAAACAAGTTGCTACTCAATCTACCCCCGCATTTGATTGTTAAATTGGCAGTTTGGGTGGTTTTAGCCGTTTTGGGTCTATTTGTATGGGGTGGCAGCTTCTGGATGTGGTTCTTCGAGCTGTGGTTGGCAAAATGCGTAACAGGCGTAGTTCTCCGCTTTATTCTCGGCTGTGTGATAATGCTTATCTCTGCTGCTTTCATGCTATGGCTTTTCGTTTGGTTACTCAATTACTTAATACATTGAATTTATGAAAACAAGATACGGTAAGACCGCAGTTCAACAGAACAAGTATTACGAAGTGGATAATATCTATCTGTACATGATAGAAACCTACATGAATGGCAATATCAGTCAGTTTCGAGTGCTCTACAAGGAACTATGCAGCGATGCGAAGAAAGACTTCATAAGCGTATGTTTCAACGAAGCAAATCCACAGTACTTACAGGAAATCATTCAGGCAACCATTTAATACAATCTATTATGCAACCAATCATTGAAAATCTAATTTGTATAGGCGATGACCGTGTAGCGATCCTATTTGCGTCACTTCTAAACATAATAACATGGGCAACGAATGAAGAAGCCCTAAGAAGAGGTATCCAACGGTTCGCAGAAGAAGAACCCCTTTTTACTACCTACTTTGCTCACGGTTTCGGGAAACATCATTGTTGGATACATCAACGCAAATTCAGTGATCCTCAGAAACTTTTTGATTACAGATTATTAATTGTCGAATTTTAAAAATACAGCATAGCATCATGGGAACGACGATGAACGAGAACGGCATTTCAACATGCACAATACCGGGAACTGAGAAATATGCTCCGTTCCATCCGGTTCACAGACCTGAAAGTGTTTATTTCCAATATGATTATAGACATATCGGTGGTGAGCTATTCAGTTGTGTCGCTTCAACTCTGGAAGAGTGTAAAAATAAAAGAAACCTTTGGTTACAAACTATTAAATAATCAACCTGATGAAAGCAATATCAGAATTTACATATCAAGAGAAAATAGCACAAATATTAGATTATCGTACATGTCGGATAGAACGTGAAACCAAGCTCCCTTATTTGTTGGCTATCCGCAGGAATGACAAAGAACAGATTGCCTATTTCGAGAGTTTCGGGGACAGTGTGCATCGTATTATCCATAATGTCCGCACTTATGAGCGTGGCTTACTGTTTGGCTATACTTCTAAGGAACTTAACGGACACGGCTGGCTCATTGGAATGTTGCCAATCATTGAGAACATTGAACTGGAATCGGGCAATTGCATCCATATCGGGCAGTCCATCAATGGTACTTATGCCGTAACCGTTGACTGGTGTACCGGAAGCGCAGGTGGTGGCAGCCATCCGTCTATTTGGGATAAGCCCATATCGAGTTATAAAGAAGCCATCCGTTCGGGTATTCATGAATTAGAGAAAGTGTACAACAAAGCGGAATGCTATTCTATTTCGGATAGGGGTAATTATAATCCTAAAGTAATCAGCAAGCTAAAAGCGAAGCTATTGGAATTAAAAAGACGGTATACCCAACCGCAACAGTTGAGCCTGTTTTAAGGCTAAAATGAAAAACGCTGCAAATCCTTTAGAGAGATGCAGCGTTTTACTGTTCAATGTATCGCTATTTATAAGGCTTGTTTGCTGCCAATCAGATTATATTTATACGAAGGGTGATCGTAAACCTCTATTCCTTTCACATTAGCTCCAATAATCGTATGTCGATATAATTTTTCCAGATTAATAATATTGAATTTATCCTTCGGTAAGTCCATGCGTTTGTCCTGCAAGGTAAGATAAACGACAGAATAGACATTGGGTGCAGTATAGCTTCGCTTTTCAGCCCCTTTGCCCCGCAGTTCATATTTTTCAGCTTTATCCGCATCCAATGGGAGGAACCGGGCAAAATCAATATTACCGACCAAGAAGTTGAAACCGTTCGATGGAATGAAATTTTTCGTTATCGTACTTTCAAGTGAGTTATAGGAAAGCGGATAGCCTTTCTTGGTAAAGTCATAGTCGCCTCTTACATTATCTACCTGAGTATAGTAAGTTTTGGAAAAATCAAATTCCGCCATGCTCTTTTCCAGTCTCAATTTATATTCCGCTTTTATTTTTTCAAATTTGAACTTGTCCGACCGGCATTCTTGCCCCAACTTCTTGTCTATGGCATGGATATAGTTAAGGATTACATTGTCATCCACCGGAAGTTTATTAACACGCACACAACAGGCAAACATTAGCTCCGGAGTAAGTTCTACGGAGTTTTCTATCAATGGCTTTTCAAGTATGGAGGATATGACTTCGCCCCGTTCTATCGCCTTGTTGATGTGGATGTAGATTTCTTTGTCCGGTAGTTTATCACTTTGCACAAGTAAAAGCGGTTCTTTACTGTAGAATATATCGGAATTTTCAGGAATGATCCCCTTTACCGTCACCGTGGAAAACGCCAGATTTTCGTCTTTCAGATTTTTGTATTGTTTCCTGCCGTATTCATTTGTGAAACCTTCTTTAATGCAGGTATAATCACCGGAAGAGATGTAATGCTGTCCCAGATGCAGCACGTCACCTGCTTTGAAGGTCTGCCCGTCGTAGCTGTTGCAGGATTCTTGCGCATGGGCAAGTACGATGGC
This sequence comes from Bacteroides sp. HF-4919, assembly GCF_018860125.1. Lineage (NCBI taxonomy): Bacteria > Pseudomonadati > Bacteroidota > Bacteroidia > Bacteroidales > Bacteroidaceae > Bacteroides > Bacteroides sp. HF-4919. The sequence continues at coordinate 155,345 of NZ_JAHKNF010000001.1, forward strand.
GGAGAAAAGGAAAATCGTTAAAATGCAGAGTCTTTGTTTCATATCCATTCTTATTATTCGTGTTTTAGGTTTAGGCTGCAAATATACTTCTTTCTTTTCGGATGAAAAAATAGGGAATGGAATATCGCTCTGTTTAATATGGTAAAGCCCATTCACTTATCCTGTGAATGGGCTTTCTTAAATTTATTAGCTATTTTTATCTTCTCCCCACAATTCCTTGTCTGTTGGAGCATGGGCAAGTTCATACAGGCACCAGCCCCATGTGAGAATAAGGAAAGATATATAACCGATAATAAAAGTATTCATTGTCCTGTCTTCCTTTCCTTTAGATTTTCAGCCTATTTTTCTTATCTTGTCTGACCGGGGAAAAAGAAAACTCCTGTTTCTCCTTATCAAATCTGACTACCGTATCTTTCAACTCTCCTTTAGGCGTTTGAATACGATTTACTCTTAAGGGTGTACCATTATAGAAATTTTCCATTTGGTAAAACTCAAACTTACTTCCGGTACATTGCTCCATTCGGACATTCAGAGAAAATAGATTGCATCCGCTCCGTACACTATCGGGTATCTCTTCCGGGCGTTTGGTTATTTGTTCAGGAAACCATTTCCATGCGGCAAGACAATGGTCCGGAGTTCGTTTATCTTTCGGAATAAACAGGAACGATTGAAATAATTCCTCATTCAATCCACACTTGTAGGCGTTCTCCGTTTTTATATCTTCCCGTATGTTCCTACTGGCTAAAACAGAGTTTCCTGATGTGATGGTTGCCTGACAAGCCAATGCTTCATCTTGCAGATGAAGCGGTATGGCAGCAAGGCAATTCCCGTCTTGCGTTACGGCAAACATGGCAATATCTGTATTGATGACTTCTTTGCGTAAAGTGCTTATTAAATCTATACAATCCACATGATCCGCAAACTCCTTCAAAGCCTCCAAGCAAACGGCTGGATAAGGTACATGAGCCAATATTTCAGCGTGCCCGTAACTTAAATCCGGACTTGCATTCAGTGCTTGACGACACATCTCTTCCGTTTTCATCCCCTCCGGCACAAATTCAAGATTATACCCATCTTCTTGTATTCCTACCATGCACACCTGACTGGTTTTTCTTTCATCCGTTAGTCCTTGGAAGTACGCAGGATCTTGCCGGATAGCTTCTATATCTGATTTCTCGAATTGATTCGTCATACTCCTTTGATTTTAATTATAGGTATTACCAACCTTTCTACATCTTCGTGCATCCGGCTACGCTGATACCCCGTCTTTTCCAAGCCCTCGAAGACTATTTGTTTGGGGAGTATCTTGTGGCAGAAATAGCTTGAGCCGAAATACACCCCGTTCTTCTCCGTGAACTGAATCCGCTTGTCAAAAAGGAGCATTTGCATCTCCTTTTCTCTAAACAAGCGGCATGGCGCACTGCTGTTAAGCCATAAGTTACCCATCAACAAGGCAAACGGTTTACCCAGTGAAAGACACCGTTCCACAACCTTCCGCTTGATACTGAACGGAGGATTGGAAACAATAAAATCCCATTGTCCCGGTTCATAGGTAAAGAAATCCTGTCCGGTGCCAATGTGGGAGAATACGACCTTAAAGCCGGCTTCTTTCAAGGCAATGACAAATTCGCTATGCCCGGTGTCGAATGGGCACCAAACCGTTTTACCTCTTGGCAGATACCTAATGATAGGCAGAACGGCATATCGCGGTGTATATTGCTCGTCACTGCTCAAACTCTTTTTATATCCGGCATAAATCATTCCGTTACCTCCTCCTTTTTTTCGTTGTTGAAAGAGAAACTTTTTTGAACCATTTGTCCATGTGAGTCGAGAATGTAAATGTCAATGGTCTGCTGGTCTGTACTCAATGACTTATAGTACAAGCGAAATGTTTCTTTTTCCAATGGATACAAATCATTTGGTATCAGGATGGTGCCGTCTTCAAGACGAAGCTGACCTTTTCCGTCCGTTTGGAACATCCGGATAAAGTAACGGGTATCACGGTACTCACCGCTGCGAACCAACCGGCAGCGGATTTCGGCTTCTTCTCCCATAACTACTTTCGTTTGTACCGGCAATGTTGCCAGATCAAACTCATACACCTGCTGAATGTCCAATTTGCCATTACAGGCAGATAAGCACACGACACCGATCATCATAAGACCGAGTATAAATATTGTTTCAAACACTTTTTTCATCTTTTTTATAAATTAAAAATTCAATTTCGTATGGCACTGTTCTAAAAAACGTTTTTCTTGAAGTTCAAAATACTCCTTATCTTTCTCACACCCCCAAAAATCCAATCCGAGCGAATAGGCTGCGATCCGGCTGCTGCCACTTCCTATGTGAGTGTCGAGTATTTTTTGTCCCGGCTTTGCGTAATTGTTTAAAATCCAAAGGTACAATTCAACGGGCTTTTGCGTCGGATGGATATAGCCACCGAATTTACAAATCTTGGTACGGTGGACGGTAACGATCCGCAAAGCCTTGTGAAAACTGGTGTATGCCAGTTCACCGTCACTCATTGTCAGCTTTTGTCCCTTGTCCCATACAATCCATCCCATGCTCGGAGACAGATAAGGGGCAAAATAGTTTCCTCCGAATATGACCTGGTTTTTAGAAATACGGAATAATTCATCAAAATACTTCTTATCGGGAGGTGCATCATCCCAATCTTTAGGTTTATAATATTTCCATAGTTTCCGATACCCGATACGGCTTCTTTGGATGCCGTAGGGCGGATCAACAATGGCAAGGTCAAAGTATTTGTCAGGGATGGATTGCATAAAGTCCATACAATCCATATGATAGACTTCATTGGACATAGGCTAATCAATTAAAAATTTGATACCTGCCCCGAACTCAAAATGGAACCTTCCGGTCTGTGTGCCCCATAAGCAACGCTCACAGGCATTGAGCAGCAGAACCACCCGGTTACTCAGATAGCTTTCCAATTCCAGCGATAAAGCACCGCCATAGAGGAAAGCATCATCGCTTTGCAGCGTCGAACCGTCAAAGAGCGGCTTCTTTCCCCAATTATTCGTTTCGTACCCGGCAAGAGCGGAACCCCCAATGGAAAGCAGAAAGGTTTTATTGGCATCCGAGAGGAAGGTGTAATAATACCCTCCTTCTGCCGTAAATTGCGAGGTAGGGATGCGTATATCCTTGTAGGGATGGTACTTCTGCAAATACTCCGCACCGAATACCCAGCGGTTGCAATGCTTCGTATAGGTGTCGAGTGACAGACCGAAGTGATAGCCGAGTTGGTTACGGTCGGCAGCGGAATGAAAACCGTCTACCATGCCGCCTGTGATGCGGAGTCCTTGCATACCCGGCAGGCAGCGTTGGGCATGCGCCTTGTCCATGAGGACAAAGCACACAAACATACATAGTATAACAGATACTTTTTTCATCTTACTTCACTTTTAGTTCATTAATCACTCTGGCACGGATCAGTTCGGCATTTTCAATCACAAACCGCTGATGGCGACCGCCTGATTGCTCGTTCAGTTCCACTACCAATTGCTTGTCATCAGGTAAGGTGAATTTCGGCAGGGTAAATACGGTTCTTTCTTTTGACTTCCCGTTTACCACCGTTACATAATTGTAGGCACGCAACGGGACAATTACCTGTTCCTGAATGGCGGTACGCTTGGCTAACTTCTTATCCACGACTTTGAAAGTGATGTAATCTAAGTTGAAAGGGACATGGGAAGAGTTTTTTAGCTCCGTATGGAAATACAGCAGTCCGTTATGGGTATAAATACCTTTGAGCGTGTATTGAATACCGAAGCGCTTGCAGCCGATATGCTTCACTAAGCGGTCATTGTTCTTGTAGATGGACTGCATAATCAATCGTACCAGCAAGGGAGATTCGCTACCCAGTTCTTTCAGGTAGACTTCCATCGAGTTGTTCGGACGATTCACCGCCTCACCATCGTGGATGAAATCTTTCATCTCGATGTTGAGTTTCGTAGGTTCGTCTGCATACTTTACATTATAGGTATAGTAGCTGCCATCTTCAGTGATCACGGCAAGGTTCGTTTCACGGGAGAAGTCACGCAACGCAGCTTTTACACGCAGAACGTTTTCCGAACCGTCGGCTTTCCCGGCAATAATATCGGCGGAACCCAAGTCCACATAACGGATAGCAGACGGGAAAATGAGATGCACAGTTTTATTGAAGGTCACTTCCAGCCCGTAAGGAGGAATCATACGGTCAAAAGTGACCGCACGTGTCAGCCCCCCGTACAATTCACCCGTTGATGGACTTTTACGCACATCTTCCCCTTTGTCCTGTACCTCTTCGGATAAGATCGTTTGCGCAGCTTGCCGCACTTTTTCTACTTTCTCCGTCTTTTGTGCGTTGGCACTCCATACACTTGCGCCAATGGCAAGCATGAAAATTAACTTTCTCATAAATCTTTCTTTTAAATTGTTTATAAATTGGATTTTAGTGGTGATTCTTATTTTCCCGGCAGGAGGTATAGTTCATGGTTGGCTTTGAGTGTCACCTTGACGGTGCGGAATTTCTTCGACAGGTATTGTGAAGTTCCCTGTATTACTCCTTTACCCAAGTCGGCAGCCAGTTGCGCCCCGGCACTTTCGGTAATACTGATACTCGTTCCAAGTGATGAACCCATGTTGGCGGCTATTTCCTTGACAGCGTTCAGTTCATCCGAACCGGGAACGGAAATACCCTTCATGCCGTGCATGTCGTACACATCCAGACTCACCGGGATGATCGCACCGCCATAGTTGACTGAACTTATATTAACTTCCATCCGTTCGCCTCCGATCTTGGCGGTACCGACAACAATTGTTCCGGAGGGAATATATTGTTTGCCTGCCATCATTGGCTCCAATGTACGGAGTTCCAGTTCTTTTCCGTCGGTCAGGGTAATAGTCCGGCAAACACGGACACGGATCGTATTTTTCAGGATATTTTCTTCCGCAGAACGTACTGTATTGAAACCTACGTTGCGTGGTTTGCCGTAAGTTTTCACAAAGTCCGCATCGCTCATCGGCGGAGCGAGCAGTGACACTACTCTTTCCTGTACTTGCAAGACGGGAGTAACGACCGGTTTGTCATTTCCGGTTACTTCGTTGGTTGCAGATGTCGCCTGTACTACTCGTCCATTCGGCAGATTAGCGTTTGACGGATTGCCGTTCTGTCCGGCAGGCATGTACTTCGCTGCCATTTGATAAGATTTCTCCATCAAATCCAGTTGTTCATCTACCCTCGACTTTTGTAGCTGTTCCTCTTTCTGTTTGCGTTCCATCTCCTGAATACGCCATTCCAGTTCCAACAATTTCTGGTCGTCTTCCGGCTCAGGCTGTTGATAGAACGAACCGAGTTGCCGGTTAATGTTCTGATAAGCGATGGCAGATGCATGCACGGATGAGCTTGTTGAACGGACAGGAGCATCTTCTTCCGGCGGTGCAGCCGGCGGATCACTGACTGTAGCCTGTCCGTCAGGTTCTCCGAATGCAATATCAAAGTCCTGGAGTGTGCCCATCTTCTCTTTTTGCTGTTTCTCGAAAGCGTCTTGTTCATACGCTTCTTTTTTGTCACCCGGCATCCCTTTCTCATGGGGGAGTGGAACGTCTATATTGAACCCTTCCTGTATGCTATCTTCTTTTTCTGCCGATGACGGAGCGAATATGAGCCACATCGCCCCGGCAAACACCATGAAAATAAGCGGATAGACCAGCATCTTCTTTCTTCGCTGTATTTCTGCCGAAGTCAGTTCTTTACGTTGCTGCTGCTTTGGCTTCGTCTCTTGCTTCGCCTTTTCAGGTGTTCCGGCAGGGGGAACCGTTTCTCCCCCTACTGCTTCGGTCACGTGGATTTCTTCCCGCACCATTTCTTTTATATTCAAATTTTCTTCCATTATTTCTTTTCAAGTGATTGATGGGGACAGGCAACCGACAGGCTATCCCTTTCCTGTTGAAGCTTCAACTTCCCGATATGCTGAATCTGCAGCAATTCTCCTTCCCGTTTTCCCATATTATAAATAGAGGAAACCACAAAATAGATAGACAAGCCACTGAATACCAGAAGCAGGCTGAGCGTAACCGCTAATTGTCTGCCAGGTGTGAGCCGTCCGCACATTCCACGAAGACCGTCATCGAAGCGGTCTTGCCACTGCTGTACTTTTTTCCGTATCATAAGCCTATCTTTCCAGTACACGCAAATTCCTGTTTTCTAAAATCTCAAAGCGTTCCATTGTGAAACCGTGCGGATTGTTGTCACTACGGACAGAGTTAATCAATCCGCAACTGGTGACAAGACTTCGTTCGGTGACATTACTGGCACGGATAATCATTTGCCGGGCATAGGTAGTTACCTGATATGGATAGCGGTCAAAATTACACACCATGCTATCCACCTGTACCGTTTGGTTGATATTGGCGGAAATGATTCGATTATAATACCCTTTCTCGCTCCAATCCTTATAATACCGGAAAGCGCTTTTATCACAAAGGAACAATGCCCGTTGGATATTGCTTTCAATCGCTTTTTTGTCCGGTGAAAGGGTGAAGAACAGTTCGTGAAATCGTTTGACGTGTTCTTTCGCTTCGACCGGACGGTTTTGGGACAAATCTTGCGAGAGAGCCAGCATCAATGACTTTCCGTTGTCCAGTACATAAATCTTTTCCCTTTGCCGTTCAGCGAAACTGTATGAACTCCAAATACTATACCCTGCAACTACCGCACAAAGCAATAGGAAGACCAATGCAACCATCCGTATCTGTTTGAAACTACTTTCTATATTCTTTAAACTTTTAAATTCCATTGTTATACTTTCTTGAGAGTTACTTAATTTTTATTGTTAGTAGGCGTACCATAGCGACCACCCAATGCCGCTTGGCTGCCTCCGCTACCTCCGTCACTTCCACCGCCACCCATGCGGCCTTTCATATAGCCATATCCGGATTTGGCACCTTTTCCGATGGCTCCGGCAGCGTGTCCGGCAACCGCACCGCCCAGGGCCGCAGCACCTTTTCCGCCCATATAGGCTAATTGGGTAACTTTCTGTCCGTAACCTCCTGCACCACCGCTTTGTATCACCCAAGAGGCGACCGTCGGGATAGTCAGATACCCCACAATCCCTATGAGCATAAAAATAATGTATGCGGCATTAGAATTATCCGGTACGAAATCGGGGTCAGAGAGCGCGGCAATATCCTTTTCCATCATCAACACCTGAATGCGTGCCAATACGGAACTGAATAAATCCGAGATGGGAAGCCAGAGATAAATACCGATATACCGGGCTATCCATTGTGTCAATCCTCCCTGAAAGCCGTCATAGATGGATAGCGCAAAGACCAGCGGACCGAGAATGGACAAAACGATCAGGAAGAAAGTACGGATGGTGTCGAGTATCAGCGAAGCCGCCTGAAACAACAGTTCCAGAAAATTGCGGAAAGCATTCCGAATATATTGCTTCAGTTCATGGCTCGTCCTTTTTGCCTGCATTTTCATCATCTCGAACAGATCTTCGGGTGACCATCCTAATTCCTCCAGCTTCTTGTCGTAGGCTTCGTCAGACACCAGATAAGCCGTTGCCGGATTACGTGCCATCGCTTCATACTCCAGTTTGTTCCGCTGTTCACTGTACTTTTGCATATCCAGCGTCTGATCTTGCAGGATATTGTTACAGCCTTTTACAACCGGACTCATAACCGCATTGATTGTGCCCAATACAAAAGTAGGGAAGAACATGATACATAATCCGATGGCGAACGGACGGAGCAGCGGATAGACATCGACAGGTTCGGCACGTGCCAACGCCTGCCATACTTTGGCTGCAACGTAGAACAGCGCACCCAGCCCTGCTATTCCTTTGGCAACTCCGACCATATCGCCGCAGAGCGGCATCATTTCCGCATACAGATTCTGTAGAATCAGGTGCAGACTTTCAAATTCACCTGTCATGGCTTACCAATATCTTTCGTTAGCACTGCCGTAAAGGGAAAGTACCCTTTGGGTATCGTTTTTCTCTTTTGCCCGGAGATAAGAGACGGATATATTGCGATTGGTGTAATAGGCTACCAGATTGCGATACTCCTTAATGTCCCGGTACACCCGGTCTATTACATCCATGCGCTCCTTGTCACTCATGGACAATCCGTTTGCCGATACTACGGTTTTCAGTTCGTTTAGCAGCCCGTTGCCCTCTTCCAGTAACTTGGTATAGCCGGCCCCGATGGCATTCAGTTCGCTCGGAGTATAATTGGGATCACCCAGCATCTTTTGAAAATTAGATACATATAGTTCAGAAATTTCCCCGACCATTAAAACCGTTTGTTGTACCTTTCTCGCATCTTTAACCAGATTATTCACAGACTTCAAAGCGTCATAATATTTCTTCCCCTGCTCAAATACTTTGGCTGTCTCCTTGAATCCGTTCAATGTATTTTGGGCGGTAGTTGAAGTCTGTATAATCTGCTTGGCAGAATTGATAATCCCCTGCGCCAGATTGCCGGGATCGGAAACGACCCATTGCGCCTTTGCCTGATAACCAAGGCAAAGTGTAAAAGCGCATACGATAAATAAAAATTTCTTCATAAATAAATTTTTAATAGTTTATAAAAGCATGATAATTGGATTTTTTAGTGGTGAAGACGGAGAGTGTTACCACTCTTCCGTCCGGATATACTCGCCTTCGGTCGATAGATAGAGTATATCCCTTTCCTCGTCATAACCTATCTGTATTTCACCGAACAGATCGACAAAAAGCCCTTTGTCCGTTTGGCGGATTCGGTTCGTAACCACCATATCGGGATGATAGATTAAGGCGAGGCAATAATGTTTGCTATCATGGTATATCTCCACTGGCGGAGAGTGGAGGTTGCTTTTCCATGAACCGCATATATTTCTGACCGGATATTTACGGCTGGTTTTCATCCCACTGAGGTTTACGGACATACCCCCTATTTGTAGAGAATGTAAATATTCCCCTGCCTGCATCATAATACATATCTATAAAAATATATTCCATATTAACTGTCGTTTGATGGAAAGATGACCTTTCCGTTGGTAAATAGGTTATTATTTCTCTTTCTTGCTTTCCGCCAGTTGCTTAATCGCCAATTCGATGTTTCCACCCAACTTATCCGTTAGCTCCATGACTTCCAGCTTTTCCGTTTCCTCCGTCGTATACGTGAGATACTCTTGTGCAGAAACCTCCGTAGCATACACCGTAGATTGCACACCGCCCAGCCCGAACCATACTTCTTTATAATGCCTTGAAGCGGAGTTCGCCATATTGATGGAGAGTATCTGTGCTTTTTCCTTATCCGTCAGTCCCAGCAACTCCTGAATTTTGGAGAACTTGTTCACATACTTGCGTTGATCTAATAAAATTTTGCAATCCGAATTATTGATAATACTTTCCTTGACGACGGGGGAAGAGATAATATCATCGACCTCCTGTGTCACTGTAATGGCTTCACCATAAAACTTACGGACGGTCTTGTACAGATAGCGCACATATTCCGCCATGCCTTCTTTCGCCAACGCTTTCCAAGCTTCTTCGATGATTATCATTTTTCTCACCCCTTTTAACCGGCGTAACTTATTGATAAACATCTCCATAATAATGATAGTGGTGACCGGGAAAAGTATGGGGTGATCCTTGATGGCATCAATTTCAAAGACTACAAACCGTTTATCCAACAAATCTATTTGCTTATCAGAGTTCAGCAAAAAGTCATACTCTCCTCCTTTATGGTACGGTTCCAGCACATTCAGGAAGTTCGCCAAGTCGAACTCTTTTTCCCTGACGTGTTTGGCATCCAGTATCGCCCGGTAGTCTGTATCGACAAATTCGTAGAAGGTATCGAAAGACGGAACCAGTCCTTCATCGAACTTAATCCGGTCAATGAACAAGGCAACGGCGTTGGAGATAGCCACCTCTTCCGAACGGCTGGCAGGTTCATTGTCTTTCTTCCATAGGGTAAGAAGCAACGTTTTGATACTTTCTTTTTTCTTCACGTCAAAGACTTTGTCTTGCGTATAGAACGGATTGAAACTGATCGGGCTTTCCTCGGTATAGGTAAAATAAATTCCATCCTGTCCGTTCGTCTTCCGGTTAATCAGGTTGCAAAGCCCTTGGTAGCTGTTACCCGTATCTACCAGCACCACATGCGCACCCTGTTCGTAGTATTGGCGTATCATGTGGTTCATGAAAAAGGATTTTCCACTTCCTGAACCGCCCAACACGAATTTATTACGGTTGGCTATAATTAATGTGTATAATTTTCTATCTATTTAATACTGAATATCATGTATTTATAGCGTAGAATATATCAATATTAACATTTTACAAACATGCAATTTGCATACAAATAGAGTGGTTATAAGAAAACAGAAAAGGATATTTGTTGTTAATGGGTAAATGTGGTAGGAGATGTTTTTATATCTGTTTTCCCTCGTTTTTCAGTGAAAAATAGACATGATACAGGCGAAAAGAAGAATACTGTTTTTCTTTTCGCCTGTATATATATTTTGCTGTCTATAAAAGTAGGTTTAGTTCGTTTTGGATATATAGACAAAGGGATAAACTAAACTTGCAATGTATAGGAAAGCCTTTTCTTGAATATTAAAAGTTAATTTGTTCAAACTTAATAAGAAAAAAATAGCTTAACAAGCTGTTCTATTATTAACTTTCCCTATATTTGAGTGTTGTTTATATGACTGGTTATGAAATATTTTCTACCCATATTATTTATATTTTCTTTCAATCTTGTCAGCCCACTTTTAGCACAAGACAAGAATTGTGCAGATATGTCTGCTTTATTAGAGAACAAAATATGGAAAGTGCAACTTCCTAAAGACAAACAATATGCAATGGAAATGGAATTTCGTAGTGCCGGATGGAGAACTACGTTTCTATATGATGAAAAACAAACCAAAACATTTTATTCCTATTCTTTGCATGGAGATACTATCAAAGTTTTTGAATCGGGGAAAAATTGTATCATTCAAGAACTTACAGATAGTACTCTGACATTCCTTTATCTACCGGAAAGTTTGACAATCGGAGTTGCGCCTGTTAGATGTACAACAGATAACAGTATTCAAGGGCTACGAGAGAACGAAAAACGATTGGATAGTATTTGGCGCAAAGAAGATATTTGGAACAAGGGTACTGCTCCTATCAATAAAACTCAGGCTATCAAAGAATATCCCCGATGGGCTGTATGGGATTATGACTTGGAAAAGTATTTCGTTTCTCAAATGAAATACCCCAAAGAGTTACTGAAAAAGAATGTGGCAGGTCATTCTGTTGTGATGTTTTCCATCGACACACTGGGTTTACCTCGTGAAATCAATATTCTGACTACTATCCATAAAGAGTTTGACAAAGAAATAATTAGATTAACAAAAGAACTTCCACACTGTCTGCCTTGCAGGGATAAGAACGGTAAACGAATAGAATGCTTCCATACAGTATATGTACCATTCTTACCACAACATTATAGAGATAGAGTAAAATCGGACAGCATTGCAGAGGAAGAATTGAAACAAAGTTTTGTGGAATGGGAAACTGTGTCTTATTTTGAAAAAGCAAATCCGTATGCAGTTACCAACTACATCAATGAACGCCTAACATACGACCCCAAGCTATTGAACGGCAAAAAAGAAGCCAAAGGGATTTATACGATACGAATTGATTCTTACGGAGAAATAATAAAGGTAGAAACCTTACGAAGTTGTGGCATACCTGAATGGGATAAGCAAGTATTGCAAATCATAAAAGGTATGCCACGGTGGACTCCTACCATCAATTATTACGGGAAAGGTGAATATCACAACTCCGTTTGGACTGTACCTGTTTTATTTAAAAATGATAATCGGTAAATCCTTGAATGAACATCGTGATTATAATTGAATTATCAAAACAGAAATTAAATTTAAACTAAAAAATGGGAACATTAGGCTGTATAAATGATATGCTACAACGGGACAAAGAGAACCGTGAGCTTCGCAAATTGAATAAAGAAAGGATGAAAGAACATCATAAATACCTCGTAAACAAGGGAAAAAATATTAATTTATCCAACATTTCCATTGAAACGATAGAGGAAATCCGTAAAAATACCATAGCAAAAGAACAGTCAGACCAAATTTATCTATTCAAGGCATATATAATTTTTGCAATATGCCTTTTAGGATTATTTTTATTGGGCATACTTTGTTATAAATTATTCTTCTGAATACCTAACGACATGCTGTCCGAAGAAAAATAAATGAATTTGAAAAGCCGGGCGATAAACATGATTCATCACTCCGGCTTTACTCCACTTATGGCTTACCTAGTTTATCGGCTTCCTTTCTCAACAGCTCGGCTTGTTCATTGAGTAGCCTTGCACGCTCCAACGCTTCCGCCTGCTTCCTGCTGCGATACTCAAAATCTATCACAGAATCGGTTAGACTTTGGATAAAACCGTTATCCCTCTGCCAATTGAATTTGGTTTCCAGTATATCAAAGACTTCCCCGTCTGCCTGTCCTTGCATCAGCAAATAGCGGTATTTCATATCGTTGTCCTGCAACTGCTGCATACGTTCAGCCAAACGGACATTCAAGAATATGGAAACGGAACAGACAACCAGCACTGCCGAAAAAACAAACAATTCCGGACGAATCCAAGAAGCGACCTTGTTGTAAATCCGTTGATAGAACGGTAAGGGCGTAGCTTCCTCTTTATCCGTCCTGCAAGAGCCCAAAGTATCAATCATCACCTTGAAACAACGGTAGGTTTCCAATGTTATTTTCTTGGTGTCCTCTATGTTCTTCTGCTGACCTTGCATCCTGCTCCTTATGTCGTCAAGTTGGCTTTGAATAACCTGCAACTTTTCTTCGGGAACAGCCGAATTACTGTGCAGTTCCGACAACGCTTGTTCGATTGTTCCCAGCCGTTCGAGAGTTTCCTCCCGGCTGGCTGGCGTTACCTGTGCTTCCAGCTTCTCTTTCAGTTCCGTAACCATAGAGAGAAGCCCCTCTAAAATCAAATTGTCTTCCATGTCTTTACAATTTAAGTTGTTTTTTCTTTTTCTTCTTCTTTCTCAAATTAAAATTAGGTTCTTCATCCACTGGGGGAGAAGAAGCGGAAAACAGACCGAGTGAACCTGTTATCAACGGGCTGTCAGCCTTGCTCGGTGCAGGTGCCTGCTCCCGAACGGGTGCGAAAGTTGTTTGCCGTTGGCTTTCGGCAACATTCATTCCTGCATCCCCGAAACATTTATCCAGTTTGGAAAAACTGAAACTGCGGTCTATCTCCGAACCCTTGAACGTGTATTCGCCTTTGGAAATGGATATGCCCTGTATCTCGCTTGTCTGTCCCTTATACTTGAACTGGATAGCAATACCCATTTCCGCTAACCGCTGCTGTAACTGCTGCCAGTTACGGGATTTGCCGATTTCATTCTTTACAGCCGTGTAAATCTCGTATTTCGACTTGTCCGGCTCTTTCAATCGGTGCTGCTTCACCTGCTCTTTCCCCTTGGCGAAATAAAGCCCGTGTTTGGCTTTCAGCTTCTTGCATACCTGTTCGTTACGGTACATGTCGTTCCTGTCCGAAATGCTCTTGCCGTTGTTGTCTATGCGGTTGAACACGATATGCACATGTGGATGTTCCCGGTCTTGGTGGCGCACGATGATATACTGCGTATCGGTGATTTTCATTTCACGCATATACTCCTGCGCAAGCTGTATCATCTTCCCGTCCGTCAATTTAGGTGCATCCACTGCCGAATAGCTTAACGCAATATGTCCTACCGGCTTTTTCAAGTCGGGATTCATCCCGGTCTGCATACAGAAGCTGCGGATTATATCGCTCCGGCTTTCCGTCAGAACCCCGTCCGCATGAAGCAAAACCGCCTGCTCCTTGCCAAGCACATAGTTCACACAGCCCTTAAAACCGCTTCCCTTTTTTATTTTTCCAATCATCCGACAAATGGTTTATGATTTCAACAATCCTATCTTTGAGCTTCAAAAGTTCCACCGCAACCAGTGCGAAACCTCCGGCATTCGCCCGGTGCGCCAACTGATTGATGTTGTTGGCTTCCCCTGCCAGCTTGCGGATGGTGTCCGCATCCTGCCTGTTCAGCCGGGGGATGACCTCTGCCGAAACAACCGCCTGCCGGACATACTCACTGATACGTAACCCGGCTTCCCCGGCTCGCTTTCTGATGGCGTAATACTGCAACTCGGTCAGTTTCGTACTGACTACTTTTTTCTGCTTGTCCGTCCGTTTTTTTGCCGGACGACCGCCCGGCTTGTCCTGTATCTTCTTCATGTCTTTTTACTTTTAGGTGGTATATTAGAAATTGCGACCAACGGGAGCGATTTCCTTTGCGGTGAGCAAAGCAAGATGGTTTCGGTATACCGAAACATAACCTTGCTCTCCAAATAAACCGCCAGCCGTTAGTAGTCCTGCCGGATTAAATGCCCCTGCCTCTCTTTTGTCTTGGGTCGGCACGTTGTCCAGTTTCCTGCTTCGTTTCCTGCACTTGGCTGGCTGCGTTTTTCCGTTCCTGCTTCCTGCCGCACAGGTAATCGTTCAAGTCCGAATATCCCCTGTAATTGTGTGAGAAGTCACGTACACGGTAGGAGTATTCCAACTCGATATCCCGTGTCGCTTCATATCCAGCCTTGTCATTGTCAAGCATACAGTGGATGCGTTCATACGGGGACATCACGTCAAGGGCTTTCGACACATTGGCGGTAGAGTTAAGAATGACATAATCCTGCCTGTCAAGGTCGGGCATGGTCGGACAGTTCCTCATGCGGAGCGTAAGGAAAGAGAGGTAGTCCATGAAACCCTCGAACACCAGACATTTCTCTCTCGGCTCTCCCTGCTGCCGTATATGGGTGATGTCTTTCGGGGCGATACAGCCTTTGAAAAAAGAGTTGCGCACCTCATAACCTCCTGTCATGTTCGGGAAACCGATAGCGAAGAACGGTCTGCCGTTATTGGTAAAATGGAGTTCCTTACATTCTCTTTTTGCCAGTTCGATATTGATACCCCGTCCCTGCAAGTAACGGAGCAATGCCGGATGGGTAAGGTCACGGACTTCCAAATGCTGGAAACTCGGTTCTTTCCTACGCTGGGGAAAAGAAAAACTGACCGGACGGATGTGCGGTGTCTGTTCCGCTATCCGGTTTAAAAGGTATGGCAAGCTGTCGGAACAATAGAGTTCCTTTGCCAGTGCGATGATGTTGCCGCCCTTGCCTGCGCCAAAGTCATACCAAAGGTTGCGGTCAGTGTTCACCTTGAAAGACGGTTCGTGTTCCTCCCTTAACGGTGATTTGTACCATAAGCCGTTACCCTGCTGCTTGACAGGAGAGTAACCTAAACTGTGCAGATAGTCTGCGATGGGTATTTGTTTTACATCTTCGATGTTCATAACATTTTCTTTTTTGGGGATTAAAAAATAGTTGAAAAATGCGCCAGTCCTGTTTAGTTCGTTATATATATACCCGTACCATACTAAACCTGCTTGTTCCGATACAGGGAAATAGTAAGTCCGTTCCTCTTATATATACACCCGGACTAAACCAAACTGACTTTTAATAATGGAAATCGGGATTATAGCGGTAACCCTTGCCCTCTTTCACAATCATGCGCTTGTTCACAAGGAACTTGTTCAGTTCCACATGGATATTGCGCCCACGCTCGTAGCCGATACTTGCATAGCCTTGTTTCAAGGTCTTTAGGACATTCTCGTAACCATATATAACCTGTTTGCCAAAACCGTTTTCCAAAGCCGTCCTGTGCTGTTGCTCCGTCAGTTCTGCCAGTGGAAAGCCCCTGTCTTGGCTGGGCTGCTTGAATACATAACCGTCCACAGCTTCCGGCAATGCGCTGTCGTTGATACGGAATGCGAACGGGTCAAACTCCCGGTCACGTATGTGCATCGCCTTTACCTCGCTTATGTTACCGTCCTGCTGGCTTTTCGTGATTTGCAGGACGGTTTCAGCCTTGTTGTTCAACTCCGTACCGATATGCCCCCTTGTGTTGTCATCCCCCTTGTTCAAATGCAGTACGGTATGGATATGCAGGTTATATCCGCTTGACCAGCGCATCAAGAGGTTGATTAGGTCTGTCGATTCGCTGGGGCTGTTGATGTCGTACATCAAATCACGGATTCCGTCAATGATGAGCAACCCCACATCGGGCATATTTTCCAGCATATAGCCGATAATCTGCTTCCGCTTGTCGGGTGTCTGCTCCCTTAGCACGATGAAAACAAAATCCTCCCTGTCCTTGTCGGTAGGCAGTCCTGCAAGCCGCAAAATACGCTCCATTACCTTATGGCAATGGTATTTGCTCTGCTCGGTATCTACATAGAGGATTTTCCGTTTGTTCGGTGGCAGGCATGCCGAATACTTCAGTACCTCGTCATTCTTCAACGCTGCCGCAACGATAGCGGAGATGTTGAATGTCTTTTTGCTCTTGGCTTTACCCGTGGATGCGCTGAAATTACCCAGCGTGCCAATGGTAGAGCCGTTCACCCAAAGTATTTCGGGCGGCACTTCATAAGTGTCCGTCACTTTTAGATGAATGGTTTTCCAAAGGGCTGCGAAATCCTCTTTCTGCATGGTGACATCCTGCCCGGCTTCTTCTTTCCTCTTATTTTCCATAATTACGGATTTTCCGGTTTGCGCTCTTGGCGATGGCGAGTGCCGCCTCGTCCTTGTCGTTTACCCTTTTTGCAAGGTTTTCCGCCCACGTGAGAAGCTCTTTCCGTGAGAAAAGCAATTTGTTCCCGTATTTGCGGAACGGCACTTCCTTTTTGGCGGTCAGCTTGTAGAGCCGTGCCTTTGAAATCAGAAAACCGTGTCGTTCCAGCACCTCTACCGCCACATCGGGCGTGAGGTTGTCGGGTTCGTTCCTCGGCTGGGTGAATCCAGCCAATGACTGGGAAACGGTTTCGCTCACGATAGCCCGGAGTTCTTCGGGCGTTGTCAAAATAATGTTTGTCATATTTTCTTCCTTTTTTAGTTATTACTTGGCTACCGTCATAGCCGTTGCAACCGGTTGATGCCGCAAAGGAAGAATAAAAGAAACCGATTATTCAATTACTAATCACTTGACACAGACCGGACAACTTGGGACAATGCAGGACATCCGGCAAGATTGGAACGAGATAAAAAAGGGACAAACGATGTATTGGCGATTTTTGTCCTTCCAACACACCGTTTGTCCTATGTATGTTAAGTGATTATGCGAATGCCGCTATTTTACATCCTTTAACCTTTCAAGTTGGGAAACGACTTCTTTTATTACGAAATATTTGCTTCCCGACAGCCCTATGTCCGAACGGGATATGAAACCGAGTTCCTCCCACCGGGCTACGGTCTGCCTGCTCACGCCCGCCATTTTCGCCAATGTCTTTTGGTCTATCAGTTCCCTGCCCTCGAATACGGGGTACTTGTATTTACGGGTGGCATGGCTGAACCTTATTTTCTCTATCGCCTTGTCCACGTCTTTGACGGCGGGGGGAATATATGATTTTACTTGCAGTACGGCTTCTTCTATTTCGTAGCCTGCATATTCGGGATTCTGCGCCAGTTCCCCGTAAATGGCACTGAAACATTCAAGGTGTCTAATCTTCACCGTCTTGGTTTTCTTGTTCGGCATGGCTCAATCGAATTTGGTTAATAACTGCGCATTCCTTATCCGCTCCTCCTGCTCGAAACTGGCGAGGTAGTTCTCCGTGATGGCAAGGCTTGAATGCCCCAAACTCTCGGATATGTAAGCGATGTTCGTTCCGCTACGTTTTAAGACCGTCGCATAGGAATGCCGGGCGGAATAGGTCGTGAAACGGGGGACACCGACAGCTTGGGCTATTTTAGCCAAAGCGATGTTGCAACGGTGCGTTACCCGTCTGACAATATTGGAAATGACAAATTCGTCCTCCGTGTCTTTGGCATACTTGAAAAGGAAAGTATCGGGATTCCCTTCGTCCGGGTTTCCCCACCGTTTTATAATATCCCGCATTTCGGGAGTGAGCACCGCCCTTATTTCCCGTATATGGTTGGACGTGTGCGATGTCTTGGAGCGTACAAAGCAGATTTCACCGTCCACGATGTTCCCATACCGCAAGAAAAGCATATCCCTGAAATTGATTCCGTTGCACAGGTAGGAGAAAAACCAAAAGTCCCGGTACTTTTCAACGGTCTTGCTGCCCTTGTATGTCACGACTTTTTTTATCTGTTCCATCGTCAAGGCTAACTTTCGGCTGTTGCCGCTCGGAATCTCGTACTTTCCCCTGCCGAACGGGTATTGGGCTTCTTTCAAAATCCCGTTGCGCCTTGCGTCATTCACCACGCATTTAAGGGCTTTCATATAGAAATTTATGGTGGTGACGGTCTTGCCCTCGTTCCGCAGGAACTTGTCAAGGCGTGACAGCCAGTCCGCAGAAACCGCAGAGAACGGCACGCTGCCGCCTGCGAACCGTTCTATGCTTTTCAACGTGCTGCGATAGTTATAATAGGAATTTACCTGCCCGTTGAGTTTGAATGCGTCTATTTTCCCCTGTATGGCTGTGTTAAGGGTTGTACCAGTACATCTGCCCAACCTCATGCTGAGCGCATCGAAACAGAAGTCCCCACGTTCCGCAAGGGCTTCCACTTGGCTTTTTATGATGGAGAAACTGTTTTCCACGCTTGCCCGTATCTCAATCAGTCTGCGGCTCTTGCTTTCGGCAAGGATTTCCCAGTCCTCTTTGGACAATTCCTTTCCGGTGGAATAATATTTCTGCTTGCGGTTGTGTATCACTTGTATCTTGACAGGGAACAGACCGCTTTTCTTCGCCCTGCGTGCATCCAGTACCGACAGTACGGATATGCCATCTTTTGAATACTTGAACATAGGCTGCCTTGTTTATTGTTATATGTCTATTTTGTACATACGATTTGCATACAAAAATAGAGATTATCGGAAAAAATAGCAAATCAAAAGCCAAATCATTTTCCTAACAATCTCTAAATATCAGCTATTTATATATAAATTCAAACAATATAAAAACGGCAAAAATATAGGGTATTATTACGGTTGGTAATCAATCCGGTTTTCATCGGTAAGTCGGAAATATCCACATGAATAGGCTTTCCACTGATACGGTCAGCCATGCGAATACCGAACGGGCTGGGTGAACTCTTGTAGTTCGTTTCTCCGATAAAGAAGCAAAGCGCAGGTTCCAGAAAGGTGTAGAAACTTTCTTCTGCCGGAAAGTCTCCGGCATTGCCCGGCATTCCCGCCCAATAAAGCGCCGGTGCATCTATGGTGTTATGCCGTGGTTTGCACTCCATGAGCGCCAACTGACTGCCCACATCATTACGGACAGCCCTCAATTCCTGCTCACTCTCTGCCCATGCCATAATATTGCAATGGCAACGGACGGAAACCAACCCGTAACTGTGCGCTTCATTCAGATACATGTCAATCCAGTCTTTGTTTATCTGGTTGGAACGGCTGTATCGTGAAAGCGACTGCATATTGCGTGCGGCCTTTTCAAAATGTCTCAGGTTATCGTCGCTGTCATCCACAAAGATATATTGGTTCACAATGTGGTTGCAGGAAAGTAACAACCCGATGGGTGCCGCAAACGAAAGCCGGCAATCGGAACGGTCGGTAGACAAACGCTCGTAGCGGGTATCAGTGGAAACCGTGCCCGGCAAATCATCCGTATCTGACAACGTATGTACGCACAGCCTTTTTTCACCAATGCGCATTCCGTCCGCCCTCAGTTCTATATCTTCCAACGATGTGGCGTTCTCTAATGACAGGGAAAAGTATTTCTCTATCAATCCGGCTGTCTTGTCCGTTCCGGTTATCTCATCCGAAGTGAGCCTTTTCAGTTTGATGAACCCTGAATCATTAATAATTTGTTCAAACTGTCCGGCTGCCTCCAGAAAGTAGTTGGTAGTATCCTTGTTCACCTCTTTGGGGACAATAAAGCCCCGGCACAGGGACGAGAAATTACTCTGCATCCTCGACCGTTCCTTGGTCGTTTTTGTCAGGAAAAGATAGCATTCGTGATTGAGATACGCTCTTTCATTGAAATGGAGTTCATAGCTACGGGAGAGGAAGCTAAGGTTATCCTTATCCGTCTTTGGGCGATAGTTCTCCTTGATGAACCAATCTTGTTTCTGTACCACTGAATAGTTCGGTAATACTTTGATTGCTTTCAGCCATGTAGAATGTATCGTTTCGTATTCAGCCGGGGTGATACTGAAAAGTTCGGGCAGTTCCACCCGGTAGGCAACGGTCACATCCGCATCCTTGCTTACGATGCAATCCTCTTCTACTGCCAAGAGCGGAAATTTGCTTTCTATCGTGGCTGCTTTCATTATATTCCTCATTTTCTTTTCTTTTTTAGTAGGTTACGGGGAGTTTTTCTGTTTAAAAGGAAACGGGGATGCTGACCGGCCGCCAGCATCTTCATAAGCCCGTATTGACCGTATTTGCCATTCAATGAAAAGGTAGCCCATACAAGAACGGAAGCGGCTGTTACACCGAAACCGATGCATACCCATTGATTGATGCCTATCATATACATGATGACAAATAGAACGAACAATGCGAGTAACCCTCCTGCAAACAGAAACAGGTATTGCGCTTTGAGCCCCTTAAATTCAGGGCTTCTGCCAATCCCCTTATTCAGATTATATTCCATGTTTATATACTTTAATTATATGTGGCTCGCATTAGAGGAAGAAAGAGCGGAGGATGGTGGCTGCCACAATCAGGAAGATACAGGCCCCGAACCAAGAGGCGGCAACTTTTGCCACATCCGGGTCGCCGGAACTGAACTTATTGTATACCTTGACCCCACCAATCAGCCCCACGACCGCACCGATTGCGAAAACCAGCTTTGTGCCCGGATCAAAATAACTTGTAATCATGTTGGTTGCTTCTGTAATGCCCGCCTGACCGTTTCCGGCAGCATAAGTTGTACCGGCTGTTGCAAAAAGAATGGCAACAGCGAAAAGGATTTTCTTTTTCGTGTTCATAAATAAGTTGTTGTTTAAATGAATGCAGGGGTGGATAATCCCCGCATTCGGTTGTTGATAATTTGTTATGTTTTTTTAGTGGTGGACGGCTTTTGCTATCCGTAATCGCTTTCTTTCATCTCCCTGTTTTTTAGTTACACTATATCATTTATCCCAAAATTATCGGGAATATTCCCGATTTCTGTTTCCTCTTCCGCCTCTCCCTGCTGTTTACGGAATGTATCCAGATGCAGGCTGATGAGTTCCGATATACGGTCGTTTTTTTTAGGTTCGCTGGATACAATCTGCTGCATGACATCGGTATGTTGCAGTTCCAAAAGCGTCCGTCCGGCTTGCCGTTCTTCTTGTTCGCTTACTGTCCCTTTCGGTTGATTCAGCACTTTTACGGCAGCGCACATATTTTCAAAACTGATACCGGATGCGATGGTATCTGACGGTACCTGTTCCGGCGTATCTTCTTCCTCATCTTCTTCATAATCCATTGATACCTCCACGTCCATCGGATCATTCGTTTCACCTTCCGGTGGTGCATCATCGAACATCCCGTCAAGCTCCTCATCGGGCACTTGCAGGGGGTGATTATCGGAATCCGGGACAAAAGTAGAATCTTTTTCGGACTGATTTTCAACTTTTTCAGTGGTGGCACCGACTGGCTTCATAGTGGCACCGAGTGGCTTTGATACGGGGAGAATGAATGTACTTTCTCCAATCACATTGGTAGTCAATCCATCCTTTCGGGGAAGGATGGCGGCAACTGATTTGTCGCTTTTCCTTTTTTTCCATCGCTCGTAACAGAGAAAAAGGAACGTCCAGATAATATACAGGACAACCCAAATAAATAGTAGTACCATAGTCTTACGATGTTAGAATAGTCCTTTATTTTTTTGTTTGTAAATTTCCGTAATATCATTCTGGAAGGTTTGAAAATGATGTGTCAACACATTATCCAGATAGCTGAAGAGTGACACTTCATTTTCTCCGATAACCTGGATGATTTTCAATATCCGTTCGTGATACTCCTTTCGGATGTAGACACTCTTTCCCAATCGTGCGGTCAGGTTTGTTTCTTTAATAAAGAGTGATTCGTAATTCTCCTGATTATTCTTCCTTTTCCGCATACCTGTATCCGTTTCCGGCTTGTTCGTCTCCACCTTTTCTACCGGCTGTCTGGAAACCTCTGCTTGGATGGCTTCTGTACTCGCCGGAACGGGAACCGATGGTTTACCATTTGTCTTAAAGGACGAAATAATAAAGTCAGGGTCTATATTATCCAAGTCCAATTCTTTTGTTTTCATAAGTAGACTATTGCTTGATTATACTCAATATCTCTTCGGTGATTTCATCCAGATTGCTACCTCTGGCAAGGCTTTTGTCCGCAGGAAAAATGGTGGAACGGAACAAAGCTTTATGTCCGGTGGATAACTCCCGTCGGAACCGTTTGCTATCCGGCAGGTAGGTTTTCAAAACTGATAATCCGAGTTCACTGATTACCTCCTCGTAAATATCATAGAGTTCTGACTTTTCACGTCCGTCTACCATGTTCCACAGGAGATGCAGACTTTTAATATTTGATTTCCCGGTGGTAACTAACGTATCATTCAGCACCGTGACAAAGCGGAGAGTACTTTCCATAACCACCCGGTCGGCAGCGATGGGAGAAAAGATATAATCCATCCTTGCGATGGTTTGTACCACACCCGCATTATTGATGGTACCCGGCAAGTCGAAGAAGATAAAATCAAAATCCGTGTCGGCAAGTTCCTTCACTTTGCTGACAGCGTCCTCCGGTGTACTTTCAATGACCGGGTAGGCTTTCTTCTCCAATCGTTGAACTTGCTCGTAAGCCATCCGTTTGTAATACGGATCATCCATTGCCATTTTCAAATCCCGTTCTCTCATTTCCACAATGCTATGTTGCGGGTAGTCGCAATCCACTACAGCTACGTTGTAGCCTTTAACAAAATGAAGATAGCTGGCTACTAATACGGTCAGCGTTGTCTTCCCGGCTCCACCTTTTTGGGTAGAAAATGCCACATAAGTTGGTCTTTTGTTCATACAATCAGTTATTTATATAGTTATACAATTAATTAATTAATCAATCAATCATCCAATCATTTATCCAGTCAAATGGGCAGCTATTCAGTCAGTGATTTATCTATACGGCTACTTCTAAGTATGTATTTCCAATTTCACTTGCAGTTAGCCAAATGACTGTATCGCTGTACCAACGTTGGTACATACAAACGTATAGCCAGCCAACTGTGAAATCATCCATTCAATTATCTGTTTAGTTCTCTGTCCATAGATAAAACTATCTCTATCCACAATCAACCAATCAGCTATTTGTCTATCTGTCCGTTCATCATGACGATGCAAATAAACGACTAATATTTAGCCTTTGTATAGCTTCTTAACCCACTGGCGCCGAGTGGCATTAAAGTGGCACCGAGTGGCTTCGATGAAAATTCGGCAGCCTGCTGCAAGCCCCCTAACTTTGCACCGTCAAGCAGTCCGCAGGGAAACAGCCAGCCTCGCCACCTGTCGCTAACCCCAATCTGACCCTTGCGGTCAGATTTTTATGTTCACTGGAACATAGCAAGCTGTGTTTTTTGCTGCACGAAACGAGTTCTGCCGCAAAAAACGCTTGCCTTTTTCCAATGGGAAAAAGGGGCAATTATCTCCGAAGTCGATAATTGTAGGGAAGATAGCCGTGAGGTGTGGCAACCGTGCCGGGACTGCCGGTATACCACTAAAAATCCAAAAGTTATGAATGAAGAAGAAAAAAAGCAGCCGCCTCCCCGAAAGAAAGGAGGACGGAATCCGAAGAACAATCCTGCCGTTTATCGTTATACGGTTAATTTCGATGCGGTGGAACATGCCCGTTTCCTTACGCTTTTCGAGCAGTCCGGTCTACGTTCGATGGCGCAGTTTATTGCCGCCCGTGTATTCGGAGATGAATTCCGGATAGTGAAAACCGACCGTGCGGCACTGGAATATGTTGCCAAGCTTACCGCTTTGTACCAACAGTTCCGTGCTGTCGGAGTGAATTATAATCAGGTAACAAAGGAACTGCATACCCATTTCTCCGAGAAGAAAGCCCTCGCCTTGCTCTACAAATTGGAAAAAGCGACGTTGGAATTGGTGGAGTTGAGCCGTAGGATTATCGAGTTATCCCATATGTTTGAGAGCCAATGGTTGCGAAGATAAGTACGGGCGCTTCCCTTTACGGTGCGCTCGCCTACAACCAGAACAAAGTGGACGAAGGGCATGCGAAGGTACTTGCCGCCAACCTCATTCTACAACCCGAAGATGGGAATTTCCATTTGCAGGACTGCATGGAAGATTTCAAGAACTGGCTGCCATCCCATTACCGTACGGAGAAGCCCGTTATCCATATCTCCCTCAATCCGCACCCGGATGATGTGCTCACCGATGGGCAGTTGGTGGCCATCGGTGAGGAATATATGCAGAAGTTGGGATATGGCGGTCAGCCGTACCTTATTTTTAAACACGAGGACATCGACCGCAGGCATATTCACATCGTTTCGCTCCGGGTGGATAGCAACGGGAAGAAGATTAACGACAGTAACGAGTTCCGTCGCAGCAAGGAGATCACTGAGCAGTTGGAGCAGAAATACGGTTTGCACCCGGCAGAAGGGCAAACCAAAGGAGAAGATTGGCAACTCGCTCCGGTGGATATTACCAAAGGCAATTTAAAGCGGCAATTGGCAAACGTGGTAAAACCGCTTTTGAAGATGTACCGCTTTCAGTCCGTAGGCGAGTTCCGAGCCTTACTTTCCTTATATAACATCGCATTGGAAGAGGTAAAGGGAGAAGTGAGCGGCAGACCGTATCATGGTATTGTCTATTCCGCTTTGGATAAGAACGGAGAAAAGACGGGAACACCTGTCAAATCCTCCACATTGGGAAAAATGACAGGTATCACGGCTCTGGAAAAGCAGATGAAGCAAGCCGGAACGCTTATCAAAGAGAAGAAGTTGAAAGACCGGACGTTGCGGATTGTATCTATCGCTTTACAGACAACTACTTCCGAAGCGGAGTTCCGCAAGGTTTTGCAACAGGAAGGCATCGACGTAGTTATGCGTCGCAACGATACCGGACGTATCTATGGCGTTACCTTCATCGACCACCACAGCCGTGTGGTACTGAACGGTTCCCGGTTGGGTAAAGAATATTCAGCCAATGTGTTCAACGAACGCTTTCCGTCCATCGAAGAGGAACAGCCCCGTTCCATACTCGACAGATTGTTGCATCCCAAGTCCGGTGTCCCGGCTTTCGATGATGCGCCCGACACTAAAGAGTATTCCCCCGAATCAGGCGGGTTACTCTCCCTGTTTACTCTCGAACCGGAGCAACCTGAACGGGAACCACTGCCACCGAAGAAGCGGAAGAAGAAACGTCATCGCTACGGACGGCAGGATTAACAATCACTATTTGTATCACCATTAAAAAACAATCAACATTATGTCACAAGAAGACGATTTACGGGGATTGGCAAAAGTCATGGACTTTATGCGTGCGCTTAGCATCCTCTTTGTTATTATCAATATCTATTGGTTCTGTTACCCCGCCATCAAAGAATGGGGGATTGACATCGGAGTGGTATCGAAAATACTGCTCAACTTCCAGCGTACTACGGGACTGTTTCACTACAGCCTGTACACCAAACTCTTTTGCGTGGTATTCCTCGCTCTTTCCTGTCTGGGGACTAAGGGAGTGAAAGAGGAAAAAATCAAATGGGTACATATTTGGACAACACTTGCCATCGGCTTTGTCTTGTTCTTCCTTAATTGGTGGCTGCTGAATATGCCCATTCCTTTTGTCATCCGTACAGCCTATTATATCTTTACCCTGACTATCGGGTATCTCTGCCTGCTGGCTGCCGGAGTATGGATGAGCCGATTACTGAAGAACAACCTGCTTGATGACGTTTTCAATAACGAGAACGAATCGTTCATGCAGGAAACCCGATTAATGGAAAATGAATATTCCGTTAATCTGCCTACCCGGTTTTGGTATAAGAAGAAGATGTGGAACGGGTGGATTAATGTCGTGAACCCGTTTCGTGCCAGCATCGTACTCGGCACACCCGGTTCCGGTAAATCCTTTGCGGTGGTAAATTCCTACATCAAGCAGCAGATAGAGAAAGGGTATGCAATTTACCTCTATGACTTTAAATTCAGCGATTTATCCACGATTGCCTACAACCATTTGCTTACCCATCAAGAAGGGTATAAGATTGTTCCCAAGTTCTACGTGATTAACTTCGACGATCCCAGCCGCAGCCACCGATGTAACCCGTTGAATCCGAAATTTATGACTGATATATCCGACGCTTACGAAAGTTCGTATTCTATCATGCTTAACCTTAACCGGAGTTGGGCGGCAAAGCAAGGGGATTTTTTTGTAGAGAGTCCGACTATTCTGTTTGCCGCTATTATCTGGTTCCTGCGCATCTATCAGGATGGCAAGTATTGTACGTTTCCTCATGCTATCGAGTTCCTGAATAAGCCCTACGAGCAGATTTTCCCTATCATGTCTTCTTACCCCGAATTGGAAAACTACTTGTCCCCATTCCTCGATGCGTGGTTGGCTGGAGCCGCCGACCAGTTGATGGGACAAATCGCATCCGCTAAAATCCCATTGTCCCGTATGATTTCTCCGGCACTCTATTGGGTAATGTCGGCTGACGAGTTTTCACTCGATATTAATAACCCGGACGAACCGAAGATACTTTGCGTAGGCAACAATCCCGACCGTCAGGCAATCTATGGAGCGGCTTTAGGTCTGTACAACAGCCGCATCATTAAGATAGTTAATAAGAAAGGAAAGCTGAAAAGTTCCATCATCATCGACGAGTTGCCTACTGTCTTTATTAAGGGACTGGACAACCTGATAGCTACGGCACGAAGTAACAAAGTGGCGGTACTGCTCGGATTTCAGGATTTCAGCCAACTGATCCGTGACTATACGGATAAGGAAGCAAAGGTGATTATCAATACGGTGGGTAATATCTTCTCCGGTCAGGTGGTAGGCGAAACGGCAAAAACGCTAAGTGAGCGTTTCGGAAAGATATTACAGAAACGGCAGAGTATCAGTATCAACCGGAACGATAAGTCTACTTCTATATCTACCCAGATGGACAGCATGATACCACCATCAAAAATTAGTGGATTGACACAGGGTATGTTTGTGGGGGCAGTGGCTGATAATTTCTCCGAACGCATCGAACAGAAAATATTCCATTGCGAAATTGTAGTGGATACAGTCAAAATTGCCGAAGAGGAAAAGAGTTATCAGAAGATACCCGTTATCACAAATTTCATAGATGAGAATGGAGTTGACCACATGCAGGGAATGGTACAAGCCAACTATAACCGGATAAAGGAAGACGTTCGGCAGATTGTTTCCGATGAATTGGAGCGCATCAAGAATGATCCCGCACTCTGCCATCTGTTGGAACTGAACAAATAAGACTGAAAGAACAGGAGGAAAAATGATTATTTTTTCCTCCTGTATAACCTCTCGTCGTCCTTGTCCATTCTTTCCAGCAAGGCATCCCTCATGCTATCTATGTAGGTAGTTCGGCTCTCCTGTACCCGTTCCCGCATGTTCACATAACAACCGGACGGGTCTTTAATTTCTATCCCCAACATCTTGCTGAAGTATGCTGATACCTCTTTGATAGTAGCTTTGCCATCATTGAAATTCTTTAGTGTATCCGATCCGTAGATAAACTCCATCAGATGAACTACCTTTCCTGTCCATACAATCGGTGGTTGACTATCTTTTGTTCTCTCGCCGTTTTCTTGTGGATTAGGACTATCTTGTTTTTTTATCCACTCAATTGCAGCTTCCACAAATGTAATACCTCCATTGGCGGATAGTCTGCCACCTGTTGTTTCCTTTATTTCCTCTATATGGATTAGCTGTGCCCGTATATAATTCAAGGAAAAGTAGATAAACCTTATATTCTCTTCTTTGCTACAAAAGTTGTAAATCTGGTGTGCAAAATCACTTAATGCATTTTGAAACTCTTCCTTTGTTGCCGCTCCTTTTGATAAAAGTTGGATATAGGGTGTTGTTCTAAAATCCTTCATACCTGAATATTACCGTGATTGTCTCTTTTTTTTAATTCGGCTGCAAAGTTATGGAGATTTTATTCAGGCAATGTTATCGAAAATAATCATAAATTCATCATTATTGCGCAAAGGTTCGAATTAGTCAGAAGACTGGTATTTTTTCCTTAGCCCGGTAGGGCTATCGCCTAAATTGGTCTTGCAGAAACGGTTGAACTGTTGCGGAGAGGTAAAGTTAAACTCTTCCATAATCTCCTGAAAAGGAATATAGGGGAATGAAAGACGGTACAGGATATGTTCCGAACGCTTTTTCAACAACCATTGATAAACTGATGTTCCGAACTCCTTCTTAAAAATACGGCGGAAAGTAACTACCCCGTAGCCGCAGAGGTCAGCGAGTTCCTTTGTATATTTTGTTTTTATATAATGAGAGAGGACCAGATTCCTGAACGGAACTGCTTCTCCTGTCATCGGGTGAAAGAATGCTTGTAATTCTTCTTTTCCGTAGTAACGACTAAAAAGCCGTATTAGCTCTTTGTGCTTAAGATGCCACAGCAGCAAGTCGCCCGTACCGTCTGTCAGATAATAGGATATACTTTCCATAAAAGTCATGATCACCTTGTGTGCGACCAGCTTACAATAATAACCGCTTGATTTACCATTATTCTTTTCCCTTGCATGTGTATACAGATACCGTAGTATGCAGTTTTCTGGTCGACATACTGTGTTGTTGAAGGTATGAACTACCACATGCGTTTCTTTCCACATTTCACCCCAGCAGTCAGCCATGCGGGGAAGAAACATGATTTCACCGCCATATAACGTTTCTTCAAAAAATAAATTACTGGTCAAATGTACCTCGCCTTCCCGACAAAAAATGAGATAATTCATCTCCTTATGCACATTATTAAAAGTATCACCTATCCGGTAATCTTTCAGCAGGAAATTGCAGTTGTCTGGTGTTTCGTCACAAGGCAGATATTTATGTATCTTTACTTCATTCATAAATAATATCATAGGCTTTATTGTTGTCAGCAACTCTGTATTCCTGCGATAAGTAGGATTTCATATTAATTAAAATTAGGCTATTGATTTATGGCAATAATTTTGCATCGATGTAATAGTAATTATGGCTGCCCATGGGAACCTGTCTTTCTCCCGCTTTTGCATCCATTTCTTCTTTTATTTTTTTAAAGTATTGCACAAGCAGATCCAGTTGATGGTCAGTGAGGATTTTTTTCTTTTTCAGTTCCTTCAAGGTAATACCGTCCAGGAATGGATTGTTGGAAGGAAGCCCGAAAATGCGGCGATGTGCCCGAGCGAGGCTAAACCTATTTAATTCTTTGCGGCTGAAACGGCAAACACGGCATTCGTTAAGCCCATGCATGTAAAATTTATACAGGTGGCGACGTATCTTTTTGGTCGATACATAAACTGTGTCTGTCGGACTTTCCGTTTCAGCATGCCGGGCTGCCAATTCTTTGTCGGAAAGATGTTCGGTTTCCTGCAGGTAGCGACAAAGATTTTTGGTGCTGCCTTTACGGGGTTTCCCGGAATTCTTTACGTCGACTTCCAGTGCACAGAGAGTCTCCAACTGCCCTTTGAGTTGTTCCAGTTCAACTTCCGAAAGCAATAACTGATAATGAACGAGACTGTCGGGTACGGAAATCCGCTCCGATTCCGTGTACCAAGCGGGTGCTCCCGTTACGAATGTCCTTTTAAAATCCTTGCCGGGTTTGGTACCCTGTGGCAGACCGAAGGCAGCTATAAAAAGACTATCAAATCTGTCCTTGTCATTGCCGATGGTAGCGAATGCCCGGTCTATACTTTCAGAAAGCAGGCGGTTATCCGCCCGGATTTGTGACATTATGGAATCAACAGCTCCGGTAAACAATTCCGGAGACAGCGTTTCACCCTTTTCGGGAAACAGAAATCCGCCCTGCGTCATGCTGGCGTAAGGATAATCGAGCATGAAGAAGTTATTGCCTGCATCACGTAGCAGGTTGCTGCGGCAAAACTGATCGGCATAAAAGAGCATTTTACGCTTGTCCACAACCTGTGAACCGGCATAAGCGTCGATCATATCACCCAATTGAAGTACAAAGTTGTTGAAGTTATCCGAATCGGCAGCATACAGTTGCCATCCCAGAAGACGGCAGTTTTTCTTTTTCAGGGCGGCAACAATCGGATTGATCGCTTCATCCCGGAGTGAGCCTGTTTCACCGACCGATACAATCAGGTTGGTGGATTGTTGCCGGTCGTCCAGTAAATCCAAAGACATTTTCAGTGCACTCCAGGCAGGGAGGGAGTCATGACAGCTTTCTCTCATAACGGATGCAATCCTGCTCATGCCATCGGTCAGTGATTGATAGTCGGAAGTAAGCGGAATGGTGACTATTTTTCCGCCAAGGCTTATTGCTGCGCCGAAACGATAGCGGTAATTATCGTCCGGTAACTCGAACAAGGGCTGAAGGTTTTGTATGGCATTAAGCAGCATTGGGAACTGTTCAGCCTGTTTCGTACCTGATTCCATGGCGAAAAGCAGGTTGATGTTCTGCAGCCGGTGTTTTATTGCCCGGCCTTCGGAATAGCTGACCGGCTGTCCGTCGATATTGTATACAAAATTTAAGCTTTTGTCTATGAGTGGGGCAAATGCCCCACTACAGAAAGTATAGGTCGAATCTGTACTGTAGGGGCGTATTACCGGCGAATAGGCGAGTATGTCCGGTTGCTGGAATGTGCCCGCAAGTCCGGTCTTTACAAATACCTTCCGCCCGATATTACCGAGCATGACTTCCGGAATCCACCCCACGATTTGTTCCCCTGCTTTATCGGCCGTAATATCCGTGGTCCGTGATATCAGGACTCCACGCCCGTCAGGAGAGTATTTCAAGGCAAATACAATTTCGTTCATACCGATGGCTGCCGTCTGTTTTTCCAATCCGGGATCACCGAATACTTTTAGGGAATCGGCGGTTACAAAATAAGCCTCGGGATGAAGCACGGATGAAGTGTCCGTAACTGCTGTCAGCAGCTTGTCATGCTGTCCGGACCGTATATCGGTTACGGAAGAGGGCGAAAGGATAAGCCGGGAGGAGTGCATCCAGCCTATATATTCAGCTTTTTTACGTCCGGTAAACCGGTTGTTTTTTATGTGTTCCGGTTTATACTTTATCAGCCGCAGGAAATCGCCTTTATGTCCAATGACCAGAAAGGGTTCCCTGAACGTGGTTTCTGCCGATTTTATCCTGCCGCCCGGGTTGACATAAGCAGCGTTCCCTTCCCTATCGGAATAGACAATCCAGGGCTTTTTGTGTGCCCCGCTTTTGGGAGCCTTAATACCGGGAATCTGATAATTTTCAGAATAGACTCTTGGAAGCTTACGTAAGCGGGTAAACCGGTTGACCGGGCTGCAACCACTTAGAAAAGCCGTCACACAGCATAGTATCATTATTTTCTTCATATCCTATCTCTTTTTATCGGTTTGAATGACCGCTATCCGGCTGATTTGTCCGTCTTCTTCACCCTCAGATTCGACGATTACGTTCTGGATAACTGTTTCTTTTTTGCCGATGTGGTGCAGCCCTTGGCAATAAGAATAAAAGTCATTATATTTATTATTGTTCACAACAACCAGCGTGTTCGGATTATTGTTAAAATATTTGCTCACAACATAATTGTAGTTTATATTAAATGGCTTACCATCTACAATATTCTGCAACTTTTCTTTAATGTCTAAACCGATAAGCACCATTACATCCGTAGAATCATTCTCCGAATAGTAGGGCAGAATATTAATGCGATGCCGGATGGGATAGCGGGTATTCTCCGTACTGAGCAGCACTTCGTATTCTCCGGGTTCGGCATATGCATAAAGTGCCGTTTTCTCGCGGGAATCAATCATACCGGTCTCCCCAAACTCCCAGCGCCACTGTTCATCGTGTCCTTCGCCACGGAAGATGATATTTTCTCCCTGTATGGCTTCCTTGGGAGCAATGATATGAACAAGGTGCTGGTTCTCCGTGCCTGTCTCCTCTTTTACCCTCACATCAAAATAGCGTTCCAAGTTTCCGTTTACCGTCAGTCGGATTTTGTAAACTCCTTCTTGTTTAAACAGATGGTGTCCGCTACGTTGGTTGGATGTCCCGTTGTCGCCGAACTCCCAGTACCAAGTTTCCGCTCCCGACGTGGAATCGGAATAAAAGATTTCCTGTCCCACGACAGGGTCAGACGGCGACACGGTAGCCTGGATCTCCGGTCCTTGTGAACAGCCTCTCAGCACCAGCAGAAAAACCATAAAAAGTACAGCAACGGAGATAAGAATATAAAAAATCTTCGTGTTTATAAATTTATTCATCATGGTTTGCCTCCTTTATTTTTAAGTTCGCCTTCTTTCTTTTGGAGCCCAAGTTCACACTTCTCAAGGTTTTTCTTGAACTTTACGATGTTATCCTGCTTGCTCCATAGCTCTTTCTTGTCGGCAAACCACATCTCATATACCGAGGCAAGATGCCAGAACATCTTATTACGCTTGTCCCAGCTATTTTTTTCCCACTGTTTGGCCAGATCGTTTATCAGGAACTTTATATCATTCTCCTCATAAGAGGCGTTGATACCCGGCTCGAAATGTTCAATTCGCGAAAACAGTGTGTCTGCGTTTACAATCTGTGCGGATTGTATGCTTTGGAATTCCTTTTGCCGCTCCATCTTTTTGATGACCGTTATTTTATTGGAGAAGATGTGGCGTGTCCCTGTGTACTTGAAAAGTATAAATCCACAGGCTCCTGTGATAACAATAAACAGGGTAAGCACATATACAAATCCGATAAAGCGTTCACGCTCACTAACGGGTTTGCTACTTTTATTTTGGGGAGTTATGCTCATATTCTTTCTTATTTTACTTTTCTACACTTATATTTCCCAATGTCAGTTTTCGGGCAGCCTGTTTATTATCCTGAACACATCGCATCAGGTCGTTCCTTACAAGGCTTTCTTCAATAACCGCTTTACGTATGGCCTCTTTTGTCTCCAGAAACACGTTAATTTGTGAAGCCAGATTATTATAAATCAATACATCCTTGGTATCCATTCTTTGCAGTTCCTCGATTAGTTCCATTTTACGGGTACTGACAACTTTTTGAAGCATGATCTGATTGAGTTGCTCGTTACTGCCCATCAACGACAAATAGTTATACAGGGAATCCACTTTATCTACCAAGGCAATTTGTCCGGCGTATATCTTATCGTATTCTTCTGTTTTGGATTTCATCAGTTTATACTCGCTACTATTCGTGTGGATAAAACCGGCAAGCAGTGTCATGCTCAAAGCCGTACTGATGAAAAGGCCGCCGGCAAATTTCAAATATCCATGAATAATTTTTTCACTGTTCTTTGCTTTCATAATTCTTATAAATAGGTGTTTATCCCGAGGTAACACGGACTGGCGTCACCCACCGGTTTCAAATAAGTTTTGCGTTCGGCAGGGGCAACGCTGACCGTCACATCAAACTCCCGCCATGCGCCGAGGAAAATATCTGCCAGCATTTCAAGGGCTCTCCGGGAGTTATTCCCGGGTAGGAACCTTTCGACTTCCCGTGTCGGGATGTCACCGATATGTATGTGCAAATCCACATCTGCACCATTCAAGAAACCCACATTCACACTGTTTGTTCCCAGTCTCATATTTCCGAGCCGGTTCGTTTTTTGCGCATTTATTTTCCGTTGCACCATTTTGGGGCGTACCCTTACCGGAGCTTCCAGAATCTGCGACAGTGCGTCGCTTACCTCTTCCAGTCTGCCCCGTATCGAATGGATATGGGGTATGAACTTAATGAACAGCAACGCCCCCCGTCCGGACAAAAAATGGATGACCGGCCAGCAAGCGGCAAAGAGTTTCGCATAATCAGAATATTTGTTCTTTTTATCGTACCGCAATTCAAGCAATTGTGCCTGTATCCCTGCCCTGTCCACTTCGCTCTCCAGCAGGCTGAAAAAGCGGCGGATGAAAAACTCTTCATTGCGATGTTGTTGCATCTCCTCCAGGATAAGTTCCAGATCTTTCACCTTGCCGGGAAAGAGTGAATCATGGAACAATCCTTCCGGAAGCGAATCATAAATGCCCCGGCGGTTGGTTTTGACCTCAATGCAGGAATCTGCCATGCCCGGAAGATTCCTGTGCTTCACTGACCGGATGTCTTTAGAGACATTGCTCAGGTTATTGCCGTCGCGCACCATCATAATTTGGGTGGTGTCGAATCCGGCTTCCGACAACAAGGCTCCGTATAGTTCTGCCTTAAAGTCCGTGTCCATCGTATTGGGCGGAAGATGCCCTTTTATCTCTTTGGGTAAGCGGTATTCCATATCAGTCCATTATGCTCCATTTTTTATTCTGTCCCGTAGTGTTGTTGCCGGTAGTACGTTCCGAAACCACAATATTCTCTTTATGCTGACCGATATATTCCAACGTACTGAGCCGTTGCCACAATTCGGTGAGCGTGTACATGAACGAATAGGCGCGAACCATTGAAGACCGGATGTCCGTATGCTCGTATAACATCTCCAGCGTATCGGACAGTTGCTCGTCGAACGAGCCGGGAGTCACATCGCTCCACTCGTAGAAGTATTTCTGTGTTTCCTCCTTTTGCGTTCCTGAGAGATAGCTGAAACTCACATACATGATATGTGCCAGGCTTGATACGGATTCCAGTACGTCGATAGGAGCATTGTATATCCCTTTATTGGTATAACTGAATTGCAGGGAAGCGAGGTAGCGGAGCATCTCACGGCATATCAGAGAGATGTGTGCACCCAGTTCACCCCGATTGTCTCTATCATGTATTTTAGCTATGATGATTTTACTGTAAGTTTCCAGTGAACGGAACATATTACCGAACTTGGCATAATACTCTTGCAGTTCGGGATGGCTTTTCATCGTTGTACAAGGCGGGATAAAATCGGCATCTACCATAAAGCGGCCCGCATCCTTGCGGATACGGCCGATAGTCAGATAATGAATACCCAGTTCAGTAATATTAATTTCTCCTTTGGGCATCACAAACAGCCGGTATGAAGGTAAGGCATTCGGATGCCGTGGCGGAACTTCTTCCGGATTGGGTTCTCCCGAGCCTACCCGGTGAAACGGGTCTACAGAGAGGATGATGTCCCATTGGGTAACATTTTTATGGGTATCCGACTCCACTGAATAGTTTTTTACCAGTTCGCTTCCCGATTCAGTAGCATCAAACTGAATACGGATACCCGAAGAGGTGACTGCATCGCAGGATTTCAGCCGCACTTCGATGTGTCCCGTCACGTGTTGGCTGATGCGTATGCCGTTTTCCCCGTCTCGGTTTTGCCGTGCGGGAAGCAGACCGTAGTTGTAACTGTTGGTTCGTACTTCAATGCTGTCACGGACGCTGTCCAGAAAGTAATCGTCATGTTGGTTGAAGATGGCGGCTGACAATGGCATACAGTCCGACCAGTTCACTAAATTTTTCTTTGCCATGTAAATATGTATTTTTATTTTTCACTATGTTCCATCACCCGTTTAGCAACAATTACATCGCGGCTGAGAATGCGGTTATCCTTTACTGTCAGGTTGAAATCTATGTAATGCCGGGGAGATATCAGAGACGGTTTCCGGTAAAAGATCCATCCTCCCTCTTTGGCTGCATAGTCGTCTATCGGAGCTTGGGGAGACTTCAGGTTATAGTCGTCAATCATCCGGTGAAACCATGTACCGAATTGCATTTCGTCCGGTGCTTTCACACTGAGTTTGACCGGTTCCCGGTCGCTCTCTTGTTTGTATAACTCTATTTGCAAGACTTGCAGGCTGCCCGGGTCAAAATATCCGTCCTGCTCGGTATCGTCTGTATATCTCCAAACTTCATACACGGGAATCGGAATGGCGATAAAGATACGGTAGGTACGGATGAACACCGAGACAATGACGAATGGAAGCAGGCAGGTAGATGCCCACAGACCATATTTCAACTCATTGCAGAGATTGAAGACAAGGGTGAAGAATAACATGGATACTACCAGTATAAAACCGGTGAGAATGATTTCGTGCCGGTAC
The DNA here is from genome assembly GCF_018860125.1 of Bacteroides sp. HF-4919. NCBI lineage: Bacteria > Pseudomonadati > Bacteroidota > Bacteroidia > Bacteroidales > Bacteroidaceae > Bacteroides > Bacteroides sp. HF-4919. Next base: position 191,560 of record NZ_JAHKNF010000001.1, read on the forward strand.
TTGTAGTCGTCCTTATATACCCAAGACATCATTCGTATGTTATAACCACCTAAAATAAGGTAAAGCATAGCAAGGAAGACGTAGCCGTAAGGCATGAAACCGTAATCAAGGAATCCCAGCAAAGCAGGGATCGTCAGGATGACGATTGCACCGATGGTGTAGCCTACCAGCCGTTTGTTGCCCAGCAAAGCGTTCTTTTTTGCTATGAAAATTCCTAAGCCTACCAGTAGCAAACCCAGTATCGGGTAGAGCAGGTAGGTGAAGGCGAGGGTTTGGAAGAATGAGTTCATAAGTTCGATTTTTATCTTTTTTACACTTAAATGTTTTTAATTCCAAAATGAGATATAAGTTTATTCAGAAAAGCTATGATTCCAAGTAAACTACCGCCTGATTGTATGCATTTGCTATAAAATCAAAACTGTTTTTCATACTGCCTCTGACCTTATTAGCCGCTTTATCAGAAGCATCCCTCCATATTTGTTTTAATGCATCCGAAAGTGAATCATCGCGCTCTATTTTTGGATAATACAGTGATAAGCACTCGACAAAGGTTTGTGCGTCGAGTTCCCTGTATTTCATATTGTACGAGCCGAGGGCTCCTTTAAATAATTTGCACAGGTCTTTAGAGTGTTTACCTATAGCATTTAAATCTTCCTCCTGACTGAGCGCATCTTTCTCACTACTGCTTTTGGCAGCACGGTTAGTACCGATGGCATCGGAATTATTATACAATTTATTCACATGGTGCTTGGCTTTCTCCGTTAACTGGATTCCTGCACGTATTGCCTCCAGTTGGGTGGAGTAAACGCAGCACTTTAGTACCTTTACCGGATTTTCTTTTGCCCATTGACGGGTGTATGCATCAAAATGTTTTATTGAAATTGGATGAACAATGATGTTGTCAAGTGCTTTTTCAAGGGAAGCCTTCTCATGTAATGCCTTCAATACACTGACTGTTGAGTCTATCGCCATCTGACCCGCCAGAAAATTCACCGGATGTGATGCTTCATCTTTTGCCAGCATCGTGTGGGACGGATTATCGCCGTGGGGATACATACCGTTGATTGACTCTTGGATGGCTTTCAACTGTTGTTTTAAAACCAACTGATATTCTCTAATATAAGTGGCAAGTATCACGCACAAGTAATGTTTGATAATATTCTTATACATCTGTAGAGCTTGCTCAATATTTTCAATCACGTTGTTTTCAAACCATTCCATGGCTTTTATTACACCCTCCGGCATCTTTTCATTCACATACTTTTTGATTTCTAACCATTTATCCCGCATATCGAAGAACTTATTCAAGCAATCTTCGACTTTAATCCAGCCATTGTTTCTTGTTTGGTCAAAGTGACGGCACAACAATAGAATAAGCAAGTCGTTTCCATAGAGTGTTCCTGGTTCCATATCCTTTTTAGGAGGTGTAAGTTCCAATGAAAATTTTGAGTCACCGAGCATAAGTAAAGCTGTCGCCATCATATCCTCCAAATCATAAGTTCCGGTAACAATGGGAGTATATAAGGCTTTTTTATAAAAATAATCTCCATCGTTTCTCCATCGCATTTTATTTCCCTCAGCTCTTAGCACATCGTCTTTACGGCTGATAATTTTTTTGACTGCTTCTTCATCAAATGTCATGCCCTTGTCAATATGAAAATAGTCTATCCGCTTTTGACTGTAATCTCTGAATCTGTCACTTTCTGTACACCAGGTTACCACTTTATCGAACCATACTTTTACAAGAGTCACTTCGGCAAAGTTACTGTGGGCATAAAAATCCTGTATGGTATGCAAAGCACCGCCAAGCTTTACGAGTTGGGTGGGTTCTGTGAAATTAATTTCCTTTAATCGTTGAAGGAGTTGGTCGTATATAACCTTTGTACCCCAAGAATCCTTATCGCTCCCTTTTCTATTACTTCTTATGTATTGCTTTATACCCTTTGTCCTGTTTATGGAAATCTCATCGTCTTTGATTTCGCCATTGAACCCCCATTTCTTCAGTTTCTCAGATGTAATAGCCGGTAACCCTTTCGGATTATCGCAATGGTCATATGGAACACTGACACCTATTATTTTACCAAACCCCGGAATCAACCCTTTTTTTTCGTCATCGACAACCAGTCGCCATTGTTTCGGGTTGGTATAGTAGGCGCTTCTTTTAACGATTTTCCTTTCTTCTTTAAAAAACTTCCGGATGGCTATGATTCTCACGACATCTTCCAATACCTTCTTTAGCTCTTCCGGTTCAGGAGCCACCTTACTATAAAAGTTTTCCAATCTTTTTTTATTGTCTTCTTCTTTAAAGAAAGCAGAAGGTTCGAAAAGGAAAGGAGCTATCAATTGGGCATAGTCTTTTAGCCAGTTGCCGCGGTAGAGATATTGTATGTTTACCTCTTTTCTCAGTGCATCTATACCACTTCGGGCAATAGCATTTCTTTGTATATTTTCATGACCGAACCCTCCCTGATAGCTCAGATCCTCCACCTTGAATCCTTCATAATCTCTCACATGGTCATCTGTACCATACTGACGGTCTTTGGTGTATTTTTCCAGTGCGTTATGCGCTTCTGCAATATCCCATTCCAGCGCAAATGCCCCTTCCGGAGTTTGGGCCTGAGCGAAGGGTACGCTCTGCAACTCATGGAAATCAACATATAGCACCCGGCACATACCCCGGTAAGCAAAGCGTGCCCCTTCGTCTCCTTCGGCGTCGTCATTTGCATTTGTATCGTATTGGCAACGGAGCAGCCAGTCTATGTGATGACCGAATTCCTCTACCAAAGCCACCATTAGCTTATGTCGCTTTTCGTTATCCTCAATCGCTTCTTCCACTGCTCGTCTGGAAACATAAATTTTATTGGTCTTTTGGTTGTAGGCTGCCATCAGGCCGTATATCCGGTTTTCACATACTTGTATCTCAGGGTTAGGCAGGCTCCTGTCCTGACAAGCATCATAGAGCTTGTCTACAGCGTCCTGAGACACGTCCTTGCCGAATACATCCGCCATGCGGAACTTGAATATCCATTTGCCGTCACTCACGGCAAGGTCAATCAATTGTTTCCATGCAAAATCACTTTCCAGAGTTACCTTGCCACTCTCCACCGGCTCTTCTTCTTCTCTGGCTGCGATTTGTTTTTTCAGTTCTTTTTCTTTTATATCGCCGGAGGTCGGTTCGTCAAAGTGAAGATTGCTTTTTATCCGGGCGGAATGTACAATGCCCGTATAGCTTTCAAAGGTGGGGGAGGAAATTTTCACTGTAGTATTAGGAACCACTGCACCTCCTTTGGATGTTTTTGCCGTGCTGAATACCACCGGCTTGCCGTTAAGCAGAACAGTGGGCATGCCTTCTATCAATGTATCCGGCCCATAGGGATGAGTGGCTATATCACCAACCACCGCGATAGGCTTTTTATTAATGGTTGCCGTTACGGCAGAACACTGTATGATACTGCCGGGACCGGTGCTTGCACCGAGAGTGACTAAAAATTTACTCATAGCGTTTCTTTTTTATTCAACATACTTTTCATATTCAGGACCATCGTAGGGAGGAACGGGAGAGCCAATAACACGAGAGTTGATGGCGGCGTCAAAACTTTCAATATCAGTGCCATCCTCCGATTTTCTAATCATATAGGTATAGTATTCTTCTTTGCGGTGAATAGGAGCCTTAGAATAATCCCACTTACCAAGATGGGTATAATAAAGCAGTGGGAACGGGTCGTTACTAAATTTTAAAATCGTTTTTTTTAAGAATTCATCAATATGCATCCCTCTACCCAAAACAGCACCACCGACAATGATTTTGCCCGTGAAATAATGACGGGGACAACGGTTCCGTAGCCATTTTATATTGTCTTCACTGATAGCTCCATTCAAATCTATATTCCAATCGATAAGTATTCCGTTAACAGGGGCACTGTCTTTTCCGCTTTTATCCAATGAAGTCATAGTAAGTCCTATAGAGTCCCAAATATAAATTCCCGGCTCTGCAAGACGTTCGTATTGCCCAAATATCTCGCATAGTTCTCCGATTGTCATTCCCGGCATAAACGATTTGCCATTGTAGGTCATGGTAGTATCCGTAAAAATAAACAAGTGCTTGGTGTTTACCCCTTCCTTCTCGTAATCAATAGGCGGTTGGGGTTTGGCAACGGCTTTATGTTCTTCTAAAAACCGGTCGACTTTACCCATCAGGTTATCAATTCCATTCAATAACTTATCATTGGTAGAAGCACAACTGTTGCACGAAGACAGAGTGAACATACAAAGGATACAGTATAGTAGATGTATGATACCGGTGCTTGCACCGAGAGTGACTAAAAATTTACTCATAGCGTTTCTTTTTTATTCAACATACTTTTCATATTCAGGACCATCGTAGGGAGGAACGGGAGAGCCAATGACACGAGAGTTGATGGCGGCGTTAAAACTTTCAATATCAGTGCCATCCTCCGATTTTCTAATTCTATACGTATAGTATTTTTCTTTGCGGTGAATAGGAGCCTTGGAATAATCCCACCTACCAAGATGAGTGTAATAAAGCAGTGGGAACGGGTCGTTACTAAATTTTAAATTCGTTTTTTTTAAGAATTGGTCAATATGCATCCCTCTACCCAAAACAGCACCACCGACAATGATTTTACCTGTGAAATAGTGACGGGGACAACGGTTCCTTAGCCATTTTATATTGTCTTCACTGATAACTCCATTCAAATCAATATTCCAATCAATAAGTATTCCGTTAACAGGAGCACTGTCTTTTCCGCTTTCATCCAATGAAGTCATAGTAAGCCCTATAGAGTCCCAAATATAAATTCCGGGCTCTGCAAGGCGTTCGTATTGCCCAAATATCTCGCACAGCTCTCCGATTGTCATTCCCGGCATAAACGATTTGCCATTGTAGGTCATGGTGGTATCCGTAAAAATAAACAAGTGCTTGGTGTTTACCCCTTCCTTCTCGTAATCAATAGACGGTTGGGGTTTGGCAACGGCTTTGTTTTCTTCTAAAAATCGGTCCACTTTACCCATCAGGTTATCAATTCCATTCAATAACTTATCATTGGTAGAAGCACAACTGTTGCACGAAGACAGGGTGAACATAAAACCAATGCAGAACAATATTTTTATAGACTTCATCATTTCTATTTTTATAATTAATATTGATTAAGGCAATTCCAATTTGTTGGAACTACCCTGAACCTCTACTTTTTTTCCACCCAGTTTAGTGTTCTTTTTCCCATCAAGAGTTAATTTCCCTTTACTGATAACCGAAACTTCATCTGATTCATTTTGGTACTCTTTAGACAAAACATCCAGCGAGTTATTAACATCTACTTTGAGTTTATCGAATTTCAGTTCCCCTTCTTTGGCGACACTCACATCAAGTTTGCCATCAGCAACAATGTTTATATCTTCCTGTGCATTCAATTTTATATTTTGAGCATTCAAAATAATTGCCTTGGGAGCTGTTAGTTCTATTATCTGTTCTTTGGAATTTATATGTATCACGTTTTCATTAGCATCCTTAAGGACAATGCCCCAGTCTCCCCCTTCATCATCATTGAACTCCAGTGTATGCCCACTGCGGGTGCGTATGCTCTTGACTGTATTGTCTTTTGCCGCTCCCTCGGAATTTGCCTTATAAAAAAGACTGCCTGTCACATACGGACGGTCTGGATTGCCTTGCTCGAAACCTACCATCACCAAATCACCCGGTTCGGGAATGAATACAAAACCACGGTTTCTGGCAACTTGGTCGCTCTTGCCCGCATCCGGGCTTTGAACCCGCATCCAGTAGCTCTCGCCACCGTCTATCTCCTGCCACATGAATTGCACTTTGACGCGTCCCTGATTCTTAGGGTCGTCATTACTCACCACTCTTGCCATCTCAGGATAGGCTACCGGCATCACAGCATCTCCCCACGGCATGACGGGCGTACCACCGGGCACACCGCAGAAAGTGTTACTATACAGCCCTTTATCATCTACCGTATGTGTGATCTCCGTGATGCGGTAACGTCCCAAATCGGTCATTTTAACTCCCGGGAAACTTTCGGGAACACGGGTGACGACCAATTCTCCCAGACGGAAGCCGCAATTACGACTTTTTGCCTTGATTTGAGATAATTGGGAATAGTTGCGGTGAAAACCGGCATCTCCGTAGTGTTCCAAATCCATTGCGCTATACGCAGGTCTTATCGAAGGCAGTCTTGCCTCTGTAGGGAAGATGGGTTCACTGCATTCTTCAGCCGAACGGGAACCAAGGGTAGCGCCTTTCGGCCTTCCGCTATAATCGTAATAAAATTGGTCATCTACAGGATTGAACTCATAGGTACTGTGGTTCAGTGAACGTACTGTTGCGTTGATGCTGACCCCTGTCAGGTCTATATCATATCCTGCACGTGTTTCTGTTTCTATTTCCGGATCTCCTATCTGCAATGTTTCCCCGTTGTAATAGAACCATTCGCCGTAGGAACGGAGCAGACGGGAAAGGAATCCGTAACTCGTTTCTTTATAGCGGGCGACATAGGGTATAATGTCCGTATGTTTGGGATTGTTGACTACATTCATCTTTACCCCGCTCTTATCAAGTATGTCACTGACTATCGTATTCAAGTTTTGCTCTACATAGCAATCCATAGCAGGATCTCTGTCAAGCAGGATGGTAGGGCTTCCCCCTTCCAGAATGACAAATCCCTGATTACCGTCGAAACCTTCGGTACGAATATCTGAAATCAATCCGTAAAATTCCGTTTTCTCCCCACTCTCATGATGGGTCATGATGATAGAAACTTTCTCACCCAACTGCTTGAATATCACATCGGGACCGATAGCCCACACGCTTGGCTTATCAGGACGGTAGTTCACTTTAATTTTGAAACGGTGGTGCATACTGACCGACTGGTTGAGTTCCATTGTCACATAATCGCAGGCTTTTCCTGCCACTTTTATCTCCACGCTTACTGCGTCTAAATTTTTCGATGCCATAATTAATATGTTTTATGGATGATTACTATGAATTGATAAACACACGGTAGTTATAGGTTTCCGGAGACAACCGCCTGAGCTCACTGTCTATATCAACGGCGAACTCTTCTGTGTCAAACCCTTGCATCCCCTCCGATAACCGCAGATACACGTCCAGTGTCCTTATGAAGCCCTCACTTTCCTTTTTTCCGGCTGCATATCCCAGCTTTACCTCCACCGAACGGATGCTGTCGCCATATCTTGCCATGCAGAAGTTTCGGATATCTTCTTTCGTGTATATGCTGCCGTGTGACAACAGCATGAAGCGGTACATATCCATACGGCGCTTTACGGACGGGGACGGCTTTCCTCCTTGTGTAGATGTGACAAATCTCAGTGTGGTTTTGTCTATGTCAGGGTTTGCGCAGTCTCCCAAGGGCTCTCCCGTATAGATGTTATTGGCAAATTCACCATTAGTCAACGTATAATCCACAGTCAACTGGGTATCCTTGTCATAACGTTGATCTATGACCACATACGACAGCATTTCCTGCCCTTCAACTCCGCCAATATTTTTATCTTCCAATTGGTTTACCCGTTCCTCTATCTGCTCGATTACCTCTTTCACTCCGTCTTTGTCAGTGGAAGAAAAAGCCATGCTTTCATCATAAAGCAGGTCTGTCAGGCGGTTCAGATAATCTTTGGCGTCCATTGTATTGAAGCGTTCACATCCACCTCTTCTGACCGAATAGGAACCAACAGTGCTCTCATCCCTTGTGGTGGAAATTTCCCGGAGTTGCTCTCCGTGGTTATCGGTAACCGAATCCACAGACAGGAAATACTCGAATTCGGTCTTTTCCAGAGGGAGAATGGTCGATGCAGAATCTACTTTTCTGGTAACCCTTGCCGGGTATCTGTTTACTACGATGAAAGTATTCATCTGCATCTTTACCTGTTCAAGTACTTCTTTTGAAAAAGCGGTGGGAAATTCTATATCTATCCACACGGTATCCGCATCACATCCGGAAATGAAATCACTTGGTAACAGAGTAGCGATTTCTTCGGGCACTCTACTGCGTGACAATTCTCTGACTTTTAGCCCGGAAGCTTTCAATGTCAGGTAGTGGGGAGCATATTTACTGGTTATTTCTTCCGCAATGAGCCTGCCGAGGTCGTATTTCTCGCTGACCGAACGTGCCGGGTCGTACTCGATTCCTCCTTTGATTTCTACCGGAATGCCTCCAATCGTGCAATGGCAGTACGGCAATAATTTCAGATAGCTGCTTTTATCCACTACCAGTGGTATATCTATATATAATGGCAAATCGTTGAGGGTAGTTACATTACTGCCTATCTTCATTCCGATACTGATTTTCCGGCACATCACCGACACATCGGAACGAAGGTGGGCGATGGCATCACGATCTCCTTCGGGAGTGATTGTACAAAATTCATCTGCTGTCACAAGATATTTCAGTTCAGCATTGATAATGCGGGTTTCGTGTAGCGGAGTAAAAAAGATGTTTTTCATTTTATACTTTTTTACTATCTCCGTGCTTTTGTATGAAAACAGGTCTGAGGAAGACACTGTAGCTTGCGGTGTGTACGGCCTGGCTGCAGCAACGGCATGGGCGGGTCTGGCAACCAATGCCGTGTGGGGAGTAAGGGCGGAAGCTACTTTCTCTAACAATCGGCTTTCAATAGTATGCACATCACCGGACAACTTAAAGATTTCGCCCGACAAAGCTTCAATCAGCAATCTGATAAGAGGGTCTATGCCATCTATGTTTCGTATGTCATACAGAGCTGCCGCCTGTTTGAACATCCGAGTTTTAATACTTTCCTTAGTAAATAGATTTGCCATACGTTTTAATTTTATATTTCAACAGCCTGATTATTCATTTGATAAAGGGCCCATGTATAATTTGTAACCGAAGCCACAGGGAGTACCGGTGGAGTTCAGGATGGCGAGCACTGTAATATCTACCCGTTTACGTATCATCCGGTTATCCAAGATCTCCTCCCTGACCACTTCCTGAAGGTTTACCGACAGGGCAATCTCAGAAATGCGTTTCTCATAGGTAGAAATTGCCTGCATCACGTACCCGGTAAAGAACTCTTTCCATTGTTCGGTAGAAACAATGCGCTCAAAGTCCAGTTCCCAGATACGGCAACCGTATTTAGGGTCGAACCGGTGCTCTCCCGGGCAAGTGGTCAGCAACAGTTCGATGTGCCGGTCGATGGATTCCAGTTCGGAACATCTTTCGAGTTGCCGGCTATCTCCTTCAAAGAGTCTGCCCAAACGTACCGGTAGTTTATAATATTTCAGCTTCATCTTCCAAAGAATTTACTTTGTCGTGGAGTTGCAATATTTCCGCTGCGCATGCTGGTGTAGCGTGCCTGATAGTTGCGGTCAATACTGAAAATATTTCTCTTGTATATATTATGCGACCATAAGTAAGGGCTCCTCCGATCTGCCAATATATCCTCCAGTTTAGCCAGAAGCAATCTCCTGTCGGAAAGGTTGCTTTCCAGAACATAGGTTATATAAGTCCCGGTATAGGGTTGGTATTGTGAAATGAATAATTCACACCCACCGCCTTGCATGGAGGCTTCGCATCTCTCCAGCATGGTATCATAATTGATATATACTCCTGACAGGCCACAAGCCGATGCAGGAGAAGAACAGGGAACTGCCCTCCCGATGTAACCGAGTTTTTCCACCTCTCCGCCATGCCAAAGATCGGTTTTGAGAAGTCCTACCATTTCATGTAGTGAGTATATATCCATTTATTATTGTTTTAGCTCAAATTCATCACTTCCCATCCGGACAGATGGAAGGGTCATCACAATTGTCTTTACCAATGCATCTCCCTGTGATACATTGCGATAATGCACGCAGCTCGCATTACTGAAATTTATCTCGAACAGTGCACCTTCGTCCATAGCATCGCTGTTGCGGTAGAATCGGACTGTCCCATTTTCTTTCCTGTCCGCTCTCATTATCCAGTTTTCTACCTCCGCATTCACCGGCTCTGAAAATACGGCGTATGCTTCCATATATTCTTTGGCGTTATTTCCCGACTCATAGGCAATATCAAACTCTGACAAGATGTGCGACTGCCCGCAAAGTGTCATCTCGCATACCATATCCGGATTGCGTCTGTCCGCAAACACTTCTTTTCCTTTAAATAGCCTGTCGAAAAAGCCCATAGTTATTTGTTTTTAAAAAATAAATCGTTGTCAGTTACAATCTCTTTGGCTTCTATCACAATGATAGTCACCACGCCTTTTTTAACCCGGGAATCGTAGTTCATACGATAACTCCTTACCAATCCACCCGCAAATTGTAGTTTGGCAAAAGTAGTTTCATGTTCATCCAGCATAACGATTGTTCCATCTTCCTGACGGAAAGTGTCAAAGAGCCATCCCAGCAGGATAGCGTCGGCAAATCCGTCAATGGCGATTCGTATTTCACCTCCACAAACACCAGAAGTGATTTCACCTTTACGCCCCACATTCCGGCTCAAACTGTAATCATAGTGTTTTAGCAGATACTTTTCCCGGTATTCGTCGTGGGGAAGGTCAATGTTTTCTTTATGGAGGTACAGGTATGTTTGCATAAATCTATATTTTATGTTTTACATAATAAGGTACTACTATCCTTTATGGCAAATATTTTTTCAGCAAATTGTTTACATCAAGTGCTTTTGCCAATACCACAACATACAAATTACCATTATGTAGATTAAAAACTAATTCAGCGTCAATCCTATTGTTGTCTATACCAAGACTATAGGAAACCTCTACCTCTGAACCATTGTTCAAAGCTATGTCTACTCGATTTGCTGATAATTCGTACTTAACGGTAGTTGCCGACTCACTAATTTTATTTTTAATCTTCCCTCCAATATATAATTTCACCTTATTTAAAGAGGAATAGGGCAATGTATAAACATTATAAGAAACAGCTATCGGAGCAGCTCGTACTTTATAAGGTGAGGGAGCTATTAAATTGGGGAAAAAAGAATTGGGAAGTGGTATAGGGGTATTGATAACCTCTACTATATCTTCCACATGATGAAATAACGAATCAACACGCCCCAGATTTACCAAATCCAGACAAGAATCCTTATATACGCATTCATACTCTATAAAACTACCGTCGTTGTAGACTTCTGAATGCTCCGAAATAGAAGCACGCTCAATAGCAACAACTTTGGTTATATCAAAAGTTGGATTAACTATTCTATTTAATCTACTTTGTGCCATGTAGTTAAGAATAAAAAATGATATTATTGCTAATGCAATTGATAATCCGAGAATTTTTAGAATAATGCTTATCTTCATTTTATAACACTTCTTTTGATGGAACAATAGGCGTTACGCTTGCCGGTGCAAACACTGGTTTCCCTATATTGATAGGTGCAGTAATAATTGCCCCAGCTACAAGGAGAACCAAAGCCACTACTTTTACGGGTTTTATTCCCACGCCTACTCCTGTAGATGAATTATCTTTATTTATATTTTGCCTTACTTCGAAATTTATAGACATATCCCAAAAACTTTCATAATTTATAGACGTTTCCGCCTCTACGTAACCTAATACTGATATTGAATTATATACGCTACTCTTGGAAAATCCACCTTTTACTAAACCTAAATCCAACTCAAAAGAAACAGAGGCTTCCATACTTTTTCCCACTGTATAATTTGTTGTGAAATTGCTGTTGAATATTTTAGCATCTCCTACTGTATGGTCCCCAAACGAATAAGTATTTAGAAATATCATATCCCAATCATATGTAACTCTATCTGTAGTTGTTGCAGATATAAATGGGTGCTCTTTTTTTGAATTAACTCCATCATTTTCAACTTTTAATACGTTATCCGCTTCTGATGAAGCATTTGTTTTTGATGGAGTATTTGTTTTTAGAGTATTGTTGTGCTTGTCCATGATAATTATCTTTTGCCCAACAAATATTCTATTAGGGTCTTTTAAATTATTCCATTCTACAAGTTCTGCAACTGTCACATCGAACCATACGGCAATACCACTAAGAGTCATCCCTTGTTTAACAGTTATCTCTGCCTGATTTTTTGCAAATGGTACATTAAGTTTAAACAATCCTCTAAGGCTTAATTTTCTTGCTTTTATACTGGTGTCAATATGCTGCTCACGCCCTAATGCATAATGCGAGTCGTAATCATACAGACGCCCTATTTTAGGGCTATATCCATTCATGTGAGCAGGTTGAAATGCTTTTGCTTTGGTATAAGCATATCCGCAGTCAATAACAAAACCTTCATACAGTTTCCCTAAAGCAAGATACTTTTCCCTATACTCTTTCAACGTAATATACACTTCGTTGTAAGTCATAATCTTATACTATTACATTCAAATCCAATGGTTATCAAAGCTTATGCCATTTATCAATATTTCATCAGGGGAAATCAACATATCTGTCTTTACACCTCCACCATCGACAATGTTACGGGCAAAGTTTACACAATATGCATTTATAAATTCTATCCGTAACGGCGCATTAGTAGTTTTAGACCGAAATACAATTTCTCCATTTTTAGGAAATGAAGTCATTGCCCAACGATATATACTATCTGGAAGTGTCTGAGACAAACTGACAAGCATTCTACCGCCGCGAACCTCATCCTGTGGTTGTCCTTTATGGTCGACCGATTGTCCAAAACTGATGCTAAATTGGCTCATCTCATACTTTTTACCATCAAGGATGAACCATGCTGTTAAATCGCTATCTATTTGTGGCAAATTAAATAATCCCATAATTCCTTATTTATTAATTGTCCATCGGTTTTCAAGGGTAGTTTCCCCCACTTTAATTTTCCTCGCCTGTAGCGTAACCTTCGTTTGAATATATCCTTTTCCTTGTTGGACATAATCAATTTCCAAACCGACGCAAGCAGCTTGTTCAAAGAATATTTTCTCCAAAGGCTCATTATTGTCATCACATACAACAATAGCCCCATCTTCATATTTTGTCGAACCTAACATCCAGCGGAGCAAATCTTGCTGAGGCAAACCACCATAAGTTAAAAATATACTTCCTCCACGGACTTCCGTCTGAGGCTTGCCGTTGACATCCACTCCTTGTGAAAAAGCAAAATTGCAACTCTCCAACTCGTAACTGTCTTTGTACAATCCCGAAATACTGGAATCGCTCAAAGCACCTATCCTCAAAAAACTTTTATGTCCAAACATAGTATTTTCATTTTATGATTTCACATTCCAATCAATTTCTCCATTATCCGCCACGTCCACAACCACTGTATTTCCTGCCGTTAATGTTCCTGCAACAATCATCTTTGAGATGGGCCGACGTATATAGTTACGTATCGTACCCGCTACTTGCCGTGCTCCGTATTTCGGAGTGAAGCCACGGGTAGCAAGCAGGTTCTTTGCCTTTTCCGTAATTTCGATACCAATATGCTGTTTATCCAGTAACGCTATAACTCCTTTTAACTGGATTTCAAAGATACGAACCAGCATTGTCTCGTTAATAGGAGAGAAAGGCACGATTTCCGACAAACGGGCAAGAAACTCCGGACGAAAATAGCTGCCCATGACTTCCATCAGGTCGGTGGTAGAGGGATTCTTGCCTTCATTTATCTGCTTGGTGAGCCATTCACTACCCACGTTGGACGTAAACAGTACGATAGAATTGGAAAAATCGCCCTCTTTGCCCAAACGGTCGTGCAGTTTGCCTTCGTCCATGATTTGCAGGAAGATGTCATACACGGAAGAATGTGCTTTCTCTATTTCATCGAAAAGAACTACTGCGTATGGCTGACGGCGTATCTTATTCACCAGCAGACCGCCTTCTTCATATCCGACGTATCCCGGAGGTGCCCCATAGAGCAATGCGGCTGAATGTTCTTCTTTAAACTCCGACATATCAAAGCGTATCATTGCCTTTTCATCATTGAAAAGAGCTTCTGCCAGAGCTTTTGCCAACTCAGTCTTACCGGTTCCGGTAGGTCCCAGCAGGAAGAATGAGCCAATCGGCTGTCCCGGCTTGTTCATACCGCTCCGCGACTCGACAATGGCATCCGTCAATACTTTCAGTGCATTGTCCTGCCCTACGACCCTGCGGCGTAGAATATCTTCCATATTAAGCAGTTTCTCTTTCTCTCCCGACTCTATCTTACCGATAGGGATGCCCGTGGAAGAAGAAACAACGGCTGCCACCTCATGGGAAGTGATTTTTTCGATTTTCTCTTTGGTCAACTCACGCAACCGGTCAAGCACACCTAATATATAGTCCATCCATTCACCATAGCCTGACACCTCCGGTTCGTTCTGTCCTTCGGAAAGCATCCCCCAAAGAATAGGGCTTAGCCGGTTCTTCATGGTGAAGTTCAGTAACCGCAACTTCTCCGCACGCTCCGCTTCGGGCTGGTCTTCTGCCGCTTCGATGACACCCAGTTGGGCTGTCAGCTCTTTTATATTTTTTTCCCCGCTCTGGTTAATCATCTTAACGGCAGACAGGGTACGGTCTATTAAATCAATAGCGGCATCCGGCAAACGGCGTTCTTTGACATACCGTTTGGCAAGCGCCACGCATTCGGGCAATGAATCGACATCTACTCCCACGCCGTGGTAGTTTTCGTATCTTTCCAGAGCCGCCTGTATCATGTTTACGGTGGATGTCAAGTCGGGTTCCGACACCTGCAACACCTCAAAACGCCGGTTAAGGGCATGATCCGGTTCAATCAATTTACGGTATTCGTCCACTGTAGTGACTCCGATTACCGTTATATTTCCTTTGGCAAGCTCCGGTTTCAAGATGCTTGCCGCTCCATTGTTGCCCGACTTGGGGTCAATCAACGTATGTATTTCATCAATGAAGAGAATGGCATTGCCGTGAGCCGACAATTCTTTGATAATTCCTTTCAGCCGTTCTTCTATCTCACCTTTGTATGTAGCACCCGCAATCAGTGTTCCTGTGTCGAGTTCATAGATAGTCATGTCTTTTAGATATTGAGGAACTGTACCTTCAATAATGTTACAAGCCAAACCGTCTACCAAAGCAGTTTTACCCACACCGGCATCACCGATAATAAGCACATTGGGCTTGCCCAACCGCCCTAGAATTTCCATCATCATGCGTGTCTCACGGTCACGGCACACGATGGGATATACTTTTTTATCTGCTGCAAGGGCTGTCCTATCCGTGCAATACTTATCTAAATTACCTGTGCTGGCTGTCCATAAGGGGGCTTCATCTACCGAAAGGTCAGTTTGCGTGCTTACGGATCTTTTCATACTGCCCATCCCGCTCATAAAGAGGTCGTGTATCTCACGCTCCCGGATAGGGAATGAGCGCAACTCGTCAGTGCTGAAACCTGCTTCGGGGGTAGCTATTGCTGCCAACAGGCAAAGTGGGTTGATTTCCAGCAGTCCCCACTTTATTCGTACATTATCGGCTTGCTCGAACAGTTCGTTAACTTTCCCATCGGGCATTATCTCACCTGCACCGGCAGCCTTGGGATATTCCTCTATTCTCACCTCCGCCCATTCGCACAAGTAATCCGCGTCCTTGCCTAATGATTCGACAAACGAACGCAGGCCCACTTCTTTGTGCATCAAAGCAAACAAAAGGTGTGCCGGAGCATAGTTCGCATTGCCATACTCACGAGCGACACCTTTTGATATCCGGATTACGCTCTGAACTGTTTCATTGATGTTCAAAAAATCCATAATCCTTATTTATTGCGCCTGTTCGTAATCTGTATTCCAGTTTGTGCCGTCATCACCTTTTGTACCGTCCAGCTTGATAACAAAGCTCTTGGCAGGGAAGAATGGAGTCATATGAATGTCCAGATAAATGCGGTCTTTCTGCTTTGGGTCTTGCTCAAAACGGATTATCTTGAATTTCTCAATAAGGCGGTCTGCACCCTGTACACTGTCCAGATACTGGACAATCTGACCTCTCAGGTCACGTTCGGTTTTGGAACTCCAGTTCTCAAACGAGCGGCGGTTCAGGAAGTCAAACAATACCTTGGTGATATAGTCGAACACACGTACCACCGAATAAGTTTGCAGACCCAGATTGTCACCATTGAACAAGGTCTTGGCGGAGAATGCCATCACTTTGCCATATTCGTTGACCATCGGAATTAGTCCCATCTTCTCCAGTTGCGATATTTCGCTTTTCTTCAATGGGAATACCACTGCATCCACTTCATTGATGCCACCGTACTTCTTACCGGCAGTTACCTGAGACATCAGAGTGGTATATATTTTACCCATCAAAGCAATGGACGGAGAAACATGGAGGTCTTCCTCTTCACCGATTTCCCGGTATCCGGCACGTCCGACAAGCCAGTTGCAGGTCATACAAGTATTACTTTTGAAAGAATCGCCACTTGCCATGTTGGAAGTGAAGAACAGTTCCACAACATCTTCCGGCTTATCAAGGTCTGCAAAGTCCGTATAGAGCATCACTTTGTTATCATAAGCGATTTTCGACCATTTTTCAAGCACCTTATTCGAACCAAGATAACCCGGAATAGCCAACAATGAGTAGTTTTGGCGCAAGTCCAACTTGTCATAGTTTTGTTTTAGTTCCCGGGCTATGAAATCAATGAAACGGGGATTATCAAGATCAGTTAGTTGTTCCTTAGAAGCGTTGACTATTGTCACGTTGTCCACCTTGTCCGCTTCCGTATTCTTATAGAACAACATCACCCCACGATATGCCTGTTCCATATTCCTCACGATCTGCACCGCTACCAATTGGCTTTTGGCAAGATGTGCTCCGGCAGCTTCCGATTTGGCTTTGGAAGTGGAAATCATTTCTGTCACCTCCGATGATGAAGTCAACAGTTCAAGCCACATATCTATCTTCTTTTTCAGTGCTTCCCGTTCATCCCGCTTCTGCTCATCGGTTAAAAAAATCTTTTTACGCGCCTTACGCTCGGGATTCAGGTTCTGAATACCATCTACTGTTGATTCCAGAAAATTAAAGCCTCCGAATCTGGATAATATGTCTAACGCGGAGGACAAAGAGGATTCACCGTTTTTTTCTTTATAGGAAACTTGAACGGCTTCTTGTGCCTGAAGTTCAGACTTATTTTTATTTTCTTCCATAGTCTATTATTTTGATTCTGTCGTTAGTTCGTCATTCAATGCTTCCAATGCGTTGATAAACGCCTTCTTGGATTCCGGGTTCTCCAACACCCGTTGTAGAACTTTATTGGAACGTAATTGCGTGACAAGCCCTTCATAAAATGTTTTCTGCGTATCCAAGTTATGAAGAAAGGGGCTGTTCTGTGTCATGTTCTTTACACTAAAGTCTGCAACTGTTTTAAAGCTAAAATTCTCTTTAACAGGTTGCCCTTCTTCGTTCTCAAATTCAATGTCAATGTTTGGGGAAAAATGCCCAAACACTTCTTCGATAGTACTTAAGCCCTTAACCGCCTCAGGAGTGACAGGTTCATCTGCGGTTAACTGTTCAACAATAAGGGAACGGTTCTCGGGGATATTCGCAATGGCATCAGAAGCACTAACCTTTACTTCATTGCCACCAATTCCATATTCAAGTATTGCCATTTGTATTATTTTTTGTTTAAAAGCGACAAAAGCCATCCACTAATTAAAAAACTGCAGATGGCTTTCGTTACTTGCATGATTACTTCATGATTACTTCGGCCAATTCTGCTCAAATTGTGCGCCTCCAATCTTAATCACCTGTGCAGATACAACAAAGGTAATTGTCATTGGCTTTGAACCAATAATGTCAATGTCCTCTGTAAATTCAGTAATGTAGCCATTCTCCCAGGTAAGTTCTTTCATCTTGGCTTCTTCATCACCTTTTTTGAAAACAATACTACCCGAATGAGGCTTAAATTGATTGGTCATGTTCTCAAGAATCGAAGTATCATCAGTCGATTCCACATGTACGCGGATTTGTCCGCCATAGATGTTTGAAGATGGGCGTCCTTTGGAATCCACATCTCTTTTAAGGTTGTAAGTACAATCCAGTACATCAAAGTCCTTACCTGCAAAATTTAAAGTTGCTCTAAATGCCATAAGT
Organism: Bacteroides sp. HF-4919; assembly: GCF_018860125.1. Lineage (NCBI taxonomy): Bacteria > Pseudomonadati > Bacteroidota > Bacteroidia > Bacteroidales > Bacteroidaceae > Bacteroides > Bacteroides sp. HF-4919. The sequence goes on from NZ_JAHKNF010000001.1 coordinate 209,604, forward strand.
AAAAGTTTTAAATTAATAATTAGTTTAACACAGACTACAAGAAAACTACGATTTCATCTCGTCATAAAAGGGCATGGCTTCTATATAGTCCTCAGCGTGCAAATATAGAACAAAAAACAATATACGAAAAATAGATTGCTTAAAAATGAAATATATTTTTTGATAATTATATATTCGTAGACAAATATCGAAGTCTATTATTGAGGGAAAACATAATTAAAAAAAGAATAACTGTTTGATAAACAAACACATGTATGACTATTTGGGGTCTTATTGAAAATGAGAAGGTAATTATTAAGATTGCATTACATGAAAAGAATAATGGCAATACCATTCGTCTTTACGTATGGATATTGCCATTAAGTACATTGTCAAATAAGGAAGAGTGTAGGCTTACAGCATTTCCTTAAACGCTTATTTATAGCCTCCTGCGACTATTCTGAAAGCAATGCTTTCAGGTCATTCTTATTGATACCCATGTACTTGCATATTTTGGATTCACTTATACCGTCCGATATCATTTGCCGGATTGCCTTTTTATCCCTGTCGTACACCTCCAACTTATCAAAAATAATATCAGCTAAAAAGTCGATTCCTTCTAAAAAAGCATTTTCCCCTTCCTTAGTCTTATAGTCTATCGTGCAAATTTTAGCACACTCTTTATGTAATATCAGATAATAAATTCCCCCTATCAGGATCGACGCAACACTTTTAATATTGATTTTCGCAGGCGCAAAAAGATTTTCGTAAAATGTTATTAAGTTCAAGTTCATAACATCCCGTGTTTCCGCAGATCTCTTTGTGGTACTATTAATAGTCGTCATTTCGTAAAGCAGCAGCTTTTGCATCACATTGTTCTCTGACAGATTCCTGAACAGTGTTTTAAACGTTTCTGCAAAAAACTTTTTAGGTCCCAACGTATTAAGCGTGGAAATATCAATAGTATTATTAATCCAGAAGTCGTATTGTTTGGCCAGTATGTCATAAAGATTATCCATTGAACCGTATCTTCTATAAAACACATTGGCCTCTAAATCAGCAGCTTTCATTAACGCACTCAAATTGACGTTTCCAAAACCAAGTTCACCTACAAGCTTTTCAAGTTCAGATATTACCTCCTTATCCAACTGCTCATTGGTTCTCCTTATTCGAGTTTTTTTATCTCTCTGTTCCATCATTATTATATAGTACTTATTAAATAATAAAAAATTAAATCACAAAAAGTCCGGAGGTATTTTTTGTTGTTTTCTCCAATAATATTTCCTCCCAAAGAATCGGTTGGAGTAGTTCAAAGAAGGCTTATGCTTGTTTATCCAACAGTTTGATTCCCCCGTATGTTTGTTTTGTATAAATAATGGGATATGTTGCAAATATAGGTATTTTACGCCTTACAAGCAATAAACAGATAATCTAAATACTACTAAGTGACTGTTTTAACAACTTAATTATAGACTATTTAATTTGCCTATTTTCTTTTTGTAACTATCTTTGCAGACAAGTTTATAACATATAAGTACTAAAATGAAAGAGAACATATCTGGGTTCAAAATTGACTATTCGGTATGTAAGAATAGCCCCGGTGGAGATATTATGGGGAAAGTTTACAATTTCCAAAAACAGCTCCAACTCCACGAAGATAACTCGTTGCACATCTACATCAAATCCCCGATGCTTTCCGGCTGTGGCAGGGAAGTCGAAGTGATAGATAGAGTCACGAACAAAGTGAAGAAAATGTTAATGTTCGGTTCCAACAGTTATCTGGACGCTACCGGCATGCCGTCAGTAGTGGAAAAAGCAGTCCGTGTAACATCTGATTATGGAGTTGGAAGCGGCGGGGTACCACTACTGAGTGGAACGACGATATTTCAGAATGATCTGGAGAAAGAAATAGCCAAACTGACAGGTTTTGACGACACGATATTATTCTCATCAGGTTTTACCGCCAATATAGGAGTGATTGTAGGATTAATTCGCCCTAATAACCTGCTTGTATATGACAGGCTCAACCACGCCAGTTTGATTGACGGGGCTCTTATGTCAGGTGCCAAAATGGTGAGATACAAGCATAATGACCCTGAAGCGCTCGAAAAGATATTAAAAGCAAATGCCGGGCAATACCCGAATGGCATGATGGTGGTGACCGACGGAGTGTTCAGCATGGACGGTGATATTGCGGATATTCCGGCTATTTTGGAGATTACGAAGAAATACAATGCCCTACTTTTAATAGATGATGCCCATGCTACGGGAGTAATCGGGAAAGACGGAGCTGGAACGTTGAGTTATTACGGGATAAAAGAGCGTGACAACATTATCGTTACAGGAACACTCAGCAAGGCAATAGGGTCAATAGGAGGGTTTATAACTGCGAAACAGGATATCATAGATTACTTGAGGGTTTATGCCCGTAGTAACATGTATTCAACTTCCTTACCCCAGAGTATATGTGCCGCATCTCTTGAAGTTTTAAAAGAGATGCGCAATACCGATATCCAGAAGGCATTGAAGCAAAATGCCGAATATGTAAGAAGCGGACTGAAAGTAATCGGCTTTAATACTTTGAACTCAATCACGCCTATTATTCCTGTTATCGTAGGGGACGAATACATATTGACCCGGATGACAAAAGAACTCTACGACAGAGATATCTTCACAAATGCAATATTCCCGCCGGTCGTTCCTCCCAATATGTGCCGAATCAGAATTGGCGTGATGTCATCACATACCCGGAGTGACTGTGACAAACTGATAAACTCCTTTTATGAAATAGGCAAAAAATACGGGCTTATCTGAAAAAACAATACTTTCATACAAATATACAGTGGCTGTGTCAATGTGAGGATACAGCCATTGTTATTAAATACTGGAAATATTTTCTTGATTTGGAAATTGATGCTTGATTTGCAGATGACAGTATTTTGCCACTTCTCTTTCGTTTCTTTTTGGATGGTTTGTTGAGGAGGTGCAAATGTCAGTTGTATCTTCTGATCCAGAGTCGCCATTTCCAATTTCAATATTCTCAGCGCCTTTCTTTACATTTTTCTATGTATCGTCTACAATCATCTCCCGAAATGGGTAAGCAGGTTTTCACATATCAATGCCACTCGCTGCCACTTTGAAGTCACTCGATGCCACCCGCCTCAGAGCCCATTGTTAACCAACTTCTTACTTCTATTTTCGTCCCGCATTACCATTGATGCAATCATTAAATTCATATGAATATGGACGAAAAACAAAAAAAAGAAGAACAAAAGGTCTTATTGGTTGTAGCCAAGACCGACAATAATCAGTTGAAAGTCGTACACAAATCCTCGGCAAAGACCGGGATTATGAAAAGTCTGCTGCCCAGCATTGAGAATTTGGAGGATTTTATGAAGATAGAGAAACATTCCAATATGCTTGAGACCTTCTTCACCAACTTCATGCACCAATGCAAGAACCCGACCGACTTCCGCTTTTATCATCTTCCGGCCGCATTGTTGGATAAATTGGACATCCTTCAGGATATGTTGAAATCTCCTGAAGAGAATAAAGACTTTTTAGCTCAATATGAGGTCAAGCCGGAGGACTACATTAAGCCGGAGCAGCAAGTGGAGCAGAAAACAGGCACCGAACCTGAGCTACCGAAAGAACAGCCCAATAGTTTAGAGAACCGTATCGACTGGGAACAACTCGCCCGGCTGGGTATCAACAGAGAATCATTAGAACAAAGCGGAGATCTGAAAGCCATCCTATCCGGTAACAAATCCGGTCTGGTAGCGATTGACACCCAAGTAGAAGGCATCCCTATTTCCACACAGGGACGCATCTACTTTCAGGAAGGGGAGAATGGCAAGTTGGATCTGAAAATAGACTGTTGCCGCAGAGAACCCGTCCTTGACTTACCTTTTCATGGTACGCTGCTAAGCGAAGAAGCACAAAAGAACATTCTGGCAAATGGTAATGCCGGACATCCGGTAAACCTGTCACTCAAAGAGGGAGAAACAACCGCCTGTCTGGTATCATTGGATAAACTGACCAATAATCTGGTAGCCGTTCCTGTGAATGATATTTTAATCCCCCATGAAATAAAAGGCGTAACGCTTACACCCGAACTGCAGAAACAACTAACCGAAGGCGGCAAGGTGTTGGTGGAGGGTATGACCTCGCAATGGAATACCCTATTTGACGGTTATATCCAATACAACGCCGCCAAAGAAAAACTGGACTTCACTTTCGACGGACTGGATCGCAACCGCTACAAAGCGCAGACGCAGCAACAAATGGCGGATCAAAAGATATTCATTCCTAAAAAATTATTGGGTGCGGAACTCACTCCCGAACAACAAAAGAAGTTTCGGGAAGGAGGAACTATCTACGTGCAGGGAATGAAAGACAAGCAAGGGCAACCGTTCAACGCATACGTGAAAATGAATTTTGATAAAGCCAAACCGGAGTTCTTCAAATGGAATCCGGACAAAACCCGGAGCGCAGCCAAAGAAGTCACTCCGACCGCAGAGCATAAAACGCAAGTAGCTGTAAACAACGGAGCAACGGATGAAACGACCAAGAACGTGAAAGAACCGTTGAAAGCTAACGCACAACAGCCCGTTCAGACACAGGCTGCCAAAGGAGAGAAAAAGAAAGTAAAAAGTCGTAAAATTTGAAAACAGATTGAATTATGAAAGTTTGTATTGCAGAGAAGCCGAGTGTGGCACGGGATATTGCCATGATATTGGGAGCTAAAGAGCGTAAGGAAGGATATTTGAGTGGCAACGGTTATGCCGTTACGTGGGGCTTCGGTCATTTGGTTGGGCTTGCCATGCCCGAAGCCTATGGTATTCAGGGATTTCGCAGGGAAAACTTACCCATCTTTCCGCAGGAATTTATCCTTGTTCCCCGACAGGTGAAAGATGGAAAAACATATAAGGATGATCCCGGAGTGGTGAAACAGCTTACTGTTATTAAAGAGCTGTTTGAACAATGCGATAGCATAATTGTAGCAACTGATAGTGGTCGTGAAGGAGAATTAATATTTAGATATATTTACAATTATCTACACTGCAAGAAACCTTTTTCACGTTTATGGATTTCTTCATTAACTGACCGTGCCATCCGTGAAGGACTGGATAACCTGAAAGACGGGAGGGTATATGACAATTTGTACCTGAGTGCCAAAGCTCGTAGTGAAGCAGATTATTTAGTCGGCTTGAATAGCTCCCAAGCACTTTGTATCTCTGCCGGACAAGGTGTTTTTTCTTTGGGTAGAGTACAGACACCTACACTGATGATGATTTGTAATCGTTATATGGAAAATAAGAACTTCACTCCACAGAAGTTTTGGCAACTTCGGGCGCAATTAAGTGACGGTAATATGGATTTTTCAGTTCTGTCCGCTAATAAATATAATAAGGTGGAGGAAGCGGAGAATGATACACAAAAAGTAAATTCCACAGGCACTTTACAAGTAACCGCCTGTGAACGGAAAGAGGCCGTACAGGACGCTCCGCTTTTGTATGACCTGACTACACTTCAGAAGGAAGCAAACGTTCGTCATGGTTTTTCTGCGGACAAAACACTTTCCATCGCTCAAAGTCTTTATGAAAAAAAAATATTGTCCTATCCACGCACCGGAAGCCGTTATATTTCTGAAGACGTATTTGAAATCATTCCGGAACGCATCTCTCTATTGGCATCCTATCCCCGTTTTTCGGCTTACGCATCTTCAATGGAAGGGCAAGCGTTAAATCGTCGTAGTGTTAATGCTGCCAAAGTGACCGATCATCATGCGTTATTGGTTACTGAAAATATGGCGGGAGAACTTGTACCTGATGACCGTATTATTTATGAGATGGTTGCCGCCCGTATGCTTGAAGCCTTCTCGGATAAATGCGTCTTGGAAAAGACTGTTGTCACATTGCAGGCGGCTGATGTAACCTTTGCAGTTCGTGGCAGCGTAATCAAAGTACCCGGCTGGCGTTCCGTTTGGAGCTTCTCCGAAGAAGAGGACGAAGACAATGCCACTTTGCCTGACCTTCACGAAGGAGATACTTTATCAATAGTGAAATGTGAATCGTTGGAGAAACAAACCAAGCCCCGGCCACTACACACCGAAAGTTCCCTGTTGGGTGCTATGGAGAGCGCAGGCAAGAATTTAGAGAATGAAGAGGAACGGCAGGCTATGAAAGAAGTGGGCATCGGTACCCCGGCTACCCGTGCCGCCATCATCGAAACACTGTTCAGCCGTGACTATATCCGTCGGGAAAAGAAATCACTCATCCCTACCGAAAAAGGGCTGACCGTTTATTCCATTGTAAAGGATAAGAAGATAGCGGACGTAGCCATGACAGGAAATTGGGAAACTGCGCTTGCCAGGATTGAAACCGGAGAGATGAAACCGGATACGTTCCATCGGGAAATAGAGGTGTATACGGCCCAGATTACAACAGAACTGTTGAACGCGACCATATCCATAACCCCGGCTACCGATAGTCCGTTATGCCCCAAGTGTAAACGGGGGCATGTGTTGTTTTATCATAAAATAGCCCGTTGCAATAATGCAGATTGCGGTTTGAAAGTTTTCCGTAATATCTGTAACAAGGAACTGACCGACAAGCAAATTACGGAACTGCTGACTAAAGGCAAGACAGGAGTCATTAAAGGGATGAAAGGCAAAAGTGATAAGCCGTTTGATGCTTCACTGGCTTTTGACGCACAGTTCAATATCACCTTTGTTTTCCCCGACAAAGGAGTGCGGAATAGCGGGAAAAAGAAAAAGTAGCAGCAATATAATCTGTCAATAACCGGAAAGTGCTATCTTTGCCACCAAAGATTCATGGCTCATAAATAATTGTTGACGCAGTTGTTTGTTATGGATTTTTAGTGGTGGCACTTCGGGAGGGATACCCGGAGTGCTTTCTCGTTTAGCATCTTTCCCCATCATTTACCGGACAATCCCGTCCGACCACTAAAAATCCAATTTTATGAATAAGAAGAATCAAAGTCCAAAGAACCAACCGCAGGAATTGTCCTATTATCGCCTGTCCCTGCTCGCTTTTTTAAAAGAATCACATCCTGAACTGGCAAATGATACCGGATTTATCGCTGCCCGTGGCGATAGCGCAGCCGAGGCGTATAGCGAAACCGTCCGTTCCGGTTTTTCACACGATGCGGCTACAGAAATAGCCAACAAAGTATTATTTGCCAATCTCCATTTCTCCAAATACGACACGATTGTTACCATCCTTTGGAATGAGTTCGAAGATGAAGTCCCGCAAGGCAGTGCGAAAGCACTTGCCTTCCAACTCCTTCCTGTTTGCGAAGAAGTGTTCGTCAAGTATCCGCTATCCGATGATTTCGCTTTTGAGCCGGAGTTCGACAACCTTTATACAGAACTCACCGGGACAATCTTAATCTGGCTGGACGAGCATGGCGTATAATAAGAAAGCGCACCTGAAAGACAATATCGAAGCAATCAAACTGGCATTCACGTTGGAACGTGAAGGACGTACCGCTACAGCGGAGGAACAAGCCGTATTACGGTTGTACTCCGGCTTTGGCGGCATCAAGGCGATACTTAACCCGGCATCCTCATTGATGGATGCCGCCCGTTGGACAAAGTCCGACCTTGAACTGTTCCCCCTTGTTTCGCAACTCCACTCGGCCATCCGTGGTCATGCGACGGACGAAGCGGAGTATAAACGTTATTTTTCCAGTTTGAAGAACTCTATCCTGACGGCGTTCTATACACCGCAGGATATTGTTTCCGTGCTTGCTTCGGAGTTGGGTAATCACGGAGTTGCCCCGTCCCGTTTCCTTGATCCTTCGGGTGGAACAGGTGTATTTGTCGATGCTTTCCAACAACCATCCGCAGGAGGATTATCTCAATCGCCTTTACAGAAAACCGTCTGTTTTGAAAAAGACCTGCTGACGGGGAAGATACTTTCGCATCTTCATCCCGAAAGCAAGGTAGAAATACAGGGATTTGAAGAGAGCGGGCTTCGCTATGCGAACTACTTCGACGTGACTGCCTCTAACATTCCGTTTGGGGATGTAGCCGTATTCGATCCGGCTTTTAACAGGAGCAAAGAACCCGCACGGCAGCAGGCAGCCAAGAGCATACACAATTATTTCTTCCTCAAAGGGCTGGACACGCTTCGGGACGGTGGCATACTGGCGTATATCACTTCGCAGGGAGTGTTGAACTCGCCTGCCAATGAAGAGATACGCCGCCAGTTGATGCGCCATTCCCGGTTGGTGTCGGCTATCCGCTTGCCTAACAACCTGTTTTCGGATAGTGCAGGCACCGAGGTAGGCAGTGACTTGATTATTCTTCAAAAGGAATATGCAAGGGAAATACCGCTTTCACAGGAAGAGCAGGCGTTTATTTCGGTAACACAACGACCGGAGGGAATCAATGAGAATGGCTACATCGCTCAATCGGCATCTATCATCCACACAAAAGCCCGTGTAGACACCGATCCGTATGGTCATCCCGGTATGGTGTATATCCATGAGGGTGGCATACCCGGCATTACTGCCGATTTACGCGAGAGGCTATCAAAAGACCTTGCCCGAAATCTGGATGTGGAATTGTATCGCAAATTCTTGCCGGAACAGCAAGCTGTCCCGATGGCAGAAATCAAACGGGATATGCAAGTGGAAGCGGTTCAAGTAGAAATGATGGAACCGGAACCGGTAGAGAAAGTTTCTACGGCCATTGAGATGGGCACGGAACTTTCAATGGCAAATACCCCGATATTAAGCTTGTACGACCTTTTCGAGTTCACAGCCGAAGAACGCACGCAGGTAAAGCCTGCACGTGGTAAAGGCAAAAAAGCAACGGCAAAGAAGCAACCTGTGCAGGGTAATTTGTTCGGTGAGCCGATAAAAACGGGAACGTCCGGTAAATCGGCAAATAAAACCCGTGTAAGTCCTACGGTATTCGATGCGCTTCACGGAGGTTATAAGAGTCCGGTCAAGCCACAAGCGGCAATGTCCCCACCGACCAAACCATCAAAACAACCGGAACGGCAAGAAGCCTTGAAACGAGCGGATGAAGACCGCAAACAGCGGATGCAGCCACGCATGTATAATAAGGAAGTACCGGAGCATTACAAAGAAGGCTCACTGGTAACGGATAACAACCAGATCGGCTATCTCCGTGGCGTAGAAACCAATCCGGTGTTCCATCCGTTGGAGTTGCCGGACAGACAGCTTCGCAAAGCAACGCTCTACACCGAAATCCGGGACAGCTACCGCCGTTTGTACAAATACGAAGCCGACCGGAGGGAAGAAAACCCGGAGGAACGTACCACGCTAAACCAATTGTACGATGACTTCACCCGTCAGTTTGGCAACCTGAATGAGGCAAAGAACATAGACCTGTTCCGTATGGACAACGATAACCGGGAAATTCTTTCATTGGAGCGCTATCAAGATGGCATAGCCCGGAAAGCCGACATCTTCGACCATCCCGTAGCCTTCAACAGGAACGAGATTACCCACGTCGATACATCCGACGAAGCCTTGTCCGCTTCGCTGAACAAGTATGGTACAGTCAATCTGGAATACATGGCGGGACTGACCGACAGAACCGAATCCATGTTGTTGGACGAACTCAAAGGGCGGGTGTTCTTCAATCCGCTTGTGGATAATTACGAGATAACTGACAAGTTCATTGCCGGGAACGTCATCTCCAAAGCGGAGATGATAGAGGAATACGTACGGAAACATCCCGACAACGAAGCTGCCAAAGAGTCCCTTGCCGCCTTGCGTGCAGCAGCACCCCGTCCCATTCCTTTCGAGGATTTGGATTTCAATTTCGGAGAACGGTGGATTAGCGCAGGCATTTACAGTAAATACGCCTCGTACCTGTTTGGTACTGATGTAAAGGTTACCTACGCTGCCAGCCGGGACGAGTTCAGCGTAAACACTTCCCAGCGGTTGGGCAATATGCGCATCCGGGAACAGTTTGCCGTCAAAGCCGAAAGCCGCACGTATGACGGTATCTCTTTGATGAAGCACGCCATCCAGAATACATCTCCCGATATTACCAAGAAAGTACAGGTAGGTGATGAAGTGAAGAAAATCCGTGATACCGAAGCCATCCAGCTTGCCAACAGCAAGATTGATGAAATCCGTAACAGCTTTAGTGATTGGCTACGGGAACAATCACCTGAATTTAAGCAACGGCTCACCGACCAGTACAACCGTAAGTTCAACAATTCCGTCAAACCCAAATACGACGGTTCCATGCAAACTTTTCCCGGTATTGACTTCAAGGGGTTGGGTATTCCCGGTTTGTACGACAGTCAGAAAGATGCAGTCTGGATGTTGAAAACCAATGGTGGCGGGATCGTCGATCATGAGGTGGGAGGCGGTAAAACATTGATAATGTGTTGTGCCGCCTATGAGATGAAACGCCTCGGACTGGCAAACAAACCACTGATAATCGGATTGAAAGCCAATATTCACGAGATAGCGCAGACGTTCCGTACCGCCTATCCCAATGCCAAAGTCCTGTATCCCGGCAAGGAGGATTTCAGCCCGGAGAACCGTGTCCGCATCATGCGTGAAATGCAGAATAATGATTGGGATGCCATCATTCTTTCGCATGAGCAGTTCGGCATGATCCCCCAATCGTCAGAAGTACAGATACGCATCCTTCAGGAAGAGTTGGACAGTGTGGAGGAAAATCTCGAAGTATTGAGCCAGCAGGGAACAGAAGTTTCCAATGGTATGCTCAAAGGCGTGGAAAAGCGCAAGACCAACCTCGAAGCGAAAATCAAAGAGCTAACCTTTGATATCGAAAACCGAAAGGATAATGTGGTAGATTTCAAGCAAATGGGCATCGATCACCTGCTCGTAGACGAATCACACCGATTCAAAAACTTGATGTTTACCACCCGTCACGACCGTGTAGCCGGGCTTGGAAACAGTGAAGGCAGCCAGCGTGCGCTGAATATGCTCTTCGCTTTGCGCACAATCCAAGAGCGTACAGGCAAGGATTTGGGAGCCACCTTTCTATCCGGTACCACCATTTCCAATAGTTTGACGGAATTATACCTGCTCTTTAAATACCTCCGCCCCAAAGAACTGGAACGGCAGGGAATCAATACATTCGACGCATGGGCAGCCGTCTTTGCCAAGAAGACGATTGACTATGAGTTCTCCGTTACTAACGAGATAGTCCAGAAAGAGCGTTTCCGTTACTTCATCAAAGTTCCGGAATTGGCAGCCATGTACAACGAGATTACCGACTTCCGTACTGCCGAGGATATTGGTATCGACCGCCCCAAGAAGAACGAGATTCTTCACAATATACCACCAACGCCTGACCAGCAGGAGTACATTCAGAAACTCATGCAGTTTGCAAAGTCGGGTGATGCTACCGTTTTAGGACGACCACCGCTGAGCAAAAAGGAAGAGAAAGCCAAGATGCTTATTGCTACCAACTATGCCCGTAAGATGTCGCTGGATATGCGCATGATTGATCCTGACAAATATGATGACCACATCGACAATAAAGCCTCGCATTGTGCGGCCATGATAGCGCAGTATCACAAAAAGTACGACGAGTACAAGGGTACGCAATTTGTATTCTCGGATCTTGGCACGTACAAACCCGGTGAATGGACTCCCTATACTGAAATCAAACGCAAGTTAGTGGATGATTACGGTATCCCCGCAGAGCAGGTGCGTTTCATTCAGGAAGCCAAGACGGAGAAGTCCCGTAAGGCAATGATTCAAGCCATGAATGAGGGAAAAATACGTGTCCTGTTCGGTTCTACGGAAATGTTAGGGACGGGAGTAAATGCGCAAAAACGGTGCGTGGCGATCCATCATTTGGACAGTCCGTGGCGACCAAGCGATTTACAGCAGCGTGATGGTCGAGGAATCCGAAAAGGCAACGAGATAGCCAAACTATACGCTGACAATAAGGTGGATGTAGTTATCTATACGGTAGAAAAGTCACTGGATAGCTACAAATTCAACTTGCTGCACAACAAGCAACTATTTATTACCCAACTCAAACGTGGCTCAATGGGTGCCCGTACCATCGACGAGGGCAGCATGGACGAGCAAGGCGGCATGAATTATTCCGAATACGTGGCTATTCTCTCCGGCAATACCGACCTGCTTGATAAAGCCAAGTTAGAAAAGCAGGTCACCGCATTGGAAAGTGAACGCAAAGCGTTCAGTCGTGGCAAATCTTCTTCCGAAGCCAAGCTGGAAAAGATTATGCAGGACATAACGGCCAATCAGGACAAGATAGACCGTTTAGGCAAAGACTTGCAGCAGTTTGGCAGTCAGGTAAAACGTGACGAAGCAGGTGAAGCCCTGAATCCTATCTTATTGAATGGAGTACAGAGCAAAGACGTGAAAGTCCTTGCCCGGAAGTTAGTCGAAATAGAAGATAAATTCCGCACTCATGGTATACCGGAGAAAATCGGCACTCTCTACGGCTTTGATCTGCTGGTAAAAACAGAAACCAGCAGAAAGGACGGTTTCGATTTTATCGAAAACCGCTTCTTTGCCCGTGGAGAGGGTAATATTCTCTATAACTTCAACTATGGAAAGTTGGCATCCGATCCGAAAACGGCTACCCTTACTTTCCTCCATGCCCTTGAAACCATGCCCGGTCTAATGGAGAAATACCAAAAGGATACGGAACAGATTTCTAAAGATATTCCTGTACTTCAGGAAGTCATCGGCACCACATGGAAAAAGGAAGACCGGCTTCAACAACTTAAATCCGACCTTGCGGCATTGGATCGCAAAATCTTGCTATCCTTAAAGCCGATAAAGCAAGGGAAAGATGAAGGTGAAATAGCGGATAAGCAGCAAACGGCCGTACAATTACCGCCCGTTCAGTCTGTACAGCCGGAGCCACCTCATGAACCTTACGTTCATAAAATGCCTGACTTCATGCAAGGCCAACCTCCAAAGGTCACAAAAATGCCCCGGACTGTCAGCATCAAAGGTGCTTTGCAGAACCGGGCAGTCATTGCAGACATAGGAGGAACGGGTAATAAGGATGATACGGAGAAGCCGTATAAAGGATTTAAACTTTAAACTAAAAGCCGTTGCATTCAAATCATGTAACGGCTTTTTAAGTTAGGCTGAAGGATGGAATTATTTGTATTATAGCTTTTCAATTAATTCTTTCTTTATGATTTCATACGCTTCTTGCGGATTGAACTTTTCGTCAGGACAGAGCAGTAGTTCCGTATCTCCCCAAAATTCATCATCCTGCATTTTTATTTCCATATTTTGTAGAAACTCCTTTTGTGAAGGAGGATTGTCCACTACAAACTCCATATACTTGTGGTAGCATTCCAGTACCTTATTGGAATTTAATGAGCCTGCTGATATTGCTTTGTACAAATCAAAAAGATCACGTCCTTTTCTTCTTTGGTAGAGCGCACGTAATTTAGTTCCTATTAATTCGTCCAAGTGATAAGTGGTCACTTGGCAACTTCCGGTATACCATTGGTTCTGTACACTGAAATCCATTTTATTCAGACCAAAGACATTGAAATGCTCCTTGCAGTTAATTTCTACTTTTAATCGTACTACAACCGTATCAAGCAGGAGGTCAAGCAGATTGTCGAGGATGAAATGGAGAGGATTAAGAATGATCCTGAATTAAGTCATTTAATTCTAAACGAATAGTCATTTCCCGAGAAATGGGGAACTGATGATATTAGATTTCCCATTTCTTATTGATTAAATATTGGTAGTCTATTTATGAGAAAATCCTTCCATAAGTTCTAATCTCATACATACGTTTGTTGTTAATCCTTTGGCTAACTTTTTCTTTAGCAATACAAATTTTCTTTTTCAATATTTTTAAATTACGTTTTAATTGGTGCTTTATATCATCCGACTGGAATATATCAGATGACTTAATTACATATGTATGATAATTTCCTAAACTATGTTTCCCTGAATACACAAAAATATTCTTGCTATCTATAGTTTTCTGTCGATAATATATTTTATGTTTTTTGGCCCCCTTGAGTGTGAATTTTTTAACTACTTTATTAACAAATATCTTACCGTAATTCTCGTTGTTTTTTACTGTAGATGCGAATGCTGTATTGCGTTGCAATGTAGATTGCATTCGTTGATAATAGGAACTTACAGAGGATTGTTTCAATAACGCTCGCTCTCCATCAAAAGAAAACCCCAAGTACTCAAATGGTTTATTTTTCCCCCTCGCTGAATGATGACATTCAATAGAATCATCTAATTTGCGTATAAAATAGAATACATTAGTCTTAGATGCCTCTATTTCTAGTTTCACTTTTTTTATGTTGTCAAAAATTACATTTTTGATACAGCCAACTAATTCTTTTGGACAGACCACAACAATATCATCGGAATATCTTCTATAAAGAACATTTTCACAACTTATTTTTGAAATTATTGTTTTATCAAATTCCATCATGTATATATTAGCAGGTACAGCACTCACTGGTAGCCCTTGTGGAATACCTTTATGTGTATAGCCTTTAGTTTCACCTTTCTCTTCATCAGGGTGATAGATATAGTTACCTCTTTTTATTATATGAGCTTCACGGATTTTTTTTATATTTTCTTTACTGCAAAATGCAACAGCATCATTATCACGCATATAATTTATTTTCTTTATCTTGCGCTCTGTTACATCTGTTTGCTCATACTTACATACAATTTGATCTTTAAAAAGATTAAACAAATCTCTTAATTCTACAAATGGATACTTTATTGCACTCTTATAGATGGCATACAAATCATCATCCAATTTATCTACTTCATATAATCTTTTAAGAATGTCTTTTAGTAGTCTATGGTCGAGGTTATCAAAAAAACCTTTGATATCAAAAGTTATTGCAGCAACATCAATACCTTGCTCATTTTTCTTTTTAATAAAATCAAATACTTCCTTAGCGAAATCTATATTACATTTACCTTGCCCATTTATTTTATTAATAGTTCTATAAGCAGTAATATTATCTGAAATAGCATTACGTTCCAAATATTCTTCATATTTTTTACTCATCTCAAGTGCGTAATATGAATAAATTGCAGAGTCAAAATGTGTCGCATAGCATAACACTCTTTTTTTTGTTTCTTTAGCGCGAATTTGCTTTCCTGACTTATTCGTTATTGCTTTGTACTTATTTTTTTTTGTGTTTTTCTTATTAAAGGAAAGAAAGCGTGATGAGTTATATTTTCTTTATGATGGATGTAAGCACTAACTGCACATCGATCTTTTTGTGAAAGTCGTTGTCCAATATGGCAATATGATTTAGTTTTAAACCAATCTTTCTTTTTTTTCATCAGTAGTAATTAAAAAAAGGAGAGTCCTTATCGGAACGTTCAACTTCTATTAAGAAGATACACATACGTAAGCGTCCATCATACGAACCCATATAAAAATTCGTCCCTATTTAATAGAATTCTATTACTATCTTTGCATATTATAAATACACTAAATATGAAACAGAACTGGAAACAAATCATAGATACAATCGTTTCAATAATAACGAGTATTACTGAATTAATTATGCCTGATGCTTGTTTATTCAGAATATTTCTCCAACCACACTCGTTGCGGAAGTAAAAGCAAGACTCTGTATGTACTCATAATAAGGGACTCTCCTAAGTTTTATATTTTTAAATTATACACTTCAACCCATAAAATGGGTTGTGGAGTATTACAACCTTGCAAAAATATCTTTTTTTTATTTTCAATCAAACAAAAAAGGGCAAAAATATTAGTATTGAGGAAGCTTATAAGATATACTACAACTGAAACAGGATATCAGTGAACTATTTATACACCCTATATTGAATAATCTTCTAATAGAGAGAACAAATGAAGCCAAACGATGACTAATAAAGCCACCTGCTCTCAAATCTTTAAATATACTCTATTTCATCCTTACTTTTACTTCCGAAAAATTTATTACTCACTAAATTTCAAAAAATTATGGATGTAAACACAGCCAACCAATCCACCACTGATGAACAGATGATGGATATTCTTCTTGTACTGGATAAGGAGAAAAAGACAATCAGCGCAGTAAAAGGAGTAAATGAAAACGGAGAACAACGATTTACTGAAATTCGACCAGAATGGCGATTTCTTTTCTAACTTCTTTGTGGAAAGACGAAGAAGAATAAGGCATATTCTTCTTCCATAATTGGTATTTTTAGTATTTTTGCACAAAGGAAAGATGAATATATGAGTGAAAATCAGAATATAGAATGGAAAGAAAGCTGGCGGGACGAATATCTGAAATGGATATGTGGTTTTGCCAATGCTATAGGTGGTAAGATATATATAGGTATGGACGACAACGGCAAAGTGGTTGGTGTTTCCAATGCAAAAAAACAGTTGGAGGATATACCGAATAAAGTCAGGGACGTATTGGGAATAATAGTGGATGTTAATCTGCTGGAAGAAAACGGACTTGAATATATTGAAATCGTTGTACCACCCTATTCTAATCCTATCAACTACAAAGGTCAATATCACTATCGTACAGGTAGCACGAAACAGGAATTGAAAGGTGCAGCCTTGAACCGTTTCATTCTGCAACGTACAGGCAAGAACTGGGATGATTTCTCGATTGCTGGTGTGAAAATTGAAGATTTATCCGCAAATGCTTTGAACCGTTTCCGCCGTGAAGCAGCTAAAAGCAACCGGGTGGATGCTGATATATTGAATGACACTACCGAACACTTGCTGTATGACCTGCGCTTGATAGACGATGATACCAAGCAACTAAGCCGGGCTGCCGTGTTGTTGTTCCATCCCGACCCAGAAAGGTATGTACGAGGTGCATACATAAAGATTGGCTTCTTCCGAAATGACAATGAAGATTTGGCGTTTCAGGATGAAGTGCACGGTTCTTTAATGGAACAGATAGATAAGGCAATGGACTTGATAAAGACCAAATACCTAATATATAGTATTTCTTATCAAGGTGTTTCCCGCCGTGAAACTCCCCAGTTCCCGGTTGAAGCACTAAGAGAGTCTTTAATGAATTGTGTGGCTCATAAAGATTATGCGGATGCAACACCGACACAGATAAGTGTCTATCCCGACCATGTAGTTTTTTGGAACGCCGGACGTTTGCCGGAAGACTGGACGACACAGAAACTTTTTGAGAAGCATCCGTCCCGTCCTTACAATCCATCTATCGCCAATGCCCTTTTCCGGTGTGGTGATATTGAAAGCTGGGGACGTGGATATAAACGTATTTTGGAAGCGGTCAGTGCATACAGATTACTACCGCCCAAACTTGAAATGTTAAGTGGTCTAATGATTACCTATTATACCGATGTGCGTTCACAGTTGTTGGCACAGCAGGTAGATGAAAGATTTATTTCCGTTATTGAATATGTGGCTAAAAGCGGACGGGTCACTAATTCGGACGTGCAGAATATTTTGACGGTGAGTAAGCCGACTGCATCCCGCATACTCCAACAAATGAATGACTGGCTGGAAATGCAGGGCAAAGTAGGCAAAGGAACTTACTATGTACCTAAATGGCTCACAAACGTATCACAAGAATAAGGCATATTTCTGCAAATCATTGATTACGAGACAGGAACAAAACTGCCAAATGGCTCACAAATGGCTCATGGAAAGAGAGTGACTTTAGTTTCACTCTCTTTTTTTGTGCCTATGGGACAAATAAAGCCAAACGAGGACTAATGAGGACACCCGTTTCCAAATCCTTAAATATACTCTATTTCATCCTTACTTTTACTTCTGAAATGATTTATTACTCACTAAATTTCAAAAAGTTATGGATGTAAACACAGCCAATCAATCCACCACTGAGGAACAGATGATGGATATTCTTCTTGCACTGGATAAGGAGAAAAAGACAATCAGCGCAGTAAAAGGAGTAGATGAAAACGGAGAGCTTCAAACCGTACCACCGGAGAACAGCGATTTACTGAAATTCGACCGGAACGGCGATTTCTTTTCTAACTTCTTTTCCAACATGATGAATCAGTTGAAAAATCCCACCCGGTTCAGCTTCTTCAAAATTCCTAAGATTGAACTACCCAAGATTACACCAATAATCAGGGAGAACTTCGATCACCCGACACCCAAGAATGAAGCGGAAGTAGAGCGTTACCGGGTATCACCTGAAATGGCAAAGCAGGAAGCAAAGAAAGAACAGCAGCAAGGAACACAAACAGAACAACCACAGACACAACAGCCAGCCAAAGAAGCGGATGCAACTACACAGCAGAACCAGCCCGACAAAAGTAAATATCTCATTGATCCTGATAAGGTAGATTGAAAAGCCTTGAAAAACTTCGGACTATCAAAAGAGCAACTGGAAAAATATATTTTAGTCCATTTCCTAAAACTCTAATTTCATCTTCATATGATTTAATACGTTTATATAAATAATCAATCAAATCGTTTTCTTGTCTATATTGTTTTATTAAAACCAATTGTTTATATAAAGCAATACCATATTGTGAAATCAATCCTATATCATCTATATTAATTGATTGTATTTTTATTTTTTCATTTACAAATCCAGGAGTTAGTTCAACAATATTAATTCTTTTTTTCATAATAGTTTCTTTGTGTTGAATCTATATTTTTATTAGTCAACAAGTAGATACGTTGCATATTTTCTTTTAGAATATTGCTTACGCTATTTAACAATATCTTAAGATTCATATCGTTGAAAGAGAAACCAATAAATAAGATTAATTTTGATGCAAAAAGTGACTTTACAAAAGCATTAATTAATGGAAAGTTATTATTATAATTATAATAATCATTTTCTGTTAAAACAATATTCCCAACATTAAAATCTCCATGCATCTTAATAAGCATATTTTAATATTGAGTATATGGCAAATCTTCATCTTTCCTTATTATGTGATATTGCATAAACTTTTGTTCTATATTTTGCTCTATTAGATCATCATAATTAGTAGTTATTATGTGACAAGGAGCTAATTCTAATATAGCATCATGAATTGGAGTAGGAGCAATTTTTCCATGCAATAACAACTCTTTTATTTTCTCGATACATTACTGTCCCGTAAAAGTGGATAAATAGTTCTTTGAAATAATTGAAATATAGTCGATTAAGTGGTATTTTGAAATGAAACGGATTTGAAATTCTATTTTTGCAGTCATAATAACGGCTGCATATGAATCAAGATAAATACTTTTTTTCTCAACTTTCCACTTTTTTGAACAGAACTCAGTTTAATAACTACGTGCGTAAATACGATAGCAACCGTTATGTGAAACATTTCACTTGCTGGAACCAGTTACTTGCAATGATGTTCGGCCAACTCAGTAATCGTGAAAGTCTTCGTGACTTGATTGTAGCTTTGGAAGCTCATCAAGGAAAGCGTTATCATTTGGGGTTGGGTCGTGAACCCATTGCGAAAACCACGCTTGCATCAGCCAATCAGAATCGGGATTACAGAATCTTTGAAGACTTCGCTTTCTACATGATGAAGGAGGCATGCGAAAAACGAGCTACTAATCTCCTGGATGTTCCAGGAAGAAAGTATGCGTTTGATTCCACTACGATTCCTTTATGTCTAGCTACATTCCCTTGGGCGAAGTTTCGTAAGAAAAAAGGTGGGGTTAAAGCTCATGTCCTTTATGACATAGAAACACAGGTCCCTGCCTTTTATACGGTAACTACAGCATCCAAACATGATTCAACTGCAATGTCTGCAATTAATTATGAGCCAAATGCCTATTATATATTCGACAGAGCGTATGACTCGTTTAAGGACCTTTATCGGATTCACCTTACAGGTTCTTTCTTTGTAGTCAGAGCGAAGTCAAATCTAAAGTGCAAGTTCTGTAAATGGAAGCGTAGAATGTCGAAAAATATCCTTTCAGATGCGGAAGGGAAACTGATCGGGTACACCTCTGAAAAGAAGTATCCTGAATCATTCAGAATCATCCGTTTCTATGATGAGGAGGATGAACGTGAATTCACTTTTCTAACGAATGCTAAACATATATCCGCATTTGATGTTACCAATCTTTATAAAAAAAGATGGCTCGTTGAACTGTTCTTTAAATGGTTACAACAGCACCTCAAGATAAAAAGGTTCTGGGGTACCACAGAGAATGCAGTTCGAATACAGATAAGTGTTGCTACATTAACTATTGTTTGGTGGTTATTGTCCAATATGATATGCAACTGAATCGTTCAACCTATGAGGTCTTACAGATTCTTAGTATCTCATTGATGGATAAAATTCCTTTACAACAACTGTTTAATAAGACTAATTTCAATGATGTCAAAGAGCAATTTAACCCCCTTATTCCGAGATTATTTGATTGACTATTAACTCATCCCGATTTTAACGGGACACTAATGTTCTCGATATATTCTTTATAACCTCTTGAATCTTTATACAATTGTGCGATTTTCAAATCATCCGTTTCATTTTTCAAAGAATATGGTAATTCTTTTTTAAGTCCTTGAATTAATTCACTCCACATAGGTACACCGGAATCCGCAGACACACCTGCACCCACAAACATAACGAGCTTACCCTGTTTACTTGCTTCTTGTATATGCAATATATTTGACAATTGTATGTTTTCCATATGAAAATAAGATATTAATTATATGAATCTGTTTAACTCTTCTACTAACAAATAAACAGTAGTGGAAGACTCTTGTTGTGCTGGGTTATTCCCATCAAATTGTTTTATAATAGTTTTAGCATGATTAATAGCTTGTTCTTGTTTAGGGAATAAAGCATTAAACATTTTAGAGCTTACACCCGACTTCTTTGTATAAGCAAATCCGAGCAAAGTACTCAACATTTTTTCATATCTGGAACGATGCAAAGCCCCTTGATACAGATTAAAGTGAAGTAAGAACCAAAATTCAAAGGCCTGATTACTATAAGCCACTTCAAAACCATTTTGGCGTGCTAATAGTATAGCAGAGTTAAAGTCACTTTCTGGAAAATCATCTTTGTCAAAGACCACCCAATTCTGATTGTATGTCCTTCCTTTTTGCCTTTCCTGCTCTTTTATATTGATAGCTTTCTGTACTAATGCTAATGTTCCCATGCCTTGACCGATAGCTTTCACATTGGCAGAAGTCAAGCGGAAAGCATTAAAATAGTCCGGCTCAGTATTAACCCCTTCGCAAATAATTAGAAATGTTTGTTTCACTTCACGCACACCACTAATACGGGTTATTTTTCTTTCGATACGCGGATTTATATTTTTCCTTTTTGTAGCCGCCATAGTTTATTTTTCTTGCGTATTAAACAAACGGGTTAAATCTCCGACAATTGGAATAGCTCCGTACTTTCCGGATAAGTAATCTTTTTCAAACGAAGCATCATTACGAACTTTATACTCTGCTAATGAATAAAGTTCGGTTGCCCCATAACGGTCTTTTTGTGTGAACCAAATCTGATCCCGTCGGAATATATTAGCACTCAACAAATTAGTATCGTGAGTAGTGAAAATCAATTGAGCATTTTTCGGATTTGTTTCTTTTGAATTAAACAAGGCAATAATTCTACACGTAAGAAGTGGATGCATCTTAGAATCAAATTCATCTATAATCAGACGCTTTCCATTATCCAAAGCATCAATAATAGGATATGCTAAAGAAAAATACTTTATTGTACCTTCCGATTCATTTTTCCTGAATGGGAAAGTAACAGCTTTGACTTCATTACCTTCATCATCGTACTGCGTATGCGTACTGACAATAGTATTATCAATTTTTTCAATATTCTCAATACCTAAATCAGCATAGCGTGAAAACTCTACGATTCTCTGTTTCATTTTGATGTCATCCAGTTGGATGGTGGCGGTATTCCATATCTTCTCATCATTAGAACCAGAAATAATAGTGGTATCGTTCAACCATTTCATTATCTCCACTGCTGTCGGATCATTAAATTGTGCCGCAACAGAAAGCAATAATGCATTCGCTCTCACCATTCGTTTACCTGCAAGCTCTCTACCAACGACAAACTTGGTATGAATATCGAAGCTATCTTTTTCCCGGTAGAATAGTTCCACCTCCTTAGCTCTCTTTTTATTAGCTTTTTGATAGAGCCATTCCGAATGTACCAAAGAATTATCAGCTTCAAATCCATAACGATATTGATTATCTTCATCACAGAATATGGCTTCAAAATAACTTGGTTCACCCGCAGTAAGTGAATTTAACCGAAAACTTTCTATATTAACACGTTCCCCCGCCTGAATATCCTTTGATGAATTTATCACATACCATTTAAAGAACTCAAAAGCCTTAATGAAATTGGATTTACCGGATGCGTTGGCACCGTAAACCACCGCACTTTTCATTAATGACAATCCGGTAGTCCCTACACTAAAAATTATATCTTCAGCCGGAACCTGTACTTCTTTCAAAGCCGATGCCGCTAATGACAATGTAAATTGTTCTTTAAAAGATAGAAAGTTTCCTATTGTAAATTGAATAATCATATTTTAATTGCTTTATTCGAGATTTTATCACAAATATAGCTTTTATTTTTCAGAAAAGGACACCTGTCAGATGAATTATATTATTTTATGCCTAATAACATGTATTCCTACTTTCATTTTCAAATTTTCGGCAGTATTTACCTGTTACTACCAAAACTTTGAAAAAATATCCCGCCCTATCATCACGACAGTATGGGATACACCCACAACGTCAGGTTATCGGCTAAATCTGCTTAAATGGAAATTATAACAACCTAAATATCTTCTGTAGGCTCGTTCTCATCATCGCATAGCATGCCATCCTCTGTACGTTCATCTTCTTTACATTCCTTCGTTTTACCTTTCCCTACATTCTCTCCATCGAAATACCTCCGTATAAACTCGTGCAAGTCCTTCTCCCCATAATACGTCTTATGCAGGATCGTGTGATACTTCAACCCATTATCCCTATACCGTTGCAACGTCCGTTTGCTGATGTTCAGCAACAGGCAAACGTCCTGGTTATCGTAAAGCCGTTCCCCGTTCAGGTAATTTTGCGGCTTCTTGTTCTTCTTGTCCAGTACGCCTACAACTCTTTCCACTTGTTCAAGCAACCGTTCCATATACGCCTCGAATGTTTCTTTATCCAATGGTATCATAAC
The DNA here is from genome assembly GCF_018860125.1 of Bacteroides sp. HF-4919. Lineage (NCBI taxonomy): Bacteria > Pseudomonadati > Bacteroidota > Bacteroidia > Bacteroidales > Bacteroidaceae > Bacteroides > Bacteroides sp. HF-4919. Next base: position 232,725 of record NZ_JAHKNF010000001.1, read on the forward strand.
CCAGCCAGTTTTAAATTCCCGATGATATAATAGCTCTGGTTCGACGGGTCTTTCCGTATGATTTCCTTCTCCCGCATGAACTTGATATAACTTTTCGCCGTGCGTTCCTTCACGTCCAGTATCGCTTGAATCTGTTCCGCCAAATCCACATAAGTGATAAAGTCCTGCCGTCCGAAAATATCCCGTGCCACTGCCACAAGCTCATCCTCTTTCCGCTTCTCCTTTTCCTCTTTCGGTTTTTCTCCCAGATACACATGCATCCCGGCATTCTTATCCCATGCAAACTGCATAATAGGCACATCCAGCGGACTGCCGTCGCGCACCTTCAGCGCCTTCACCACCGACACCGACGGATCAGTATCTTTCTCAATAGAAAGAATTGCCGCCGCCTTTCGTTGCAACTCACTGCCCAAATGCCCCCGCAATTTCAGCCCCGAAGGAATAAAATGCAGGATAGTAACGATACAAGTATTGTAAATCCCCGCCAGCCGATACAATTCCTCCACCACGGCAATACTTTCCGTTTCATCATTTGCACCCTTAATCAAGTCTGCAATCCCGTCGATCACCACCATGTGAATCCCCCTGAACTGATAATGAAACTTATCCATACTTTGGATAATCGCCTGCAAACGCTCTTTCCGGCTCATTCCCGTCAGGCAATACGCTTTCAGGTATTCCGGCATCGTTTCCCGTCCGCAACGCCTTAAAAGGGTTGTAATGTTCTTGTACGTCTGCACCTCCGACTGTTCCGTATCATAAAACAGAATCGCCTTCCGCTTGCTGTTTTCACAGACCGACACCCCCAACGTATCCATCACCTTATCCTTATTCTTATCGGATTGTCCGATGGCACCGGCTATTAATGCCGTCACATAATTACTTTTTCCGGTTCCCTCACCACCGGTAATACAGAGGATATTCCCTTGCGTGCCTAACGGCACATCATTCACCGACACAACCATTTGTGCCACGGGCGGCGGATTATTAAAATCCACCTCACAAGATTTCAGAGCAGACATAGTTTCACTGTATATTGTATCCAGATAATCCAGAAATAGTTTAATCAAATCCTCCCGGCTATTTCCCAAACGGAAAAAGTCCGAAATATCCTTTTCCACCTTCGTTCCCGCCAGTGGTAGCAACAATCGTTTCACCCCATAGTTCTTCAACGCCAGTTCTTGTTTTGCCGAACTGTCCAGCCCCGCTTTATCCACATCATAGAGTAGGACAATATGTTTGAACCGGAAAGAGAGCCTATGAATAATTCCCACAGGAATAGTCACCGTTTCCGAATTGAAGCAGATAGCATGGAACCCGTAAACCGTCAGGCTCATCACGTCCTTCTCACCACCTGTAATAAAGAGCAAATCCCCCTTAGCAGGCAACTGTTCCAACCCGAAGCAGTAATTCTCCCCAAAATCCCCGGCATATAAAAAACGCATCTCCGAGTGCGGGCGGTACACCTTCACATATTGCTTCGCCGTATATCCGAACACCGGTTCTTTATCCGTCGCCGCAATGCTGAACGGTTTCCCTTCGTTATTTTCACTGCTGAACTTCTTCAACGAAACCACCCGGAACAATTTCAGCACCTCTTGCGTGATACCGCTTTCTCCCCAAAAGGCAAGTTCCGCAGCCGTAAAGCTCTTTTGCGCCAACGTATAAGGTCTTGCTTTCTTCCTTTTCGATACATGTGTAACTTCCGCAATCACCGGAACAGGTGTAGTAGAGGAAATTCTCATTTCAGGCTTGTCAGATAAGCCCAAGTGCATATCCCGGTCAATGATAGCCAGTATTTCCACAAAGTCTTTAGCCTCTTTACAATTCAACCCGTTTAGCTTGCCGACCAAGGCAAAACAGTCCCCTGAATAATCATCATTCCCAAAATCCTTCATTTTGTACATTCCGTTTCTTCGGTCAAAATACACATTACACGAAGCCTTGCTATCTTTGTACAGCGGATTTAAGAAATTACGTCCGAGCTTAAAAGGAAATGGGATATAATACTTGAAAACCGCCAAGCCTTTATTTGTTAGTAGAAGAATATCCTCTTTATTCATTCTCATTATCATTCAAAAAATAATTCCTCCGAAAATTCTCTCTGTCCTGTGGTTTGCATTTGATGATGCGTTCATTCAGTCCACGTTCTATTTCCGAAAGTTTATAAAGGCACCGTCCTCTCAACATAGAGTAGCTTATCAGGTTTTCGTTTCTCAATCGTTGTAATGTGCGTGTACTTATATTCAGGGTATCCGCCACCTGATTACTATCCAGCCACACCTCATTTTCCTCTTTAGGCATAACTTGTGCCTTTGCCACGAAGTCGGCTATTCGCTGAATTTTCCCGATAAGGTCTTTATACACCTTGCTATCCATTGTTATTACTTCCATATTACAGTTATCGTTTTAATTTGCTGCAAAGTTCATCCAATAGTGCCGGAGCATTTGCCAACTTGTTACCAACTTGGCATAACTTTTTTTCAATATCTGAATATGGAGCATAGCGGGAGGGAGGTACAGTGCAGTCAGAATCTGGTAAGCCTATACTTATGTATATAGGCTCGCACCAAGTATTCAACATCATATCTGAATTCAATATTGTATAGTTGTGTACCCTAATAAAATTTGCTGGAAGATTTATTCTATAAAATAGTGTGAACAACAGTAGGCTATCTCCTACCATAGCCAATCTCATTTTGCAAATTTGACTTTTCAGAAAACTTCCAAAAAACTTTTCAGAAAAGCAGCACTGGCAATCCCCCCTTGTCCCCATAAATAGTAGAGTGCCAGAAACACCACCGAAAACAGTTTGGTAAACAGAATATTGGAGAACAACCCGGCGGTATGCAGGAAGTTCAACAGGCTTATCAATCACCCCTATATTGATACCCATTTCCGGAACGACTGGTAACAAAACCAGTAAATGTTAATCACCACAAATAAAATACAGATAACCCGCATAAAATCCATGACCTTTGCCAGCCCTCTTAAATCATTTTCATTCTGCATAATTGATCTGTTTAGAATTAATAAATACGTCTTTTTTTCTTCTGGGGTGTCGAAAATTGGCTGTAATCCATTTAAGCAAAACGTTAGTAAATGCGGGAGATTCGTTTAGTATGGGCAAATATTGCCTGTGTAGGAAACAGCGGGCTTACGACAGGCTACCATCCGCACTATGAAATCAGGAAAGGCAACCACTTTTTGAATCCGACAGAATGGTGCTGGTGTTTGCTCGAAGTATTAAAATCTCAATAAGCAACTTTAGGCAACTTGCGGAAAAATACTTGATAAATAATTTCATCAGGTGTTCTTTTATAGGTAATTTTGCAGAAAATTTTAATTGCAACTTTATGGATGACAAGCGTTATCTCAATTTAGAAACATTAGGCTTCTATATGCCCAATATGTTCCATTTGCACATAAGAGGATCTGTTGATTTATCGAAATGGAAAGAATGGGATAAAGAAACGCAATGTACTTTCTTCCATGAATATATCCATTTCCTGCAAGATATAATGACAAGTACTGGATTATATAATATTTATGTAAATGGAGAATACTTGTCTTATGCTACAAATCACGTCTACAAACTACCTAAAGGAGAATTTGAAAGACCAATCACACCAAAACAGGGAGTTGATAATGTAGCATATAATATAGCTATAAATAAATTTGTCAATGGACAAATAGGCTTGCCTGAACATGTTGACGTAAATAATTTTAAAATAACGGGGAAACCGATTGTTAAAGACAATATTAAAAACTATAATGGGCAACAAATCAATCTAAAAAAAATATGCATTCCTTTTTCTGACAATGGAAACTTCCGTCTTTTTAGATTAGGTGGTTATCATATTAGTGAAAGTATGGCATATTTAGCTGAACAGATTACTTATGGAAATCCTTACATGGCTAAATCGCCCAATTATCCATACTGTATTGTTAAGCAATTAGTCGATTATTATATTCCTCAATTAAGCGATAACAAACAGTTTTTATTTGCATTATGCGACTTGGCGATGAATTATTCCCATCCAGCAAAAGTGCTGGTTGATTACTTGGAAATAATTGAAAAAAAGGGAATATATACAAAATGGGAGGATATTATAGGTGATTTTATTTCAAATAGCATAAACGTTTCGGGAAATGGTAATACTTTTTCGTATATTGATGGACTCTGTGAAATAAAGAATATGGCAATTAAAAGTCTTAACAAGCGATTTGCAACTATAGACCATTATCTTTTAAGAAAGTGGATAAACATTATTATTGAAACGGCTTTCGAATGGAGAAAAAATGACCCTTTGATTTTATCAAAACTTGTTTCAGGAGGTCAATTGGAAAGTAATAATGTATTTAATGATTTTATTACTTTAATAGGAACGCCACTTTTGTCTAACAGTAAAAATGAAACGTTTTTTTACAACAGTATAGACAAGAAGCTAACTAAAAGAAAACTGGCATGTATAACAGCCGCAGGCAGTATTATGTATATCATGAAAGGATTCAATGATTGCGATTTATACGAGTACTGTAAGGCTGACAATAGATGTGTAAGTGAAACTTGCAAAACAAAACCGTGGAAAAAAGCCCGTTTTCTATGTGCCTGCCCTTTTGGACATTTGTGGTATGGCTGGAAATTAAAAGAATATTTCCCAAAAATCAATTAATGAGAGCGGCTTTTTGTTTCTTTTTTACCGCATTATCTTTGGCTCATGGAAAAAGAAACGGGTGGAAAACCCGCCCGCACCTGTATTAGTCAATCCCCATCTCGAAAAGGTCATGAAAGAAGCGCAATATCTCATCCCGCTTTAGAGTGTCCCAATACAGGGAGCGGGGTGATAGGTTTCAATACGCCCGATTTCATAGCCCATATCCTCTTTTGTGAGCCGTTGCCCTGTTCCATTTTCGTTTGGTACTCGCCAGCAAATTACCCTTTCTTTGGCTTCTTTCCAGTTATTTTAACTGCTCCAACATAAAAGGCATGGTCTGCGATGGTCTTTGCCTATGATGTGACCGGATGAGGTCTTAAAAGGGCTGTTTTTGCACCTTTCGCATTATTCGATGGCGGCATCAAGGTTAGTCTGTTGTGGATTAAGGAATCAGATAGCATTACAAAATTGATAATTTCTTCTATTTAACCTGTAACAATTCCTTAAACACCTCAAACATCCTTGGACAATCCGGTGCAATGTGCAAGCCTATACCTATATATAGGCTCGCACATTGCACTGGAAAAATATTTTTATCTATTTAATACTCAAATGGTTTGGTAGATTAAAATGAAAGTTGTAGTTTTGAACCCAGAAAGTTAAGCAGACATAACGGTGTCATAAGCAGACAAATCAACATTTTGGAAATCGTTACTAAATCGTTACGGTACGATTTTAGTAGTTTAGAAAGCGTTTGTGTTTCAAACACATACAGCCATAAAGTGAAAATCCCAGGCGGATCACTGAAAGACAAGTCAAAACAAGACTTAAAGAAGACAACTCCTACAATATCAAGGTATTGCAGGAGTTTTTTCTTTGTATATGTCCGTGACCAAAGACACCAAAAGGTCACGAAAAGACACACTTCTATGACCAATTCGTGACCAATACAAAAGCATGGAAAAATAGGTCACGGAATGTCCCAAAATGGCTAATCTCTGTCCACATTTGTCTACCCTGCAAATATCTCATTTACAATCAATAAAATTAATTTTGCAACTAAAAAAATGAGATTATGAGGACTACTTTCAAGCTCCTATTTTTCGTCAAGCGAAATGCAGCGAAAAAGAACGGTAATGCACCAATTATCGCGCGTATCACCATCGACCAAATTGTGTCGCAGTTCAACACACAAATGGAAATAAACCCTGCCAACTGGAATGTCAGTACAGGAAAGGCTTCCGGTAGAAGTGCAGAAGCCGCAAGTATTAATTCAATGTTAGACAGCATCCGCAGTACCGTACACCAACATTACCATACTCTATTGGAGCAAGACGGTTATGTGACCTCTGAACGGGTAAAAAATGCCTTTTTAGGTAAGATTGAACGGGGTAAAACATTAATTGAGTTCTTTGAGATGCACAACGAGCAATATCTTCAAAAGGTAAAAATGAACACTACCGACAAAACGTATTCACGTTACGAACTAACAAAGAAACGTCTTATCGAGTTTATGAAGTTCAAGTATTCGGTTTCGGATATGCTTATCAAAGAGATAAATGTTGTGTTCATTGATAATTTCCTGTTGTTCATCAAAAACCATCATGGATGCAGCCACAACACAGCGATGAAGTTTATACAGCGTTTCCGCACGATTATAAACTTTGCCAAGAACACAGGGTTGGTTACTGCTGATCCTTTCGGGAATTATAGGGTTAAGTTTGAGCAAACCGACAGGGATTATCTGACGATGGAAGAGATAACCACCATCTACAACAAGAAGTTTGCTTCTAAAAGGCTGGAACAGGTACGAGATTTATTTGTGTTCAGTTGCTATACGGCTCTCTCGTACATTGATGTATGCGAACTTACCCAAGAAAACATTCGCACCGCATTTGATGGCAATCTTTGGATTATGACCAAACGCCACAAAACCAATGTTGCATCTAACATCCGACTGCTTGATGTGCCTAAAGCCATTCTTGAAAAGTACAAAGACCAGTTACCAAACGGGATGATTTTGCCAATTATAAGTAACCAAAAAGTCAATGAGTACTTGAAAGAGATTGCGTCTATTTGCTCTATAAATAAGAGCCTTACATTTCATGTGGCACGTCATTCATGCGCGACTTCTGTCCTGATAGCCAATGGAGTACCGATTGAAACGGTATCTAAAATCTTAGGGCATACCAATATTAGAACCACTCAAATCTATGCACGAATTACTGATGTGAAGGTTAGCAATGATATGGAATTATTGGTGCGTAAATTAGATATGGCTAAATGAATTTCAGGTGACTGAAATTGGTTATCGTCAGATAACAGCAGCAAGGTGTGTTCAGAGCTGCTGAGATTAATTCCAGCAGCTCTGAACTCTTTTAGAAAAGCACTCCAAAGTCGTGTTTCCAATGAAAGAAAAATTACTCAAATAAACATCTTTTTCGCTCATCGGGACGGGTGGTCCCGCCCCTTGCCGCTGGGCGTTCCCCGACCGATGAGTTTTTAGCATTGTATTGAAATATTGTTTTCTTGAAATATTGTTTTCTTGAAATATTGATAGCTTGATTTATTGACAACTTGTTTTCTTGCTTTCTTGATTACAAGATGTCAAGATTGCAAGGCTGTATGAAAGTAAGACTGAAAGAAAGAAAGGTAGGTAAACATCATTCTATCATTCATGTATAGACAAAAAAATATTTTCTCTTTTCAAAAGTCCATGTAATTTATGAGGGACTTGCGAAAAGAGAAAATAATCGGTAGAACCTTAAAGGGAGATTAATTGTCGTTTTCGTCCATCTTCCGAAGGAGTTTTTCTATTAAGCTGTTGAGGAAGGCTGTTCTATCCCTTTTGCGCTCCCTGATGGTGAGATAAGTACGATAGTAATCACCTAAGTCTATTTTGAAAGACGCTTCTATATAGGTCATTATTTCCTTTATGTCGGTATTTCCATTGTTCAGTACTCCGGCAGCATATATGGCATACCCCAATTCAATGGCAGCAATCTTTGTGCCCGTCCATCGAAATGGGTTATCAGGAAGAGAAGCTCGACTAGTTTCTACTACTTCTATCCTTTCTACGTCTTGTAATCGCTGTTGCAGGTAAATTTCTAGCATATCATAAGCCAACATCTTGGCTACTCTATGATCACAGCAGGTAGAAAACAAAGGATCTTTGTCCAATAGCCCACAATTATGGCACAACTTGTAGTTCTCATGCCCTCTAAGGAAATAGTATCGGTCTAAATGTGTCGCTTTAGAACGATAATACTGGTAAAAATCAAGATTGTTGTTGCAGAAATCTGTTATTGTAGTCTGTTTTTTCTTGTAATACTCCTTAACCACTTCTTTATTACCATTAGGCTTTCTCAATTCAAGCGTATAAATATCATTGTAATATATTAATTTACTTAGAATTAATGGTTTAATGTTTTTGAAGAAATCTATTTCTTCTTCATTATTCAGAAAGCTATATTTGTGAATATACTCTCTTAACTCTTCAAACAAAGGTCTGATGAAGTTAATCATATGCAGAGCCTTATCAGAAGGTATATCATTATCAATACAGGATGCTTCTATCTCTGCATTGATTTTAGTTCTTATTTCATCTGAAAATTGCTTCATTTAAATATGTTAATTATAAATACAAGTAAGTTACTCTATTGCATCTTCAATTATTTTTTTGTTTATAGGGTGTCCATGTGATGGAAAAAGCACAGTAGCCCCCAAGTTTAAGAGTTTTCTTAAACTATGCTTAACTTGTGAATAATCTTCTGCTTCTATTGGAAATGGTATATTCCCTATAATCTTCATGTTAGACATATTCATTACTAAATCTCCAACATAAGTATTTCCATTATCAAGCAATACAGAAATAGAGTCATGAGAATGTCCAGGAGTTGTAATTATCTTCCCTTGAACACCAATATCTCTTAAAATATAATCATCAATATCAGAATTGACTATAATATCCAATTCGTTAGGATTAATGGCTGGATATTGATATTTAATAAAAGGTCTTGTTATTCTATCTATCATCCATAATAGCTTATTATATTGTTTCAAATTCTTATAATTTGTAACTCCTTTTTCTATATAAACTAACTGATCTTTATATAAAATTAGCTTAGCACCAGTAAGTTCCTTTAATTCAGACACAATTGCAGTATGGTCATGATGATGATGTGTCAATAGGATATACTGAATTTGTAGAGGCTTAACTCCTATTTGATGTAGTTTTTTGAGAAAAACATTTAGTTGTCCCTTCCACCCCGCATCAATAAGCAAGAAACCACCCTTACAGGGCTCTAAATAAAAATTCGTCGAGTTATATGTTATTTCCATATCTTATTATTCGCTATTTTAAACTCATTTGAAATCAGGTGCAAAATTAATCTTGTTTCTAATTTGCCATATTGAAAAATATGCCATACTTTTGTCCAAATACGACATTTGAACTTATGTATATAACCGTTGGAGTATTCAATACAATTCTAAAGCAATTTGAGGATATTGATTTAGACAAGGATGATATTTTTTCATCATTCAATGTACAACTTGAAGTTCTGGTGGCACCACAAACGAAAGACGAAAAGCCTTGTAAGACAAGAACTTACAAGGCTTCTTCTTTTTGGGAGCCCAAATGGGTGCCCACTCCGATATTTCGGAATAATCTACTGATATACAACCTTTTATGCTTTGTATTTACACTTGTCTTGTAATGAATCAACCCTCAACCAGCAGGCTGATTAAGCCAATAACTCAGTTGCGTATTGGGCTCCGGCAGAGCCCGCACTACCCAACAGAGAAGGCATTCAATGCCTCTTCAGTCAGTACAACAAGAAGTATCCTACCAGATTCTCATCTTCTTCATTGAGCGGTTTCTCAATAATATCCCATGATAAGGGACTAGAGACAAGTGTTTGGATTTTCCTGCACAGATTATACAGGTCTTCAAGTTCCAGATCACAGGATTCATTTCCTATTATATGGAATTGATGCCTTACAAGCAATGAGCTGGCTTCTTGCTGCTGCATCCATGTTTTGATTTCTCTGATAGAGGTTTCCGTATTGTTCAATTGTAAGTCACTGCTATCTTTTGTATTGCAGTTAATGAACCTGATTATGTAGTCTTGCTTCATACCTTTTGATAGTTGAAAGAGCTTTATAATTCTTACCACATGAGATTGAGAGGTAATACATTGAATCCGAACAATCTTCCAAACCAAAGACCATCCGGATTCTACTTACCTATGATTATTTTATATATTAAGTCATATTCTGGAAGCTGGTTGTGTCACTCAAAAACTTTAATAAAGTATTTCCCGTCTTTCCATTACGATTCTTAGCAACTATGATTTCAGCCATCCCATGTAGGTCATTCCCTTTTTCATCTTGGTATATATGGTAATATTCGGGACGATGAATAAAGCAAATCATATCCGCATCTTGTTCAATAGTTCTGGATTCTCGAAGATCACTTAATTGAGGACGTTTTCCATTAATGCCTTCACGTGATTCTACACCACGATTTAACTGAGAGAAAGCAATGATAGGAATATTCAATTCCATAGACAATGCTTTGAGTGAACGAGTAATTGCACTAACCTCTTCTTCACGATTACCAAAAGTCATACCACCGGCATTCATCAATTGGAGATAGTCAATTATTATTAGCTTTACTTGATATTCTCGCACAAGGCGAAATGCTTTAGTACGAAGTTCATAAATTGATAACGCAGGCGTGTCATCCAAAAAGACAGGAGCATTGTCTATTACTTTTTCTGCCTCATCCAATAAGATTTGTTCTTTTTTATTGTATAATTTAGACTTGAACCGTTCGATACCACTTATGTTTGATAAAAACCTATTCATAAATTGTACAGTAGACATTTCAAGGCTAAAGTAAGCAACTGGAACCCTATTAAGAATAGCGATATTTTTTATCATCGACAATCCAAATGCCGTTTTTCCCATTGCCGGACGTCCGGCAATCACAATTAGTTCCCCATTTTTCCAACCGCATGTGATGTTATCCAATTCTGTAAAACCAGATTGTATAGCATCCTCACTTACATGTTTATACTTGAATATATTTAACCTTCTCATATTCTTTTCCTTATTTAGTCTTAATGTCGCAAAGTAATCATAGTGCATATATCATTTCCTACATAGCTCACAGAAAAAGCCGCTACAATGATGCTGCAGCGGCTTCTCTAAAAATATATCTATACCTTATTTTAGGATTTTTCAATAAGGTTTGTGGGGACGCCATAACTTCAATGTCTCGCTTCTCACAACTCGCTGTCATCATTCATTTCAGACATGGCATTCATCATTTTGACTTGAATTTTAGCCATCCGTTTCACTTGTTTTGAGCTTAATGATTTTGATGTTTCAGCTTCTTTCAAGCTCTTCTCTAACTTCTTTGCTTTTTCAAGTAAGTCGGGATAATCAAATAATGCGTCCAAGCTATCATCATCATTTACCTTTTTCATCATTGTTATATACTTATCAGCGTATGCTTCGTAGTCGTCTAGCATTTTGTCCCATTTTTTATCACCTGTATCAGAGAGTGTATCATCTTCATCGTTATCTTCGCTTTCATTATTACGACTTGCTAATGAGCCCCTCTTATCTTTTTCAATCTTTTTGCTAGTGATAAAAAATGTAGCAGCATCTTCGGGTAGTATGTCCTTTAGGAAATCTTTAAATAGTATCCAATTTTCATCCCCTTCTTTAGAGACCATATCTTTTAGAAGCCCATCAGCCTCAAAACTACTTGGTATATCCGTAAAATTAGCTATAGGTTGTCCTTCCTTATTACAAACGGTTAAGAAGAGTGGTCCATGATTGCCATCATGGAATCCATAATCTGATGGCTCTCCTTTACCTATGGATTTAATTTTTATTTGTATTTGTCCTTCAAGAAACATATTGCGTTTGCATTCCATTTTATATGTACCTTCAACAACCTCAAAGACATCCGACAAATAACCTTTTACTTTTTTCTCATAAGGTTTCAACTCAACAGTCTTATCTTCCGATTTCGTCTGTTTATTACCTCCACAAGAAGCTAAAAACAAAGCTCCTACAACCATAAAAAACACTTTTACTTTCATAATTTGTTGTTTAATAAATTAATAATTTTATTAGTTATCGTATAATACTTTTTTAATTCTATCTGATAATTCTTCCAATCCCACTTCGTTTAAAACTTTCAATTTGGCTTCTTTTTCTATCAAAAGGGGATGCTTGGGATAGCCCTTTATAGTAGCCCCATATGCTTTGAAATGATAATTTCCACTGAACAAACTGATTATACCTTGTATGTTCTTATCTTCATTTCCGAATAACAGTTCAGACAAGTATGTCCGTTTTGTATCGTCAATAACCGCACCCCAAGCGCACCACACATCTGCCTGTTCAATAGTAGATAACAGTTCTTCTATGGCTGCAAGATTACGTAGATGAATCTCCATGCAATAATTATCATCTGTATCCATATTATTTGGATTAGTCGCTCTTTGCGGATAGACATTCAACATGTACCATGCTCCATATTCACCGCTTTTTTTTGTATAGGCTTGCACTCTCCTTAGTGTTGGATCAAGGAAGTTTGGCATTGCCATACTAGGATTGACGCCAATACAAATCAATACATTCCGTTTATCCGTATCGAATTGTTCCCCTAACACGTAACGCACATCTGTAAGTTCGCAATTATAGCTTCTTCGATATTTTTCTTCAACCTCATATTCATAAAACCAACCCTTTTGCATTATTTTTTTGTTCATACTCATAGTTTTTCTTGCGTCGCTTAGTATTTCTAAGCACAAAGATAAATCTTTTTTTCATCTTTACAAATTCAAAAACAATGTTTTATGAAGTCAGAGATCGATTTATTTGTGATTAATAAGATTAAAGAAAAGAGGAAAGAACTAAAAGTATCTCAGCGAGGTATGGCTGAGATATTAGATTGTTCCGCTGGTTTCATAGGACAAGTTGAAAGTGAAAACTCTGATACTAAATATAGTGTACATCAACTTTATCTCATTGCTAAAGATTTTAATTGCTCACCTGCTGATTTTTTCCCTCCGATCAACTCTAAAACTTAATAGCTTACAGGAGCGGCAAGACACAACTGGTTCAGCAAATAAACTTTAGTTTCTGACTATCCGCTTTCGTCCTCTTTTTCGCTTCAACAAAGAATTCAAATAAGCGCTAGGTCTAAAATACACAACTCTCTTTGCAGGTATCTCAATAGGCACAAAAGTGCTAGGGTTCATTCCCCTCCTTGCAGGCTTTTGTTTTACAAAGAATGTTCCGAACCCCATAAGAAGCAGTTTCCCATCTTTTTTCATCTCTTCAATGACAATACCAATTATTACGTTAAGTAGCTTTCGAGATTCTTTTTTATTCATTCCCGTTTCCTCTGCAATGGCATCTACCAATTCCTTTTTATTCATACAATAATGTTTTTAGTTAATAATTATTCTATAGTCTCTATTATACTCATTCCAAGCTTTTTCGCAATATAATATTCGATTCTTGCCCCTTTAGACATCTGCCAATTATCAATAAGATAAATCGCCTCACAATCAAATAAAAGCCTCAAATCATCTATCATGTAATCTTTCCATGATTTATTTTTTATCGGAGGATTGATACGCATTGGATTTACCGGATTATAACCTTTTTCTAGTAACATTTTTTCAGCTCTGTCAAAATAGATTTTTGCCTCTTTTTCTTTCAGTCCTGTTATCTGTCCTGAGATGTATATTTTCATTAGTTATTGCTTTATATTCAGAGAAGATTTTCAAGAATCGTTCCGTCTTTATCAGATATGACGAGGCGTCATATTGTGATTTTCAAGTATATGACTTTACTAATCCAATATGACGCCTCGTCATATGTAGCACGTTTATACCTTATTAGTTATTGGCTTAATAGACAGCGTACCTTTTCAAGAACAACATCCTTTTCCATTTCCTGATTACCCCATATTTGAGCCATTTCCTTTATCCGTTTCATTGTCCTTCCGAAAGCGGCTCTTGATCCTTTTCCATAAATTCCCAAATCTTTTATTTCTTGCTCAATAGCCTTTAGATTTCCATTATGATTACAGACAATATTCCATATGCCAAAGTCCAAAAGGGTTTCTATTTTCACTTTGTTTGAGATGGCTCTTTCCGTAAATATCTTATCAAATTGAGAAAGAACTACATTTTTCTTTACACTAAACACTGATTTTAAGCTAGTATCTTTAATTCCTAGCTCTTTCTTTATTTTGCTCATATTTTCAAGTTTAACTTCAAAGCGGGTTTTCCCAACAAAATATTCAATAATCTTATCAGCATTTTCTACCAACCCCAAGAATCCTCTATTTTTAGCTTGCACTATTTCCACTCCCTTATCGTAGATACTTATCGCTTCTTTACTATTCGATGATTTAACATTCTTGGAGAACAAAATAGCTGTTTTATAGCGTTTCCAGTCATATCGCCGAAAATTGCCTGTACAAAGATTCAGGCTATCCAATATAGCTGGCGTAAGTTCTAATTCAACATCTTTAGTAATATGTAATTTGGTAACATAGCAGTCTTCCATGATACGGTCAATATCCAATGCACAGATTCCTGTTTCGTTTATATTCTGCAAACACTGAGCAAATGTTTCAGAAGATATTAATTTAGGATAATCTTCCCATAATACTTTAGAAGAAAATTCAATGCTCATCTTTCCTGATAATAAATTGGCATGGATATACAATTCAAATGGAACAATAGTTCTATTTCTCTGAGAATTAAAGGTTACTGACCTTATAGTTCTTTCATCCGACAAATCAATATCAGTTGTAAAGGCTGATTTATCCAATGCTTTGAGATAGGTACTATGTGTCACAATCTTTATTGTATCAAATACTAAGAATTCATTCATAATAATCATAGGTTTTTACTTATATATTTGGAGAGTAAAAGGATTAGATCACACGTTACCGAAGAAGATACGAATGTTAAACTTGATAGGGAGAATGAAACGCCTCATTCTCCCTATCTTTTCAATCATACCACAAGTATTGATAGCTTTCATCCGGCAGAATCAGCTCCATTGCAACAGCCTTTAGCTTATCTCTATTTTCTGAGACAATGTACTTTGTACAATCGTCAACAATCTCAATTACTGCATCTTTATCAAATCCGCACCCCTTAGTCAATACGTGAATATATTGCAGGATAATATAAGGAGGCAATGTAATCTTTTTCCTATTGCGATCTAAGCAATAATATCTTTTAGCCTTTTCACTTCGGTTTACATGTCCACATTCACTTCTCCTTATACAAGCAACACAAGATTTAGTATGCTCGCACTCTGTTTTAATATCCAATATCTCACTTTTTGCAAGCTCATCATAGTAATCTCTTTTCATATAAATATGTTTTTTAATGAATAATCTTCTTCTAAAGTCCATTCCTTATTCGATTTAATTTCTTCTGCAGCAGTAACATCAAGAGGTACTTTTTTAATAAAAACAAACATGCCCTGTGACTTACGAACTAATTGAAACCCCAGCCCTTTTAAACGTGACGAAAATGTCTTGCGTGAACACGCATGGCAGTTTGATTCGCTACAATAATTCATGTATTCCTCAAACAAATATTTGAGCGCCATACAGTCTTTGTTTTCTGTTGATTTTTCATAGTTACTATCATCAATGAAAGACGCTACACTATCAGCGTCAACCCGATACTCGGCTAACGCTCTATCTACCAATTCACTTTTAGAGAAACAACCTTGTGCAAGCAATCGCTCTGCACCTTTGATTATCCAATTCAAGATTCCGCTCAGTTCATTTTGTATAACTCTTTCGCCAAGTGTTCTATCTTGCTTTTCTACCGGAATTTGATTGAGAAAAGGTAGAATCATCAATCTTCTAAAATACGCATTCGTATATTCTATATTCTTAGGTAGTTCATTACAAGCAAACAGTAGGCTTGCATAATCATATATAGTATACGGATCCATATATAGGCGCTTGGCAGTCATGGGTTCTTTGGATACCAGCCTTTTAAAGTTGGATATATTAAATTTAGAACCCATTTCATAGCATATATTCAATAGTTTGTTTTCCAAATCAGCAACTGTACGGCTCTCTTCTGCACACAAACTCTCAACAGAACGCTCTACAACATTATCTCGCCCTAAGGCAGCAGAGATAATATTTATTATCAAACTCTTACCTTCTCCACCATGTCCATATAAAAGCAAAGCCTTCTGATGGTTGAAACGAGGAAAGAAAATGCTGGCAATATATTCTTGTAATATCATTTGTCCGTCCAAAGGCAAAGCTTCATTCAAAACTCGCTGGAATTCAGGAGCAGTGGCATCAGGTTTATAGCTATAATTCAACTTATAAAAGAAACAATCTCTTTTATCAAAAGGACGTAGTTCTACAAAATTAACTCCAAATACAACTGTTCCATTGTCGCAATTTATTTTAACAACGTCTGTATTTTGAGTCTCCATGTCTTTCACGACCGAGCGGAATTGCTTATACAACTCTTCCCCAAACCGATGGTGTTTTGCCTTATACTCATGGATTTCCCCAAGATTAGCAACAGTTGTAAGAAGCTGAGTTATTTCTTTAGAAGTAATCTGCTCCCAATGGGTTTTCACATATATATAATGTGTACCACCTCTCCACACAAAATCAGATTCTGCTTTATCAGCCAACCACAAGACAGTATTTACCACCTCTACGATCAAACCAGCTTTACTTTTATCATTATCCAGACTTTTGAAAGAGATGTTATGTTCTTGGACAAGTCTACAGAGCTCATTCAGTACGTTTCTTTTTACTGCATCCATTGTTGTTTACTGATTAAGCGTTAGCACTACTTTTTCTAAATCTGAGAGAAGAAAGAGAGACCTACGACCTACTTTTCTACATTTTAGATGTCCTTGTTGGACTAACCGTCCTAAAGTAGAGAGGCTAATTCTTAACAGTTCGGCTGCATCATTGCGCCCCAAGTAAGCGGGAGCAACATTTCTCTTTTGAGATTGCTTGTTTTGAGCACTCAATACAGCAGTAACAGCCGCTTCTACTTCCGCTCGTACTAGAGCTTGAAGTTCTTTTGCATCGCATACAATAATATTTGCCATAAGCATTTTAATATTAAATTTTTGATGCAAAACTACAATAGTAAAAAATAGCAAGCAAACATTTATACACTCTTAAACACTAATACAACGTCTGATAATCAGACACTTAAACAGGTTGCATTAAAGTCGAAGCGCCCAGCGGGAGCTAGAGAAAACAAATCCAATGTTAATAATAATTAAATAATTTCCGTTTAACAAAAAGAAGCATTTAAAAGGTCATAATGGTTGATATTTTACTCAGCAGAGTATCCTCTTTCTTCATATGAACTTCATTATCATGCAGGAGAAAGGAATTGTTCAAGATGAACATTCTATATTATCCATATACACATCTAATTTTTCCAAAAAGGAAAAGTACATACCAATGATTAAGCCGCTCTCTCTTTGAGAGACCGTCAGAACAGATTGTAGACGTAGAACGCCTTTGGGAAATAGGAGATATTAATTAGGGCAGGTTGTGCGGCGTTCTACGCCCACAACCTGCCCTCCGCTCTCTCAAAGTAAAATTAATATTAAAAGAAAAAACACTTTATTTTGGAAAAAGAAAAAAGAATAAGTATAAGAAAAAAACTACATTTGCTACATTATCTACATCAATGAGGATTAGACGAAGAATTCGTGTGTTTGCAACAACTGGGCATTTTCCTCTTTACTAATGCGGATGTACTTCATGAATGAAGTTTCAGTCTTATGCCCAGTAATTGCCATTATTGCTAGCGTAGGCACGTTTCGTTTATACGCATTGGTAGCAAAACTCCTACGGGCTGTATGGGTAGTAACTTTGTCACATTTACGGGCTGTACATTCCTTATGTGTTCCACCAACGGTTTCGGTATATGATATAATTTCCGTAATACCAGCCTGTTCACATAACTTTTTAAGCATTCGGTTCGTTGATTGGTTACATTGCGGTTTCGGCAGTTTGTTTCCATAGCGCTCCAATATCTCCTTTACAATTCGATGTATCGGGATCACGACTTGATTACGTGTTTTATAAGTAACTATTGTTATTGTGTTTTTTTCCAGATTAATATGCTCCATACTTAGTCTGGATATGTCAGAATATCTTAGCCCCGTATAACACGAAATCAAGAAGCAATCCCTAACCTCTGCCTGATTAGTTGGCAATTCAAGAGCATACAAGGCAGCTAACTCGTTTTCGGTAAGGTAGATTGTATTTGCTTCTTCCTTTAACGGAACGAAGTCCTTCTTGAATACACTATTATTTGTAGTGACATTGTTATCGAAAGCATGGCGCATGAACACCTTAATCGTCTTTATAAACTTACCAATTGAGTTCAGTTTGTATTCACCGTTATGATGCTTTATATCATATAGAAAGTTTATGAAGTCATTACGAAATTCTAGATTAACAGCTTCTATCTTTATCGTTATATTACGGGCTGCTGCATATTTCTTTAAAATATTCCTTGTGGATTTATAGGTAGCTAAGGTAGCTGGAGACAATTTTGTACCATCCACATTTAGTATTTTACCTTGTTTGCATAAATCCATGTAATAGTCTATATAAGATATAAAGTCGGGGAATATCGGTTTCTCTTCTTCCTTCTTCTTCTTAAGTGCCTTTATTAACTCTTCCTTTATCAGACTGGCTGTCGGAGTTATGTCCCGACTTTTGTAGCTCTCTATTATTTTAATTAAGGTATTAGTCGTTTTTTCAATTTCTTTATTGATGTTACGCAGCGCAACTTGCAGCATGGGATTGCCTTTTAGCTCGTTATTCCTTTTGACATCTTCTATGGCTTTTCCTGCTTCCTTATCCCAATATGAAGATTTGATTTTGTATTCCACTGGTAGGCAGTAGCTAAAGCGAACCCCACCAATCGTCATACGCAGACGTATCAAGGAGAACTCTTGCGTTGCATTCTTCAGTGAGTATTTGACGCAGTTCTGAGTAAAGATATTCTTATTATTCATATATTTGTAGGTTTATAACTAACAGAACTTTTTCAAGAGTCGTTCCTTTTTATATAGACCTTAATTTCTGTTTTCAAATGATTTGCGAACAATGGAACTCCACAATATGACAGATACGTCATAGTGCCCCAAAGTTACACATTTATTGCATAAAAAGTTAGAAACCTATCAATCAAGTCCTTGTTTTTTCATACTTTTACGGGAAATATGAAATGATATGTCTACAATAGAATTAACAGAACAGGAATTGACTATCAGAAAGCAACTTATTAAGGTCGCTTCTGAGGGGAAGACATTATATTATTCCGACTTAGTGAAAGAAGAAGATGCTACTCTTGTATATAGTCTGGGAACAATATTAGAAAAGATTACCCGATACGATATAGAGAACAAACAACCTATCTTGGCATCTATTGTTGTACTCAAATCCACAGGTTTACCTAGCGAAGGATTCTTTGAGCTCTGCGACACACTGGTTATAGATGTTCGTTTAAGTGATTTACAGAAAGAATGTTTTGAGTATTGGAATAGACACAATATATAGCTTGATATTTAGAAATGGAGGAAATCACATGCAAAGAACTTTTGAGCTTCAACAAACAGGCAATTCTAATTTTACAACTTGTTCTGCTAAAAAGTAAATTGTAAAAGAGATAACTAAAATATGGATAAACCAAAATTATAATTATCTTTGTGATTAGGTATAAAAATAATAAAAATGAGAGGATTTGTAGGTGGTTTTATCGGAGGTATAGTTTTCATATGCATTGCTATAGCAATATGTCTATTTTGTCATAGACATAATTCTGTCATACACCCTATACACATTGCAAATATTGAAGCTGTGCATGATTCTATTTCAATCGAAGAAATTAATGCAAAGATAGAATCAATAAACAAACTTAAAGAACAAGGTGTATTGTTAACGCCACAAGAGTATACAAACAATGTTGTTAATTACTATAATACAGTTATAACATTTTTAGTTGCTTTACTCGCAATATTTTCTTTGGTTACATTTTTTCATTTAAAATTCATTACTGTAGATGAAGTAAAGAAGCAAGTAAAAGAGCTATTGAGGAAATCCCCAGATATACAAAATGTAATTATTGAAAATACAAAAGGCAAGATAGAAGAACTTCTTTTTGATACTACAGAAAGAATTAACAAATTAGAAGCCGAGCTGAAAGACCTAAAAGAGTCATCAGAATGGGATGAATTTGAAGATGATAGCGAAGTTAAAAATAAAGCTGATTTAAAAAGATTGAAAGTAAAAAAATAATCATGGGAGTTCGAGGAATAAGACGAAAAGGAGCTTCTCCAATTAAATTGAATGCAGAAGCGATGTTAGATTATGCATCTCATAATGATTTGATTATTAATAATCAATTAGATATAGATCGCTTAATTAAAGATTATAATATAACAATTAGGAAAGCCCCCTTGTCACCTGAAATATCAGGTAAATTGGAAAAAGAGGGGGAACAATGGACAATAGTAGTGAATTCTAAGCATAATGACGCTAGGCAAAGATATACTTTAGCGCACGAATTCGCCCATTATTGTTTACATCGGAATGATTACTCAGTATTTGAGGACACGGCTTTTTTTAGAAAAGAGGAAAATAAAACTATGATAGAGTATGAAGCAAATCAATTTGCTGCAGAATTACTTATGCCTGAGAAATCTATAAAAGCAGCAATATCAGAAGATATTTTATCTTTAAAAGAGTTAGCTAAAAGGTTTGGAGTATCTCTTATTGCTATGAGAAACAGACTTATTGATTTAGGTTATAAATTGATTGACGATGAAGAATAAATATGGACTTTTGTTTAAGACTGGAGATTCAGAGATAAGGGCTCTTAGAAACTTTTCTAATAAAAAAGGAATATTTCCTATTATAGAATTAACAAGAGGTCGAAAAACTAAGAAAGACACGATTGGAGATATTCAAAAGCGGATAGATCAGTTAGCAGAATGTTTTGGCAACATGGATATTATTTTAGATTTAACTACGGAGCCAGCATTGTCCAGTACTCAAATTGATATGTTTTATATACCAGATAACGGATATAAAAACTGGATTAACTTTTTAATAGAAATAAAGGAGAAAGATATATTCAAAGACATTTATCCTTCAATATTATTAAATGTTGATGATGATTATTTTGAAGATAATTTAGAAAAACAAGTATCTTCAATTTTGAAAAAATTTAGCGGAATTTCCTATAGATGTAATATTGAAGATGAAGGATATAGCGATGATATAGATATTATATCAAAATCAATATCAAGTGACAAAAAATTCTTTTTTATTATTGATTGTAGCTATATCCGAGCTTCTGAATTATCTTCATGCAAAGAACAAGCTGTGAGGATTATTGAAGATGTTTATAATAAAATACCTCATGTAAACTTCATATTGGCATCAACATCATTTCCTGACAAAATCGGTGAGGATGATTCATCTACACTTCAACTAACAGAAATCCGCTTATACCGAGAGGTTTCAAAGGCTATTCCAGATATAAGTATCATGTATAGTGATTATGGTAGTATAAATCCTATTAGAAATGATAATGTCATAATGGCAAATGGCTGGCGACCAAGAATTGACGTTCCTTTAGAAACAGAAATTTTTTACTATCGGAGAAGAAAGGTACCTAAAGGATATGCTGTAACCTATTCCTTAGTAGCTGTAGATGCAACAAGAGATAGGAGATTCCCGTCTGAAATTAAAAATTGGGGAATAAACCAAATTATTATTGCAGCAGATGGCGCTTCTCCAGGTTCATCACCTTCATTTTGGATATCTGTCAGAATGAATATTTACATCGAGCAACAATTAAGACGTCTATCGTTAAGATAATATTCATTTTAAAACAGAATAGTTTCTTAAAGAAAGGATTGATACATCTTCAAAATGTACCACCTCACCTTTATTCTCAATAAAGTTTTCATACTTATATGATATTATACTTTTCATATAAGAGTGAAGGCTATTTTTCACTATTTCTCTTTTACAATTCATCAATTTTCCTCTTACTTGATCTGCAGTCAATGTAGAAGGGAGTGAAAAATATTTTTTTAAAAAAAGGGCTGGAATTGTATTTAAAGCATCTTCTTTGGAGAAGACTTTTTGTTCAAGAGCTCTTCTCTTTTCTGAGATTGTACCGTCAGGATTAAACACATAAATTCCAACTTTTTTTTGATGAATATTTCTAATATTTGCTAGATGATTTTCTGTAGTTATTACATATATGAAATCAAATATTTTTCTATAATTAGCTAGCTGGTTCTCTATTCGTCGTAGATCATCATTGTATGCCTTTATCTCAAATGCATATAATTTGCCATCAGCAACTAAAACCAAGTCAGCCAAAAGACGATTAGTACCATACATTACTTCTTGCCCAATACAAATATTATCAGAACAGAAAGAATTTAATATATGGTCGATAAAACGAGCTTTAATAATGAAACTATTACTATCTAAATTCATACTACAAAATTACATAGAAAATATAAGGGCTGCAATAAAACATGGAAAAGAGAATATACTTTTAACATCTTGCTAGTGGAGCTCATATGATACTTTCTGCCTCATGGCAATGGAATAGAAGAAACAAAATTTCACACAAGATTTAGAACGTATCACAAACTTTTTTTGCATATATTCATTGCAATCAACCATGAGGTAGTGCCCATTATGGTGCTCAATTCCATAGTCCTTTATGACTTATTATGACATTTCATGCACTCGTTCCAGCAAACTAAAGCATTTCTGTAAAGACCAATAGTGATCAATACAACTCAGTTCGATTCCCATTTATCTCTCTGCATGAACCATTGGCGCTATTACCAAGTGGTATAGTTGGCACATACCTTGAACGTGTTGTAAACAAATGTAGCTGTTTGAGTTTGGGGTTAGAAAAAGGTTTTCTTATTCCAGTGACAATAGCGGGAGTTATGTACAACCTCTATCTAAATTGTAATAGTGTTAAAGATATTTTTGATAAGGCTAATATATATACCCCAGTTGCTAACCCTCTTTATAGTTATAAGAACTATGTTGAAAAAAGTTTCTTTTACCATGAAATCTACATTGATAAGACATTTGCAGAACAATATCCTTTAGCAACAAGACAACTGTACGAGTGTCAGATAGGGCTCACTCTACAAATACTCTATACACTTACGGGGAAACGTATAAAGCCTTTAAATGTGTATTCTATGTATGTAGGAGAAAGCAACAATGACGATTTGAACGAGTTTATTGACTTCCCCATGATTTATAGCAAAGATAAATTTGTATTATTATTTGATAAATCAATTCTTAATTTACCAATTCTGATGGCTAATAGTCAATTATTATCAACTGTAGAAAATATAATCAATTCTATTTCGCAAGGAAGTTCCCACCCACCTTTATCACTTTCTATTCGAGAGCAACTACTACAAAATATGCCGCTAATGGACATTAGCTTAAAAACACTTGCTCGAAGAATGAATATAGGGGAGAGAACGCTTCAACGTAAATTGTTTCATGAAGGCACTTCATTTCAGACTATCCTAAATGAAGTTAGAGTAGAATTAGCAGAAAAATATTTAGAACAGAACTTTAGATTGGTTGATATTACTTATTTATTGGGGTTTGAATCACAGAGCGCATTTAACAAGTTCTTTAAAAAGCAGTTTAAAGAACAACCTACCAAATATAGAAAGTAGACACAAGTTATACAAACTTTAGGTGCAAGGTGCTTTCTTCTAAACCGTGCTAAAAGAATGTATTTCAAAAACATAATATCATAAATTTATTTACCTTTGTAAAAAACATAGTTACATGAAAGATTATCCTATAAACTCAATAGATAGCGAATATAGAGGGTGGCTAAAAGCCATCAAGCAGCAAATTCGTTCTACCAAAATACGAATGATAAAAACAGCCAATACGGAGTTGATACACTTTTATTGGCGATTGGGACAAATGATCTCTCAGAAGCTGAAAGAACAGAATTGGGGTGACAAGGTAATAAACAAGCTTTCAGTAGACTTGCGCAATGAGTTTCCTGATATGCAGGGCTTTTCCCGTCAGAACCTATACTACAGCAAGAACTTCTATGAGTTCTACGCAGAGAAAATACACTTTTCATCTAATAATGTAATTGTCCCCCAAGTTGAGGGACAATTACAAGTAGCTGATAACTATAGAATTATCTTCGATATACCTTGGGGACATCAAAAGGTGATAATTAGCAAAGCCCAAAACGTAGAAGAAGCATTATTTTATGCGCACCAAACCCTATCTAACGGCTGGAGTAGAAGTGTTTTAGAGAATCAGTTGAAGCAACAATTCTATGAGCATTACGGACAAGGACAAACCAACTTCTTGCAGACCTTACCTGCTCTAACAGCAGATATGGCACAGGAAGTAGTAAAAGACCCGTATTGGTTTGATTTTGTATCTGTATCTCAAAAAGCACGGGAGCGAGATATAGAAAAGCAGCTTGTCACGCACATCACTCAATTTCTTCTTGAATTAGGCAAAGGCTTTGCCTTTGTAGGAGAGCAATACTGTTTGAACTTGAATAATAAAGAATATTTCTGCGATCTCTTATTCTATCATATCCCGTTACGGGCTTATGTTGTCATAGAGTTGAAGAACGGCAATTTCAAACCTGAACACTTAGGACAGTTGAACTTTTATCAAAACCTAATCAACAATACTTTAAGGGGCGAGTACGACAATCCCACTATAGGAATGTTACTCTGCCGAGATAAAGATAGGATTGAAGTAGAATATGCATTACAAAATATTTCGTCACCGATTGGAGTAAGTGAATTTAATGTTAAGGAGTTACTTCCTGAAAACTTAAAAAGCAAACTACCAACAGTTGAGGAAGTTGAGGAGGAGCTAAATAAATTAGTAGAATAAGCTTGGAAATCATGATTAACAAGGAGAAATTATTTACTCAGATTCAGAATGTAATAAATGCCAATCCCGTTATCGTTTTAGGTTCGGGAGCATCTATTTCATACAACATATCAAGTATGTGGGATTTAGCATTAGAACTCAAAACTTTTTTCAAAGATAATCCATATTCTAATGAGGAATCTCAAGATTGTATCAACAAATTCATTGATAACTTAAATGCAGGTTTAGGCTTAGAAGAAGCTCTATTAAAAATCAAGGTTACAATGGAGGTTGAGCTAAAAATAGTAGAACTTGTTTGGAAAAAAATAATAAAGCAGGACAAGGAAATATATGAAAAAGTAAAGCAAGGCGAAGAAATAAATTTAGTATCTTTGTTTAATCACATTATATATGGTAGAGATTCTGCTATCCTTAATATTGTGTCTACCAATTATGATAAAATAGCAGAATATGCCGCCTCGCAAACTGATGCATTCTTAAATACAGGATTTTCACACAACCTAAGAGGTGTCTTTTTCACAGATCTGAACCCTAAGCTATATGCTAAATTGAAGCCTTATACAGGATGCATAAATATTTGGAAGGTACATGGATCATTAGATTGGTTTTATAGAAATGAAGATATTTTCTGTTTCCCTAATACTTACGATATACCTTTAGGATGTACACCATGCATTATTACACCAGGTACTAATAAGTATGAAAAAACACAGAATGACCCTCATAGAAGTTTATTATCCATCGTTGATAATATATTTAATGAAGCTAGTGGCTTCTTATGTATTGGTTATGGATTTAATGATAGTCATGTACACCCTAAATTAATTAACCACTCAAAGAAAAAAAGAGTACCAATTCTTATAGTTACTAAAAAAGCAACAGATTCAATAAAAGAGTCAGTAATGAAGCAATGTAGCAATTATATTATTATTGAAGATGATAATCATAATGGTACTAACTTTTGGATATCTAATGAACCCGATGCTTTAAACATCCCAAATGAAATATATTGGACAATAGAAGGTTTGTGTAAAATAATTTAAAAACAATAATACGATGAAAGAAAAAACAATATTTAGTTATAATAAGAATGAAGCTATTGCCCTCATTAATAGTGTCGATACAGGTACTGCTACCGCTGTTGTTGAAAATGACAATAATTTATCTACATTACAAATTAACCAACTAATAGCTATAGAAAGTCCTTTTTCAAGCCGCAATATAGTTGGTATGATTGTGAAAATTGCTAGAAAATCATCAACTAACAATGATGATGAAATGGAAGATTTTACTCCAGTAAACACAATCAAAATGGTATTTGTAGGTGAACTTCATGATAGACTTGGGACATTCTCTAATGTATTCAAACGCAATGTTACAGCATTACCTTACATCGATGCTAAGTGTTATAAAATCGATGGTGAAAAGTTATCCGAATTAATGAAAACAATTTCTGCCGAGATAGAAAAAGGAATTAACCCGTTAAACCTTGGAAAATATTCTATGGATGAAAGCTCTGTAGCTTACCTTGATGGAGATAAATTTTTTCAAAGGCATGCAGCTATTGTTGGTTCTACAGGAAGTGGAAAATCATATTGTGTAGCAAAATTGGTTGAGCAAATATCTGATTTAGAAATGGCGAATGCAATATTATTTGATATACATGGAGAATATTCAAATGAAAGTTTTTTAAAGTCTGGAATTAAGCAATACAAAATAGCCTCTCCAAATGATTTAATATCAAAAGATAAATTATCGAATAATATTTTAATGATTCCTTACTGGTTACTGAACTATGAAGAAATGCAAGCATTACTTTTAGATCGTAGCGATATGAATGCTCCCAACCAAGCCATGCTTTTATCTAAACAAATTCTAACTCATAAAGAGAGCAACGTTGAGGGAACAATATATACAAAACAAATAACATTAGATAGCCCTGTTCCATATGATTTGAAGGAAGTACTGCAAAAACTTCAAGAATTAGATGAAGAAAAAGTCGAAGGCAGTAGAGGAGAAAAAGCAGGTCCATACAATGGAAAGCTAACAAGGTTTAATCAAAGATTAGCTAATAAATTAGAGGATAAACGATTGGGATTTATGTTTTCTCTAACTTCTGAAGAAATGGATGTAGATTGGTTAAAGATTTTTTGCACAAAATTAATGGGAACGGATGATGGTACTGGGAAGGGAGTGAAAGTTATAGACTTTTCTGAGGTTCCCTCTGATATTTTACCTTTGGTAATTGGTTTAATGACAAGAATAATATTCTCTGTCCAGCAGTGGAGTGACAAAAGTTCCCGACACCCTGTTGCATTGTTATGCGATGAAGCACACCTCTATGTTCAGCAATTAGATCATAGTGATTCAGTAGCTGAAATTGGATTAAAAAGTTTTGAACGCATAGCTAAAGAGGGAAGAAAATATGGAGTAGGGCTTGTCATCATTAGTCAAAGGCCATCAGAAGTAAACCGAACAGTCCTAAGTCAATGTAATAACTTTATCAGCCTTCGGCTAACAAATGTAGAAGATCAAAGCGTGATAAAAAGACTATTACCAGATAATCTAGGCAACATTGCAGATAACTTATCATTGCTAGATATTGCAGAAGCCATCATCGTTGGTGATGCTACTCTACTCCCTTCTAGAATCAGGATTGATGAACCCACTATTAAACCATCTAGCCAAACGATTAAATTTTGGCAGATATGGGGACAAACTGAAGGTTCTCAAAATCTATTATCTGCCATAGATAATATGATAAAACAATATAAAGCAGAATAAACTAATCTGTAAAGTTTTTCTAGGACAAGATAATTTTAGGTGCAAGGTGCAAGCATATATATGTATATATAGCTTGCACCTTGCACCTAAGTTGAAATATTAATAATCAAAGACTTGCGTAATTTGAAAAGAATGCATACTTTTGAACCCAAGATATAAGCAGACAGACACCGGACAGAAGCGGACTGTTTTTAAGGACTAAAGCGTGACTGATACAAAGCTTATAATTCCGAAGATATTGATTTTTAGGAGAATATACCGCAAGGTTCACAAACCAGGCGGATCACATAAGAACAAAGCCAAACGGCGACAAAAAAGAGACAAGTCCTACAATATCAACGTATTGTAGGACTTTTTTTATTGTTTCAGTCTTGCTTAAAAGACAAAAAAGGGATCAATGTAAAAATCTGAGGGCTTTTCTTTTTATGCATATAATTTGGCGAGTCTGTACAAGAAAAATGCTTTATCTCTTACTCCTCTGAACTGTGCCCTAAACGCTTTGATTTTAGCATTAAATGATTCTGCTGCTGCATTGGTAGCCCTTCTTTCAAAGAAGTTTATTATATTCAGATAGTGCGTTTGTATAGAGCGCGCTACCCTTCCAAAGGTGAGGAACTCCGATTTGTCTACTTCATCATACCACCTTGCAAGCCTTGTCAAAGCAATATCTTTAAACTTACACTGATGATAGATTGAGCCTAACCGCATGGCCAGATAATATCCCTTCTTTATATCGGGATATTCTTTAAATAGAATCTCGGCCCGTATCCTTTGTGACTGAGTCCATAGCGATTCTTTTTTGTAAAGCAGATAAATACTCCTTGCCAGCAACTGTTTTCTTGTATCTCCATTAGCGAAAACGGGCGCATGATACATCTTTCCGCAGGCCTTTGCGTAAGCAATCTGTATGGACTCTTCGTCCAAAGCCTCCCAGCGAACTTTCACGCGCATCTCCTGAACAGCTTCATAAGCTAATTTCTGTACATGGAAACGATCTGTAACGCGTTTGGCGGCAGGGAAGCAAGTCCGGGCAATCTGTGCCATATGGGGGCCATATCCAATGTTATCTCACGTACCTGGTAGCGACGACGACGGGAAAGTTTAAGCAGGACAGAGGTGACTGTACAAACAGCCGTACCTTTAATGATAGCGATAATACTGCCTTTACCACCGTGAGCCTCTTTATTAATCAACACAGTATAGAGTTCTCCACGAGAGAGAGCCACTTCATCAATGCAGACGTAGGCACCAATGTTCTTTTCAAACAAAAGCCAGTTCTCTGCGTGGGCAAGCTGCTCCCAGTGGAGGTAGCCACTTAAATGGTTACGGTATTGACGTTCAAATAAATCCCCGTCAACGCCATATAAAGTACCCAATAACTTGCAGCTGATCGGATAATTATCAATATAGTTCTTTTAAAAAAAACGCAAAATCCTGCGTCATACGAGTACCCTCAGCTAACATGCGCCAGTTACGGCAGATATACTCATTGCTCTTCTTTAATATCCAGCGACGACGGCGAATGTTCAGATACACTTTCTTGCCACGAAGGGGAAAGTCCTGAACAACCACTGGATCATAAAAGCCTTTGCTCTCAGTGCCCTCACCGGCATACTGCTCAGGAACCAGATTCTTCTCTTCAAGGTAAATCACAATCTCATTCATGCTTTCCTTCACATCAACAAGAGCAAAGCAATCCAAGGTGCCTTCAGGAAGAAGAAGGCGATAACCATTTAACTCCATTTTCTATAAATTTGAAGGCAAAGATAAGAATTTATAATTTTACCCCTCAGAGTTATTCATTGATCCCCAAAAAGGGGCACGAAAAGACACGGTTGAGTATCCAAATCGTATCCCCTTCCCCCAAAAACGATTAGGGGGGTACGATTGTCGGAAAATGGCTTACTTTTGACGTGATTTGTCTATACTCTATTTATCTCATTTACAGTGATTAAAATTAGTTTTGCAATCTAAAAAAAGTGAGATTATGAAGAATGAAAAAAGTACTTTCAGCGTATTGTTTTACCTGAAAAAAGACAAGATGAAAAAGAATGGTTTAGTACCCATTCATGCCCGTATCACAATTAACGGCAAACAGACCCAATTCAATACTCTCAAATCCGCATAAATTTTAAAAGACACAGAATCATGGAAGCAGTGGATTAGTAGTGTTAAAAGTAAAATAATTTTGATCGATAATTATTTATCAACTAACAATCCCATTTTTTTTGCAAAATCCTGCATCAGTTTTGTTAAAGGACGTTTTAGTATATCTTCCTCTCCAATATAAAATCCATAAAAAAAACGGGAGAAATCTATCATTCCGTTAGCAAACAATTTCTTGAATTCACTCATAAGTTGCTCACGATAGGTTTTGTTATAAATTTTTGCTTTCCAAATAATTTCTTCAGCTGTATCCGTAAATTCAGAATAGATTTGATCTATATGAAATCTATCCTGATGGTTCTGCAATAACTTCAGATTCTGGGCATTTTTGGTGTGTACATCTAATCTAATATCCAGACAATCACAATTATGAGACAGCATATATTTGGCAATGCTTGCAGGATCAATATGAAAAAAAAATGGGTAAAGTTCATTATAGTCTTCCGTGTAAAGTCTAAATAACGCAGGATTATCAGATTTACTCTGGTTACAATGTCCACAGCTTGGCTGGAGATTAAAAAAAGAAGTACACAGAAATGGATATTCGGATTGAGGCTTGAAATGATCAAGTTGGTAAGTAACTCTCTGTCCCTTATTTTCCGATGTTGTAATAGCATACTGCGCGTTACAATAGACACAAGTCCTGATCCCTAACTTTTTTATATAGGGACGAAAGTCTTTCTTTTGCAGCCCATCATAGCGCATCGCATTAACAACCAATTTATAGAATTGAATCTTCTTAATACCGTCTACTTTTGAGAATCCAGGCACTGGTTTTCTAAGTTCAGCATCAGTCAAGTTAGAAAAATGATTTGTCTTATAATTCTCAAATTCGCTTGGCTTTAGTCTTAGGATATCTGAATATTTATCGTATATTTCATGCACATAGTCCGCATATTTACACCCTGTCCGTTTTGTCCTTAATGTATTTTCAAGTAACTGCAGTTTGTCTTTTGGCATGTCAAATTTAGTAAGATTTCTATCCGTAAATAATGTCGTGGAGAAATCGTAAGCCATCCGTTCTATTTTCGGAGTTATAAAAATCCTTTTCATATTTCACGTTTTAATTCATCAATTCTTGCTTGCAAATCATCAATTAATTTTTGCCGTTCAATCTCAATTATAAATTTCCTGTCAAATAAAACCTCCAGTTGCACTTTCAAGATTGGTTCTCCAATACACTTTATCAGTTTTTCGGCTTTAAACTTATCCCATTCTTTGGTCTCCATTTTTTCTGAAGACAGAAAATTTATCAGGCTTTTAATCTTTTCCTGTGCAAAAGCTCCCATAAAGCCATTTTCCAGAAAGAAACTCTGATATAAAATATCATTCAAGTTAGCGCCAAATGGATTGATAAAATCGTTGTTATTTTGTTCTATACCCTGTTTGAGGTAGAGGATATTATCAGATGGAACATCTGACAGGATAAAAGGCGAATGGGTAGTGGTGATAATGTGAAATGAAAGAAAAGTGTTCAGGTGCAACCTTTCCAACAAATCAATCAGTCGTTTAATGAAAGTACGTTGATATTCCGGGTGAAAACAAAGCTCAATTTCATCCAGTACCAACAATATATTTCGGTAGTGAATCCTACTGATAGGAACCGATTTTATATTGAATATATGATAGATAAGTGTACTGACAGCGAAATAAAACTGCCTCTCTCCCGAGCTTAATGATTCCATCGAAACGCCTTTGGAAGGCTCGGTTTCGGAAGGATCACTGTTGTTGGGTTTTAAATAAATATGAGGCAGAAAAAACGGAGGCGGTGTCTGGCTCATCAGAAATTCAATCGTAGTTGCTCGCTTTTTCTCTCCTTTTGCTGTATTCAGATTTTCATATCGTTCATATGAAAAAGGCGTTTCTGAATCCTGCATGAATGAACAGTCAGGACTATTGTTCAGTTTCAGGATATAATTTATGGCTTGTGTTACTTTTGTGGTGATGTGAGAATGGTCTGTATTCACCCTTTTAGCCAGTAATATTGCTCTTACCCGTTCTTCTTTTTTTACTTTTTTAATACACAGTGATGTATCGCCGATGTCATCAAATTCCCGATATGAAGGATATTTTGACGCAATACTCAGTACTTTGTACACGATGTACAGATAACCATATAACTTTAAGTCTGAGTCCGGATCAATCTTACCAATTGGGAATTGTTGCAAGATTCTTGTCGCTATCGTTTCCTCACTTCTAAGTTGCTTTCTGAACTCTTCCAAAAATTCTTCAACCGTCATCTCTGCTTTCTTTACCAGTCTGTTTCCGATCCATTCCTCATAAGTTTGATTAAATTTATCTTTGAATGTGGAAATATCAAGCTGATATTCAATCTTCCCATAGCTATATCCCTCAATTAGTTGCTGCTTCTTTTCCCTGGAATATAGTAATAGAGCAGCCATTCGCTGTCGTGCTAATCTAGCTTCTATCACCATGTCAATTTTTCCATTGTTTCTGAATGGATTAAGATTCATAGCCGTTAAGTAACCATCATTCTTATGAAATAAGCTGTTAATCCATATACCGGTTTCAGTCTTCTCTGTAAGTTTCCCCTCCTTTGTTATCTCACATACTTTCTCATTTTTGTAATCTTCTGCCGTATAAGCCTGTAATGAGTAATTGGTTACAATGGAATAGAAAAATTGTTTCATCAGCTCAATCTTTCTATCGTTATTTGTTTTGCTGCAATCTTCATAGTCCGTAAATTCCTCGCAGGGTTTACCAAAACAAACTTTTTCATCATTATATTCTAACCCCATGCTCATATCACGACTTTTCAGAATGCCGCACATCCCATCTATCTCGTAACTTAAATCCGCCCTTATACCTTTTACATAAAACATCTTTGCCGCTGATGGACGTCTGTTGCCAATAACCATAAAGGCACTCAGATTATTTATCATCCGGAATATCAGTTCTAGCAGGGACGATTTTCCACTACCATTTTTCCCAACAATGGCAGACACCATGATATTTTTCCCGAAAAATCCATTTGTATCTTCCACTCTGGAAACAAAAGTGTATTTTCCTGGCTTCACTACTTTTCGAAACTTACATTCTGAATATATTTCTATAGAATTAATGGTAAATGCCATACTAATATTTTTTATAAAAAACGTACAAAGGTATAATATTCTATCAAATATACTATGCGATTAACGGAAAAAGACTTGAGGAGCAAAATAATAACGAAAAAAGGTCTTCGCCTAAAGTGATGAAGAATTACTAAAATCAGGTTACTATTTGAATTTTAGAGATGAGATTTTGTAATTTATAAGGGCGTGCTTCATCTTAAGTTTCACAACCCAAAAGGTAAAAAATTAATGGACTTTTCTTACCTTTTTTAGTTTGTCATTTCTATTCCTCCTTTTTCGGCAACAGGTGGCACAGGTCGGGGTCGTCCGCAATGCGTTGTAACTCATTGGCAACGATCTGCTTGGTTTCGGCTTTGATGCGGTTATAATTCTCCTGTATCATTTCTTTCATGTGGTCAATGCCGTTTTCATCTACAAAGTTGGTGATAACGGGGATTTTCTTGTACGCTTTGGTTTCGGCGGCTACCCGCTCGTTATCAACGACAATTTCACAATGGAAAATTTTCTGCTCGATACACTCGTCGAAGTTGTCCGCCACCACACCGGCAAACCTCCCCTGTGTCAGATTTGAAATCTTGCTGGGGGAAATAAGAGAATCCATTGGGTTAGAGATGAACGTTGATTTGTTATTGCGGTTAATGGTCATCGACTGGCGTTTCTGCAACACTTTCCCAAAGCGGTCTGAAAGCGTTTTTGCCGTGTCGCCGACGACTTGCCCGAAAAAGATATTACCGACGGTGTTTATCACCACGGCGGCCTCTTTATCCGTTCACACTTCCACAACCAGTTAATGCGTGACAGCTATGTTACCTGTGCCCGGAGAGCAGTGCATAAGAACGCATAGGATTGTGTCAGGATATTGTCGTATCCCGAAACTTCCCATAATAAGCCGACGCACTCTCTGAAACATTCTTCTTCCTCTTTCCATCTATTCTGAACATTATAAGTGATTCCGGTAGCATAGAGCGCCAATGCCATCCCTGCCTTATCCTCCCGCTTCCTGGCACGGTCGAACATTAGTTCTGCTGCTTCGGCTGCTTGTTTATAATCCCCTTTCAGATTATAGGCAGTGATTAGCTGCATATTGATCTGATAATAGAATTTCCACAGTTCATGCCGAATATAAAAGTCAAGATAGCCGGACGCTTTTTGAATGATTTCATCATACTCCTTCCGGTTTATGTGGGATATGATGGTATTTCCATACACCATTCCCTGCATTTCTACATTTCCCTACTTTATGGCTTCGGCTTCAACCCGGCTGAACAGCCTCAGCAATGTATCCATTTTTTGGTCGTCGCCAACTTCCGACATATATAAATAGTACAATCTGTTGTATGACTTTAGTTTATCAATACCTTCAGAGTGTTCAATCACTTGCCGCAAAGAGTCTTTTTGATGTTGTAGGCTATTTTGTGCTAAAACAGGTAAGGTAAAACATAAAAGGCTTCCCCATAAAATAGTTATCAGACTGGTTTTATATTTCATATTGGTTGTGTGTTTACGTAAGTTCTTGATTTATAATTCTTCAAAAATACAAAAAATATCATCAGGTGGAACAAACATGAAAGAATTTATAATAAATCACCAAATTATGCCACAAGCAGCCACTTTAGTGCCACTTGGTGCCACGCTATTCAGGTTCCATTGAATTACAGACACTTGCATCTACTTTCGCCCCGCATTACGATAGATGCAAGTTACATAAAACAAATTACAATGAAAGAAAATCAGAATGAAGAAGAAGTATTACTCATGGCCGACAAGGACGACGACAGCAAACTCAAAGCAGTGGACAAGTCCGCTGCAAAGGAAGGGATATGGCGCTTGTTGCTGCCCTCAATGGAAACTACCGTATTCCCGTCTCCTTTCCGGATACGACGGACGTGTTTACCGACATGCTGGGATATCCCGAAGACAACAGGATCTCATCGACCTGTACAAGATCAATCCGAATGATTATCCGATACTGGTGCAGGAGCAGAAATCTCCCACCGCAACGGAATAACAGTCGTTTACCGGTTCCTCCCCCGGACAATCCGAAGCAGGGGAACAAGTCCGCAACCGTTGGGCTTTGAGAACCGCATGGATTGGGAACAACTCGCCCGTCTGGGCTTCACGTCGGATTGTTTAGTGGAATATTCTATTATAACAGTGGCTACAGCCTCGCCTGTTTCGCCTTTGGCGCAGCAGAGCATTTGCTATAGTCTTTACCAACTTCAGGATCAACTGGATTGTGGGCACACAGTCCTGCGAGTTCGGGATGAATCGGAATAGCTTGATTATCTTTTTTTCTGCCACCAGAGTAATTACCGGAACCGGAGCGTAGTGCAGCGATGCAGTCCGTTGAAGGAGGTGGTTTCTTTGATGATGGCATTTATATTGATGGCAGTTCCGGGAAGTGTTGTATTACCGCAGGATCTACGTTATGAAAAAAACTGCTTGAAGGAAGACTACACCGGAATTCAAACCATAAATTTGGTCGGGGTTCCGGTGTTTTGTCTTCTACGGAGAGTTACTATCCTTTCTTATCTTCTGCCCTGTCTTCTGCGGCAGAACCAGGTTCGGAAGCGAATGGAAAATCATCGAAATGGAAACTTTTGTGAGGAGTGAAGTGAAAGATTATATCTTTCATTTATGTACCAATTACAAATCATCTTCCAATGCTGTACTTTTTGCATAAGCAGTACTCTTAGCCTCAAAGAAATCAGTCTTTACCATATTGGCATTGGAATATTGTGATACCCAACGCATGCTTTCGGGTTCTTTTAAATTGTCTTCATACAATGGAGTAAATCCAAGACTGGTCCAGCGGAGGTTTCCTAAATAACGAATGTAGTCTTCTATCATTTTCTTATTCAATCCCTGGATCTCGTCACCTATCACATATTGCCCCCATTCTATTTCCTGTTTCACTCCTTCACGCATCATCGCTTCGTATACTTTCACCCTATCAGAAGTAAACAATTCCGGCTCTTCCTTCTTCAATTCCAGAATGATATTACGAAACAGCCAAAGATGGGTATTTTCATCCCGATTGATATAACGGATTTCCTGAGCAGATCCAGACATCTTTCCGTTACGACTCAGGTTATAGAAAAACATGAAGCCACTGTAAAAATAAATACCCTCCAGTATATAATTGGCTATCAATGTTTTCATCAACGTAAAGCTGTCCTGGCTTTCCTGAAATTCATTATAGCAATTACCTATAAAAGTGTTTCTTTTTAATAGATGCTCATCTGTTTTCCATTGATACAGAATGTCATTGCGCTCCTCCGGACTACATATAGAGTCCAGCATATAACTGTAACTTTGGCTATGGACGCACTCTTGAAAGGCTTGAATATGCAGGCAGAGATTGACTTCATTTGCTGTAATGTATTCACTGATAGTAGGCAGATTGTTACTTTGCAGGGAGTCAAGGAAAACAAGGAAGCTCAATATCTTGTCATAAGCTGTCCGTTCTGCCTTATCCAGATGTGGATAATCCTTTGTATCCTGAGTAAGATTGATTTCTTCGGGTATCCAGAAATTATTCATGGCCTGACGATACCAGTCACTCACCCATTTGTAATGCATATTGTTGAAATCATTCAAATTAGTTGTATTCCCGCCAATCATTTTTCTGAGACGGAGTTCGGTATCACCCTCGGGATTGAAGAGGGCATTCTTCTTTAATTTCTTTATTTCCATATTTATTATTTAATGTTAGTCAGGATGCACAACTTTCACATTCTTCCACTTCCAGCGATTTACTGCGTACATAGTACACTGTCTTCACTCCGCATTCCCATGCCAACAGATAAAGGTTTAATACCTGTCTCATGGTAAAATCATTGGTGATATACAAATTCAAGCTTTGTGCCTGATCAATATGCAATTGCCGGATACCCGCAGCACGTATGCTCCATGTCTGGTCTATCCGGTAAGCTCCCTTATACAACCAATACGTCTTATCAGACAATGACGGAGCCACTCGCGGAAGCATGGCACCCTTCTTTTCTTCAAGAAAAAAACGTTTCATGACCGGATCTGTTCCGGCTGTTGTTCCGGCAATGATACTAGTGCTGCTGGTAGGAGCAATAGCCAGAAGATAAGCATTTCTCATGCCATCTGCCGCAACTTTGGCCGCCAAATCTTTCCATTGAGGAGAATCATAACCACGTTTCGCAAAATAAGCTCCGGTTTGCCAGTCACTTCCTTCGAAATAAACATATCTTCCTTTTTCCTTAGCAAGCCCGGTACTTGCTTCGATGGCGGCATAATTGATACACTCAAATACTTTATCAATGAAATCAAGATGCTCCACGCTTTCCCAACGGATACCGCGCAATGCAAGTGCATGATGGTAACCGCTCACCCCTAAACCGATGCTACGGTACCGATGGTTTGTTATCCGGGCAAAAGGGATAGGATAGAAATTCAAATCAATCACATTGTCGAGCGCACGTACTACAACAGCTATTTTTTCTTTCATCTGCCGTTCATCCTCCAATGGAAGATGTCCAAGCGACAAGCTGGCAAGGTTACAAACGACAAAGTCACCGGGACGGACGGTATTGACTACAACCGTATCACCACCTTCCGTACGGACCTCAGTGGAAACTGTTTCAATGGATGACATATTCTGAGCTATTTCCGTACATAGGTTAGAACAATAAATAATCCCCCGATGCGAATTAGGATTAGCCCTATTCACTGTATCCCGGTTGAATGTGAAAGGCGTCCCTGTCTCTACGGCAGAGCGTAGTATCAACCGGACAATATCTTTGATGTTCAGAACCCGCTTAGAGAGAAGGGGATCGTTTACACAATCCAAGTATTTTTGCTCCCACTCTTCTCCATAATAATCCTCCAGGCAATACCCTTTGACATTCATAATTTCGTTGGGGCAGAACAAGTACCATTGCTGATTCAGGTCTTCCTTTGCCATACGCCAGAACAAATCAGGATAGCATACGGCAGGAAAGATATCATGTGCCTTCATCCGGTCGTCTCCATTATTGGTGCGGAGTTGCAGGAATTCGGGCAAATCTTTGTGCCAGACATCCAGATATACTGCTACAGCTCCCTGACGCATACCCAGTTGGTCGACAGCTACGGCAGTGTCATTTACCAGTTTCATCCAGCGTATTACTCCGCCTGCCACTCCCTTAAACCCTCGTATATTTCCTCCTGCCGCACGCACCTTACCAAAATACATTCCCATTCCTCCGCCAAACTTACTGACCATGGCAAAATTATCGATACTGCGATAAATCCCCTCCAGGCTATCGGGCACTGTATCAATAAAGCAACTGGATAACTGGTGATAAGGCTTGCGGGCATTGGACAGTGTAGGGGTTGCCATGGTTACTTCTAACCGACTCAGCATATCATAGAACTTCTTTACCCACTGCAATCTATCACACTTTTCGGACATACCCAAATGAAGCGCAATCCCCAAATACATTTCTTGTACCGATTCCATTGGTTCATGTGAGTGCGTACGGATAAGATAACGTTTCGCGAGAAGATCCAATCCCGAATAATTGAAAAGTTTATCACGTTCGGGACACATAAACCCGGCAGCCACTTCTATTTCTCGTGGAGAATAAGCGCTCAGGATATAGTCACCATACAAACCTTCATCCGTCAAATAGCGCAGCTTGTCATAAAAAGAATAAATACCGGCAATTTCTGCCTGTACCTTTAACTTCTGCGTCAACTGAAAATTAAACAAACGGGCAGCAATAAATTCCCAGTCAGGCGCCTCTTGCGTAGTAAGCTCTACGGCAGCCTTAATAAGAGTCGTCAACCTCTCTTCAACTGTCATATCGGTTTTGCAGAGGTTTACAAACTTCTCTGCCAGGATCACCAAACTATATTCATTGGCAACAAAATCCTTTTGAATATCTTTCAATGTGTCAGCCAACGCTTCAGAACCTATACTACTGACAATATGGTTAAAAGCTTTTCTCCGTTCCGTACGTTGCCAACGATAAAGTATATAGTTTTTAGCTTCGGCATAAAAGCCATGTTCCATCAAACCACGTTCTACCTCATCTTGAATCTGTTCCACGCTACGGTGTACTTCATCACACAAAAAGAGTTCTACTTCATCTACAATTGTGTAAACGGTTTCGTCCGGTACTTCTCTTCCGGTACTGGCAAAACTCTTCCGTATCGCAACGGCTATCTTTTCTCTATTATATGGTTCCGTAGCCCCATTCCTCTTGATTATTTGCATGAAATGTTCTTGAAATGAATTATTTTATCGTTTCGCACTGTTTCCCTACCCCCCGAGTAGAAACAGCCTTTGATGAATGGCAGGTCTTCTGACTGACTCCTCCTTTCCGATGCCTTCCCACACTTCTCCTCATCTACTTGGGCAATGCAGTGGCAATAAGTTTAGTATCGGTAAGTCTACCGGAGTTTCACAGCAGCGGGACTGTTCGGGATTTACACCCGATTCCCTTTTAATCACTTATGCAGAAAAGCATAAGTGAACCAATTCGCCACAAAATAACGAAAGACTTCAGTAATATACAAATAATTCCGTAGTTAAAAAAAGTTGCCATAAGATGTATTATGCACAGATTATCCATCCTAACTGAGAAGGCAATTAAAGTTCATCTCAGTAGCCGAGATGTATATCTCAGCAGCCAAGATGCACATCTTAGCACGCGAGATATACATCTTAGTGCGCAAGATGGAAAAAATTACGTATACCGTTAATTTGTTTTAGGCTGATTGTCCCTTTTCTTTGTTACTGACTGACATTTTTTCCACTAACTCTGTTATAAGTTGCCTCCTTATTTAATCTTAAGGGTACAAAAAGCTGTCGGATTACTCTTTTTATTATGAACATTACTTTGTCATACCAACCATAGCAGCCACCATTGCGGCAATAGAGGCGATGGAAGTATTCATCCCTGTAACGTCCGCCGCCACAGTTTTTTTCCTGCCCTTTTTGCTTGGCACTATTATTTCACATCCGGGTTCAATTGCATTGCCCATTCTCCTTTTCAGACGAGAAACCATACCATTCATATATATTACATAAACACGCCGCTTCAGTGCCCGGTTTCCAAATCCACCTGCCTGCTCAATGTAATAACTAAGACTGCTCCCCTTCTGATAAAGTATCGTATTAGGATACATCACAGCTCCATTGATTGTTACCGTGCTGACATATTTAGGAACGAAAAGTACATCTCCTTCGCGCAAAACCATATCTTCGTCAGAGCCTGGATTTACCAATGCTTTCTCAAGTTCTATGCCTACCGGATAAGTGGAAGAGGCTTCCAAAGTAACCGGAGATACAGAAGCCTTTTCACTTCCTCTGACCGACAAACGTAGCACATCCTTTTTCTGACGCATTTCATCCGCCGTCATTCTGCGTATCAGACGCGCTCCTTTTACATAAGCTTCTTTCGATAGTCCGCCGGCTCTTGCTATCAGACTACTCAGCCTCTCATTACTTTGGATTAATGTATAATTACCGGTGAAGGCCACTTCGCCTTCAACTGTTACATTGGCCTGTTTACGATATCCCGGACTTCGGCGAATGAAAACGATATCATAGGGTTCCAGTTCAAATCCTTTATCCTCCCCCATCACCAGCCCGTTTTTAAGTTCAACCGTAAAGCTTTTTCCGATAACAGTGGAAGATGATATACTCTTAGGATCTCTAATCCGCCGCGAGACATCGATCCGGACCATAGAAGCAGATTCCAGCAATCCTCCCGCTTTTACAATCAAATCCTGTATGGACGTATTTTTAACATAAGGGAAATCTCCCGGATTCCTTATATCACCATAGATAGATAAAGTACCTTCTTTCTCAATGTCTTTCACACTCGAGATATAAAGAACATCATTTTTCTGTAAACGTAGGTCGGAGACTGCGCCAGCCATCATTCTTTTCAAATCGACCGGGATCATTTCATGTGTTAGGTCTTCATGCTCACGTCTCAACAAAGCCCTGTTGAGAAAAGCATCTCCCCGAAGTCCTTCTGCTCTGCCGATCAACTGCCTGACAGTTCCCGTGATACTATCGTCCAATTGATATACGCCGGCACGGTACACAGCACCACGAACTTCAACTTTGTTTGAGAAACGTTGCAATACCGCCTCAACAGACAATTCATCACCGTCGGTCAAAACAAAAGATTGGTAATCATCCTGCCCTACATTGTATATCTGTTTCTCTTTCCCATTCAGACGAAACAGACGTATCGCGTCCCGGTAAGCATCTCCCGTGAAACCTCCCGCATAGCTGAGCAGAGTTGTTATGGTTTCTCCTTTTTTCATTTCATACGCCATCGGACGTTTGACTTTTCCGGAAATACTAACCAAATTCTCATAAGGAGGAATCAAAATGACATCGCCTTCCGATAAACGGATGTCGTCCGTCAACTTTCCTTTCATAATGTAATCATATACATCAATGCAAGCGACCTCTTTTCCACCTCTCACAACACGAATATCACGTAAACTTCCAATACCACTGACCCCACCGGCACGATACAAGGCATGGAATACCGATGCAAATGCCGACAAGCGGTAAGTACCCGGTACCTGTACTTCACCCATGACATTGATCATGATGGTACGGATTCCCCCTAATGATAACTTGATATGAACCGATTTTCCGGAAATAGCGGCATAAATCTTACTGAATTCACGTCTTAAGCTCCGTTCGGCATCCTGTATACTCATTCCATCCAGAAAGATGGGACCTATACCTGCCACGTGAATAGTACCTTCAGGAGAAATAATTTCTCTGACTGTATTTTCGGAAGTGCCCCACACATCGATAATCAATTCGTCTCCGGACCCTAACACATAATTTTCAGGGGTAGGGATATCCAGATTAGGTTCAAAAGATAAATTCCGGTCAGTAAATATATTGCGTCCAAAAACTGCAACCTGCTTACCACGGATTATAAAATCCTCTTTTCTATGTTGCCTTGCCCTGCTCCCGCCCGCCAATAGAATGAACAGGGCAAATAACAATGCTCCCTTATCATTCACCCTGCCGGATATCTTATCAATCAGACAGCTTACTTTTTTTGTGACGCAAGAAAGCGACTGACAAGAAAAACCCACAGCAACGGTTTGCAACAATATTTCTATACTCATAAAACACAGTTATTAATTAATCATGTAGATTCTAACACAAATAATGAATCCCATAAATTAACACAATCCACATCCATATTTCACTTCTGATAAGGAAGCAGAAACTTGAAACCTCTCCCCCGCAACATGACTTCAGACTCACGCACTTCTTCTACAAACAACCGATGTATCCCTTCTGTTATTTGCGGTTTTTGGGATTCATAACGAAGAATATTCAGATCAACAGAATCACCCTGTATGGGGTTCACAATGGGAGCTAATTTTATATAAGAACTACTATAAGTCACTCCTCCCCCTCCATAAGGACGGGCGCTGTTTGCAATCCACGTACCTACTCCTTTTCTTTTGACTACCATTTTATTATTCAAAATCAAATAATATGAACTTGCATTGGTACTATACCAACCCGAAGTCTCCAGTTCTCCTTCCGGTCTCACTTTAATATGGATGATTTTCTTCTCTTTTGCATCTTCAGAAATAGCGATAACTTGGGCTTCTCCCTCATATTTGGGATTTATCTCAAGCATCCCGGTAGAGCCGTCCCATTTGATATCCATGATATCCGCCGGGTCGTTCTCTTCCAATTTGGTCAGTTCCCCTCCTCCGAAGATACTTACGTATTTACTTTTAAATCCGGGAAGGAACTGAACCGTTGAATGGCTCACTTCCAAGTCGGGAAAGACCACGCTGATTTTCAGCCTTGCACGCTTGTCATGCGAAATGATAGTGGCAAACGTTTCACCTTCCAACAGACCTTTTACCTTAAGCGTGTCCATACTTATATAGGCAGTAGCTATCTGTGCGTTTTCTACGTTAACTATATATTTCCCGTTTCCGCCTGAGAGAAGGAGTCTTTTTTCCGTTTGTTTATTCAACAACAATTCTTCGACACTCTTCTCTTTTCCTATCCGGATATCGGGAAGTTCTTCTTTTTGTTTTTCACATGCAAAAAAGCAAATAAGGCAAAAAATGATACACAATTGGGTTATTACATTCTTTATCATTGGTTTATTTCCTATTTAATTGTATTTTTATTCTTGAATCTTTTCTACACCCAGTTGGGGATATAAAATCTCCCATTCACGACCTTCTCCCTCATCAATATAGATTTCCAGTCGAAACTGTTTGTAAAATCCTCCGAACTCCGGGAACTCTAAAGTATCATCTTTGGGGTTAACTGTCATTCCGTTCAATTTATAAGAGATTCTCGCATCAGGATTGGCCAGTTCATTATAATAGAGCTTTAGGAAACGCCCCTTGCAACTCCCGTCAGGAGTGATAGTACGCAGGTAAGGAATCCGATCTTCAGAGTTTTCTGCTTTACTCATTCCTTCCGTCACTCCTTTTCGTTCGGCATATGGTGAAAACTCGTTACCCTTTACTGCTCTTACTTTAACGTGGTGCTCACTTCCCGGTTTAAGTTTTGTCTTCATATATGAATTTCCGGATGTGGTTGTTTCGGTTTTGCCATCAAACATAACTTCCCATCGCATTTCTTCATCCATGACTTTATTCCAAGAGATCTCCATTTCGCTCTGATACGCTTTTATACTCAGATTGCGGGGAGCTTTCGGGACGGAAGATATGTCCGGTCCGGTCCCTTTGGGCACTATCGACATATCGTCGAACAGCATATAGCCCTCCTGATAAACCCGAAGTGTTTTTATGCCCATCCCCATACTATAAACATTTTTCGGAATTGTTACGACACCCTCCGCTTTTTTCCATTCATCTTTAACTGTTCTTACCGAAAGTATTTTCTCTCTACTTTTTACCCTTCCATCATCATACCACAATAAAGTTACTGCTATTTCAGTGTTTTTTATATTCGTTTTGTACCAGAAAGAGAATGCATATTGTTTTCCCCCTTCTACCGGTGTAGGTTGAGCCAAATAGATAGATCCTCCGTTGAGCCATATCTTAAGTGCATATGTACCCGGACTCTCGGGACGCCTCTCCTGTACTTGTTCCGGACTAAAGTCGCTTGCTATACGCCAGCCAATGGGCTGTCCCCCATCTCTCCACTCTTCATATCCTCCATTGGGAATGATATTTTCTTTTTGAGCTTTGACTTGGATTGTTGCCGACATGAATATAATTATCGGTAAAAGCAGTTTATGTATCTTTCTCATTTTTCTCCTTATTTTTTAATGTCTTCCAATGAAACTCCAAATATTTTTCCAATGCGAGTTGCCAAATTATATAACGCCCCTTCAGTTTGCTCTCTTCCCAATAAGCGCTCTTTATCCCATAAACCATCGTTCTTCTCCAGTTCATGCAATAAGTTTCCGGTTTCTTCGTTTGTAATGAATGGCTTTCCTTGCGTATTACGTGCAAATTGTGCAGCATAGATCAACCCGTAAGCTTGGGAGAGCAGGCGGAATGCACGTCTGGGATTCTCTTTTAGATTGGCAAATGTATTAGGGCCGACAAGCAGATTCATAGCTCTTGCGGCAACCACCCGCGAAAGCTCTTGTCTGATGGTATCGGCCTGTAGCCTCATTTCATCATATCGGGAAGTCTCCATAAAGGTCCGTCCTTTTACAAATGAGCGGAAGATGCGTAAGTGACAGTCTTTTAGGGCAGGTAAGCCATCGGCCTGAGCCAATGTTTTCCAGAAGCTGTAATATCCATAAGCCAGATCCCAATGATGCTCTAACTCTGTATAGTTATGACCGGGTAAGAGTTGTGTCAGGTCGTTTCGGACAAGTATCTCGTTATTTCCCAATATTTCCTCACCCAGATGTATATTCAATATTTTGTCCAGATATATCGCCCCCATAACAGCATATTTGTAAACCTCGGCCACGGCAATCCCTTTCTCATCTACATAACAGATA
Organism: Bacteroides sp. HF-4919; assembly: GCF_018860125.1. Taxonomy (NCBI): domain Bacteria; kingdom Pseudomonadati; phylum Bacteroidota; class Bacteroidia; order Bacteroidales; family Bacteroidaceae; genus Bacteroides; species Bacteroides sp. HF-4919. The sequence goes on from NZ_JAHKNF010000001.1 coordinate 277,429, forward strand.
TCTGAATCGCTTATATTATTGCCTACATATCCCGTCGAACCTTTCGCAGCTTCCCTGTTCCTATGTTCGTAAGAGGGAATGTTCGCCCCTAAACCCGCAATGCGTGCAGAAGTTTCAAACCAATTGTCAATGTCTCGCAGAATCTTTTCTCTATCGTTCAGATGTACAGGAGAAGTGGAAACTTCTTTCTGGGGTTTCAGTCCGAATGTCCCTTCATGATAGATACGGCGTGCTTCGTCATAATCTCTTTGAGTACTCATACGCGCTTCATTCATATATTCCGAAAAAATTCGGTCAATGGGAGATTTCAGAAATTCACATTCCAGCACATTTACAGAACTCTCCCCGTTTCTTGAGAATTTGTATGAAGGTTCAGGAAATACCGGAAGTTGGTACGCACTTTCCACTGTTTCATTTATCCCTTCGGTACAAGCTGCGACACTCGTCAGCAGACAGAAAGAGAGTATATATTTCAGTAAGTAATTCATCTTTTTGCTATTTTTTCTTAAGGTAAAATCAAATATTCACAATAAGGATACCTCAGTGGGTTGATCCCTTCCTCATTTTGATATTGCTCTGTTTCCAAACCGGGAATTTCAATCAGTCCGTCGATAGAAACGGCTTTGATACTTGCTTTTATGTTGGAAGACCTGGGTCCCTCCCCGGTAACACACAGATATAAAGGAAATCCCGAATGGACATTAAAAGAGATTTCCAATTTCTCTCCATTATACATTACGTTAGGGATTAACCGGCCTGTATCCTCTCGTGCCACTCCCGCACTCTTCTTTCCACAACTGATTGTAACCAGCTCTTTCTTCTCATTAATATATTTCACTTTGTACTGGGCAATGACATCATTTGTAAGGTTTCCATCCCAACTTTTTTCCTGAAACGAACATATCAGGGTTATCTTATATTGTTCAGCGTCATCCGGTGTTTCCGTACCGGGGTATTGGTAACTTTCCAATGCCTGATTAGGATCGCACAATTGCACGAACAGCTCTCCACGCTTGTTTGCAGGTTTCTCTATCTCTTTGGGTGGAAATAGTTTTTCATAATCTTCATTCACTGCGAAATCTTCTTTTACTGTATTGCAGCTGCATACAACCAGCAGGCAAATTATCCATATATGTTTCATATTCATTCTGGTTTTTAATATTTAAATTTCATCCCGGATTTCAGCTATTACTCCGGTCTTTTCTCCTTCGGGGGCAAGGTGTCTGCTTACCCAACGCATTGTTTTACTGTAAGGGTCAAATACTTTGACAAGTTCACAAACGAATCTCCCCCCCTCTCTGCGGAAATCATAAAAAGTGTATGTTTCACTATACCGTATACCGGGCCTGAAAGTCAAGCCGTCAGCTGTACCTACATATCCCGATCCCAAGCCTTTCACCTTATTCCCAAGCCATCCCTGAGGAGCAAAGTAATCTATGGCAAGAAACAGACGATAGCGTTGATATACTTCCAGTGGTTGTTTCGTATTTCCATCCGTGCTATAAGTGGCATTCATACGCATGTCGCTTCGAAAATAAACCCGGTCAGCCTTACGGATACTTAGTTGAGGATTTTTCATCTTCTCAAAGAACAGCTTATTGTCATATGACTTTCTGATATCCTCCTGCCAACTTTCATCACTCTTCAGTTTTGTAAATACAATATACTCCCGTGCAGGCTCTATATATGAGGATGTTTTAAATATCAGATTTCCATCAATATCTTTTCCTGTATAAAGAAAATCCGAAGAACCGGTGAACCGGTCGTTCACCAAAGAGTGCAGATAGTTATAAGTAGTGAAACTCAGTTGTGTGAATGTATTTTGGCTCACTTCAAACTCACTTTGCCGAACTTCCTGCAAACTCTGCTCGGTATAATCGGCCACAGCCTCTACAATTCCATTGTCAGAGAACCTCATCAGGAAGCAGTGTCCGCCATATCCATATTTATACTTTTCTTCGAATATCCCTTTGGGAAGAGTTATCAATTCGTTCACGTTCGTAAACAGCAGAGAGTCTGTTCGGGGAAAGTAGGTGACAGACCATCCGTAAGGAGCGTTTACAAGCTCCTTTCTCAGTTCGCTAATGTGTTTTGCATTTCGTTCAGAAGGAGATAAATCAAATGTTTTTTCATCCTTACATGAAAAAAAAGCCATTATCAGAATGAGTATTCGAAATCCAGTTTTCATGCTTTTTATTTTTGTTTAGTAAATGCTTTTAATTGCTTTATACTTCTTAGTTGAAGATAATTAAGCGAAATCTTAATTTCTTTATTGAAGTAGTCCTCTACCAATGTTTGCTTTTCTATTAGCTCTTTGTATGCCTGAACAGCTTGTTCGTCATATTCATTCTGGAGGTACTGATCCGATCCGGCTGTATAAGGAGTTTTTGCTTCAGCCAAAGCTTTAAGTATATCTTTTGGAGTATGTGTCAGCTTTGAACTGATAATTTCCGCAAAGTCCTTTTCGGGCGATAGAAAAGAATGGTAAGTGAAAAAGCCTTTCTTATTGGCATACCTAGCCAGAACAAATACTCTCCGCCCTTTCGTCTCTCCTTTGAAGACCCATGCAATGGGGGTGGTCGATTCGATATACTTATTTCTACTGATAGATAGAAATCTGTCTCTGTCGTAAGGGAAAAGCTCCATAAGGTGTCTGGCAAACTGGTGATGTACGCTTCGCATTAAGACAAAAACTTTATCTTCATCTTTAGGATCGAACTCGTTGACGTTGTACAGAAACATCTCATTAGTCGTCGACTTCGGGTTATCTAATAATTCCATCCCGTTTCCATCTACATTTCTTCCTCCATACATATATATTTTAAGAGGATTCTTTCCCAATAAGAACTTTTCTCCTCCCAAATCGGGGCTTGTGTAGAGATCAATCCATAAGGCCTTAATAGCCATGAGCACACTTTTTACATTGGCGACTTCGGGAGGATAGATATAGCTCCCGTTTTGCACTACATTTTTGTCCCACCGATATTCCACTTCGATGCCGTAAGGGAGGGTGAATGTATCCAATATCCATTTGTCCAACTCTGTTTTTTCATGCTCTACCGCACCCGCTTCCACTACACTCCGATCAGATAAGGGTGCTTCCTTCTCACAGCCTGCCAATAGGAAAGAGGTAACGAGAAAATACAGACTTCTCCGGATAAAATATCTGAATTTCACTTTTTTGATTATTATTTTCATACGCTCGGTTTTGTTGTTTAATTATCTTTTAGAATACTTTATCGGGGATTAGGAACCAATCCCCGGTTAACTGCTTCTGTCGGAATTTGCAGAAGCTTTCTGGAATCTTCTTTTTCCAGTTGCCTGTAAAACTTATACTTCGATGTACGTTTGACCGATATATAAAAACGGCGAATGTCAAACCACCTCAGACCTTCGTGCAGGAATTCCTGTCTTCTAAAACCTAAAAAGATTTTTATCAGCGCCAACTGATTGATACTCATTCCATAGAATGGAGTATAAGTCTGGTAATTGTCGCCACTTGTCTGCGTATAAGCCGAACGGTTGCAAGAAGGGTACACTCCATACTTGGCAGATAAGTAGACCAACAAATCATCTATTGCTTTATCATACTCTCCAAGCATGGCATACGCTTCCATCCGGTTGAGCATAACTTCGTCGGTAGAGAATAAAACATTGGTAACATACAGCCCTCTGGGACGTATACCTGTATAACCGGATAATGACAGTTCATCGAATTTTGCTATATATTGTCCGTCGTCTATACGCCCATCATTATAGTTGAACAGAAAGTACGGCTGCATCTTCATTTTCCGGAAATTAAAACATCCGTCTATTCCGTGTTGATTATACACCTTTTCGGCACTTTGGGTTGTTACTCCATATTTTTCTGAGGGGATATTACGTGCTACTCTTGATTCTGTGGTAGTTAACAATAAATTGGCTGGTTCATCAACACTTGCATACCGAATATAGAGATACTTATTATTGGAGTTAAATTCCTTTTTATACTTCTGCCAGTTTCTTAAGACAGGCTTTGGATCGACACCAAGTACATAATCAGAATATGAGACCACCCGGTCCCATTCTCCCTTAATCAGATAAAAGCGCGAAGCAAAAGCATAGGCCGCTTTCTTATTGAAATGAAATTTAGGCTTGATGTAATAAGCATCATCCACCAACGAAAGACCCAGTTTCATATCTTTTTCAATCTTTTCATACACCTCCTTCACCGTTCCGCGCTCATAGTCTACCAGTGCATTTTTTTCAGGTCGACTTAAATAAGGTATGCCCGGGGCTGTTGCCGATTTGGCGGTTCCGTAAGGCTCGGCCCAGATATTTATCAACATGAAATGCAGATAAGCACGCAAGAGAAACGCTTCTCCATACAACGCTTTTACCCGATCTGTTTTAGGGTATTTACTGAGTAACTCTAATGCCTGATTGGCTTGAGCGATTCCGGCATAACATGCATTCCAATAATTCAGCGGAGTATCTAAATCTTCCTGATCGTAGTCTTCCCAATAATACATCGCTTCGTTCAACCGCGAATGAATGCCGTTTACCCTTTCTTCCACATTATCCGTACGTGCTTCCAGGAAAGCAAAATAACTGGCTTCGGGATAGGCTCCGGTAAGGAGCTCGGCTATTTTGTCCTCGCTGTCTATTTGTACATCAAGGGTAGAATCCGGATTTGTTTCCAGATAGTCCTGACACGCCGTCAGCAGAAGGATCATGATACTTAAAAAGATTGTCTTCTTCATTTTTGTCCAATTAAAATTCAACATTCAATGTCATCGTATATTGTTTGGGAGTAGGTAGTGCAACTCCCCCTGATCTATAAAACTCAGGGTCTTGCCCGTTTAGTTTCTTATCCGAATAGATCAGGAATGGATTCGTCACGTTTACCTTTACATTCATCTGCTTGATTTTGAGAAAGGAAAGGAATCTTTGAGGCAGACGATATCCCAACGAGATGTTTTTCATACGCACGAAACTGCCATCGGCCACCCTATTTTGTGAATAGTTATAGGTGTTATAAGCTTTTTCGATATTTTCTTTTCCGATATTCCGTATCAGATCCTGTGAAGGAATAACGGGAATATTTGTTTTCCACTCATCACCGGGGTTCAACCAGCGGTTGTAGTACTCTTTGGAAAATACATTAAGGTCGGCAAATGCCGGATCAAACGACGGGTTCAGCCGAATCTTATTACCTGCTTGCATGGTAACGAAGCACGATAATTCCCAGTTTTTATACTTAAAGGTATTGGCAATACCTCCTATATAACTCGGTTCAATAGGTCCGTGGTAAATAAGGTACGACTTTGAATGCTGGGCATCCAGAAAGTCTGCTCCTGATATTTCACTGTTCACTCCCTTGTTCGAAGGATAAAGTCCGAAATCGAAAGTAGGCAGACCATCACTGTTAAGCCCCTGAAAATTGAAAGAAAACAGAGATCCACGTGGAAAACCGACAATGTTGCCACGTCCGGTTCCGGCCACCATATCGAAGGTGTTAGGGGTATTCAGCAACCGGGTAATCTTCTGTTTCATTCCGCTGATAGTAAATGTGGTAGACCAACTGAATTTCTCACTCAATATATTTTGGGTCTGTACCGCCAACTCCACTCCGCGCGTACGCATATCCCCGAAATTAGCATATTTGTAATACTGTCCTCCCACACCGGAAGTACGGATAAGATCTATCAGATCGAATGAATTGCGTTGGTACACATCAAATGTTGCACTAATGCGATTGTTGAACAGTCCAAGTTCAAGACCGAAGTTCAACTCATACATTTTTTCCCACGTCAGATCACGATTTTCCAAATGTAAAATACGCAACGCATTCTCCCTGTCTTTCAGAAGAGTACGGTTGACTATAAGATGGTTGAAAACCGCAGTAGAGTTAATAGCTTGTTCATTCATTTTGGCAGTTAGTCCATAACTTGCACGCAGGGCGAGTCTTGAAATGGTAGAGTATTTTTTCATATACTCCTCCTGATCCAGATTCCATTTGGCTCCGATATTCCAAGTCGGCAACCAGCGAGAACGACTATATTTACCCGCAGTGTTGGATCCTTCATAATTGAATACCCCATTGAAAATGTATTTTCCGGCATAACCGTAAGTAGCGCTGCCCGATAGCGTCACTCCCCTTTCATAACGTTCGGTCAGAGAAAAATAGGTATCTCCTTCATTGGTCAACTTTTCAAAAACCAAGGGGTTGGAAAAGACCTGATTCCCTCTATCATACTGTATCCCATAACCTTGAAAGGGATTGATGCTGCGATCGGCATATCGTATTTCAGTAAATCCGAAAGCGCGTATATTATGCTCGCCCAGTTGCTTATTATAATCCAAAGCCAGACGTCCCAAATAACTTCGCAAAGAAGTTTCCGTTTTATTGAATATACCTCCATGTGTCAATGCCACCCGGGGCAGTTGCATCGGATCATCTTTATTCTTCAACAGATAAATGTTTTCCCGGGCCACATAGGGAGTCTCGTTGGCACGAAAAGCCTGTATCACATTAGATCCTTCAGTTATAAAATGCGAACTTTTGGTAACCGCATGACGTATCGTAGCCAATCCTTTTACTTCAATGTTGTTATTAAGCCTGTATGAGAGTTCGCCCTGCAATTTGAGATCCAACACTTCGGTTTTAAGGTAATTGTTTTCAAATTCATTCAGGATGTTGAACGGAGCCCAGTTGTTCCGATAGTACTCTCGCTCGCCATCCGCACTATGAGGACGTAAAGTGCGGCTCGTACTTAAAGCATAGCTAAAAGGATTAATATCGAAATCACGTTCGAATGTTCCGATAACAGTATTTTTACGTTGCGAAATCGTTCCCGGCGAGTTTTGGTTGCGCAGATTTCCTTGTGCGGATATAGTAACCTTTATCTTGTCCTCGTTCCAGTAGAAAGAGTTCTTGATATTGGCAGTAATCCTTTTAACATTGTCAGCCAGTGTCCATCCCCTGTCATCATAAAAGCCGATAGAAGCATACATAGCAGAATTCTCTCCTCCTCCGGAAAAAGTCACCGTATGTGTATGGATAGGCTTATATGTAAACAACTCTTTAAACCAATCAGTATTAGCATACTCTCTTGCGCGCATAAACGTCCGTTTAGCATCATTCGTATTCTCCAGATAATATCGCCCGGTAGTCGGATCAACTGTGTTGAGTGCTTTATACATTTGATAATACACTCCACTGCGACGCCCATATAGTGTATTTTGCAAAGAGAAATATCCCTTTCTGTCCATCTCCTGATAAATAGACATACTCTCCTGAGAATTGAGCAGATCGAAATTCGTATAGGAAGGAACAGAGCGCATGCTTAGTTCGTATGAATAAGAAAATCTGTTCGGCGAACTCCTTTGACCGGATCGAGTGGTGATTACGATCACTCCATTCAGTGCTCTGGCACCATAGATCGAAGTTGCCGAAGCATCTTTCAATACCTGTATATCTTCAATATCAGATGCATTCAGCCCAGCAACAGCCGAACTGATGAGGGTTACAGCATCACCCGAAGCCAGCTGGTCAAGTGTAAGCGAGACAAGATCTTCGTATACTGCTCCGTCTATAACCCATAGAGGCTGTACATTCCCCATTATGGAAGCACCGCCCCGTATATTGATCCGGGGTGCCGCACCGAAACTTCCTGTTACATTCTGTATGGAAAGTCCCGCGATACGTCCTTCGAGCATGCGCGATACATCCGATATACCGTTTAGCTTGATTTCATCCAGTTTTACCGAAGCTGCCGCCCCTGTAAAAACCCTGTTTTTAATCTGTTGATAGCCGGTGACCACCACTCCCTCTATCTCTTGTACATCGTCTTGAAGTATTATATTCATTATATCGGACGTGATTTTGACTACCCGGGTTTTCATTCCCACGAAACTCACTTTCAGCATCTGCCCTTTCCGAGCTTTAAGGGAGAACTTCCCTTCCACGTTTGTAATAACCCCTCGTGCTGTTCCTTCCACTACCACCGTAGCTCCCGGCAGAAATTCTCCAGTTGTAGAACGTACTGTACCTTTTATCTCTGCCGGCTCCTGTGCCAGACAAATCTGAGAAAAGATTGCCAGCAGCAAACTACTAATTACAATTTTTATAATCGATGTTGCATTCATTGTTATTTATTCTTTTTGTTGTTTATCACAATTGAATTTTAATATCAGAACTGTACATTAGCTCCCGCATAGATTCCAAAAGGATGTCCTGCTCTCAGACCCGCAGGATGGCGGGATGTAAGGTAAACCCTATTGGTCAGGTTGATCGCGTTTAACCTGAGCGTCAGATATTTATTTACAAGTACATTGACCGAAGCGTCGAGTATAAGGTTCGCCGGAACTTTCTCTCTCTCCGCAATTGTTCCCTGCCCGGGTGAGGTGCGCATGTCACTGTTATAGCGTGCACCTATATTTGCGTAGAACCATTTATATTCTATCCCCAATTGCATGTTCAGAGCGTGTTTGAAAATGTAAGGTATTTCATCACCTCTAACTACATTACCCCATGAGTGGCTTTCGAACGAGTTCCTCATTTCCGTATCCGTATAAGTATATGATAACTGCAAAGGCAATCTTAGGCTACAAGTATGAAGCAGAGGCTGATATTGCACCAGAAACTCCGCACCTTTTACCCGGGCCTCTCCCACGTTGAACTGCTCAAGCGTTCCGGATCCGCCCGAAGCGGCCAGATCGCTTCCCAGCATATTACTGTAATTGTTGTAGAAGCCTATTAGCTCTGCTTTGAATTTCCCGATAGAAACACGTGTGCCCAATTCCATATTCACACTGCTTTCAGGCTTTTGATATAATTCCGCGCTTGGAGGAGCAAACCCTTTGTGGACCCCAAAGAAAACAGAAGCGGCCGGAAGCAATTGATAGTGTACGCCTATTCCCGGAATCAGTACACGTGCATGGTTCGGGGTCTCAATACGTACTTTACCCGAACGCGCCAAATCTTCTTTCGTATAGTCTTTTTTCAATAAGTCTATGTCCTCGTATCGTAACCCGGCAGTAATAGTCCACACGTTATATCTTAATTTGGCAAGCAGGTAACTGGCTAAAGCGTTGGCAGAAGTAACACGGTTGGCATTTGTACCGTGAATACCTTCCATGAATAGTACCATCTTCTTATTTTTCATTGAGTAAGAGTCATCCCATTGAAAACGATCTTCCTCATCGGCATGATAACGAAGCCCGAACTCCAGGTCGAAGAAGAACTCTTTCACGTTGAAACGGTATTCAACTCTGGTTTGTATACCTCTGGAACGATAAATTCTGTTATTGGCTCTTACCAATAAGGCCTCACCCTCCCGGTCTGTTTTTCCTGTTAGAATATCAAAATAGCGGATATTAGTTTCCGGGTCTATAAGTACATCGGCGACGGATATTTTCTCTTTCGAGGTGATTCCTGCACGCACATCATTTAGTTTGTACCAATTCCGGTGAAAATAGTTATAGTATGCGTTGGTAGTTACTTTCAATTTGTTGGAAAAAGTCAGAAGATAAGTAGCAACCCACTGCTGATGATCAGTTTTAAGTTTATCCATTTGCGAACCTGCATACCGGAGAAAAGGAGTTTTCTTAAAATCATCTGCGGAAAGCCCCACATAAGTTTCATCCGAATTTTCGCCTGCATATCCGAATTTCAGTTCCAAAGCATGATTCACTCCCCTTACTTTATCCGTTTTTACCACCATTTTGGCTATAATGTCATTTCTTTTAAATCCTTCGGCTGCATAATCTTCGTATCTCTTGAAACCATCCGATTGATAACGCAGATATTCCACCATATATCCAAAATGTTTCCAGTTACTTCCGATAGCTGCATGCGATTTAAACGTATTCTTACTTCCGTAAGAAATGTTTGCTTTACCGGAAAAGTTGTTCGGAATAGGAGTCGATACCAGATTAATGGCTCCTCCCGTAGTGAACGGGCCGTATTGTACCTGACTACTCCCTTTCAGTACCTCAATAGCTTCCATTCGGGCAACATTTGGAAAATAATAAGCCGCCGGAGCAGAATAAGGAGCCGGTGCCGCCAGTACACCGTCCTCCATAATAGAGATACGCTCACTTCGCTCGGCCTTCGTTCCTCTCAAACTAATGTTCGGACGAAGCCCGAAACCGTCTTCTTCATACATATTAACTCCCGGAACGGCTTTCAGCATGCGGTTGATATCCGTATATCCAAGCTTGCGAATTTCCTCGGGCGAGATATAATATGCCGAGCCTGTACGGTTTCTTGCTTTAAACTTACTTCCAAGTATTTGTTGGGATGATACTACTACCTCTTGTAACTGGTAGATGGAGTCACTCTTCACCTGCTGTTCCTGTGAGTATATAGCTGAATATCCCAAAGAAAAGAGGATGATAAATAAAGGTTTTCTATTTGTCATATTAATAAAATTGTAACACTGTCAGGGGGCTTCTATTAGATTTACCTCCACAAGAGATGCGCTTTGCAGAAATCAAGCTACGAATAGCGGTATAACCTGCTTACTTAACACCCATATCGACTCTTTTAGAAAAGCTGTAGTGCCTGCATGGATAGGAAAAAAAGGAAAGCAAAACTCTAATGTTTGTTAGGGTATAGAAACTGTATTCCTTAATATAGTTTAGTTGTTTGTTTATTTACGGCGGCAAAGATAAAGACACTAAAATTAACCCACAATCACTATATTTAGGTATTTGCACTAGACCGAAAGCCTTCTTAATCTTGCGTAGAAGCGGTTGATTACACAAAGATTATCAACATGATACGGTATTGAATTCACAGAATCATTAAAGAAATAAAATATCACTGGACGGGTACAAACCACTAAAGAAAACTAAAAATTTAAAGTAATAAAGAATGTTCAAATGATGAAACAAGAATTTGAAAACCGGAGTAATCAAGCCCCCCTACCCAACAAAAAAGAATTAAATTTTCCAACCGACTGCATTATAGCGTATCATTAAAAACAAAAGGCCGGAATAGGAAAAACTCCAATCCAGCCCTTATATAATTTGCGGGTGCAGATATTTATATCAGCAACCTAAATCAGAAGTATTGAGCCGCTTACTTTCTATTCTCAATTTACTCGGAGTTATTCCAAATAACCTCTTACAGTAAGAAGTAAAATGAGCTTGTGAATTGAAATCAAAATCCATTGCAATCTCTTGAAAAGGAGTATCAGACTCAGTGATTTTTTCCCTAATCAACTCCGCTTTCTTTTTTTGCATCCATTGGTAAGGACTCTCTTTAAAACAATCCCGGAACTTACGATTAAAAGAGCGCTCAGAAGTACAGTACAAACCGGCAAATTCCTTCACACTCTTTACTTTCCTATAATTACCCATTACAAAATCTTCAAAATGTCCTGCGTGACCTAAAATAGAAGAAAAAAAAGTAAATAATTCTTTCTTCGTATAATACCCTCTCAAAACCAACAAAACCTCTTGCTGTTTGATAAGATGCATATGTTTACATTGCATTTTGGCATATAAGTATGCAACGATAGAATCCAAAACAGCCAGCAAAGGAGATCTTATAGGAAGTACACACATCTCTTCTTTCCTTTTCTCATAAGAAGAGAGAGAGTTTATATACACTTTATCACACACTCTAATATCTTTATTCCAAAACAACAAGAGACATTTTGCATCATATATGACTTCGATTTTATTATCCACATGCTGTGGGATAAGAAGCATTTCATCTTTCTCAACATGTACATTCTGATATTCACCACTATCGATAGACACCTCTCCATCAAGGAGGAAAAAAAGACAAGGAGAAGCACTATTATCTATTTGACTTACATTATTTTTCTCTAAATTATAATAAACGAAACCTGTATTAACATTTACTTGATAGTTCATGCATGACAGATGTTCTTTAAAATAAAGCAATTTCATAATATTATTTTATTAAACATATAAAATTAAACTATTAGCGGTTATTTATCACACAATAACCTTTTACATAAATCCGCCAATTATGTCTACATTTATTTACAAGATAATCTTCTTAAGCACTTCTTTTTCATAAAGTCAAAAGAGTTACCTACACTTAAGCCAGATGATGATTAATTCTTTATTATTCTATTATTTCTTCGAATCTTTTCATTCTACATTAAAACAACGAAACAAAAAAGGCAACAAAAACAATATTGTTCCTGCCGCCTTTATGTTTTATGAAAAATTAATACAGTTCATTATTCTTCATTTGTTAACCAACCCCAGTAATCCGAATTCGTCACTCTCTCAATAGACACTTTTCTATCACCCATTCTGACTTTATCCGGACTTGAAGCCGGCACCGAACTGGCATGATACCCAACTCCACGCCATTTCAGCATATGCTGAGGCACTTGTCGTTTCAACAATGCGCGATATACAGCTTTTGCACGGCGTTTTGACAAATCCATATTATAATTATCACTTCCTCTTGCGTCTGTATATCCGGTTATCAAGAAATTGTTATCCGGATAGCTTTTCAGCAGATTTGCAATTTTATCCAAAGTGACTTCAGATTCGGAAGTAACCACATCCTTATCAAACTCAAAATGAATGTTATCGAACAGATCGCAGATATGACTTTCTACCACAGTCGGTACTTCAACTCTCTTTTCAACAATCCGTTCTACAATCCTATCAACCGGACGATCTATGTACTGTACAACCGGTATGGGACGTTTTGTACTTCCACCCCAACGGAACATAACACGCATCGAAGCCTGAACAAAACGCGTTTGATTTTTATCGACAGGCATTATGTATTCTCCCTGTAATCCTATTCCCCAATGATCGTTAAACCAAGCTTGTACCCCGGCTCCAAAGGATAAGGGGAAATAGGATTGTTTAGATCCTATTGTCTCTTTATTCCAAGGATTTGATGACGTCCATTCTGCTTCTCCTATAGGATCATTCCCAAACTTACCCGCATTAATTGCATGAAAATCATGATGAAGGTAGTTAACACCTATACGTAAATAAGGTTCTACATATTTTGATTTAAACAATGGAGTAAATCGAAATTGAAGTCCCGGACCGGCCATATACATGAAATCGTATTTACGCCCGCCTGTTTCAACTTGATTTCTTGCTAAACCCAATGTTCCCTGCAAATCAATGTAAAACCAGGGGTTCAGTTCACGAGCAGCATACAGTTGGATACCACCAAAAAGATGATCGATATTCATCCGATACAAATAATCACCATCTATTTGGCGGAAATCGGAGAAGGTCACTCTATCCCAGTTGATAAGAGCCCCACCAGCCCCCACCTCCCAAGCTTTGGTTCTATATTCTGTTTGTCTCTCCACTTTATCGTTTTGAGCATAAGTATAGAAGGGAAAGACAGTAAAAGCCAATGCTCCTATAAAAAGTCTATTTATTATTACACTGAAATTCATCTTGTTTATATTTTATTTGTCTTTATAAGTTACATTAATTTCAGGCATATTTTTATATGTATTTTCAACATAATATGTACCATCATCTACTTTCTTCTTGAGAACTCCTAAAGATACACCACTGCTAGAGTTAGAGTAGATGAAAGCACTGTTCGCTCCCACTGAATAGATTGTAGCTCCCAAATATGGACTAAGGGCAGCATACTCAGGTTTCTTATAACTCGACTTATTATGTTCGCTTGTAGCTGTTTGCACTCCCAATGGAGAGGTATATGTAAACTTAACATAACAAAGTAAAAGTCCCTTCGCCTCTTCCGGAGTATAAAATACTGGTTCAATGTAATCTATTCCGTTCGGTTTCACTGTTTTTACCAATTCACGCTTAGATATGATATTGAAATCAATAGTCGAAAAGTCAAACTCCCCCTGAGCTCGATTTAAGAATACATTATCTCCACTTTCAGCAGATGCCTTAGTCAAAACTAATGTTTTAAGTGTAGGAGGTATCTGGTAAGGTGCCATTTTACAGACTCCATTCCAATAAAGCGTTTCTCCATAATAAGGGGTATCTTTTACTATTGAGAAATAGTTATCTTTTCCATCCCAAAAGTCAGTTATTCCATTTTTTATACCAGCAAGGTTCTCTTTAACATATCTATTAGGATTAATAGACATTGATGTACTGCTCATATTAGGTGTAGAACTTTCTATTTTTTTCGTTTTATCAAGAGATGTCGGATCTTCCGGATTTGTAACCTGGTATGCCGTAAACCCGGCATTTACATTAGGTAAATAGCTGGGAAGAGTTTTCCATTCCGCACCAGGATCTGTCTTTCTTTCTACTCTAAACTGCAGGTTATGTTCAAAATCAAGATATGGAGAGGTGGCAATATAAATCATTCTAATCTGCATTCTGTTAGGGACATAAGTGTTTTCTGCAGATTCCTTTGTCACATTATTAATAGTTACCTCCTTAACTTTTCCCCATCGAGCATCCACATCATCAATCTGAGGAAGATCTTCTTTCGGAATAATAAACTCCCCCTCCTCATTGGCTGTGTAGGTTTTAGTCGGATCCAAGCCGGGGATTCCCTTAACTACAGCCTTTGGGGCCTTATTACCAGATTCATCATACACACGATAAGCTACTCCTCCATCGGTTGTACGGACATACTCGCCAAATTCTTGCTGCGAATAAAGCGCAATTACGTTAGGTACTCCTTTAATAATAGTAACTTCAGCACCCGGTTTGCCTGGAATACCGGGTTTTCCATCCTTACCGTCCGCACCATCTTTGCCATCCGCACCTCTCAAAAACTCCCAAAAATCACTCAAAGAGGTTTTACCACAATCCCAATCCAAAGACGGATTATGAGGATCTTTCACTTTAGGCCCAGTATTATTACAACCGGCCTCAACACTCTCTACCCACAATTCATAAGCGCTCTTTCCGTTAGCACCATCCTTTCCATTGCTACCATCCTTTCCATCAGCACCATCTTTTCCATTAGTACCGTCCTTTCCATTAGTACCGTCTTTGCCGTCAACACCATCTTTACCATATGCACGAATACCGGTATCTTTCCCATTAATATACCAGTTTCCATTAGTACCGATCATTACCTCTGGAGATCTTCCATCTTTACCTATCGCAGCCTTTCCGGTATCTTTCCCATTGATTACCCAGTTTCCATTTTCTCCAATTGTAATAGTAGGTGTTGTTCCCGCAACTCCCTCTTCACCTCTGGAGGGTCTTCCTGTATCTACCCCATCAATCAGCCAGTTACCATTATCCCCAATGGTAACAATCGGTGGAACAGCATCTTCACCATTTCGTCCGTCCCTGCCCTGTGCGCGTATTCCAGTGTCCTTATTACCAATCCACCAATTCATATTATCTCCGATATGAGGTGTCTGGCCATTCTCACCACTCGCTCCTGTCAGATAATACCAAAAATCTCTAAGATTATTTTGAGATACGGGCCATTTACTTCCCGGACGGTGAGGATTATCTAAAGTACCTGTAGCTACATCCTCTCTCCAAAGTTCAAAAGCATTTTTTCCATCCAGACCGTCTTTACCTTTTAAGTACTTAAAAAAATCAGTTATCTCAGTCTCTTGTTTAGGCCAGGATATCACTCCATTCTCTACATTCTCTTTCCAGAATTCGTAAGCCGACATTCCTCTATCACCTTTAGGACCTTTGGGCATCGTAATATCCACTTCTGTGCAAGCCCACCCTAAAATAATGGTTAAGATATAAACCATTAAATGTAATAATTTAGCATTGTTCATTTTGTTTATCAATAAAATATATAAAATAATTACATAAACGACAGTTGACAATACAGATATGGGGATAAAAAGTCATATTATCAGAACCGCGTTTAATAAGTACGTACTTTCTGATGCAAAAGTAATATCTTATAAACTCTTATATTTATATAAAAAAGAACACTATTTATATGTATCAGACAATTTCAGAATACCGGCACTATAATTGGCTAACTATTAAATAGCCGCAATGCACCCCGAGGAAAACAGAAGTAACATAAATCTCTATACAACAAACAAATACAATCTACAAGCAAACTATTACTTCCTATAAACCGACGAAAACAACATATGATTTCCATCCCCGGAAGTTATATCATAAAGCCCTTTTAGGGAAAATATAAAGGAGCTGTCGTCGCTAACAGAAATCAGTCAAATGAAGCAATACCCCCTATTTATACTATTCTGATAGAATTGGGTGGTTTGTTATATACCAGAAGAAAACATGAAAAAGGCACACGACCAATAATGTCAGAATAAAAGATAAAAACGATTAATGCAAGGCAAACTGAAACTGGTAGATAAAATCCTAAGAAATGAGGATTGCCCGCTCTGGAAACATGGTCTACCTTTGCCGCAAATTCTAAAAATATGATAAGAAAACTATTTTTCCTCCTACCCTTTTCCACAATGGTTTCAGCTAATGAACCCGATACGGTATTGGTTAAGCCTATCAATCTGGATGAAGTAACGATAGTAGGTTTTAAACAGAACAGTCCCAATCGTGAACCACTTTCTATTTCTACCTTAGATAATCGCTTCCTTAAAGAAAATGAAATATCGGGAGCTAAAGACTTAAGCTCCTTACTGCCTAATTTCTATATGCCCGATTATGGATCTAAACAAAACTCTCCGGTTTATATCCGAGGCATAGGAGCAAAAAAAGATGCTCCATCGGTGGGGTTTTATGTCGATGGAATTCCCCATTTTGAAACCTCAGCTTTCGATGTTGACTTGTCGGACATAAGTAGTATAGAGGTGTTTCGCGGGCCACAAGGCACCCTCTACGGACGTAACTCCATCGGTGGAATTATCAATATATACACCCATTCACCCCTTGATTATCAAGGTACACGTTTTCGGTTGGGATATGGCAGTTACAATGATATTCGATTGATGGCTTCAAACCATACAAAGGTAAACGAACAACTGGGCTTATCCATTAGCGGCAATTACCACCACAATGATGGCTTTTTTACAAACCTGTATACCCATAAGAAAGCGGACAAGCTTGATAATGGAGCAGGACGAATCGGACTGATATGGAAACCTGCAGCCCATTGGACCACCCGTTTCATAACTTCCTACGAGTATTCGAATCAGGGAGGATATCCATACGGATTGTACAATGCCGATAACGGAACAACAGAAGCCGTAAACTACAATGATGAAGGACTGTATCGACGAAATCTGTTGACTTCCGGGGTTAATGTACGCTACGATGGTTCCCGCATTAGTTTCAACAGCCAAACCTCCTATCAGTATATACAAGATAAAATGGGGATTGATCAAGATTTCTCGCCCCGCAATATATTCTACGGGCAAAACCGGATACGACAGCATATGTATTGCCAGGAATTTACAGCAAAATCTGTCAATAACAGTCGTTATCACTGGATAACGGGGCTTTTTGCTTTCCGGCAAACGGTAGATAGGAAAGTTGACCTCAGTCGTTTTACAGATACCACCCGGCATCTTACTAATAGTGAGATCCCCACTCAAGGGATTGCTTTTTATCATCAATCCACACTCGATCTGTTCCAAGGTTTGTCCTGCTCTGTGGGTTTACGTTACGATTATGAACAGGCCCGATGCGATTTTTCCAAAGTGCAACAGCCGTTGGATGGTAAAGGAGAAACAAAATCTCTCGGACAATTCGACAGATCCCTTCACTTCAGCCAGTTTACTCCCAAGTTCAGCTTGCAATATCTCTCATCCCACAATCAATTGCTTTACGCTTCCGTATCCAGAGGATATAAAACCGGAGGATTTAATGTTTCTTTCCTCAACGATGACGAGTATATCTATTCACCCGAATATAACTGGAACTACGAAATAGGCGCCAAGCTATCTTTCCTGAATGGTCGACTGACAACCGACTTAGGATTGTTCTATATAGATTGGCGCAACCAGCAGATAACCAATACTATTCCGGCTGTAGGTAATATAATCCGAAACGCCGGTCGCTCTCGCAATAAAGGCGTCGAAATAAGTTTGCAGGCTCGTCCGGTAAATTCATTGGTCGTACATATGAATTATGGATATACAGATGCCCGATTTGTTCACTATAAGAAAGAAGAACGTGGCACCCTAAAAGATTATGGGGGTAATTACCTGCCTATGGTCCCCTGTCACACCTTCTCTTTAACAGCCGGATATACATTCTACAACATCTGCTCCTGGATCGACCGCCTTACACTCAATGGTGGCGTATCGGCAACAGGCCCAATCTATTGGTACGAAGACAACCAAGCCAAACAAAACCTGTATGCACTGGTCAATCTGAAAATTGGTGCGAGTAAAGGAAACTTTACGTGGGAAGTCTGGAGCAAAAACCTCACCAATACCGACTATCTGAGCTACTACTTCGTGACAAGCAAAGCCTATGCGCAAAAAGGAAAACCCATCACCCTGGGGACATCTGTCAGCGTCCGTCTTTAATCAAGCAACATCAAAAAATGGAAATAAACAGATTTTTCCCACTATCCCGGAAGACACTGAACCTTGGTACGTTTTTCTGTCTATATATCGCACAGGCCATCCCGATGAGTTTCTTCTCTACTGCCATACAAGTATTGATGAGACAGGCTGATTACTCTCTTTCGTCCATCGCCTTATTACAGCTTATCAAACTTCCATGGATATTGAAGTTTCTTTGGGCACCACTCATCGACCGGCATTGCATCACCATGAAAGACTATAAACGCTGTATCATTTCATCCGAAATAGTATATGCTTTACTGATCCTTTTAGTAGGGCTACTCGACATCCAGACAGACCTTTACCTCATTATCGGATTGGTGTTTCTATCACTTGTAGCTTCAGCTACACAAGATATAGCCACAGACACACTTGCTGTACTTTCTTTTGACAAGCGGGATAAAAGTTTGGTCAACAGTATGCAATCAATGGGTAGCTTCGGAGGTACATTAATAGGAACGGGCGTGCTGCTTCTTGTTCTCCAACACTATGGCTGGCATGCAGTGATACCGTGCTTATGCATTTTCGTACTATTGGCAGTGATACCGTTACTGAAGAATAAGCGCATGAAAATGACTGTCAAGGAATCTGCAAAGCGAGCACGACTTACCGATTTTATATGGTTCTTTGCCCGCCGCAGTATCTGGAAACAAATAGGATTCCTACTACTTTACTACGCCAGCATTATCGGCATTTTATCGGTACTGCGTTCTTACTTGGTTGATCTGGACTATTCGATGAAAGAGATAGGCATTATGATAGGCATCGTAGGTACCGGAGCCGCTTTCGCATCATCTTTTCTGGCCGGATTACTGGTTCGCAAAATCGGACGATATTATTCCAGAATACTATTCGCGATATTCATTCTGTTTACCACACTCTATTTTATGTGTATTTCGTGGACGCCTCCCTCACTCCCAATGCTCTGTTTGGGCATCGTACTATTGTGGAGTGCCTACGGTATGGCAACCATTGTGGTATATACCACTGCCATGGATTGTGTACGCAAAGGATGCGAAGGAACTGATTTTACCATTCAAACTGTACTCACACACCTAAGTGGTCTGCTTATGGCCTTTCTTAGCGGAGTGGTGGCCGACAGGGTTGGTTATCACGGTCTATTTATCTTCGAAGTCGTATTGGCTTCCATATCGCTGATCTATATCTTTTGTTTCTTCAGAAAAGAATCTCAAACTATTCATTCTTAACACATATGTATACTGAAATAATCAATAAATACAATGTACCGGTACCCCGATACACCAGTTATCCACCGGCCAATTATTTTGAACCGTTTACCAACAGCCGCTACCTGGAGGCTGTGCAGCAATCGAACAAGGTTTCAGAACGTGCGTTATCGTTTTATCTGCATATCCCGTTCTGTCGACACTTGTGTCACTATTGCGGATGCAACTCATATCCTATGGCACGTCCCGAAGTCATTGAATCCTATGTAAAGGCCTTGCACCAGGAGATGGATCAAATTCTTCCTTTGTTGGACAAAAGCCGCCCGATCGCACAAATACATTATGGAGGCGGAAGCCCCACAGCCATTCCTATAGCCTTGATCAAAGAGCTGAATGCTCACCTATTATCATCATTCCGGATGATCGATCGTCCGGAAATAGCCATTGAATGCCATCCCGGATATCTTTCTGAGAAAGATTGGCTACAGTTAACCGAATGTGGTTTCAACCGTGTCAGTATTGGCGTGCAAGACTTTAACATCGAAGTCCTGAAAACAGTGAATCGCCGCCCTTCCTTAGTAGCGATGGAAGATATCTTTGCTCTGCTACGTGAAAGGGGGGTAAGCATCAACCTTGACTTTCTTTATGGCTTACCCAAGCAAACAGTAGAGAGCTTTGCCCGTAGTATAGAGCAAGCCATTTCCTTATCACCCGACAGACTGGTCACATTCAGTTACGCCCACGTGCCTTGGATCAATAAACGACAGTTGATTCTGGAGAAATCAGGTCTACCCGATAATCGTGAAAAACGGAATATGTTTGACACTGCTGCCAAGCTATTGCTTGAATCCGGTTATCAATCTATCGGAATGGATCACTTTGTACGCCCAAACGATGAACTGAGTATCGCCATGCAAACCAAAAAATTACACCGCAACTTTCAGGGTTATTGTACCCGACGCACTACTGCACAGGTATATGGCTTGGGCGTAACTGCTATCAGCCAACTCGAATCGGCCTATGCTCAAAACACGAAAGATATTCTCCACTACATCGAGACTATCGGCAAAGGCGAACTATGTATTACCAAAGGCTACGCCCTTTCTCCAACCGAGCAATTAACCAGAGAAGTGATTGAAACCTTAATGTGCAATGGATGCATCGATTGGAAAGCTCTGTCAAACCGTTTGCACGTATCAGTACCGACTCTAAAAGCCGCTACAGCCTATGATGAACAGAAACTGTCGGTCTTTGCCAATGACGGGCTGATTTACTATACTGATGACTATCTTGAGATGACAACCGAAGGTTCGGCATTTGTACGCAACGTAGCCGCTTCACTTGACAAGCTTATGCTCCATACCCCACATTCATATTCAAAACCTTTGTAAAAATGAACCAAGCAGAAACAAAAAATTATCGTTTGCGAGACACGATTATCATTGGTGCAGGTCTCACCGGACTGACTATCGCCTATTACCTCACTCGCAAGGGATGTGATGTCGAAGTAATCGAACAACAATCCCGCACGGGCGGTCAGATATGTACCTACCACGAAAGTGGCTTCACCTTCGAAAGCGGACCGAATACCGGTATAATCGCTCACCCTGAAGTAGCCGAGCTTCTCGAGGCACTCTCTCCAATCTGCCGTTTAGAAACAGCCCGCGAAGCTTCCAAACAACGTCTTATATGGAAAGGTAATCGTTTTCACCCTCTCCCCTCGGGACTGTTCAATGCAATTACCACGCCGTTGTTCAGTACAAAAGATAAATTAAATATCCTATGCGAACCTTTCCGCTCAAGAGGAAACAATCCTGACGAAACCATTGGCGAACTGGTACAACGTCGCTTGGGCACGTCTTATCTGCATTATGCGGTAGACCCGTTCATTTCGGGTGTCTATGCCGGTGACCCCATGCGGTTGGTCACCCGTCACGCCCTCCCTAAGCTTTATCAGCTTGAACAGACCTATGGCAGCTTCATTCGCGGTGGCATTGCAAAATCGTTTTCACCCCGAAACCAACGCGATCGACTGGCCACACGAAAAGTTTTCTCTACCCATGGAGGCCTCAGTAATCTGACAGGAGCATTGGAACAGGCCATTGGAAATAAACGATTCTCATTGGGAGCTACCTCAACATCCCTGATACCTTGTGAGCGTGGTTGGTTGGTTTGCTTTACAGATGCCAACGGAAAGGTCGATCAAATTCGTTGCCGGAAGGTGATAACCACCATACCTGCCTATGCCCTGCCTCCACTTCTTCCTTTTATCCCCACCGAACAAATGAACCGGATTAGCAATCTTACCTATGCTCCCGTTATGCAAGTCTGTGTGGGTCTGCGTAATACTTATGGAAAAGAGTTCCCTGCCTTTGGGGGATTGGTTCCTTCCTGTGAACAAAAATCTGTTTTAGGTATTCTGTTTCCATCGGCTTGCTTCAGCAACCGTTCTCCAAAGGATGGCGCCTTGTATTCATATTTCCTGGGCGGAACAAGGCATCCCGAACTCCTGACAAAAAGCAATGACGAAATTACCACGTTAATTGGCACTACCATGCACGAGATGCTGAATTATCCTGTTGGAATAGTACCCGATCTGATACGCATCTTCCGGCATGAAAAAGCCATTCCCCAATACGAAAGCAGCAGCGCCGACAGGTTTACCACAATTAACGAACTACAAAAGCAATATCCCGGATTGGTATTGGCAGGAAATCTCAAAGGAGGAATCGGTATGGCCGACCGCATCAAACAAGCTGTCGAGATTGCCCGCGAAAAATAAGCCTTTCTTATCGCCTATCTATATTTACAAACAGTCTGAGAAAATACCTATCAATCCTTACGACACTACTTAAAAGAAAGGATTGGGAAAGATGAAATTCATTTTCCCAATCCTTTTAAAGGTATTTATCAATACCATAATAATAACCTTTAGAGCCTCTTTAACTTTTTGACAGGAACATCAGATTTTCTTTCCTATGTAGAACACATACCCATAATATTCCTTATACTTATAGTAAAGTTGGGTCTCATGACGCTGGTTGGCAATAAAATCCACAGCAGCTTTATTACCGGCATATTTTTTCAGAAAATTCTCCTGGGCTTCTACTTGTGGAGTATAAAAATGTTCTATCCAACAGTTTTCAGGTAAAATAAAACAGGCAACAGGGATATACCCGGCCCTTTGCATTTGGGCAACCTTATTGGGAATAGTATCTATCTCAGGATAAGCATCCATCCAGAAATCATTAATCTCGGCAGGCCGTTTATCAGTAAACCAGGAAACTTCTGAGACAGCGATATAGCCCCCTATTT
This sequence comes from Bacteroides sp. HF-4919, assembly GCF_018860125.1. Classification (NCBI taxonomy): domain Bacteria; kingdom Pseudomonadati; phylum Bacteroidota; class Bacteroidia; order Bacteroidales; family Bacteroidaceae; genus Bacteroides; species Bacteroides sp. HF-4919. Next base: position 300,371 of record NZ_JAHKNF010000001.1, read on the forward strand.
TCAAATATTGCCACCACTCTTTCAGCCCATGCTGAAAACCTATATTATAAATTGCTCCTTCGGACCAGATCAAGTCCAACTCTTCTCTACTGAATGGAAGATTGTCCATTGAACCTACAATTCCCTTTACCCGATCTTGTAAGCTCAACTGACTGGCATGGTAGTTGAAAATGTCTATAAAAGCAGGAAACAAATCTAAACCTATGATTTGTCCGGATGTATGCCCGGCTAATGTCATTGTCTGAGTGCCTGTACCACAACCAAGATCAGCTATACGAGAATTTTCGTTCAGATCCTCAATAAAACTAAGAGCTTTAATGGTCACTTCAGGACTGCCAGGCCCCTGTCGTTTTATACTTGAGAAATATTCGCAGATTAAATCGAAATCGAATTCGTGAATTGATTTATTATCGTTATTCATGATGCTTTAATTTATTAATGTATATATATGAAAATATCTCAGACAAAAAATATGCCTGAGCCAGAATTGCAGCATAACCTCAAACTTACGTTTAAAAGGTTATTTACTTCACGGAATCCTTCTTAAGTTTAAACATCCAAACTTTTTTTAGTAGAACGCAAAGATAACCACAATTTTTATTATGACAACAGTTGGAACAAGTTTATCTTATAAGTGTTTTCAAACCATCTGGTAAACATAATGCAATAATACTTTTTAATCCGTAATAAAGGTAATAAAAGCTGTAATCCATATCCTATATCAACGAACAAAACCGACTATTTTTGCATTTGAATCAAAAAGGCAAAAACAACTGAATGATCAGTCTAATGCCGGTAAATGTGTAATCTAATAATATATGATTATGGAATATGTAAAACTGAACAATGGCATTGAAATGCCGATTTTAGGGTACGGAGTATATCAAGTAACTCCCGAAGAGTGTGAAAGATGCGTATCAGATGCTATCAGTGTAGGGTATCGGCTGATCGATACAGCCCAAGCCTATGGAAACGAAGAAGGCGTGGGAAATGCCATCCGAAAATCAAACATTCCCCGCAAAGATCTATTTATCACTACGAAAGTTTGGATATCGAATGCAGGCTACGAAAAAGCAAAGGCATCTATTGAGGAATCTCTGCAAAAATTGCAAACCGACTATATCGATTTGCTTTTGATTCACCAACCTTTCAATGATTATTATGGCACTTATCGCGCCATGGAGGAAGCAAACAAAACAGGTAAAGTGCGAGCTATCGGAGTCAGCAATTTCTATCCCGACCGCTTTGTCGATCTGGCAGAATTCTGCGAGATAAAGCCAGCGGTGAATCAAATGGAAACCCATGTATTCAATCAACAAAGAAAACTACAGGAAGTCATGCAGGAATACGGCACAGAACTAATGGCTTGGGGACCGTTTGCCGAAGGTCGAAATGATTTTTTCACCAACGGGACTTTGGCCGCCATTGGTGTCAAATATGGAAAGTCGGTTGCACAAGTTGCTCTACGTTTCTTAATCCAGCGTGGCATAGTAGTAATACCCAAGTCTACACATAAAGAACGTATGATTGAGAATTTCAATGTCTTTGACTTCAGTTTGACAGAAAGAGAAATGACGGTTATAGCCGCACTTGACAATGAAAAAAGTCTATTCTTCTCACATTATGATCCGGAAATGGTAAAATGGCTGATTAACTATGTGAAATAGCTGCAAAGTATATATCTGTATCTACACTTGACGATTGACATTATACAAGCAATATCCTCAGATCCTGATCAGAAAATCGTAGAAAGTCCATTTTGACTAACTATTCATTTTTCAAAAAACAGCGAAACAGGAATGAATCGGCAAGTAAGATGCAAATATTCCGCATATTTATAGGATGAAAGCCGGAAGTCGTTAACAAGAAGTTAACATCGTAAAAATAAAGAACGAACTTCTTATCAAGAGAAAATTAATATCCTGAAAACAGAAAGTTAACTTTCTGTTTTCAGGATATTAATTTCAGAAAGCAAAACAAGGTCAAGTCGTGAGAAAAATGATAAACCGAACCAAAAAAAGGCAATTTTCTTCCAGAATTCAACTATAGATGAACATCTGGAGAATAGCATTTTGGAACCATTCCGCTATTTCAGCATTCAATTTTATTACAACATTCGTCAATTGCCCTTCATCGTGGGCACAATATTTCCCAAATGCAAAACGCATGAATTATGCTATTGCAAAATCCACGCGTTTTTATTCTATTTGTCATCGTCAGTCCGTAAAGAAACGTCTCTCCGCATTTCTAAAATACAAAATGACAGATTACTTTTCCGTTACACCACTCATTGTTTTCAATGCTACACTCAGCAATGTCTCATTCGTATTACCAAAAGGCAGATAAGTGCTTAAATAAGAATCCTCGTTATATTCATATGCAGGTTTGAAACCGTTGACATAATCCGATTTTTCTTGTACGTTGAATACATTACATACAGCTAAATTCAGGATGAACCGATCCGTAGGATGAACAAAAGGCTCTGTAGCAACATATTCTCCCGCAGTTTGAGTTCCTATCAATATCACCTTCATATAAGGGTTAAGGCAATTGATAACCATCTCCGCAGCTCCTCTCGTAGCATTGGTAGTCAATACATAAACAGTAGATAAGTTGAGATTTGCACCCGACTGGATAAGTTCCGGATTGAACGTCAGATCCTGATTCGATTCTACACGTTTATCATTATACCTCAATAAAGCAAGCAATTGATTCATTTTATCAGCCGGTGCAAGCATAGTGCAGAGCAGCTGTACACAATCTAAACTGCCACCGGTGTTATATCGGAGATCTAACACAAACTCATTTACACCATCTGTCTGGAATTTCCGGAAAACTTTCCGTAAATCGTCATTATAGGCCTGGCTATCCGCTGTTGATCCCGCTTTAAACTCATTGTACATCAGGTACCCAACCGTTTTTCCATCCCAAGGGATAACATCGAAATAATGGACAGGCTTATCGGTCAAAGAACGTGAAGCAGATATCGTTGTGTCCCCTATCGATACGACACTACCTGTTGTTTTGCCATCTTCCCCAACTACCTCTTTATATGCACCTATTTGAAGTGTCCGGACACCTCCTTGTTGCAATTCCGGCTCTACCTTTTTGGTGATATAATCTCCATCCAGCATCATAATCCAATGTCCACGCTTCAATCCGGCCTCTTCGGCCGGTGACCCTGGAACAACATAAGAAATCAGAGCATTATAAGCCGTATCGTTATCAAGCACTTTATATAAGCTATAATCGAAGCCATAGCTTGGGATAGGCTCGTCAAGCAGAGAGTCGATATTACTGAAGCCCTTATCCATGGAAGCAACAGCCTTTTTTAGAAATTCTGCCGGCTCCTGAAAATAATCCGGAGCGGCAGGTGAAGGCATGTCTTTATACCATAAATACTCCTGACGCATCACACTATCTATCCAAATGTCACGTCCCGTCTCCGGATAATATTCCGGCCAGCGGTCTACACCACAGGAAAAAAGACTTGTCAGTATAAGGGTTCCCAATAAGGGAAGTATCAATAGTTTTCCTCTTTTCATAATCTATCGGCAATCATAATCTGCGCAAATGTAGTGAATACTTAGCTTTCATACCACTATTACGATATAAAAAAACTATCTTTGCTTTCATTCAATAACCGGATATAAAATACAAAACACCTTATTACTATGATTGTACAAAATTTAAATTTTGATAAAACGGTTACATTGGCAAAAGCCAAAGCTGAAAAAATGATAGAAAACGGACTTTATTCACGTTTTAGGTTATCCGATAAAGAAAGATTGGATAAAGCTCTGTTAGGCTGCATCGGAGAGTTAGCATTCCAACAACATTTAAGTAATCTGGGAATTCCATTCGAATTGGATCATACAGACTTCCAATCCCATCATACCGATGAATTTGACGTAAAAGTAAACGGTGCCAAAATAGATATCAAAGTGGCAAAGAAAACAACCGCCAATCCTCCATCCGACAACTGGACCTATGGTTATCCACAGGAACAGCACCCCGAAACAAAAGATTACGTCGTTGTAGGGTGGGTAGACTTCAACAGAAAAGAAGTTGGCTTTTATGGTTGGATCAGAGGGGAGCAAATAGTAAGATTTAAAGTTGTCACCCGCAATTCTTATGCCAAGTACCCTTATCTGACACCTAACCATGAATTCAAATGGGGATGTCTCACTAAAGATTTGAACGAGATTTTGAAGTAAAACTATTAGATTATCCCTGAAAAACACTCTTCATTGAAGTTTTTTTCATTTTTCTCCAGAAACTCGTAGGGTATTCTCTGTTTGAACGATCTTATATATAGGAAGCAAACTATTATTCACCCTTCAAACTCTGAAAAAGATGAAAACGCAATGGATAAAATCAATCGGATGTGTACTGGCAGTTTTGATTCTGTCAGGTGTTATTCCACTGACAGCACAGGACAATGTGGAAAAATATACGATAGTCAGTGGTGTAATCAAGGATAAATCGAATAAAAAGAAGCTGGAGCATGTCAATGTCTCGATATCGGAAAGTAATATCGGTACCATCACCAATACTGACGGAGAATTCTCTTTAAAAATTCCCGAATCGATTCAAGCTAAAGACATAGAAGTTTCGCATATCGGTTATCTCAATACCCGAATCCCCCTGAAAGGAGAAAGCCTCACGGAACAGACCATTTGGCTCTCTCCTTATGCCAACTTACTCAGCGAGATTCTGGTACGGGCCAGAGATCCACGAAGCATTGTGGAAGAAGCACTTCGCAAGATTCCAACCAACTACAGTCCGAAAAGCAATATGCTCAAGGGATTCTACAGGGAAATTGCCCAAAAAGGACGACGGTATATCAATATATCGGAAGCCGTAATAGACATTTATAAAACACCTTACAATGAAACAGCCGAACGAGACCGGGTTCAGATTTCCAAAGGACGCAGACTGCTAAGCCAAAAGCAAAGCGATACACTGGCTGTAAAATTACTTGGAGGTCCCAATATGGCCATTTATATTGATGTAGTAAAGAACCCTGATTGCCTGTTGGCTAAAGAAGATTTATTGTTTTACGAATTTCGTATGGAAGACCCGACCAGCATCGGTGACCGGTCACAGTATGTCATCAGTTTCCGCCCTAAAGTAAAGTTGTCTTATCCTCTGTGCTATGGTACACTCTATATTGACAAGGAACGCCTTTCGTTCACGCGGGCAGAGTTCAATCTCAGTATGGATGACAAAAACAAGGCGACTCAAGCTATTCTGAGGAAAAAACCTTTCGGACTGCATTTCAAGCCGGTAGAAGTATCCTACCTGGTATCGTACAAGAATCAGGGAGACGTTACTTATCTGAGTTATATCCGGAACAACATTCGTTTCAAATGTGACTGGAAACGCAAACTCTTTTCTACCAATTACACGATCTTATCGGAAATGGTAGTGACAGACAGGGAAGAAAACAACATAACAGCCATTCCCTATAAAGTCGCTTTCAAACAAAACCATGTATTTTCCGACAAAGTGGATAACTTTACCAATGACAACTTCTGGGGAACTTATAACATCATAGAACCCACCGAATCATTGGAACATGCGGTAAACAAACTGAAAAAGCAACAGAAACAGTAACCACTTTTTTAGTATCTTTGACGAATTCTAACTCCCAACACACCCCGATATGCTGAACGACGTATTCGTACTCACTCAAATAAAAGAAGGAAATATAAAGGCGTTTGAAACATTATTCCGCCAATATTATACTCCGCTTTGCCTGTACGCCGCCAGCATAACGGGAGAAACAGACGTAGCAGAAGAAATTGTTGAAGAATTGTTCTATGTACTCTGGAAAGACCGTGAGAAACTTGAAATCTTTCATTCTATCAAGAGTTATCTCTATCGGTCTGTACGCAACCGTTCCATCCAGTACTGCGAACACCAAGACGTAAGAAAACGCTATCAGGATGCGGTTCTATCTATTCCGGAAAATGTGGCTTCAGCCGATCCACAGGAACAGATTGAATACAAAGAACTGCAACAGCTGATAGACAAAACCCTTAAAAAATTACCGGAGCGCCGTTTCCAGATCTTTCGCCTGCACCATACAGAAGGAAAGAAGTACTCTGAGATAGCTTCCCTCCTCTCACTATCGGTGAAGACTGTGGAGAAAGAAATGACCCGGGCACTCCAAACATTACGAAAAGAAATTGAGAACTATATTCAGACATCATGAATCGAATAGAAAAAAACAAGATCAAAACAGACCGAGCGTGGAACAAGTTATATAATCGCCTGGAGACAGATGGGCTGCTACCTGCCGAGGGGCACAGCTCCGCCATACGTCCGGTTGTATGGATCAGCACAATATCGATTGCAGCAATCATATTCCTATGTATCTATCTGCCCATAACATTACGAACCGACAGCCAATCATCTACCGGTGAGTTACTGGTCAAGGCCAATAAAGAAGAGAACATACTGGTCACCACTCTTGAAGATGGTTCTGTAGTCTATCTTTCCGGACAAACCTCATTGCAATATCCTAAACACTTTTCTGAAAAAAGAAGAGAGGTAAGCCTAAAAGGGAATGCCCTTTTTGATGTAGCGGGCAATCGTGCACGTCCTTTCTTCATTGAAACCGGAAAAGTACAGATTGAGGTGATAGGTACAGCCTTCCATGTAAAAAACAGTGGTAATTCTCCATTTGAGTTATCCGTCCAGCGAGGCGAAGTAAAAGTCACTCAAAAACAGAACGGACAAGAAATACACGTCAAAGCAGGAGAAACTGCCACTTTATTACAGAATAAATGGCACCTGACTGCAACCAAAGATTCCAAACAGTTTGCCCGTTATATGCAAAAGATGTGCTTTAAAGACGAACGGCTGGACAATATCCTGCATGCCATTAATCTACGCCAGTCAGAAATCCATTTAGAGAGTTCCCCGGAATTGGACGAACATTTGCTGACAGTTTCTTTTTCGGATGACTCCCCTGAAAAAATGGCCGAATTAATTAGCATGGCACTGAACCTGAAGTGTACACGTAAGCATAATGTAATCACTCTTACTAAGTAGCTCCGGAACTTAAAGAAGAAAAAGAAATGAAAACTTTGAAAAGTCTCTCCCTGCAATATTTATTCACTTGTCTGCTATTGTTTATGGCAGTTCGGGTGAAAGCAGACGGCTCCGGTATCTTCGACCGCATCATCCGGCTTCCAAGAACTGAAGCAACAGTCTATCAATCTTTGGCCAAAATAACAGAAGAGACAGGATATCTGTTTATCTATGACAGCAAACTGATTGACAATGAACGTAAGATAAAATTAAAAGGCGGAAAACGAACCGTACGTCAGGCCATTTATGACATCATCGGCAGCGACAGTCTTCAACTCCGCTCTGTGGATAAGCACATTATTATCAACCAACCGGAAACCATAGCAACAACTGAACGGGAAGCAAGCTCGCACAAAGACAACACATTCTTTTTCACCCTTGAGGGAATATTAATAGACCAACTTTCCAGAGAACCGATTCCCTATGCTACCGTAAGTGTGCAGGGAACCTCTATCGGCAGCGTTAGCAATCAAAATGGAAGTTTCAGACTTAATCTGCCCGACTCTCTCCAAAACAGGCGGATTCACTTTTCACATCTGGGCTATGTGCCACAAACGACGGACGCTTCCCTCCTTGCCGGACGAAGCGGTACTTTTGCATTAGAACCCAAAGTAATTCCTTTGCAGGAGGTTATCGTACGTATTGTCAACCCGGTACGCCTGTTGAGAGAAATGCTCAAATTGCGAAAAAAGAATTACTCACAAAATCCTGTCTACCTGACTTCTTTTTACAGAGAAGGAATCGAACAAAAGAATCGGTTTGTCAGTCTGACAGAAGGAATCTTCAAGATATACAAAGCTCCTTCGGACGATCCGGAGAAGGCTGATCAGGTGAAGTTACTGAAAATGCGACGCATCACCAACCAAGCCGTAAAAGACACTTTAATTGCTAAAATGAAATCGGGTATCCACGCCTGTATCGAATTGGATCTAATCAAGAGTCTGCCCAATTTCCTACTTCCGGACTCCAAAGAGTGTGTATACGTTTATACTTCCAGCGATCTTGCCGTAATCGATAACCGGCTTGCCAACGTGATCTACTTCAAACAACATCCGGGCATCAAGACCCCATACTATTGTGGAGAACTCTATATCGATACTGAAGATGGTGCCTTGCTACGCGCACAATTCGAATTGATTCCCCGGTATATACACAAAGCCGCCAACATGCTGGTAGAAAAAAGAAGCCGCAATATCCGGATTATTCCACAAAAGGTAGTCTATACGGTATCTTATAAGCCCTGGAATCAAACGTATTACATCCACCATGTCCGTGGAGACTTACACTTCAAGATAAAACAAAGGAACAAATGGCTCAGCAATACAAACCTGCATACTTGGTTTGAAATGGTCACTTGTAAGATAGAAACGGGCAATGTCAGCCGTTTCGCTTACAGTGACCGACTGGCTACACATACCATTTTTGCAGAAACTCCATTTGTATACGACAAAGATTTTTGGGAGGATTTCAATATAATTCCTCCCGAAAAAAAGTTAAGTGAAGCCATCGAGAAAATTTCTTCAAAAATAGAAGAGACCGAAAACTGAAGACCATACAGATCTACTTTTTCTTGCCTACTCCTCGTTCGGCAATATAGACTCCACTTAAAATCAATGCCGATCCCAATAGAGCAACTATCGTGATTGTCTCGTCAATCACGATAGCAGAAGTCAGTAAGGTAATAAGCGGAACAACGTAAATATAACTGGTAGTGCAAACCACTCCCAATTGTTTCACTGCCGTATTCCACATAATGTAGCACAGCATCGAAGCAATCACTCCCAGAAAAAGCAGGTTTAAAACAACGACCGGTTGGAAAAGAATATGTGTATCCATCTGCAAAGGAGAGACAAAAAAGAGAGGTAAAAGGGTCAGCAGACCATAAAAGAAAACCTTCCGTGTTATGAACAACGTTGGATAATGAGTATTCATCCGCCTGAGAAGTAAACAATAGAAAGCCCACATCAATGCTGCCGCCAGAGTCAGAATATCGCCAACCGGACTAAGCTGCAGAATGAAACTGCCATTGAACACAACCAGTCCCACTCCAATGAGTGCTATCAAAGAGCCACCTACCAAACGGGCCTTCAATTTGTCACCTTTATAAAAGAAAGGAGCCAGCAGCGCTGTTAAGACAGGAGTTGTACAGATAATGAGTGATACATTTGAAGCAAGCGTCATCCCCAACGCAGTGTTTTCGGCAACAAAATAGAGTGAGCCTCCACACAATCCAAGCCCCACAAACCGCAGTTCGTCCTGCCAACTTTTGGCCCGTAACACACGGGGAGAGAAAAACCAGATACAGATATATGCCAATAAAAAACGGTAGAACAGAATATCGACAGGCGACAGACCATATTTTATCAGGACCTTGGTAGAAACAAACGTAGTTCCCCATATCATTACCGTCACCGCCGCCATCACGTGATACCATCCGGCCGTTTTTAAAGTTGTTTTCATATTTGCCCGATTTGCTATAAAATTTTCTCCGCAAAGATAAGGATTGCAGACGGAAGAAAATCGTATCTTTGCCATTCATTTTCCACAAAAATACCATTATGCAAGGAATCAAGAATCTGACTCAAGGTCCTATCAACAGACAACTGTTCAACCTGGCCATGCCCATTATGGCAACCTCCTTTATCCAGATGGCATATAGCCTGACAGATATGGCCTGGGTAGGACGCCTCGGAAGTGAAGCCGTCGCTGCCGTAGGCTCAGTAGGCATTCTTACATGGATGTCCGGTTCCATTTCTCTATTGAATAAAGTAGGTTCTGAGGTTAGTGTCGGACAATCCATAGGTGCACAAAATTACGAAGATGCCCGTTGTTTTGCTTCGCACAACATTACCATTGCACTTGTTATTTCACTCTGCTGGGGCGGACTGCTCTTTCTATTCGCCCGTCCCATCATCGGCATTTACGAGCTGGAAGCACACATCACCGAAAATGCAATTGCTTATCTGCGCATCATTTCTACCGGACTGCCTTTCATATTTCTTTCGGCGGCCTTCACCGGTATTTATAATGCGGCTGGAAGAAGCAAAATCCCATTCTATATCAGTGGCACCGGATTATTACTTAATATTATCCTCGACCCACTTTTCATTTTCGGTTTCGGATTGGGTACCAACGGAGCGGCCTATGCTACCTGGATTTCACAGGCAGCAGTATTCGGCATTTTCATCTACCAATTACGTTGCAGAGATGCTTTGTTGGAACGGTTCCCGTTTTTCACGCGGCTAAAAAAGAAATACACCCATCGCATCCTGAAACTGGGGCTACCGGTAGCTACTCTCAATACTCTGTTTGCTTTCGTCAACATGTTCCTTTGCCGTACTGCATCCGAACAAGGAGGGCACATCGGACTGATGACTTTTACGACCGGAGGACAAATAGAAGCCATTACCTGGAATACATCGCAGGGATTCTCCACAGCCCTAAGTGCTTTTATCGCCCAAAATTATGCAGCCGGACGAACGGACCGCGTAATAAAGTCATGGCATACGACTTTGTTGATGACTTCGGTTTTCGGTACCCTTTGTACCTTACTATTCGTCTTTTTCGGGAACGAAGTATTTGCACTTTTTGTCCCCGAGCAGGCTGCCTATGAGGCCGGTGGTATTTTTCTCCGTATCGATGGCTATTCACAGCTCTTCATGATGCTTGAAATCACGACACAAGGAGTATTCTATGGCATCGGACGAACAATTCCGCCTGCCATCATCAGTATTACATGTAACTATATGCGTATTCCACTCGCTATTCTGTTTGTCCGTATGGGCATGGGTGTAGAAGGCATTTGGTGGGCCGTGTGCGTCACTACAGTTGCTAAAGGACTGATATTGGCAGGGTGGTTTGCTCTGATTAAACGAAAAGTACTGTCACGCCCCGTAGTCTGAAAAGAAATTGTTCAACTCAGGCAACAAAAGTATATACCTTCTTGTTTTTCTTACAAGGCAAATGACAGGCTAACCAAATAATCTGTATATTTGCCATGTTTTTATAAAATGGAGGTATCCATTTAATTATTAACTATATAAAAAGAGCTTAATTATGAAGAAGATTAAATTTATGGCTTTGTTTCTGAGCATGGCCCTCGTTTTCGGAAGTTGTGGAAGCATGAACAATACAGCTAAAGGCGGTGTCATCGGAGGTGGTTCGGGAGCTGCTTTGGGAGCTATCATCGGTGGTATTGCCGGTAAAGGAAAAGGTGCAGCCATAGGTGCGGCAGTAGGTACTGCCGTAGGTGCCGGAGCAGGTGTGTTGATTGGTCGTAAAATGGACAAAAAAGCTGCCGAAGCTGCAAAAATTAAAGATGCGCAAGTGGAACAGGTTACTGATAACAACGGACTGGCTGCTGTAAAAGTAACTTTCCCGTCAGGAATACTTTTTGCATTCAATTCTTCCGCACTGAGCGCAGCATCCAAACAATCTTTAGCTGAATTTGCCAATATTCTGAAAGAAGATCCAACAGTCGACGTAGCCATTATCGGTCATACAGACAAAGTAGGTACTTATGAAGCGAATCAAAAAGTATCTTCCAACCGTGCATATGCAGTAGAAAATTACCTTCAGTCTTGTGGTGTTAAACCTTATCAATTCAAAAAGGTAGAAGGTGTAGGCTATTCGCAGTACAACGAAGCTGAAACACCTGAACAAAACCGTCGTGTAGAAATATTCATGTACGCCAGTGAGCAAATGATTAAAAACGCTGAGGCTGGTAAATAATAATTTCATAACGCACCCATAGGTGTTTTATGCCATGTGCCAATATACTGATTAATCCTGAATGATGGAGGATATATAAAATCGGTACATTGGCACATTCGTATACCGAACCAACAATACCACACACAATGAAACTCCGGAAACCCTTTCGCATTCTGCGTAACCTGATCCTCTTCTTTTTTATCTCCTCGATCGGCGCAGTCATTTTCTATCGATTCGTACCGGTATATGTCACTCCGTTAATGATTATCCGTTCTGTTCAGCAACTCACTTCCGGAGAAAAAGTGATATGCAAACATACATGGGTACCATTTAATAAAATCTCTCCCAGCCTGCCAATGGCTGTGATTGCTTCCGAAGACAATCGCTTCGCTTCACACAACGGATTCGATATGATAGAAATCAAGAAAGCGATGAAAGAAAACGAAACCCGGAAAAAGAAACGGGGCGCCAGTACCATCAGCCAGCAAACTGCAAAAAACGTTTTTCTTTGGCCTCAATCTTCATGGATAAGAAAAGGATTCGAAGTATATTTTACGTTCCTGATCGAAAGATGCTGGTCGAAAGAACGGATTATGGAAGTCTACCTAAACTCCATCGAAATGGGTAAAGGCATTTATGGCGCACAGGCAACAGCTAAATATAAGTTCAAAACTACAGCAGCCAAACTCACCAGGGGACAATGTGCCCTAATTGCAGCTACTTTACCCAACCCAATACGATTTGATTCGGCACGCCCTTCACCTTATATCAAACGACGTCAGGGGCAAATTCTGCGTCTGATGAATCTGGTTCCGAAATTCCCTTCTGCCGATAAGAAAAAAGAGCAAGGAAAAGATACGAAAAGCCCTCAAAATAAGAAAAAGAAAAAATAACAACTTTAAAATAAAAAGACGATTAATTTGATCACAGAAACATTGTTCAATAATAGCTCAAAAGTCTCAGATCATGTATACGGAGAAAAAACTCCTTAAAATAAAATAATATAAGAATAATAAAGAAGGCTGCCTCTGTGAATAGAAGCAGCCTCAGATTTATGTGAAACAGGAAATTACTGTTGAGGTCCCGTACCAAAAGCCGGTGCCTCTTTATCATACCAAACACGTTCTTTGCTCAACGTTACAGGCGAATTACTCATTTCGCCCTCATACGTATATCCCTGTGCTTGATAAGCTGCAATCGTAATGTCACGGAGCAAATCAGAATCAAGAGGTTTACTTACCGGGAAGCGTCGTGGAATTACGTACTGGTCGCCCAATAACGGATCGAAGTCCTGATATGGTAACAAGGTACTATTCTTCATCGGTACTCCCGAACGGCGAGCAGTAACAAACATATCCATCGGAAGCATCAGATAGTGAATATATTGCTGAATATAAACTTTCTCAAGGTCTTTACTCAAATCACCTGTCAGATGGTATGCATCATGTGACAGCATTTCATCAATCATGCCTTCTTTCAGGCTGATTGTCTTATCGTGTACATCGCCTGTGTAGGTTTTATCATAATAAGGAATATGATTCTTGGAGGAAACAAAATCATAACCACGAACAGACATCTCGACACCTGCACTCAAATACTGTTGTGCGGTCATCGGCAGATTGGCACCCAGCAATTTGAATTCCGCCAGCAGGAGGTTGGTTTCACCTGCAGAGAAGTACAGTCCGTACCAGCCGTATTCTTCCTTATCTTGTACGGGAGCTACATCGGGAACATCGGGGAATGTGTAAATCAACAGACCTTTAATATTTTCGGTATTCCGGTAGGCAATCGGAGTATAGGTCTTTTTCGCACCGTCTTTGCTCAGCAAATAGAACAACTCGTTGTTGGGGTCGAAATAGTCTTTGTACTCTTCCTTTTTATTGATATCTACCTGACAAGGAACTCCATAATAGCGTACCCAAGGCTCTCCGGGAGCTTTCCAACTCTCAAAGTGTTTCTTTCCGTCCGCATCGACCGTATAGTTCACATTGGCTTCTACATAAGACGGTAAAGCTCTTTTTTGATCAAAGAAACCTTGAACTACATTAGAGTTGTAATCGTTCTTCTGGAAAAAGTAAAACAAACGAGGGTCACGATTGCTCACCATAAAATCGATTAACTGCTTAGTTCCCGCACCAACGGAAATATCATTGTTCCAGTTATTGTCTCTTTTACCTTTATTGAAAACAAAATCATCATCGAGAGTTAAAATAAGACCGGCCGGATTCTGGGCAGCCTCATTCACGATGGCAATCGCACGAGCCTTGTCTTTATTAACCAGGCGTGCAGCAATTCTGAGTTTCAATGAGTTTGCCAATTTAGCCCATTTATCAAGTTTTCCTCTATAAATAAAATCCTGCGCGCCAAGCACGTCTTGCGGATTATTCTCCTTCAGATAGTTAATTGTCTCGTCAAGCTGTTTCAGCCAGAGTTCGAACAACTCTTCCTGTGTATCGTATTTCGGAGTCAGAGTCCCACCATAACGGGCCATTTCTGCCTCTGAATATTGACGGGATCCATACATATCCGAGTCTTCAAGTCCCAAGTACACCAGCATCGGATTACATAAATAAGCAATATATTCGTATTTTGCTTTTTCATCATCCGACATCAGACTGATCTGATGCTTTATTTCATTCGTATAACGAAGCACCTCGTTGACCTGATAGCCACAGCCGGTCTGAGTTACCATATTCAATTTGCTGGAGTTTCCACCTCCTGAGGCAGTTGCCTGCACCCAGGTAGACATTGCATCGAAACCGGCAAACCACTGAAGATAATCGGCCGGCTGAAAACTCATGGCGCATTGAGTAAATAAATAGCGTACGTTCGGTTTTGAGACTGTGGAGGGATTGGTATTCTGTCCGGCAAATTCGTCTTTACAAGACGACATCAGGAATCCTGTACCTACAACAGCCACAGCTGCCATATATAGATATTTTTTCATCATTTGTTTCATACTAAATATCACATTAAAGGTTTAGAAATCGACATTAATAGTCATCATATAATTAGCCGTGTAAGGTTCATAGCCACGGATACGGAACTCAGAAGCCGTATTACCACGAACACTTTCAGGATTCAGATGGTTAGGCAACGAGTTGTACAGGTATCCCAGATTACGCGCAGAGAAGCTCAATCCCAATCCCTGGGCACCAAACTTACTTGCCACTGATTTCGGGAAGCGATACGATAAGGTGATCTCGCGCAAAGCAATATAGTTCAACTCGTGTACCCAAGTGTCGAATATCGTATTCTGTCCCCAGGCCGCACGGTTTACATGATAAGTTCCGGCATGTGTGGGTTCCAATTTCCCTTCTGCCACCAACTGTTTGTAGGACATACCGCTTACATCCATTTTCGTTCCGTCTACAAGTGTTGCGAACGTACCATTCTTAAATACTCCGTCGGGGATAACACCATCACTATAAGAGATTCCTTTACTGTCACCATACTGGCTGGTCCAAGACAAACCACCATGTTCAGGATCACGCCATTTTAAAGAACTCTTGATCCATCCGGCCTGTGTACCATACAAGTTAGAGTAAGAAGCTACCAATCCTCCAAAACGCATGTCAGTAGCAATATGCAGACTCAAATTTTTCCAGGACAGAGTAGTAGATAAAGAGCCCAAAAAGTCGGGAGTCATTTTACCCACTTCCTGTACTTTTCCGCTACGTGCTTCGTAAGCTCCCCGCCAACTGTCATCCCACTCCAACAATGTTTCTCCTTTTTCATTTTTAGCCGGAAGAATGTCGGACATCAATAATCCGTAGTCGCCGCCTACTTTGGCAACCGAACCGATATGGTAATCGTAATCATTAGCATAGCCGCTCAATGCAATGTAGTCTGCCACATTTTCATGTAATGAGATAATAGTATTTTTATTCTTTGTATATGTCATTGCGACATCCCACTGCCAGTCTTTATTTTTGTACGGAGTGGCGTTTACAGCAATTTCAATACCTTTATTCTGAATATTACCAGCATTTATCAACTGAGTGTTCACACCCGAAATAGCAGGAACTTCAATCGACATGATCTGGTCTCTCGTATTTTCTTTATAATAAGTAAAGTCAAAGTTCAAACGGCTGTCAAACAAACGTAAATCCAAACCAACTTCCCAGGCATTCTTACGCTCCGGTTTCAGCTTCAAACTCTTCATTGTCTTATCGAGAGTGTTCACATAGATATTGCCATCATACATTTCTTTAGTTTCAAAGCCATATACCGAGTTCACATAATAGGGATCGGTATCGTTACCGACCTGTGCCCACGATCCGCGTACTTTGGCAAATGTAATCCAATGCGGCAAATCGAATGTTTCATTGAGCAGCCATGAACCGGATACTGACGGGTAGAAGTAAGAATATGTACCCATCCCGTTTTGATATACCAGAGAAGACGACCAGTCATTACGTCCTGTTACATCTAAATAAACCTGATTTTTCCATCCCAGATTCAAAGCAAAGACAGCAGACATCATTCTCTTTGTATTTGAAATGCTCGCTTCCGACTTTTTAGGGTTCTTTGAGTTGTCGACAAACCATTGTCCCGGTACTACCATACCGCCATCTGTATATACTTTATATGCTTCCGAACGACTTGTATAGTATTCATATCGTGCGAAACCACCTACGCTAAAATCTTGTATCTGCTTATTGACAGTAAATGTTCCGCCAAAGGTAGCCTGCTCTTTTGTGGTTTGCCCCATAGTATACTTACCGCCTTCATTTGCATATCCACTACCCAGTTGTTTTTCTTCAAACTTAGTGTAATAGTAATTCATATTGGCATCGGCTTTAAATCTCAGCCAATCCAGAATCTGCACATTCACTTCCATTTGGGGACGAACCACAGTCTCTTTCTGGGAATAATCGTATTTGTCAATCATGAAAAACAGATCACGTCCAGGAACAGAACCATATTTATCACCATAGCTTGTAGATGCCAGTCCACCATGCTCACCCAGATATTTATCACGGAAATAATTCACATCCAGCATCGGAGTCATAATGGTGCCGTTCGGATTGACGAAACGTTCTCCTACTGTTCGCGGAGAATTCTTCGGATTTGAGTTGGTGAAACTCATAGCAGCCGAAACTTCCACCCGATCACTGATTTTATGCGAACCTTTCAATAAAAACGAATAACGCTCGAATGTATTCTTTTCGCTGGTAGATCTTGCTTTCTTATAAGAAAGAGAAGTGTAATACGATGTTTTATCATTGCCACCGCGAATAGCCACATTCGTATTGGAGTTCAGCCCCAATTGATACAAATCCAGCATGTTGTTTTTATGGGGCGAATAATTGGTCCAGGTACCATCATAGTTGCGGATCGGCTGACCATCGTATTTAGGTCCCCATCCATAACTGCCTGCGCCTATTAGTGTCCGGTCTCCTTTATCATCGAGTTTGAACTGAAAAGGATCCCATACAGAACCATTGTTGTCCGTGTCTTTCCAGCCAGGCATCAACCCCACCCCATATTCAGTCTGGATATCCGGTGTCCGGTAAGCATGATCAATACCAAATGTTTGTGATACAGAAACTCCGAAGCCTTTGAAGCCTTTTCCCGATTTGGTGGTAATCACCACAGCTCCGTTTAGGCCACGTGAACCGTAAAGGGCAGTCGCAGCAGCACCTTTCAGGACCGAAACTGTCTCAAAGTCATCCGGATTAAGGTTCTTCAGTTCATTACCATAGTCATTGGCATTATTGTTTCCGGCATCCCAGTCCATTGTGGTATTTCCTGAAGTCGAGTTATCAAGAATAACTCCATCAATCACATAAATCGGCTGATTGTTTCCTTTCAAAGTAGAAGCACCGCGAATCTGAATCTTCGTTGCTCCGAACATACCTCCGTCTGACTGACGAATCTCGACACCTGCAACTTTTCCTTGTAAGGCGGCTACCGGAGAAATCGTATTGGCAGCTTTCAGGTCATCGCCTTTGACCTCGGTCACTGCATACCCTAAAGCTTTCTGTTCACGCTTCAACCCTAAAGC
The DNA here is from genome assembly GCF_018860125.1 of Bacteroides sp. HF-4919. Lineage (NCBI taxonomy): Bacteria > Pseudomonadati > Bacteroidota > Bacteroidia > Bacteroidales > Bacteroidaceae > Bacteroides > Bacteroides sp. HF-4919. Next base: position 318,195 of record NZ_JAHKNF010000001.1, read on the forward strand.
CGTCACCACAACTTCATCCAGTATCTGGGTATCTTCTTGAAGCACAACATTAATAACAGTTTTACCGCTTACTTTTACATCCTGTTTCTTCATGCCGATGTAAGAAAACTCCAGGACTCCGTCTGCAGGAACATTAGATAAAGTGTAATTGCCATCAATGTCAGTCACTGTACCGATCGATGAGCCTTTGACAAGTACACTCCCTCCGATAATAGGTTCACCGGTTCCATCTTTTACAATTCCTTTTACTGTTATATTCTGCGCAAAAGCAGTAACAGACAAAAAAGATAGAACAAGTACTAACACCTTTTTCATCAATTTTACATTGATAATTTTCGAGTTATTCATTCATTTTTCTTTTTTAGTTAAACAATATGTGTTAATTTAGGTTATAATAATAGTTATAGTTCTCTTAGAACTCAGTCTTAAAAAACGCTACAGTAACTTTTAAAGGGATTCTGAAAGGTGGTGAATGGCGAAGAAAAAAAAGTAGAAATTAGCATTTAAAAATATTATAGTATATTTATTGTATTTTGATACTTTATATCTATCTTTACTCCGCAAAATAAGATTGGCAACTCCTTATTTTAAAATATACAACTAAATCTGATTGACAAATGTAAAATTACAGCGTAATAAAGTATTTAATATTGTATATAATTTACATTTTTCAAGAATAACCAAGTTCTAAGAGAACTTAGTTGATCCGTTTATATATCCATTCCAAAGGGATTTGAAAGATATGTGTCATTTCTCAAATTAACTATATATACGAAGTTTGATCACTATTTACAAGTAAAAGTTCCATCCAGATTTAGAAAATCGAAAACTAATTCTTATCTTTTTCTGAATATAAACCCAATATTTATTTACTATCTACGAAAAAGAGCCGGTAGATTTCTACCGAAACAAGATATTACAAATGTCATATACAACCCAAGCCTTATATAATAACTACGGTAGTAGTCGAAATAAAAAGAAAAGCAAATAAGACGGGAAACGAATCACCTAAAGATCGGACGGCCGGGACCGACCTTCCGGACAGCCGGGATTCAGCTAACGGAGTGCCGGGCTCCGGACATCGAAGCGTCGGGATAAGAACACCGGACAGCCGGGCTTCAGGAAGAAGAGAGGCTGGGTTTCGGAATGGCACTAAAAAACAAAGACCGCTCCGGTTTACACCGGAAACGGCCTTTATCCACTCTATAACAATACAACTTTTAAAACGTTATGCCGGTTCTTCACATCTTTCTACATAAGCCAAAGCATCACCTTTATTGACCAAAGCACCTTGCTTGGCACATACCTCGATGATACGTCCACTAAAATTAGCCAATACTCTATCATAAGTGTTCCATGGAGTAGCAATATAGCAAAATACATCATCCGGTTCATATTTATGCCCCACTTCAGGAGGCATGGAAGGCGATTCAACATCTATTTCCCAGATAATCCTACCCTTTTCCATCGCAGTGATTGGCTCTGCCTTGGCACGCTTCATCCTTTTCACATCTTCTTCGGAGAAACCTTGTTTGGCCAATGCCGCATCCTTGGCACGTTGCAGGTCTTCCTCAAACCTCTTCTTGGCTACTCCCGATTTATAATCACGATACTGCCTGTCATGCATGGCCAGTTCAAACAGTTCTTCATCATCGGGCCCGAACTCCCAACCATTCTCCTGCATCTCTTTACGATATTCATCAAGCTGGTCGGGATAGTTCTTCTGCGGATCTTCATCTGTAAATTCGTACCCCTTCTCTTTGGCCAATGCTACAATTTCCGGATCCAACGGGCCGGGTAAACGGCCGCTTTTACCCAAAATCATCCCCCAGGTATTATTGTCTATCATGCTCCAGCGTTCCTCACCTTTCACACGTGCCATTACATTCATTAATGCCACATTTTTCACATACTGGCTGAATGGAGTTACCAGTGGAGGATAGCCTAACTTAGGCCATACGTATTCCACTTCGTCGAACAACATCACAAGCAGATCGTCAATGCTGAGCTCAGGCTGATTATTACTCTTTAATATCATATTGATACCGGCATGCACACCCTTCAAATCGGCCATCATAGACCCCATCATTCCTCCTGGCAAGCCACATTTCAACAATAGGGAAGACATATGTTTGTTGGTCGGATCCATAAAGTAACCAAGGAAATCATCAATGAACTCCTGTGTCATGGCACGCGCCTTCATATAGGCTTTCATATTAATTTCAGGTACACGAAAACCGGCATCTTTCAGCATGGCCTGTACAGAAATCACATCCGGATGAACTTTTCCCCAAGACATGGGTTCCATAGCTACATCAATGATGTCGGCGCCATTCTCACAAACTTCAAGAATGGAGGCCATCGACAGCCCTGGTCCGCTATGACCGTGATATTGAATCAGCACTTCGGGATGGCGTTCCTTAATGGCTTTAGTCAATTGTCCTAACATGGCCGGACGCCCGACGCCCGCCATATCCTTCAGACAGATTTCGGGAGCACCGGCCTCAATCAGCTTATCAGCAATAGCCGTATAATATTCCACCGTATGAACCGGTGAAAAGGTGATACATAAAGTTGCTTGCGGAATCATCCCTCCCTCAAGCGCATAGTGTATGGAAGGAATAATATTCCTCACTTCATTTAATCCACAAAAAATACGGGTTATATCTACCCCTTGAGCATGCTTGACTTTATACATCAACCGACGAACATCGGCAGGAACAGGATACATTCGTAAACCATTCAGCCCTCGATCAAGCATATGGGTCTGTATTCCGGCATCATTGAAGGGTTTGGTGAAAGCCCGTACTGCTTTGTTCGGATTTTCACCATAGAGCAGATTGACCTGTTCGAAAGCTCCGCCATTGGTTTCCACACGAGCAAAACATCCCATCTCAATAATCAAAGGGGCAATTCGCACTAACTGGTCTACACGGGGTTGGTATTTACCGGACGACTGCCACATGTCCCGATATACGAGACTGAATTTAATTTCCTTTTTCATTGCCGTAAGTTATAAGTGATTTCACATTCATTAGGTTAACTTGTTATATTACAAATATACTGAGATATTTGACATAAAGACAAATTACACTCCCAAAAAGTTCTTATAAAAGACATGTTATATATCATATTGTCACAAAAATAAAGGAGCAAGGAGGGGGTCCCTCACTTACTCCTTCTTTTAAACAACTAAAAATCTACACTAAATCACTACCTAAAATCAATCTTTTTATTTCATAAATAATACCTAATTAAACAAAGTCCTTCAATTCCTGTTGCAGTCTCTGCCGGGTAAAAAAGATCCGGCTCTTAACCGTACCGAGTGGCAATTCTAATTTTTCAGCTATTTCACGATATTTAAATCCGGAAACATGCATTGAAAACGGTACTTTATATTCTTTAGGCAACGCATTTACTACACGGTGCATTTCTTTCAAGTCATAGGCTCCTTCGGTACTTTCAAATCCGGAGTCTTGCGGGAGATTCAGATGGAAGAGGTTGTCGGTTTGGTCTACATAAGTTTGGTCACGCACAACTTTGCGGTAATTATTAATAAAGATGTTGCGCATGATTGTATACATCCAGCCTTTAAAATTAGTATCCGGCATAAATTTATCTTCATTATCTAATGCTTTCAATGAAGTTTCTTGTAACAGGTCATTGGCTTCTTCGCGATTGGCTGTGAGTTTATAAGCAAAACGGAGTAACTCTTCTTGTACTCCTATCAGGTCTTTTCTAAAACTTAAACTTTTCATACGTTGCGGTTTTTAAGCGGTTAATATTTCGTTTCTTTCTCGATGATGCAAGTTTAAGGCTTATTTTAGATTTCAGTAGGGTAAATTTCACCAATCTTTGGGGTAAAAACTATCAAATGATAGTTTTTGGGTGCTATTTGACAGTTTTTGGGTGTTATTTTAGGAAGGATTCAATACACTTCGAGAGGTTTGTTTGATAATTAATGTTTTTTATTATGCGCTTTTTGTAAATAGAGACTGAATCACATACCTTTGGATCAAGTTTAACAACGCTAAGAATCAAAAGAATTATGAACTTACTTATCATTTTGGGGATTGTAGTCATCCTCGCCATTATCATTGCTTCCATGTACAACTCGCTGGTAAAACTGAGAAACAACCGTGAAAATGCATTTGCCGACATCGATGTACAGTTAAAGCAACGTCACGACCTTATCCCACAATTGGTAGATACAGTAAAAGGATATGCATCTCACGAAAAGGATACACTTGAACGCGTCATTCAGGCTCGCAACGGAGCTGTCAGTGCCCGAACAATCGATGAAAAGATTACAGCAGAGAATCAACTTAGTTCCGCCCTCGCGGGATTGAAAATCACCTTGGAAGCTTACCCCGATTTAAAGGCCAACCAAAACTTCCTCCAGTTGCAGGAAGAGATTTCGGACGTAGAAAATAAACTGGCTGCCGTACGCCGCTACTTTAACTCAGCTACCAAAGAACTGAACAATGCAGTACAGACATTCCCTTCTAACTTGATAGCCAACATGTTCGGCTTTCATAAAGAAATGATGTTCGATTTGGGTACTGAACAACGTGCCAATCTGGAAGAAGCCCCGAAAATCAAATTCTAATCCCCAGGAAAGTATATACACATGCAATACGTCGGAATACAGACACAACAGAGCCGGAATAACCTACGTTCCGGCATCTTACTGTTCCTTTTCCCTTGCCTGGTGGCAGTACTGACTTATTTGTTCAGCTACCTGCTCATCACTTTTACCGTGACAGATGATTACGGGCAATACGACACATTGGCAATGACCAATCAAATGTTTATTAACCTGATTCCTTATATTATAGGAGGCGTTCTGGTCTGGTTTATTATTGCCTACTTTGCCAATTCCAGTATTATCAAAGCAGCTACAGGGGCACGACCATTGGAACGTAAAGAGAATAAACGCATCTACAATTTAGTGGAGAATCTCTGTATGTCGCAAGGGATGAAAATGCCTAAAATCAACATAATCGATGACAATTCACTCAATGCGTATGCCAGCGGAATTAACGAACGTACTTATACGGTCACCTTATCAAAAGGAATCATCGAGAAACTCAATGACGAAGAACTTGAAGGGGTCATTGCACACGAGCTGACACATATCCGTAATCACGATGTCCGACTGCTGATTATCTCCATTGTATTCGTAGGCATCTTTTCGATGTTGGCACAAATAGCACTGCGCTCCGTTTATTACTCTTCGTGGACACGCAGCCGGAATGATAAAAACAATGGTGCCATCCTCATCTTGGTTTTAGCCATGATTGTAGCTGCCATCGGCTATTTCTTTGCCACGCTGATGCGCTTTGCCATCTCCCGCAAACGTGAATACATGGCCGATGCAGGAGCAGCAGAAATGACAAAGAACCCATTGGCTCTGGCCAGTGCTTTAAGAAAGATATCTGCAGATCCCGATATAGAAGCTGTGGAGCGCGAAGATGTAGCGCAGTTATTCATACAACATCCTGGCAAACAGGCTAAAAGCGCATTGAGCGGGCTAAGCGGGCTCTTCGCCACCCATCCGCCAATCGAAAAACGAATTGCCATTCTGGAACAGTTCTAACAGAAATATCCTCCCCATATAGACTCAAAAGTCTTCTTCGCCACAGGTTACACAGATTAAGCATTATGTAAACGACGATTTAAAATTCATTCTGTGTTAATCCGTGCAATCTGTGGTAAGTTTTGACATGCCCTCCTTTTTTATTCTTTGTGAAATCCCATCCGGTAAACACGAAATAATATTAAATCATTTGTCTGCTTTATACATTTTATCTTTTCCGACCGTTATCTTTATGTAAACATCCGAAAAACAACCATTGATATGAAAACAAGCAAATGTATCATCCTTCTGATGTTGCTCATCATCGGAACAGGAGTTTGCCCGCTTCAGGCCCAAAGCCGGAAAGAAAAGAAAGAGCAAAAAGAACAAACAGTAAAAGAGCTAATCGAATCGGAAAACTACCGGATTGACGTATCTACAGCATACCCACGCCGAGGGCATATGATTCCATTGACCTCAGTTTATTCCGTTATAGTTCGAAACGATTCGGTCTTTTCACAACTACCCTATTTCGGGCGTGCTTATTCTATTCCCTATGGAGGAGGGCAAGGACTGATGTTCAAGGCTCCGATTGACAAATATAATATGGTCATGGGCAAACGCGGAGCAGCAAAGATAAACTTCACCGCCAGAAACTCCGAAGATCAGTTCAAGTTTAGAATCACTATCTATTCCAATGGTTCGTCCAGCATAGATGTCGATATGCAGAATCGTGAATCGATCAGCTTCTCCGGTGATCTGATACTGCCGGAATAAAATTAGTATAAGTCTACTCCCCTTTCAGGATAGGCAAACAGATCTGATATTTCACAGCCAATGCGCGTACCACAAAAATGCAACAGCCACTGATGACCTGTGTTAAAGCAGCATCAACACCCAGACGGTCGAGTCCCCAATAAATGACTCCGCCAATAACGCATGCCATGGCATAAATCTCTTTACGGAAAATCAACGGAATCTCGTTGATAAACACATCGCGGATTACGCCACCGGCCGCTCCGGTCATTGTTCCCATAATGATGGCCACCCAAAAGGCATAGCCCAAATCGATCGTTTTGCTGATACCAACTACCGTAAATAATGCAAGCCCAATGCTATCGAAGATAAAAAACGTGTTGTGCATATGAATCAGATGCTTCCGGAAAAAGATAACCCACAGAAGGGCCAGCGCCGAACAGATAAGATAAATGGGATTCGTCATCCAGAACGGAGTAACGTCCAGCAATACGTCACGTATAGTACCACCGCCAATGGCAACAGCCACACCGGCTACATAAGCACCAAACCAGTCAAACTGTTTGGCAGATGCAAGACGAATGCCACTAATGGCAAAAGCAAATGTCCCGATAAACTCCAGAATCTGGATAAAGGTCGGAATCTGAAAGATTGTTGGCATATATCAAGTTTTTTGTGTGCAAAGAAACAAATAATTCCGCAAGAAAGTGTACATTTGTTCCTTGAAAATTGTAAGAATACGAAGATGAAGATAACGATTGTTGCCGGGGCTCGCCCTAACTTTATGAAAATCGCCCCTATCACCCGGGCTATCGATGCCGCTAAGGCACAAGGTAAACGCATTTCTTATCGCCTGGTTTACACAGGGATAGAGAATGACACCAGTCTGGATGCATCCTTATTTGCAGATCTGCATATGAAAGCTCCCGATGCCTATCTGGGCGTAAACGGCAATAACCCTACAGAACTTACTGCGGGAATAATGATCGCCTTTGAACGTGAACTGACGGAAAACCCTACGCACGTAGTTCTGGTAGTCGATGACCTCACTGCAACTATGAGTTGTGCGATCGTAGCCAAAAAACAAAATATAAAAGTGGCACATCTCGTAGCCGGCACCCGTTCGTTCGATATGTCCATGCCCAAAGAAGTCAATCGTATGATAACAGACGGACTTTCCGACTATCTGTTCACAGCCGGCATGGTGGCCAATCGCAACCTGAATCAGACAGGAACAGAAAATGAAACAGTCTACTATGTAGGCAACATCCTGATCGATACAATACGGTATAACCGCAACCGCCTGATAAAGCCAATATGGTTCTCTGTCCTGGGACTGAAAGAGCATGAGTACATCCTGCTGACCCTCAACCGCCATGTGCTGCTGAACAACAAAGAAAATCTGCGGAAATTGATAGAGACCTTACTTGAAAAGGCAAACGGCATGCCGATTGTGGCACCACTGCACACTTATGTACGCAATGCGATCAAAACTCTCGACATCACAGCTCCTAACCTGCACATCATGCCCACACAAAGCTATCTCTCTTTCGGGTATCTGATGAACCAGGCAAAAGCCATTATAACAGATTCAGGCAATGTGGCGGAAGAAGCGACCTTCCTGGGAATTCCCTGCATCACCCTCAACACCTATGCCGAGCATCCGGAAACCTGGCGCACAGGCACCAACGAACTGGTTGGTGAAGATCCGGCAGCATTGGTTGCCAGTATGGATAAACTGATGAACGGAGAATGGAAACAAGGCACCCTGCCCGAACGCTGGGACGGACGGACCGCAGAACGAATTGTACAAATATTATTGGGGGAATAATGCCGGATTCCCCCTCCTTACAGGACTCAAAAGATACACAAAAAAGGTTATATAGTCCGTTCAATCAAAAGGAATTTATTACCTTTGCAGTCTCACGATGAGATGAAGTGTGTATGAAACAACAATATTCTAAACTATTAATAGTAGTCTTCCTTATCCTCTCTGCACCACAGGCTTTTGCACAGTTGAAGGGAGTAATCACTGATTCTATTTCACATGAGCCGCTAATGTACATTTCCGTTTTCTATGAAGGAAAAGGCGTAGGCGGTATATCCAATGCTAACGGAGAATATCAGGTAGAAACCCGCAAAGGTTGGAACGAACTGACCTTCTCTGCAGTGGGGTATATCACCAAGAAAGTGAAAATTCCGGCAGGTGCCAAAGAACTGAATGTGGTGCTCTCACCAGATGATGTCACGCTGGACGAGGTGGTGATAAAACCTAAAAAAGAAAAGTATTCCCGGAAAAACAATCCCGCTGTGGAGTTCATGCGAAAGGTCATCGACCACAAGAAAGCTCAGAAGCTGGAAACCAACGACTATTATCAGTACAACAAGTATCAGAAGATGAAGATGTCACTCAATGACGTGACACCCGAAAGCCTTGAAAAAGGAATCTATAAAAAGTTTTCTTTCCTCAAAGACCAGGTTGAGGTTTCGCCTGAAACCAACAAACTGATTCTGCCTATTTCGGTGCAGGAAACGTCTTCCAAAACCATTTACCGGAAGGACCCGGAAAGCAAAAAGACCATAATCGAAGGTATGAACTCCAATGGCGTGGAAGAATTCTTCTCAACAGGTGATATGCTGGGTACTATCCTCAATGATGTATTTGCCGATATCAATATCTATGATGATGATATCCGCCTGTTGCAACGCCGTTTCGTAAGCCCAATCGGAAGCGGAGCCATCTCTTTCTATAAATTCTACCTGATGGACACTGTGATGGTGGATAAAGATAAATGCGTGCATCTCACCTTCGTCCCACAGAACTCTCAGGACTTCGGATTCACCGGACACCTGTATGTACTGGACGACTCTACCTATGCAGTGAAAAAGTGCACCATGAATCTGCCTAAAAAGACAGGAGTAAACTTTGTAGAAAATCTGGACGTCGTACAACAATATGAACAGCTTCCCAATGGCAACTGGGTGCTGACAGACGACGATATGACTGTGGATCTTTTAGTCATGAAAGCTATTCAGGGCATCCAGGTAAAACGAACAACCAAATATAGCAATTATGTCTTCGACCCCATCGAGCCACGACTTTTCCGTTTGAAAGGAAGTGTGATCAAAGAGGCGGACATGCTGACCAAAAGTGACGAGTATTGGGCCGGAGTACGCCAGGTGCCTCTAACAAAGACCGAGAGCAGCATGGATCTTTTCATGAACCGGCTGGAACAAATACCCGGATTCAAATATGTGATATTCGGAGCAAAAGCGTTGATAGAAAACTATGTGGAAACCGGGACCAAAGAACATCCGAGTAAGTTTGACTTCGGACCGATCAACACCATGATATCGAGCAATTATGTGGATGGTACCCGTTTCCGTCTCAGCGGCATGACTACCGCCAAGCTGAATCCCCACTGGTTCTTCAATGGATACGGAGCGTACGGACTCAAAGATAAAAAATGGAAATATGAAGGTAATGTGACCTACTCTTTCCGCAAATGTGAATTCTTCCCCTGGGAATTCCCGAAGCATTACATCTCGGCCTCCTACCGCTACGACGTCATGTCGCCAATGGATAAGTTCCTCGACACGGATAAGGATAACGTATTCGTAGCGTGGAAAACCACGACCGTCGACCAGATGTCATACGTACGGGACGCCACACTGAGATATGAAATGGAGACTTTATCGGGTTTCTCGGTTGCGGCCATGGCGCGACACCGGGAAGATACTCCGGCAGGCAAGTTGCAATACATCCGCAATGATGCTGCCAAAACCATCGTACCCGATATAACTACCGCCGAATTGGGGCTGACCTTACGTTATGCGCCGGGCGAGACCTTCGTCAATACAAAGCAACGCCGTCGTCCGGTATCGCTGGATGCTCCCATCTTCACCCTCTCCCACACTACCGGATTTAAAGGTGTTTTAGGAGGAGAATATAATTTCAACCTGACGGAGGCAAGTATCTGGAAGCGCTTCTGGCTCTCGTCCTGGGGTAAAGTAGATGTTACCTTAAAAGGAGGTGCACAATGGAATACCGTTCCGTTCCCATTACTTATTTTGCCAGCCGCCAACCTATCGTATATCACACAGAAAGAAACGTTCAACCTGATCAATAATATGGAGTTCCTCAACGACCGTTATGCATCGCTGGCACTCACATATGACATGAATGGTAAACTTTTCAACCGCATCCCGCTGATTAAGAAACTGAAGTGGAGAGAAGTATTCCGTTTCCGCGCTCTATACGGCAACCTGACAGATAAAAATAACCCGTTTAAGAGCAATAATCCGGAACTGTTTGATTTCCCGCAACGGGACGGCAGCTACACCAGCTATGTGATGGATCCGAAAGTACCTTACCTGGAAGCCAGTGTGGGCATTTACAACATCTTTAAATTGTTGCATATCGAATACGTACGCCGTCTGACTTACCTGAACCACCCGGGAATCAACAAACAAGGTATCCGGTTTATGATTCAGGTAGTATTCTGATCCGCCTATCTATCATTCACACTATAAAACCTCAATACGATGAATTTCACAGTACACACCTGCAATGGCATGAAGCTATGGTTGGTTTTTCTTATGTTAAGCAGTGCAATCCATGTTTGCCGGGCGGATTCCCCACGACAAACCATCAACTTCAACCGGGAATGGAAATATTGCCGGGGAGACTTCAAGAGTGCTTCCCGACCGGATTTTGACGACTCCGACTGGGAAAGGACGGGACTTCCCCACTCTTTCAGTACTCCATACTTCATGTCGAAAGATTTTTATGTAGGTTACGGATGGTACCGCAAAGCCTTTCCGATAAAGAAAGAAGTGCTTGGCAAAAGGAGCTTTCTTGAATTCGACGGTGTATTTCAGGAAGCAGAAGTTTTTGTGAACGGACATCGGGCAGGAACCCACCAAGGAGGATATACCGGATTTTCCATTGATATATCGAACTATCTGAAAGAAGGAAAAAACCAGATAGCGGTTCGGGTTAACAACTGCTGGCGACCTGACCTCGCTCCACGTGCAGGCGAACATGTATTCAGCGGAGGCATTTACAGGAACGTACGTTTAGTGATCAAAGAACCGACCTATATCGATTGGTATGGCACATTGGTCACCACACCGGACTTAGGAGAAAAAAAGGGAAAGTCAGGGAGCGTCCACATACGGACAGATGTATGCAATCGTTCCGGAAAAACAGAAACTTACCGACTTCTGACCACTGTTATCGATCCCCGAGGCAAAGAAGCGGCTTCTGTTTCTACATCACAATCATTGCCGGACAACGCAACCTACACATTTGAGCAGCAAACCCGCGAGATTCAGGCACCGGAGCTGTGGCATCCCGATCATCCTGCACTTTACAAGGTGGTCAGCTCGCTTTACCACGGAGAAAAATTGATAGACCGCTATGAAACGTCTTTCGGATTCCGCTGGTTTGAATGGACACCGGACCGGGGATTCTTCCTGAACGGGGAACATTATTATTTTAAGGGAGCCAATGTTCATCAGGATCATGCCGGATGGGGAGATGCCGTGACCGAAACCGGTATGCGAAGAGATATCCGTCTGGTAAAAGAAGCCGGCTTCAACCTGATACGAGGTTCGCATTACCCCCATTCACCGGCTTTCTCACAAGCATGCGATGAAATAGGTATGCTATTCTGGGCAGAGAATGCATTTTGGGGAATCGGAGGTCACAAAGGAGATGGCTACTGGAACGCAAGTGCATATCCCGTAAATGAAGCAGACAGGGCAGGATTTGAGAGCAGTGTAAAAGCCCAACTGAAAGAATTGATCCGCATCCACCGCAACCATCCTTCTATTGTTGTATGGAGTATGAGTAACGAACCGTTCTTTACCGCACCCGAAACGATCGACCCGATGCGCAAGTTACTGTCAGAAACCGTCAAACTCTCCAAGCAACTCGATCCAACCCGTCCGGCGGCCATTGGCGGTGCTCAACGTCCGTTGGGAGAGAAACGAATTGACAAGTTGGGTGATATAGCCGGATATAACGGTGACGGTAGCTACATCCCCGAGTTTCAGCAACCGGGCATACCGACGGTAGTTTCAGAGTATGGCAGCACGACAGCCGACCGTCCGGGAGAGTACGATCCGGGCTGGGGAGACTTGGCAAAGAATAATGCGCAAAATGGCTTTGCCTGGCGTAGCGGACAAGCCATCTGGTGCGCATTCGACCACGGGAGTATAGCCGGAAGTGCTCTTGGGAAAATGGGAATTATCGATTATTTCCGGATTCCCAAACGTGCCTGGTATTGGTACCGCAATGCCTACAAAGGGATTGCTCCGCCGAAGTGGCCAGAGGCAGGAACACCTGCACGCATTGCCCTGACAGCCGATCAAACGAACCAGATAAAGACAGACGGGACAGATGACGTTATGTTGTCGGTAACCATTCTGGATGCAGACGGTAAACCGGTCAACAATTCTCCGGCAGTCAGCCTCAACATCATATCCGGTCCGGGAGAGTTTCCTACCGGTACCTCGATCCTATTTGAAAAAGAGAGTGATATCCGTATTCTCGATGGAAAAGCCGCGATTGAATTCCGGTCATACTATGCCGGAGAAACCGTGATACGGGCTACCTCGCCGGGGCTCGAGCCTGCCGAGATCACACTCCGGTTCATCGGAAGCACTCCCTATACCGAAGCCTGTAAAGTGAAAGACCGACCTTATACACGTTTTGAGGTTCAGGATAAAACAGATAACCTGCAAACCTTCGGGCCCAATAATCCGACCTTCTGCAGTTCATCGGCCGACGGACACTCGTCCGCATTTGCTGCCGATGGAGATGGAGCCACCTATTGGCAAGCTGCCGGCAACGACCCGGAACGCTCCTGGACATTGGACACAGAGAAAGGTTTGTCCATACGCCACATCCGAATCGCATTTCCGGATACGGACCATTACCAATACAAAGTGGAGGCATCGATGGATAGAGAACACTGGACACTTATTCCGGATCAGACCAACTATAAACAAAACGAGAACATTCGGATGATCCAGGTTGTTCCGGGTATACAGGGACGTTTCATACGTATCAGTTTCATCGGAGAAAAAGCCGCTATCACAGATGTACAGGTGATGGGGACGGTGATCGACTAATAAACAGATTCATTACAAATAGATATGCAACCATTAGCGGAAAGGCTACGGCCAAAGACATTAGATGATTATATCGGTCAGAAACACCTTGTGGGACCGGGTGCTATCTTGCGCAAGATGATTGATGCAGGGCGTATCTCTTCATTTATCCTGTGGGGGCCTCCGGGAGTCGGTAAAACAACACTGGCCCAGATAATAGCCAATAAACTGGAAACCCCTTTTTATACACTGAGTGCCGTAACATCGGGCGTAAAAGACGTACGCGAAGTGATAGATCGCGCCAAAAGCAACAAATTCTTCACTCAGTCCAGCCCCATCTTGTTTATCGACGAAATACACCGATTCAGCAAATCTCAGCAGGACTCGTTGCTGGGAGCTGTCGAGCACGGAACAGTTACTCTGATAGGTGCCACCACGGAAAACCCGTCTTTTGAGGTAATCCGCCCACTCCTCTCCCGTTGCCAGCTCTATACACTGAAGTCTCTAGAAAAAGAGGACCTGCTGGAATTGCTTCAACGTGCCATCACTACCGATACCGTACTGAAAGAACGTAAAATAGAACTGAAAGAAACCAGTGCCATGCTTCGTTTTTCGGGAGGCGATGCCCGCAAGCTGCTGAATATACTGGAACTCGTAGTAGAGTCGGAAACGGAAGAGACCGTAGTTATCACTGACGATCTGGTAACCGAACGCTTACAGCAGAATCCGCTGGCTTATGATAAAGACGGCGAAATGCATTACGATATTATTTCGGCATTTATTAAATCGATCCGGGGCAGCGATCCCGACGGTGCCATTTACTGGCTGGCACGTATGGTAGAAGGAGGAGAAGACCCGGCATTCATTGCCAGGCGTCTGGTCATCTCGGCTTCGGAAGACATTGGCCTGGCCAATCCGAATGCACTGCTATTGGCTAATGCCTGTTTTGACACGTTGATGAAAATAGGCTGGCCGGAAGGAAGAATCCCATTGGCGGAAACCACCATTTATCTGGCAACCAGCCCTAAAAGCAACTCAGCCTACAATGCTATCAACGATGCACTGGCATTGGTGCGCGAAACCGGCAACCTACCGGTACCTCTGCACCTGCGCAATGCTCCCACCAAACTGATGAAGCAGTTAGGATATGGCCAGGAATATAAATATGCCCATAATTATGAAGGTAATTTCGTAAAACAGCAATTCCTGCCGGACGAAATCAAGAATAAGCAAATATGGCAGCCCCAACACAACCCGGCTGAACAGAAACATGCCGAACGAATGAAACAACTCTGGGGAAATGAAAAGAACTATTAAACACCTGTAATTGTTTTATTAGATAAAGAGTTATTAATTCAGTATTCAAGTACACAAACTTAATACTTAACACCTAATAATTTATGAAAATAGTAGTTTTAGACGGTTATGCCGCCAACCCCGGAGATCTGAACTGGGATGAATTGAGAACTTTAGGTGAGTGTGAAATCTATGATCGCACAGCCCCCGAAGAGGTGCTTACACATGCGAAGGACGCCGAGGCCATCCTTACCAACAAAGCCGTGATCACCGCAGAGCACATGGCCTCTTTGCCTAACCTGAAGTATATCGGCGTAATAGCCACCGGATATAACATTATTGATATTGCGGCAGCCAAAGAACGCGGTATTGTGGTTACCAACATCCCGGCTTACAGCACTCCATCCGTCGGACAGATGGTTTTTGCCCATATCCTGAATATCACTCAGCGAGTGCAACACTATGCAGACGAAGTGCGTGGAGGGCAGTGGACCCGGAATCAGGATTTTTGTTACTGGGATACCCCGCTTATAGAGCTGTTAGGAAAGAAAATCGGTCTTATCGGACTGGGACAGACCGGATATAATACAGCCCGTATCGCAATCGGGTTCGGAATGAAAGTGTGGGCCTATACCTCCAAGTCACGGCTTCAGTTGCCTCCCGAAATCAGAAAAGCGGAACTCGACCAGATTTTCCGTGAATGCGACATCGTCAGTCTGCATTGTCCGTTAACGGAATCAACCCGTGATCTGGTTAATGCCCGCCGCCTTGAACTGATGAAACCAAACGCCATCTTAATCAACACCAGTCGCGGCCCTTTGATCAATGAACAAGACCTGGCAGACGCCCTGAATAATTATAAGATTTATGCTGCCGGATTGGATGTACTCTCCACCGAGCCTCCACGTGCGGACAACCCATTGCTGACTGCCAGAAATTGCTATATCACCCCGCATATAGCCTGGGCTACTTCCGCCGCCCGTGAACGTCTGATGACCATTCTGGTTGACAACCTGAAAGCATACATCGGTGGAAAACCCATAAACAACGTAGCCAAATAAAGTCAGATATCAAAAAAGACAGGAATACTATCGGGATTCAAAATATATCCCGATAGTTTCTTCAACTCTTCTTCCGCATCCATCACTGCACAAGAATAACCGGCAACTGACATCATCGGCCAATCGTGCATCGTATTACCTACCACCAGAATCTCCCGCAAAGAGATTCCCAACCTCGAACATAGAGTCATCAGTCCATTCTTTTTTCCCGCCCTGCTGTCCACCACTGTCAGCAACCGGCCTTCCTGATACAGTTGATATGCCTCCCCCTCCAATCCGGCCGACAACCGAGTAGCTTCCCGGACAGTAGACGCAAGCACGGCATACTTAAAGATTTCCCCTTTCCAAGTATAACGAGTGATCCGGCAACCGGGGAAATCAAGAGCCACAGGATGTTCAACCGGAACACATTCAACGGTATCTTCATAACACAGAAAGCCCCCATCGGCAAAAACCCCTCCCGAAAACAAGTCGAACACATCACCAAGCCGCTTCTTGGCGTGTGCCATCGGCAAGGCAGTACTCAGGTACAGAGGTAAGCGACCGGACATATATTTTAGTGCAGAAACGGTACGCCCGGGAATCCTCCCCTGCACATCTGTCAATGTACCGTCAATATCAAAGAATACAGCCCTGACCTTTTTCCTCTCCGGTATACGCCACAATGCCCCTTCTCCCATCATTCTTCTCAGAGGCGTATCCCGCAGATTGCTGAAAGCAATATAGCAATCGCATACTTTACGGAGACAAGAAGGCTGAAGGAGCGAAGCAGAATCATCGTAGAAATTCCCTGTCCGCACCCCACTTCTCGGGCAGGCATACATCCCCCCTTCCCGGTCAACAAACAGACTCTCTCTGCCTCCGGAACAATTATTCAAACATGCTTTTGCGTTCCGCCGATCATAATCGAACAGATTATCCATCTCGTTAAAAAAACGGACATCTTCCTCCGAAAGCGGCTTCCGTAAACCTTGCATTGCGTTCACAAACAAGTAAACCGACGGATCCAGCAGCAGCCTCAACCTCCGGATCTGTTCCTTTGCCGAAGGATCACCAACCACTCCCGCACAGACCTCAATACCAGCCGCATGCAGTTTTTCTATTTTAGACGCAAAATCTGTGACATCCGCCATCTCAGGATGGTAGCTCCCCCAGAATTTGATTTTGGTGACATCTGCCCGAGCCTCTTCAACTTCATCCAGAAAACGGGAAACTGAAAAGGACAGGTTGGTCTGACAAGAAACCCCGGCCACATGGGGCATGGCAGCCAGACGAATGATACCTTCTCTGTAATACCGATGTATCATCGCTTCTCCATAAGGGATAATCAGAATACGCAACGCCCCATGCTTCCACTGACCGATACGTGAAATAAAACGGTGCAGCGCTTCCCGGTCACCGTCCGTATCGGCAGATGCGGATTTCCTGCCAAACGGACAATACGAACATGTATAGTTGCAATATTCCAGACTGCCCCTATAATAGATATTCCGGATAGTACTCAAAGCCCCCATCGTGCAAAGTTGATCAAGGATATATATACTCGGACATCAGTCTCCTTACGGCAGGTGAAACAAAAGACTGGCCGATGTAATCGGAGTAGGCCATTCCTTCCTCCGTAAGAAGCAGAACCCGGTTTTTCTCTTCAATCCACCCCCGGTCTGTAAATTCCCGGAAGAGCGTTCTGTCCGGCTCCTTACCAAAACGTTGTTCATACTCCGCCGTGTCCAGCCCCCGATAATACATCAGGTTCTTTATAATAAACCTTATTTGTACCTCTTCCGCGGAAAGCAAATAACCATTGGTTACCGTCAAAAAATCAGCAGTCCGGATATAACGGTCTATCTCTCCGGCTATGGCTTCCTGCCGCACAGCGTATGGAGTGGCATAATGTAAATTTCCCAGATAGCTCCGTCCCCCGGAACCACAGGACAGCATGGTTTCATCGCCACAGGAGAACTCCAGTTCCACTGTTTTCCGTTTAACAAAGCGACGCATGGAAGTCTGCACAAATCCCTGCTCCACCAACAGTTCACGAGCTGACCTGTAAATAGCATAACACATGTCATCCGTTGAGCGTACATCGATACGTGTACCCGGCCGGACATAAAGAGGATAAATAAATAATTCGTCGGGGCGATAAGTAAGCGCAGTGGTAAGCGAGTGAATAAAGCTATCCACCGTCTGTCCCTCAATGCCATAAATCAGGTCGAGGTTCAACTGCGGGAAGTCCGCTTCCCGAATATTTTGAAGTGCATCGATCACGGTAGCAAGCACAGGCCTCCTTTTCAGTTTTTTCAACTCCGCATCATTGAAACTCTGTACACCCATGCTCAACCGTTCCACCCCCCTCGTCCGCAATTGCCGCAAAACTTTCTTGTCGGCATACTCCGGTGAAGTTTCGATGGAAGTGAATACCTCCGAAGGACGTACGCCGAACAGCTCGGCTATGCAAAACAGTTCATCCAACTGTTTTTCGTTCAGAATAAGCGGAGTACCTCCCCCAACTGCAAACGAAGTAAATTTCAGATCTTGTGCCGCCACGGACAACTGTTCTGCCTGACGGCGCATCGTACGGAGATATGCCGAGATACGCCCTCCATCACAGCTCTGCTGTGAAAACAGATTGCAATAACCGCACTTATGGGCACAGAAAGGGATATGAAAATATAGACTTGCCTGCCCCCCTGCCAACCGTTCAAAATAAGGGGCAAGAGAGACCGGAGGATTAAAAGTACGGTAAGCCGTCTTATGCGGATAACTGTACATATAGCTGATATATCGTGAAATCTGCTGCTGATCGTTCATTTTCTGAGAATAAAATGTTTATAAGGCACCGTATATACCTTCTCGTGGGAAATGCAGTGATACTCGTAACCGTCCTCACCATAACAGGTGCCATGATCGGACAAAGCAATGACCAATGTATCCGAACGTCTTCTGAAAGCCTCGAACAAGCGGGGCAACTGACTGTCAACGTATCGTAAAGCCGCAGCATGCGACTCTTTGTCGTCTTTCTTCTTACCCTCTACATAATGGCAGTTGGGATAATGGATGGCCGAGAAATTGATATACATGAATACTCTCCGGTCCGCCGGATACTTTTCCAGTTTACTGACAGCAAAGTCCACCTGATTGGCGGCACTGTTCTTATCCGTGCAGCCAAAAGCAGGCAGCCAGTAACTTTTATTGAAATAACCGGGAAATACCCTTCCGATGTCATTCCGTTTACTGAAAAAGCTGACTCCGCCGATACAGATGGTTTCATAACCGATATTGGACAGGCTCTGTACGAATGTAGCTTCTTTAAAAGCATAACTGCCCTCCGGAGGTATGCGCCCCGTGCCGGCCTGAAAAGGGAAAAAAAGCCACTTCCGGCTGCGCAACACATGGGGTTCGGCAGGTGAAGGCAAGAATCCGGCAAAAATGGCGAAATGCGAGGGATAGGTAAAATTGCCGGGAGCATGCCTCTTCTCCCAGCCACTGCCATAGCTATTCAGTACGGGAGTTCCCCCGGAAGCCTCTTCGACCACACTGACGTCATAGCGCAAGGTGTCGAAACAGAGCATCAGTATGTCATGCGTGCCCACAATTCCATTCATATCTATATCCGGTTTCCGGTCTTGCTTACCGGATGGCAGTTCATCTATTTCCATTGAAAAGTGATTCTATCGTTCTTATCTGATTGGTGTATATCTTATTCTCCGTAAACATATCCTGATAGATATGATCTCCCTGTCCGTTCACCTCTATAATATAAGGTGTATCCGTGTTCCGTGCAATCAGCACATCTATGCCTGCATACCGCAGTCCCAGAGCCCGCGTGGCGGCAATGCTCCGGCAAAAAAGCTCCTCACGGACGGAAGGTGCAAGCGAAAGCTCTCCGAACAGCCTTGCTTTGTTGTTCAGATGAAGATTGGTTATGGCACCTTTGCTACAACGTACCACGACATAGTCGACTTCATCTTCCCTACAGACAACACGCAAGTCATAATTCTCCCCTTCCAGTTTTTCTTTTACCATCCACTCTTCAAGGACAGCTCCGCATCGCATGACTTCTTCTGCCAGCACAGCAATCTCTTTCCGGTTTGTCAACCGGCAGATACGTTTTTCATTACAAGCATGATCTCCCGCCCAACGCATAGTCGTATAAGCCACCCATTCGTCCCGGCGATGATTGTATCTGACAGCCATTACCCCTCCGGCTCCGGAGCCATAGCGAGGTTTAAGAAACCCTCCCCTCTTCTGCCGGTAAAGCAGTTCGGCCAGTTCATCAAAAGTGCGTAGTGCCGCCGAGAGCAACGGGGTTGTTTTCAAGCTTGCCCCGGCCAGTTTCTGCTGAGTGCGGACCTTATCCAAAGCACAGAGAATTGCACTCGGCTCGTTCAGAATATGCACGCCCTCCGGTCTATCCACAGCGGCTAAGCGCCTCAACATTTCCCTGTAATCCCGGCAAAGCGAATTGTATTTCCGGAAGTCCGTTTCCTGAAACACCGGAGGTTCCAGCTTCACAACCGTATCACGATACTCCGGAAGAGTAGCCATCAACTCATCGTATGTGACAAAGCAGGTATCCGCCCCGAGGCTTCTACCCGCTTTGATAAAGTAGTCCGTACGTTTTGAAGTCGAATTACTGACAACACATATCTTCATTCATTTACTCCGTAATCATTGGGAAACTGTAATCATCATCATACTCTTGTGAGTCGGAAACGTCGATCTTCACCGGCAGTGCCTTCTGCAACTCCTTTTTCATCTCGTCACTCAGGTAATTGTATTTCATATTGATAAACTTCAAGTGGCTGATCTTGTCCACATGATCCAGCAACAGTTGTGCTCCCTTGTCTGTCAATACTCCGGCAGAGATATCCATCGTCTCCAGTTGCGGAAGAATATCCGATTCGAGGAACATCTCCACAACAGCATCTTGTTCTTCCGCATCGACAATGCCCAGCCATTTCAGTTTAGGAAAACGGTCTTTGGAGAAGAGAGGCTTGAATACAGCCAGATCACCCTCAAATCCGTAGTCTTCCACTCCTACATAAAGGACCAGCTTTTCAAGGTTAGAGAGGTCGGATCCCAGAATGTCCTCCACCACCGAATCGGGCAGGCCACCACTGATAATCTCAAGTGACTTCAGGTTAGGACGAGGTTTCTTGCCAATGCTCAGATTATTGGTGCCTTTAATCTTGAGATTGTTCAGCAAGGGCATCACGTCCAACACCGGACCTAAATCCACCTGCTCAATCCAGGAAATCTCCTGTTCTTCAGAATCCATGTCTCCCCAGAACAAGCCCTCAAGATGGGCAAACTTTTCCTTGTTCGCCACAATGCCGTCGGCAATAGCCGAGCAGTCCTCTCCGTCATACCCCCAACAGCCGATCGTGATCTGCCTGAGCGACGGCAGCTTTTTATCCTTCAATATCCTATCCATCAAGTTCACACCTTCTTCTGCCTCGTCATAGCTCAGCGCATACTTTTTAGCTTCCACCTTCATTTCCTTGGTAACCTCTTCCCGGGTTTCCACATATCCTTTCTTCGTCTTCTCCGCCACTAATTTGGCAGCGGCCTTTTCGGCCTCTTCGACCGACGAGAAATTCTTTACTTGTGTTTGTCCGTCTGTTCCCAACTTGCCATAGTTCACAACAACATCGGTTCCCCGAACATCGATGCTCCAGAACTTCTGAGACTTAAAGTCTTGAAATACAAATACTCGTTTCATAGTATGTCTGTTTAATTACTGATAAAAACAATGCTTATCCGCCTTCGTTTGTCAAGAGCAGATAAGCATCGCTACAAAAGTAATAAAATTCCGATATCCTGTACTTCTATCTGATAAAAATCTTAGTAGGCATGTCCGCCTTCGTCCATTTCCTTTGCATCGATCTTACGATTGTCGATGCTGCGCCAGGCGTAGAAGATGTAGGCGATGACAAACGGAACCAAGATAGAAACGTAAGCCATGGTTTTCAGCGTAAACTGGCTGGAACAACTGTTGGCAAGGGTGAGAGAGCTTTGTATATCCGTGTAAGACGGATAATAAGCTGTATTGTTATATCCGGCAGTAAGCAACAGTGCCAGGACGGTGAGTACCGTACCAATGCCGGCAAACCAGATCCCTTTATCGAATGTCTTCTTCAACATTGTTTTGCCAATGCCGAACAGCACCAGCACAACCCCTGCAAGGAATATAATCAGCACTACCGGCATTTCGATAAAGTTATTGAAATACTTATAAGGTTCCATATAGATCTCCTTTGTTTCCGGATTGACAGCATATCCGTCGGCCAACAAAGTGCGGATCACAAAAGTTAGGAAGAACACCAGAAACAGAGCTGTATTCGCAATCAACGAACGACGGCACTTGCCGACGAGTTCCTTATCGGCTATGTTATTGATGAAATAGAGAGCTCCCAGGATGCGTGCCAGAAAAAACACGGCCAGTCCCAGAATCACATTCCAGATATTGGTCAGCGCATCGAGCCCATGCCAGCCGTTGCCCCAATGGCTGATGACAGGCATAATCTCGTTCACCATATTGCCCTTATTGATATAAAAATCGGACCCTGTGAAGAAGGTAGCTACCGCACCTCCCAAGAGCAGAGGGCCGACCACACCGTTGATCACCAGAAAAGTCCGGTAAGTCTTCTTCCCGAGCAGGTTGCCCGCTTTGCTCTGAAATTCGTAGCTGACAGCCTGCAATACGAAGCTGAAAAGAATGATCATCCAAAGCCAATAGGCGCCGCCGAAACTGGTACTGTAGAACAGAGGAAATGAAGCAAAAAACGCGCCACCGAAAGTGACCAGTGTGGTAAACGTAAATTCCCACTTACGTCCGGTGGAATTTACCATCATCTTGCGATGCTCCTCCGTTTTACCCAAACAAAACAGCAGAGAGTTGCCACCCTGCACAAACAGCAAGAATACGAGTATAGCCCCGAGCAGTGAGACTACCAGCCACCAATATTGTTGTAGAAAAATGTATGTACCCATAGTTTAAATGATTAATGGTTCGTGATTAATGATTAGCCGCCGGTCCCTTCTTGATCTCCCGGACCATGATGCCGATTTCCGCAATCAGCATTACCGTAAACAGAATAAGGAATATGAAGAATGTGGCCTGTACAGAGCCTACATCCAACTTTGAGATGGCTGCCGACGTGGGCAGCATGTCCCGTATCGCCCAAGGCTGGCGACCACATTCGGCCACTACCCATCCTGCCTGTCCGGCAATGTAAGCAAACGGAATGGTCCATAGTCCGATGTATTGCATCCATCGCATTTGCGACAGGTCTTTCTTATAGACAAAGAAGAGAATCGCAATGAAGAACAGGATAAAGTATCCACCCAAGATCACCATCACGCGGAAAGCATAAAAGTTGAGCGGCACATTGGGAACCAATTGGTTCACATCCTTAATATACCCATAACCAAAATAGGCAACATTCTCTTTCAACGTGGCGGATGCCTGCTGCATAGCAGCCTCGTCACCGTCTTTTTTAGCCTCACGATAAGTGCCCAATGCAGTAATCGCTTTTTTACCCCGTTCTATTTTCTCGGCAGCCGAAAGCGCTTTCGTGCCGTCTTTCAGTTCGTATCCCCCCTCAATGATGTTTTTGATGCCCGGCACAAAAGCATCTGCTTTACGCTCGGCCAGGAAGGAGAGCATCTTTGGAATCTCTATACGGAACAAAAACGGATTCTGACCGTCGTCATAAGTCTTCTTATCAGGATTCAGCACCCCGACAGCTACCAGCCCGGCTCCGTTCTGTCCTTCGTAATATCCTTCTACCGCTGCCAGTTTCATCGGCTGTGTTTGCGCAACGGCATAACCGGAACCGTCGCCGGTCCACACCGTCAGCACCGAAGCTACCAACCCGAAGATGGCACCAATCTTAATGCTGGCTATGGCAAACTCCTTGTCTCTCTTCTTCAGCAAGAACCAGCAACTGATGCCTATCACGAAAACAGCTCCCAGCACCCAACTCGAGAGCACCGTGTGGCAAAATTTATTAACGGCGACAGGCGAAAAGGCAACTGCCATGAAATCGACCATCTCGTTGCGCACTGTATCGGGATTGAACTCCATACCTACCGGATGCTGCATCCAGGCATTGGCTACCAGAATCCACCAGGCGGAGATCGTAGCTCCCAGTCCTGTGAGCCAGGTAGAAGTCAGGTGGAAACCTTTGCTGACCTTATCCCACCCGAAAAACATGACGGCAATAAACGTGGCCTCCATAAAGAAAGCCAAAATGCCCTCGATGGCAAGCGGCGCGCCAAAAATATCACCTACAAACCAGGAATAGTTACTCCAGTTGGTTCCGAACTCAAACTCAAGGATCAGTCCCGTGGCTACACCTACGGCAAAGTTGATACCGAAAATCTTCATCCAAAACTTGGCTGTCCGTTTCCAGAACTCATTGCCTGTTTTATAATAAAGGGTTTCCATGATACCCATAACGACTGCCAAGCCGAGAGTGAGCGGCACAAAAATCCAATGGTACATGGCTGTCAGAGCAAATTGGGCTCTCGACCAGTCAATAAGTGAAGTGTCAATACTTTCAATCATATCATTAGTAGTTAGAGTTAAACTTCAGCCGTTTATTGCCCGCGTTGTATCAGTTCGCCTGCAACGTATTCTTCCTTGTCCTTATCGGTAGGCTGGCTGCTCAGAAAGTTAGGAAAGAAAAAGAGGCGGAGAATGAAGAACATGATGAAGAGTTTCACCAGTATAATCAGCCACAGGGTGCGGCCCAGAGTCATGCTTCGAAAACCTTCGACATAGAAGTTCCAGATATGGAGCAGTGTATTCTTCATAATACAGGGTAATTTTATAACATATCAAAATTAGTGTCTATACAAATAATAACAAAGATAATCTTAAAAATGTTGATGAAACAAGCAAAATAAACGGTTCTTACTCACCACAGAGGACACAGAACGACACAGAATCGAATCTAAGTTTCTGATTATTACAAAGATAGTCAGGCAGCCACTCTGATAAATCATAGGAATGGGATTGCCCACATTGGCACGGTCATCGTTCAGCGAAGTGGAGGGCACTTCGATTCCTTCCATCTCCCGTAAACCGAAATTGGTCTTCTGCAGCATTTCCACCAGGAAAGCAGGGGTTCCGCCGGTGAACCAATAGTCGCCAAACGAGTTTATCGTACTCGTCGATAAGCAGTTTTTCGAAACTTTGTATCCCTATCGGGAGTTTCCGCAACGGAATGGTTACGGGTGTATTCATGACTCTATTGTGTTTTTAGATACGTGCAAAGATAACATTTTACGACGGATACCCATCCGGGCACCCCCTCACCGACAGCCGGGCTACACCCCACCGACAGCCGGGCTACACCCCACCGACAGCCGGGCTACACCTCACCGACAGCCGGGCTACACCTCACCGACAGTCAGGGACCAGATCTCTGACAGCCGGAGGCCCTTATTTTCCGATCGCCACTTCTTCCGGACACTCCAAGCAAGTGAGGTAGACAAGAGATAGATCTGCAATCCTCCCGCCAATGCCTCGTACCGATAGGGATATGCCCGATACAGCATTGCCTGTCGATCCGCGTTTCGTCCATCCTTATCCGCCGGTCTGTCCGGAAGCCAAACAAAGATTGTATGTTCTCCCCAACAACGGCAGTGGTGGCAGCAATGGCGGCGGCAACAGGAACAAGCACGGAGGTTTCGCTTTTACTCTTTTCTGTTGTTTCTGTTGTTGTATTGTATTGTTCTGTATTGTTCTGTATTGTATTGTAGGTTTTTCTGGGTTTTTCTTCCTCAGCCACAGCAAGTTGCAAAGGTTCTTCCGCAACAGGTTCCGTAACCTCTTCCATCACTTCCGGAATCACATTATGCACAGTACGAGCCACCTTTGGCGGACGTCCTCCTTTCGCTCCATTACGACGGCTGCTTGCACATCTCCGGTCCATAGGTTCCATCACTCGGTCCAGATAAAAAGAATGAAACTCCGGCTCCTCTCCTTCACCAAAATCAAAAAGCCCGAAGTTGAGCAGCACATCTCTGAACAACTCAACAGTACCGTTATTGCAACGCGCCAACTGGCTCAATAAGGAAGGTCTGTAACACGTCGTATAGGCAGGCTGATGACGCAAGTAGATCAGAATTGCCATATAGGCTCCCACTCCTCCCGGTCCGAGAGCTTCTATCAAGTCTCCCACTTCCCGTGTGTTCAGGAAATCTTTCTCAAGAATAAAAAATTGTTTTCTTTCCATTTGTTTTTGAGTTTAATTCACCACGGAGGACACAGAGAACACAGAGAGTATCTTTCTCTTAAACATCTTAATAAACAAGAGATTAAAACTCTGTGTCCTCCGTGTACTCTGTGGTGAATCGTATTCATTTCTATACAGTTCATCGTTCTAAACGTTCCGGCTTACAAAAGTAAATATTTACCTTTTAAGAAGTGTGACCTGACAGGTCACACTTCTATCAAAGTTCCTGAAACACACCTCCTTTTTACCTGTGAGGGCAGTTACCGGTCACCGGGACATTTCCCACTCAGGAAATCTTAAAAAAGATTCTCTGTGGAACTCTGTGTCACTCCGTGGTAAACTTCATTCATCGATTATAGTTCATCTTTTATCGTTAAAACCTCCGCTCCCGTCTATCGCTTTTGCGCCTCTTTCTTATACGCTGTACCTTTGTTTCAGTAAAATCAAAGAACCAAGCGTATGACAAACGTAAAAAGAATCACCCTGATAGCCCTCTGCCTGGCAGCCACCCTGCCCGAAGGCGGATTGTGGGCGCAACAAACCGGAACCTCCGGGCAAATGCAGGCCAGCGACTCGGTGGCAATACCTGCCCGGTGGGACCTGCAAAGCTGCATCGATTATGCTTTGCAGCAAAACATCAGCATCCGTCGCAACAGAATCAACGCACAAAGCACACAGGTGGACGTGAAGACAGCCAAAGCGGCCCTCTTCCCCAGCCTTTCATTCTCCAGCAGCCAGAATCTGGTGAACCGCCCCTATCAAGAGTCGAGCAGCATCATCAGCGGATCGGAAGTGCTGAAGAGCAGCAACAAGACAACCTACAACGGAAACTACGGGCTGAATGCACAATGGACCGTATACAACGGCAGCAAACGCCTGAAGACCATCGAGCAGGAAAAACTCAACAACCGGGTGGCGGACCTCGACGTGGCTACTTCGGAGAATGACATCCGGCAGTCCATCGCCCAGACCTACATACAAATACTGTATGCGGCCGAGTCGGTGAAGGTGAACGAAAACACCCTGCAAGTATCCGAAGCCCAGCGGGACCGCGGCAAGCAACTGCTGGATGCGGGAAGCATCGCCCGGAGCGACTATGCCCAACTGGAAGCACAAGTCAGCACCGACCGCTATCAACTGGTCACGGCACAGGCCACGCTTCAGGATTATAAACTGCAACTGAAACAACTGCTCGAACTGGACGGCGAACAGGAGATGCAGATATATCTGCCTGTGCTGGGTGACGAAAATGTACTGTCGCCCCTGCCCACCAAAGCAGACGTGTTTCAGGCTGCCGTGGCCCTACGGCCGGAGATCGAGGCAAGCAAACTCAGTGTGGAGGCTTCGGAACTGGGCATCGGAATAGCCCGGTCGGGATATCTGCCCAGCGTCAGCCTGACAGCCGGAATAGGGACAAACCATACGAGCGGAAGCGACTTCACCTTCGGGGAACAGGTGAAAAACGGATGGAATAACTCCATCGGACTCAGCATCAGCGTACCTATCTTCAACAACCGGCAGACGAAAAGCGCCGTAGAAAAGGCCAAACTTCAGTATCAGACCAGCCAACTGACGCTGCTCGATGAACAGAAAACTCTGTATAAGACCATCGAAGGGTTGTGGCTCGATGCCAACAGCGCACAACAACGCTATGCGGCAGCTGTAGAAAAGTTGCGCAGCACGCAGACCAGCTATGAACTGATCAGCGAACAGTTTAATGCCGGCATGAAGAATACGGTAGAACTGCTTACGGAGAAGAACAATCTGCTGCAAGCACAGCAGGAGTTGCTACAGTCCAAATATATGGCCATTCTGAACACTCAACTGCTGAAGTTCTATCAGGGAGACGAGTTGACAGGACTCACCGCAGAGAACAAAAACATTTAATACGTATAAACGATATGAATAAGAAAAAGATCATCCTTATCGCCGCAGGCATCGTCGTACTGGCAGGCGGAGGGCTTTGGCTCTTCGGAAGCCCGACGGCCAAGCACAAAGTGACCTATACCACGGCGACCGTGAGCAAAGGCGAGATATCCGAATCGGTGACCGCCACAGGAACCATCGAACCGGTAACGGAAGTGGAAGTCGGTACACAGGTATCCGGAATCATCGACAAAATCTATGTGGACTATAATGCGGCAGTGACCAAAGGACAGTTGATTGCCGAGATGGACCGCGTGACGTTGCAGAGTGAACTCGCTTCACAACGCGCCACTTACAATGGAGCGAAAGCGGAATACGAATATCAGAAGAAGAACTATGAACGCAGCCGGGGACTGCACGAAAAGGCGCTGATCAGCGATACCGACTACGAGCAGTCGCTCTACAACTATGAAAAGGCAAAAAGCTCGTTCGAGAGCAGCCAGGCTTCGTTGGCCAAAGCGGAACGCAACCTGTCGTATGCCACCATCACTTCACCGATCGACGGCGTGGTCATCAGCCGCGATGTGGAAGAAGGACAGACCGTAGCTTCGGGATTTGAAACACCGACCCTATTCACCATTGCCGCCGACCTGACTCAGATGCAGGTTGTGGCCGATGTGGATGAAGCCGACATAGGCGGTGTGGAAGAAGGACAACGGGCTACATTCACCGTAGATGCCTACCCGAACGACGTATTCGAAGGAACGGTCACGCAAATCCGACTGGGAGACGCAAGCAGCACCAGCACGAGCAGTACGTCGACCACTGTAGTCACTTACGAAGTAGTGATCTCCGCCCACAATCCGGACTTGAAGTTGAAACCCCGCCTGACAGCCAATGTCACCATTTATACCCTGGACCGCAAAGACGTGCTCTCCGTGCCCGCACGCGCACTGCGCTTCACCCCGGAAAAGCCTCTGATAAGCGACAAGGATGTGGTAAAAGACTGTGAGGGCGAACATAAACTGTGGACACGTGAAGGAAATACATTCACGGCACATCCCGTACAGACAGGTATCACCAACGGTATCAATACCGAAATCACCGGAGGAGCCTCCGAAGGAATGGTAGTAGTGACCGAAGCAACCATCGGAAGCATGCCCGGTGGAAACGTAGCACCCGAAGCCGGACCGGACGGTGGCGGAGAGCAAAGCCCGTTCATGCCAAGCCACCCGGGCAGTAAGAAGAAAGGAAAATAAGTATGAGCAAAACAGTCATCGAACTTCAGAACATCAAACGCAACTTCCGGGTGGGAGACGAAACGGTACATGCGCTGCGCGGAGTTTCGTTCACCATCACCGAAGGGGAGTTTGTCACCATCATGGGTACTTCCGGTTCGGGAAAGTCGACGTTGCTAAACACGTTGGGTTGCCTCGACACACCCACCAGTGGAGAATATCTGCTGGACGGTATCTCGGTGCGTACCATGAGCAAGCCGCAACGCGCCGTATTGCGCAACCGCAAGATAGGCTTTGTCTTTCAGAGCTACAACCTGCTGCCGAAGACGACCGCCGTGGAGAATGTGGAGCTCCCGCTGATGTACAACTCGGGAGTCAGCGCCTCCGAACGGCGCCGGCGGGCCATCGAAGCCCTCCGCGCGGTAGGGTTGGGCGACCGGTTGGAACATAAATCCAACCAAATGTCCGGCGGACAAATGCAGCGTGTAGCCATCGCCCGCGCGTTGGTCAACAATCCGGCAGTCATCCTCGCGGATGAAGCGACGGGTAACCTCGATACACGCACCTCTTTTGAAATTCTGGTGCTGTTTCAGAAACTGCATGCCGAGGGGCGTACCATCATCTTTGTGACGCACAACCCGGAAATAGCCCAATACAGCAGCCGCAACATTGTGCTGCGCGATGGGCAGGTCAAGGATGATAGTGTCAACCCGAACATTCTTTCGGCAGCCGAGGCACTGGCCGCACTGCCTGTACAGGAAGAATAATACTGTGTAGAAATGAATACAACTCACCACAGATTACACGGATTCTCACAGATTAGTAATTTATTTTACTGAGAGTTAAACTAAAATATCTGTGTAATCTGTGGTGAACTCAAAACCATTACCATTATGAATGGAACCAATTTATTTAAAATAGCCCTGCGTGCCCTGAACAACAACAAGCTGCGCGCATTCCTTACGATGCTTGGAATCATTATCGGTGTGGCATCTGTCATCACCATGCTCGCCATCGGACAGGGATCAAAGAAAAGCATTCAGGCACAAATCTCCGAAATGGGCTCCAATATGATCATGATCCATCCGGGAGCAGATATGCGCGGAGGAGTCCGTCAGGACCCCAGTGCCATGCAGACACTGAAACTGACCGACTACGAATCATTGCGGGACGAAACCAGTTTTTTAGCTGCCGTCAGCCCGAATGTTTCCAGCTCCGGTCAACTGATAGCCGGTAACAATAACTATCCGTCATCCGTCAGTGGCGTGGGTACGGACTATCTGGAGATACGCCAGCTCTCGGTCGACAACGGCGAGATGTTCAGCGAAGCCGATATCCAGTCCAGCGCCAAGGTGTGCGTGATAGGAAAAACCATTGTAGACAATCTTTTCCCCGGTGGAGAAGACCCCGTGGGACGCATTGTCCGGTTCAATAAAATCCCGTTCCGCGTAGTGGGCGTACTGAAGTCCAAAGGCTACAACTCCATGGGTATGGACCAGGATGACATCGTACTGGCCCCCTACACCACCGTGATGAAGCGCCTGCTGGCACAGACCTATCTGCAAGGCATTTACGCTTCTGCCCTCACCGAGGATATGACGGACAATGCCACGGAAGAAATCACAGAACTCCTCCGCCGCAATCATAAACTCAAGGAAGGGGACGATGATGACTTCACCATCCGCAGCCAGCAGGAACTGAGCAGCATGCTCAACTCCACCACCGACCTGATGACCACCCTGCTTGCCTGCATCGCCGGCATCTCGCTTGTGGTAGGCGGAATCGGAATCATGAACATCATGTACGTCAGCGTCACCGAACGTACCCGGGAAATCGGCCTGCGCATGTCAGTCGGTGCACGGGGAATCGACATCCTGAGCCAATTCCTGATAGAAGCCATCCTGATCAGTATCACCGGCGGCCTTATCGGAGTAATCATCGGGTGTGGTGCCAGCTGGCTCGTGAAAAGCGTTGCCCATTGGCCCATCTTCATCCAGCCCTGGAGTGTATTCCTGTCGTTTGCTGTGTGCACCGTCACCGGGGTCTTCTTCGGATGGTATCCGGCCAAGAAAGCAGCCGACCTCGACCCGATCGAGGCAATCCGATACGAGTAATCTATCACAGAGGACACTGAGAACGTAAAGTAAAAAAAAGTATAAAGAACGACGAAAGCCCGATATTCTATCAGTAAAGCCTATGATGCTGATTGCTTTCATTGCCTATTATATATTCTTTATACATTATATATATAGTAAACTCTGTGTCCTCTGTGGTGATCCCCGTTTATCGTTCATTGTTCAAAACGTCCCAAACGTAAACTAAAATTAGTATCTTTGTCCCCATGAAACAGTCTCTGACATCAGCCCGCCGCCCTCTGGAAATACTGATACATATTATCAGCTGGGGGATCGTGTTCGGTTTCCCTTTCTTCTTTATCGATCGTGCGGGAAACAGCATCAATTGGAGTGCCTATCTGCGCCACTCTGCCGTACCCATCTCCTTTGTCACCGTATTCTATCTGAACTACTTCCTGCTGGTCCCCTTCCTCTTGTTCCGGGAACAGAAGAACAAGTACATCATCTATAACATCCTGCTGGTCTGCATAATCGGCCTCCTGCTGCACATCTGGCAAAGCCTGAATGCCCCGATCCCCCCCATAAAAAAACCTCACATGCCTCCCGGATGGATCTTCTTTGTACGGGACATCCTGAGCCTTATCTTCACCATCGGCCTGAGTGCCGCCATCCGCATGAGCGCCCGCTGGGGAGAAGCCGAAGCCGCCCGCCGCGAAGCGGAAAAAAGCCGCACCGAAGCCGAACTGAAAAACCTGCGCAATCAGCTCAACCCGCACTTCCTGCTCAATACGCTGAACAACATCTACGCACTGATTGCCTTCGACAGCGACAAAGCGCAGCAGGCTGTACAGGAGCTCAGCAAGCTGCTCCGCTATGTGCTTTATGACAACCAGCAGAACTACGTCCCCCTCTGCAAAGAGGTCGACTTTATCCGCAACTACATCGAACTAATGCGTATCCGCCTCTCTGGAAACGTAGAGGTCATTACGCAACTCGACATACAACCGGACAGCCAGACGAAGATCGCCCCGCTGATCTTCATCTCCCTTATTGAGAACGCCTTTAAACACGGCATCTCCCCTACCGAACCGAGCTTCATCCACATCCTTATCTCTGAGAATAAAGAAGAGATCCGGTGTGAAATACGCAACAGCTGCCATCCCAAAACCAATATGGATAAAAGCGGATCGGGCATCGGGCTCGAACAGGTGAGCAAGCGCCTCGAACTGTCTTACCCCGGACGCTACCGATGGGACAAAGCCATCTCTGAAGATGGCAAAGAATATATATCGAAATTATTAATATTTAATCATCCACAGCCGTGAAACTACATTGCGCCATAGTAGACGACGAGCCTCTGGCACTCAGCCTGCTGGAGAGTTACGTCAACAAAACCCCTTTCCTTGAACTGGCAGGAAAGTATTCCAGCGCTGTACAAGCCATGAAAGAACTTCCGGGACATCAGATTGACCTGCTGTTTTTGGATATCCAGATGCCGGAGCTTAACGGCCTGGAATTCTCTAAAATGGTAGATGCCCGTACCCGTATTGTCTTTACCACCGCCTTCGGTCAATACGCCATCGACGGATACCGGGTCAACGCACTGGACTACCTGCTCAAGCCCATCTCGTATGTCGACTTCCTGCAGGCGGCCAACAAGGCATTGCAGTGGTTCGAACTCGTTCAGAAACCCGAGGAAATAGACAGTATTTTCGTGAAGAGCGACTACAAACTGGTACAGGTAGAGCTCAAAAAGATATTGTACATAGAAGGCCTGAAGGACTATATCAAAATCTATACCGAAGATGCTCCCAAGCCCATCCTATCACTTATGAGTATGAAGTCCATGGAAGAGCTGCTTCCCCCCACCCGCTTTATACGTGTACACCGCTCTTTCATTGTCCAAAAGGACAAAATACGCATCATCGACCGCGGCCGCATCGTATTCGATAAGACCTACATCCCCGTCAGCGATAGCTACAAACAAGCTTTCCAAGCTTTCCTTGACGAACGAAGTTGAAAGGATTTGCAGCTGATTTATCGGTAAAATGTGAGCATTTGTCGATTATTATTTATATATAAACAAAAAAATCTCTATCTTTGTAACAAACAGAACGGAAGTTGTGAAACTTCCAAGAATAGAATAGTTTAGTTAAGTCTAGTTTAGTTTTTGTGTTGAAGGGCTTCTACCTCAGAGGAGGATTTAGAAGCCCTTTCTATTAATTGATTATCAATTACTTATAAACAAAATCAAACTATATTCATTTTCATTAGTACCTGTATTAGAGAGTTAAAAACGTCACTTTTGACGCTATTTTATTGCCGTTTTATTGCCGTTACATTGCCGTGGCAATAAAACAAAAACAAAAATAATCTAATTACAAAGAAATTATGGCTAATCTATTCATAACTATAGTGCCGACAAAAACCCAATACGTTAACTTGCACACAATTGATCAAAATGATCACCAAACCTATTACCGGCGAACGTAACCGCAAATTTGAAGATATAGTTGAAGAGTTCTTATCACAAATAGACGAGGAAGACCAGACAAAAACATACAAGCTCTACAAGTTAGCAGCAAATCGTTTTCTACAGTTTACTGGACCAAGCTCTCTAATGGAACATATAACTCCAGTCCGGATCAATAACTATCTCAATAGTTTGAAAAGAGAAAAACTGTCAGGAACAACTATCAATATCTACACAACTCTTTTAAAGGTCATAATCAACTACGCAATCAAAATGAGGTATGTAGAATACAAAGTAGATCCTTTCGTTACCGCTAAGATCCCATCTTCTCGGAAGAGAGATACATATATCACGGTCGAACAGCTAAAAAAGATCAGAGATATGGAGCCAAGAAAATACAACGAATCGGTAGTACGTAATATTTTCATGCTCACATACTATCTCGCAGGTATGAACCTCGTTGATATGCTCGCTTACGATTTCCGTACGGATGAAATAAACTATATAAGAACTAAGACCAGAAACACAAAAGACGGGGATCATATTACATCATTCACAATCCCGGAGGAAGCCAGACCTATCATCAAAAAATACATGAATAAGAATACCGGGCGAATAGTGTTCGGAAAGTACAAAACCTATGTATCATGCTATAATACACTTACACGGAAACTGGATACGCTAAAAAAATTGCCGATATCAAACATGACTTCACATTATATTCAGCACGAAAAAGTTTCGTCCAGCATGGATTTGATCTTGGTATCCCACTCAGTACTTTAGAGTACTGCATCGGACAATCAATGAAAGAAGACAGACCGATCTTCAATTACGTTACAATCATGAAAAAACACGCAGACAAAGCTATTAGGGAAATATTAGATAATCTAAAATAATACTGTATATTTGCAGAATCAAGATAATACGGACATAATTCGAATTATTTTGGTTTGACTTTAGTGAGGGGGTGGTTCCCCTCACTTTTTTTATGCCGGTACCGAACTTATTTCTAATTAATCAGTAATACATTATATACAACCTTTACAGTGTAGTTGAGTATATGTTATTGAGCGTGGAGAACTGTATAAGGCATTGTTTTTAGCGATGCCTCTATTCTTCTTCTGTCATCGTTCTAATCTGATACAGCCGATTAATCGCCGAGGCGTAAAACGGATCAGGATAATGATCGCGAACGCGGTACATCTGATTTAATGCCATAAAATATCTACTAATAAAAGTGGATATACATCTACAATGATAGGCAAAGAAATAAAACAGGATTCAAGTATAAAACCAGAATCCTGCAGTTTTTCATTTTCTACTCGTAGTCAATATTTTATTTGATAACGGCTTTACATTTTATTCTAAACACTTCATCATTAAGAGTCACTCCAGGAATAGTCACCTCTCTATCAACTACATCATCTGCTCTGCGAATTAAATCAGCATGGGGATTAACAGCAGCTTGAACAGCATTAAAATCGTTTGAATTAGTCATTTGAAGAATGACGCAACAGTCATCAGTTTCTTGCACAAGATCACAAGGAAGTGGATTTCCTCCTACAATTAAATTAAAATCAGGCATAATAATATTTGTTTCAAATTCTTCCTACTCTCTTTTCGGCTTTTCGGAACCCGCCTATAAATTAACTATCTCTGTAAGCTTACATTGCAAAGATATAGGGATAGAGGACCAAGAACAATTATAAATTTTAGATAGGTTGATTGATCTTTCACTGATAGGAAGATTTTTTTTGAACATCTTACCTTAAAAACTCAACGAATCAAATTTACCAAGCCTAAAAACAATTTATAAAGAAAACACCTCAAATATCTAAGTCGACAAATCAAATGCCGCAATGCTTTGTTAAGGTACAACTCAAATGAAATAGAATGATGAAAAGAAAACTTGAAATACATAAGATTGACGTATCCAGCAGTTTGCCGATCCCATACGCAGATGAAGGTATACGGGCTGGTTTCCCGTCACCGGCTCAAGACTATATGGAGCAAGCCATAGATCTGAACAAAGAGCTAATCAAACATCCTGCCGATACATTCTTTGGACGTGTAGTAGGCGATTCGATGCGGAATGAAGGCATAGAAGAAGGAGACATTCTGGTCATCGACAAATCACTGGAATTACAGGATGACGACCTTGCCGTGTGTTTTATTGATGGAAATTTTACTGTAAAGCGGGTACGAATTGAACCTAATGCCGTCTGGTTAATACCGGCGAATCCGAAATACTCCTTGATTAAAGTAACAAAGGAGAATGAATTTATCGTCTGGGGAATAGTGACCTATACAATAAAAAAGAACAGGAGAAAAAGATAATATTTGGACTAATGGACTACAATAACTTCTACGCAAGTTGCGAGAGAATGTTCAATCCGGCTTTAAATGTAAGCCTATCGTTGTTTTAAGTAATAACGACGGATGTGTTATTGCCAGAAGTAACGAAGCGAAAGCACAGGGAATAAAAATGGGGATTCCGGCATATCTATCAGATTAAAGATGATATTCAGAAATATGGTATATCCGTCTTTTCATCGAACTATACGCTATATGCCGACATGTCCTGACGCGTGATGTCCATACTGGCAGAACAAGTACGCTTATGTATCATTGGCACAGAAGAAAAGTGCATCAAGGCCCTGCAGCTTACTGAAATTGGTGATATATGGGGGATCGGTCGCCGGCAAGTTGCCAAGTTAGAAAAACAAGGGGTCAAAACAGCCTATGACTTTACCAAATTGCCCGGATCTTAAGTGCGTAAAAGCATCACTGCAGTCGGAGAAAGAACTTTTAGGCATTTCCTGTATTGATATAGAAACTTAAGCACCGAACAAAAAACAGATATGCACAAGTCGGCCATTCGACAAGATGGTAGAGGATATTGATACAATATCGGAAGCAATCGCTACCCATATTAAAAACCGTACTCAACTCAAAATACAAAAAGAAATTAATCTCTTAATATACACGAAATAGGATTAACGCTGATTTATTATAAAGACAGATATATTACATCAGCGCCCCCATTGAACTAAAGCTATATTATCTAAACTGATGATAGTATCCCCTCTTAAACAGAAAAAGGGTCCAGATAAATATTCTCAACCGGTCAAATGTCAGAGAACATACAAATGGACAGACCTTATTCGAAAAACTTGTAGGATTATGAAAAAGATCGAAAGTAGCCTAAAAGAGAATAGAAAACTACGAGAAGAGTTCTGTAGTTTTCTATTTATCTGTTAATAAAACCAATAAGGGTTAAATAAATGAATAATAATTGGAAACAGACCTTTAATTGTTATTCATGGTTATTACTTATTTAGTTAATGGATTAGCTAAAAAATACTTTGTAACTTTGCTTTTATTATAAAACTGCAAAATTTTATTATCATTTAGTTTATCAGGGTCTATTCCACCATCACGATATTTCGCATTTTCAGGTTTATGAAAGCCTAATAGATCTCGATCTGTATATGGCAGCAAATTATTACCTCTCAAATAGGTATGTAGTTGCCACATAAACTCAGTCCATCCTACTCCCCCTGAAGAATAAGTCATATTACTAGAATGCCCATATCCCATACAGTGCATGAATTCATGTGTAATTGACTCCCAGCCGCTAAAAGAGGCATAATGACCATAATAATTCCAGTGACTTACCCCCCATACACTTCCTCCGCCTAAACCTCCAACAGACGGTTTAGATCGTCCACAAACAAAGTTATGTGACTGTTTAAAACGTTTTTCTTCTGACAAATACTTTTCCGGTGTGAATTTAACACGATTATTATCATAAAGTTCACCCCCAAATACTTTACTAAAATTTCTCATTATAAAAGAATACTCGGGTGTAGTCATCATATAGGCATAGTTGGTGATGATAACAACCCACTCACGGGCATAGATAGCCCTTAACTCGCGCCACGAACCGTTTTCATAACCTGGCTTCCAATCATAATTTGAAAAGGAAACACCCCACTGTGCATCTATTTTAGAAAGCATTTTAAAATGCTTGTCATCACTGAGTAAACGAAATTTCATTTGTTTCTCGTTCAGG
Source organism: Bacteroides sp. HF-4919 (assembly GCF_018860125.1). NCBI lineage: Bacteria > Pseudomonadati > Bacteroidota > Bacteroidia > Bacteroidales > Bacteroidaceae > Bacteroides > Bacteroides sp. HF-4919. Next base: position 355,979 of record NZ_JAHKNF010000001.1, read on the forward strand.
CTTGAAAGAGATAATGTATCTATACCGTCTCCATTTTTATATATGAAATTCCCATTTATTAACGAAGGCTTAAATTCAAACTGTGAAAATCCCGGTATAGAGTCTAAATAGGCAATAGGAATATACTGGGAGCCACCTTCCACATAGGCCTCAAGTGTGAGATTATAGACCGTCTTAGCGGAGTAACTAGTAATTGAAAGCAATTGATCGCTTGCTTTTCTAATTTGGAATAATTCATTAACTCTAAAAGAACGTTTACTCTTATCAGTTACAACTGAAGTAGACTCGTCAAGAGACAGTATTCTTCGAGCGTGTTCGGCCGGAATTTGACTATACGTAATTGTATCGATTTTGAAACTAATCATCAAATTACGGGTAGAAGAGATTGGAGGCCCTTGATCAATGTCCATTTCATCACAAGAAAGAACAGTACATGTCAGACTAAGCAATGAAAGGATCATAATACACTTAGAGAAATTTAAAATAATTTTCATACTCAATTGTTTTTTAAATAAATAATTAAAGATCTGTTTCCGGGATCCGAATATTCTAAAAAATTCACGTCCTTTATACCATAAAAACATTTGAAATGAAGATCATACTAAACCAAAAGACGTTAAATAAAAAAGATAAAAGATAAAAAATAAATAATTTTATCTACAATCTTAAATAAGATACAATGAAACAATATAGTAGCGAGGTCAGATATACGTAAAGAAGCTATTTCCAAAGCATCAGGACATGAAATAGGCTCTTCTGTAACATCTCATACTGATTTCAATAGACAGAAGGGTTCTTCTTCAAATTAGGTGGTAAGTTTTCTTTTACTCATGGAATCTAATTCAGTTTTCGGAAGTGTAAGCCCTCGTTTATAGTTGACAAAAAAGCAAGTATTCCGGCTTTCCCCCGAAGAGTCCATCCGCGAGGTGAAAAAGCGAATTTTAGGATAAACCATCTGAAAATGAATATCTTTAAAAAGTATGATTTCTATCTTCAAAAGCTTTGTTTTAACACAGAGTTAAAGCTTGTTCTTTGGATGTGAATAACAAGTTCTTTAAATGCAAAAGACTCGTTATTTGCGCACAAGAATCTGACAACCTGCAAAAGGCGTTAACAATGTTAATTGAAGAAAGGTATAAGGATGAAGATACCGGTTCAGACGGCGCAAATTCACTTCCGAAACTTGAGTTATCTTATTCAGCCGGTGTCTATTTTTTCTTATTAAAGCAAGCAAAAAGGACAATTATCAACTTGAAAATAAAGAAATAAAGAATTTACCACCAAATTTGAAGAAGAACCGACAGAAGGTTGATATTTCTTCTGCCATTGCCATAATCCGATGGAAGTGGTTAATCGTCAGGGTATAGAACGGGCTGTCGGAAACTTAAATAGATACGATCATTAACAAAGTTGTCTATCAGACCGTAAGAATAGAACTCTTTGAAGAGTCCATCCGAAAAGAGAAAAATCAAGCATTTTTCTTATCCTCGTATATAAACATTACATATTCTTATTGACTAATAAAAACGAATCAAAGACTATTTTTATCTAAGAAAGATATATGAGAAGGAAACCGGGAACAATTATAAATCTTAAATAAGCAGATTAACCTTCTGGAAACGGGGAGATTTCTCTTAAATGAGAAAGCCCCGATTCCTAAGAACCAGGGCCATAAAAGTAGAAATTAAGTTGAAAAACTCACTATTCCTTCACAATCTCACCTTTCTCATTCAAAAGAACAGTGATATCTTCTGTAGATTGATCTTCCTTGGTTACAGTCACAATCACTTTATATACCTTACCGGCTTCTCTTTCCGAAACGAAAGCCTCCTTTATAGAAGCACCTTCATAGTCTTTGGCCAATGCATTGATGACAGGAGTAGGAAGTTCCTTTGCGGCAACTTTTGTAAATTCGTCCTGAGGAGTTTGCAAAGTTTGTTCTACTGCTAAAGTGTCACCCGATACGCCGGCAAATGCTACTGAAGTGCCTAATCCCATAATCATTGCTAATGCTACTAATACCTTTTTCATAATCGTAATTTTTTAGTATGAATAATTAAAACTAACTCTTATGCCAAATAAAAGACAAAGGACATGCCAGAATACTAACAGGCCACAAAGCATCTATAAAACAGCAAGTTACATTCAATATAATAAAAAAAAGATTGGGAAATAAATGGGGAATAGACACACACTTTGGGGAATAAATACACAATAAGCTCCGAATCTTTCGATCCGGAGCCTTACACGATTATAAGAGAAACAACGAGGAGAATCGCGTAGTTTTCCGTTTACACAATATTGGAGATAGTTACTTTAGGTGCCAGGGTTACCGATTTACTACTCAAGCAATATATTTCCATACTACCTCGGATATTTCTTCCTACCCTGTGATCACTTTTCAGAACCCGCCCATAACATTTAAAGCACATCAACTAAAGTACCGGACAAATAAAGAACTCCTTGGTTTTGCTGCTTTGTGCAAGTATATAACATGCTTGATTCTCTTTGAACGAAGTAACCGTATCATAAAACGAATCAAGATTTCCATTATTTAAATCTTTGTCTGTTTTTCTATCTGTAGAAAGTTCCCACATAAACCAACGTCTATCTTTCTCGCTGTGGAAATATGCAATAGGTTTGCCCAAATGCACAAATGCAGTCACACTTGGGTAATAGCGTGCCCAATTGCCACATCTCAATTCTGATTGACCGTTCCATTTTGTAGATAACTCAGAAACAAACCATCGATTGTCTTGTGCACTATGCGCAAACAAATAACTACGCCCATTTTCGACAAAAGGTATCAAAACCTTGTAAAAACGTGCCCAACGCCCTTCTTTAATTCTGTTCTTTCCATCCCAATTAGTGGACAACTCAGTCATAAACCAACTCTTATCCGAACTGCTATGAGCAAAAATATAATTTTTACCGTTTTCATTAAAGGGGATCATAACATCATAGTCTTTGCCGAATCCCTGGCCATTTTTTATTTCTTTCTGTCCATCCCATTTAGTAGATAACTCAGAAATAAACCACCGATTTCCTCTGTTACTATAACAGAATATGTAATTTTTTCCATTCTCAACAAACGGAACCTGAGAATTATAATACCAATGCCATTTATCATCGATAAAAACCTGACCTTCTCCCTCTGACGTCAGAGATGACAACTTAATCTTATTTCCATCAGCACTATGAGAAAAAAGAAAATTCTGACCATTCTCCTCAAATCTCACCATTGGTGAAAAGAAATAACTCCAATTTCCTCTCTTCATACCTTTCACATTAAGCAGGTTGCCCGCTTTTCCGTTACCCGCAATATTTCCTATATTGAAACCTGCTGTGTCCATCTTTTCATTCATAACCCTAAAAATATTGTTCTACTCTATCAAAGGCTTTTCGAAACCCGCCTATACGTTTTAACTATTTCTGCAAGCTTACGATACAAAAATATGGGATAAAAAGGGCGGGAACAATTATGAATTTCTGATGAGCATATTGGCCTTCCGAAAACCGGGAGATTTCTTTTAAATCGAAGAAAAAAAAACAAAATAGCATCAGTCAGATGGATACCGGAAAGGTAATATTACCAATATCATCTAACATATTTGTGGTATTTTTCATATAAATTTAAAAAAAAAGCAATGAAATGTGTTTGTTTTCCGGCATAGAATAATAGTTTTGTAAAATATAGAAGTACCTATTTTAATCAAAACCTGAATATATATGAAGAAATTTAAAGTTTATAGAGATAATCAGATGTAGGCGAATTCTTTCCACAAGAAGAATTCGCCAAGTGATATTTCAATCATAAGATACCTGAATATGATTGAGCATGCTATGGATCTGAGTAGCATAAAATCCCATTGATGATACAGTTCCGTTGCACGTTTCTCGTGACAGCATTAATACACAGTCGATACCTGTTCGTATTATACCTAATTTAATCCACTATAATTTACTTATTCGAACCACAACATCCGTTTGGTTCTTTGTTTAATTTAAACATTAATTTTATGAAAAAACAAGTAGCAATTTTCATTCTGTTAGGAATTATAACAATTCCTTCATCTGTAAAAGCACAGAAATTAAAAGTTAGTTTGGATGTCGGTATCTCCAAGAGTATTTTAAGTAGCGACGTTTCCAATCTGGTCAATACACGTTACAATACCCAAACAGGGGTTGCAACCGGTGTAAATCTTGAATATAACTTCTTTAAAGACTTTATTGTGGGAACAGGTCTGGGATTCATACAAAGAAACTATGAATATAAAAAGACGGATAATATTACGGGAACACATACACTGTATAAAAACAACTTTATGAATGTACCGCTGAATGTAGGGTTATATATTTTCAATAACCCTTATAAAGAGAATGGTGTATGGCTCAAAATTCAAGGCGGTGTTTACTATGAATACTTTACAAGAATGCACCGGAAAGGAGAATACCCGATCTTTGCACAATTACAGAAAGACGGTTCCTATATCAGAGCTCAAGTGAATGAAACGTATGATTTCAAGAGAAATGAAAATAACTTGAAAAGAAACCTGTTCGGGATAGAGGGCACAGGAGAAATCGGTTATTCTTTTAAGAAGATCGATGTTTTTGCTTCATATACCTATCAGTATGGTCTAACCGACATATACAAAGCAAAAACTTCTTCGAATCGTAAATCGAGAAGAATCTCAAACATAATATCATTGGGCGTCGCCTATAAATTCTAAAACTATAGATTATGAAAACTAAAAAATATAATTGGACATTACGTCACTTCTTTCTTTTATTTCTTGTGCTCTTTATTTCAGGAAGTTGCGTTGAAGACGTTACAGAATCAACCAAAGAACCAACACGGTATACAGCAAGTGATATAAAATCATATTCTGACCTGTTCGATGTGTTTTGGAATACAATGAACCAGAAATATAATTATTTTTACGAGCAGAGTAGTTTGAACTGGGAAGCGATATATAAAGAATATACTCCAAAGTTCAAAGAATTAAAAACGTTTAACAGGGATAAACAGTATACCAAAGCTGAAATATCAGATGATTGTAACAAAGCAATAGAATACTTTACAGAAATCATTGATCCTATCATAGACCGGCATTTCTATGTAAAAATAGCACTTCCCGTGTCACATAGTTATTTCAAAAGCACCATTTTTTATGGTGGAATGAAGAGTAAAGACAAGATATATGCTTATCCTTTTGATCTAAAGTATGAATATATGAAACCTAAGATACAACCTGACACAGGAGTATTCGGACATAAAAATGATATGTTAGGTGGCTTCTTATCAGACAATCCCGACATATACTATTTCGGTTTTAAGTCGTTTACAATAAGTAATGATTATATAGTTTCTTTTGGTGATGAATACTTGGTTATAGATGATAAAAGCCCGTATTATTTAACAGGAAAAGAGATAAGAGATACCATTGAAGCGAAAATAAAAGACCCTGCTGTAAAAAGTGTCCTGATTGAGAAGTCTATAGAATATATAGATAAGTTTAACTCTTTTATGATGTCCGAGATCGCGCAAGATGCAATAAAAAAAATAGAGAACTTTAAGCAATCTGAAACTATAGACGAGAGTTTTGTCGACGCATTACTCAAAGCCAAAAAGAATGCACCCAATATAAATTTAGAGCTATTACAGCTAAGCGGCCTGGAAGAGTTTAAACTAAATCCGAATTATACCAAGTGGTTTAAACAACGCTCGACCGAGCATTTACAATTAGCATGTGAGTATACAGTTTTTCTCTCGGATATAGATAATGTTATCAACAATCAATATAAGATAGATTTCTATAAGAATTTCCTGGTACCCCTCAAAAACGGGGATATAAAAAAGATAATACTGGATCTTAGAGGAAACGGTGGTGGTATGGTTCTTGATGCAAGAACATTTACAGATCGCTTTATCACCAAAGACGCCATCTTTGGCTACCAGAGGTTCAAAGAAGACAATAATCCATTCAGTTATACCCCATGGACACCCTGCATGACAAAGCCAACAGACATTGGGATAAAAAAAGAAATACCGGTAGTTATTCTCTTAGACAAGAACAGTGCAAGTATGTCTGAAATCAGTACCCTAATGCTAAAAAGCCAGGGGAAACATGTCACTGTCGTAGGACATTATAGTGCCGGTGCAACTGCCGGATTAGGAGATTCGGATCAGTTTAACGGAGGGCTGAGAGGTAAAGTCGGTGATTACTTAGAGTTTTATATGCCTTTACTTGCAATGCAGGATGCAACTCATACTGTAATAGAAGGAATCGGAATTAAACCGGACTTCCTAATGGAACCACTAACCGAAGAAGAAATTTATGAAATGGCCCTTTCACCTTATACCCATATTGATCGCACGTTAAAACAGGCTGTAGAAATATTAACCAACAATTAACAGCCCTTTTACGATTAAGACCGGAGAGAGCCGGGAATCGACTAAAAATTAATTGCCGCATTGATGTTCCGGTCATGATGTGCCCTGTATTCAGTGTACAATCATTGACGGGATATCAAGCGGCATCCCTCCCGGCATAGCAAATTTGAGAATGTAAATCGAATCCAGTTGATTTCATCCTTCTCTTTTTAAACTATATTTGTGACCCAATAATAAAAAAATGAATATATGCTTATATTAAGAACTATTTTAGTCTTCATACTTGCCGGCATTTGTGAAATTGGTGGCGGATATCTGGTATGGTTATCGGTTAAAGAGGGTAAGTCGGTATGGAGATCCATCTTTGATCCAAACCAAACATAAATTCAATTTATTTGTTAATTATATAATCATAATAACGAAAACAGATATGACGCAACTAATCAAGAAATTCTCGGTAATTATTATTTTATTCCTCCTGCCCTTCTCTATCTATGCCCAAACAGAAAGCCATCAGCTAAGTACACACATACTTGATATTAGTAAAGGAGAACCGGCACAAGGAGTTGACATCACCCTCTATAAATTAAATCCTTCCACTCCAAGCCAATGGAAACAGATTGCAACCGGCAAGACTGATGTAAATGGAAGAATCTCCAATTTTTTACCAGGCATAGAGGATAATACAGGTATATATATGCTTAAATTTTATACAGAGCCTTATTTCCTGAAACAAGGCTTAAAATCAATCTATCCGTTTGTCGAAGTTATATTTAGAATTGAAGGCAAAAAGCATTATCATATTCCGATTACTATGTCAGCCAACGGGTATTCTACATACAGAGGGAATTAATATATTCCTTATTACAATTTATAAAGTAAGGCAGCTTTATGAGGCTGCCTTACTCGTTATCTTTCATTTCTGTTCTTCTACATTATACATTACTCTTTGTATTCACTAATACTCTTTCTCAGCACGAAGTTGCCAGAAAGCGATGGCAGACGCAGCAGCCACATTGAGCGAATCGACCCCATGTGACATAGGGATGCGAACGACATAGTCCGCTTCGGCAATCCTCTCATGCGAGAGCCCGTCTCCCTCGGTACCCATCACAATAGCCAACTTGGGTTCGGTTGTCAGCACAGGATCATCGATGGAAATAGAATTATCCGTAAGCGCCATGGCAACCGTACGGAAGCCCCACCGAGCCAGATCACTGAGAGGACCATCCAGCCAAGTCCATGGTACAAGGAAGACCGCCCCCATAGACACTCGGATCGCACGTCGGTTTAATGGACTACAAGAGTTGCGGGTTAGTAATACCGCATCTATTCCGAGAGCGGCCGCCGAACGGAAGATGGCACCGATATTGGTAGTATCCACCACCCCGTCTATGATCACGATGCGCCTGGCTCTCCGGCATACTTCCTCCATACTTCGCAGAACCGGAAGACGCATGGCACAAAGTACACCACGTGTCAAAACGTATCCGGTCAGCGTAGCAAGCAGTTCTCTGTCACCTGTATAGACGGGTATATCACCACAGCGTTCAATGATATTCGCAGCATCCCCCGTGATATGTTTTTGCTCACACAAAATTGCTAAAGGTTCATAGCCTGCATCCAAAGCCACTTTAATGACTTTGGGACTTTCCGCTATAAACAACCCCTTTTCAGGCTCGAGGCGATTACGCAACTGAGCTTCGGTAAGGGTACTGAATATCTCTACTCCGGGATGGGACAAGGATGATATTTCGATAATAGGCATATTGTTATCCTTTATAACATTTGATTAAAGCATTCATATTTCACAGGCTTTATTCCGTTTTTAATCCCTTCTTATCCAGATAAGCTTTAAATTTATGAAGATATTCGTCCGATGGTCCGTCAAAGAAAGAGACACCGGACGCACCATTATCAAACGCCTCATCCAATGCTTTCTCAAAATCATTTTTTATATCAGGAAACATCAATCCTGCATACACTTTCGCACGTCCGTCAACCGTCTTCACACTCTCTTGAACCGAACGTCCGATCCACTCCGGCCCTTCGTAATAAAAGCCGTTATAGATCATCGGGAAATAAGCATCCAGTGTCCAATTTCCCCAATCCTGACGTACCATCTTCTTGGCCATAGAAGGTCCCGGGAATACTGCGGCAGAAATTGCTTTTCCGTCAGCTTTCACCGCTTCAGTAATCCGGTCTACAACACGGGTAATGGCATCCAAACGAAAATTGATCCATGACTGATCTTCCATCGGATACTTCAATTCCAACGGATCACGTCCCGTCTGCGCCTTAAACTTGGCACGACAAACCTCACAATAGCAATAATCATATTCAGGATGTTCACTCGTCTGCTCTATGCCATAATTTTTCCACAAACTGACAGGCAGAACCACATCCGGAAAACGAACATAATCCAGATGTACCCCATCTACATAAGGCAAATGAGCTATTTTCACATAATCATCCGCCAGGTATTGCGCCACTCCTTCATGGTTAGGACAGAGAAAACGGTAATAATCCACATAAGCAGGTTTATCATGCGTAGATTCCCCCTTGCGGTTCACCGCAAACCAATCGGGATGCACGTTCAGCAGTTCCGCACGATTCATTGTCCATTTCCAGAAATGGGCCTCAAGACCGGCTTCTTTACACATGCGATATAGATTTTCATCATACCCTTCAAACATCACCCCACTGATTCCGCACTCCTTAAGCAAAGCAAACCACTGACGGTAATCTGCTTCACTTTTATTCTTATTTATACGTGTCCATACCCAGTTCTTCACCTTTCGCGGAGCAATCTTCTCTGTCCAGAAACGTCCTTCATTATTAATAACGTAACGCTTGTTTTCACCCGGAACAGTAATAGCTATCTGGTATGTATTCCGGGTAGCGTCAACTGAGATTTGCGCACCCTGCGGGAGTCCTTTCAACTCCGCGTCCGTCAGGAAAAAATCTTTTTCCGTACGTAAATAGTTTTTCTCTTTTGCATATCTCTCCTGCTGTGCATAGAACATAGCCCAAAGCAGTTTATACACAGCAGTATCATACGGTAGCGCAACAGTACGTTCGGGCGCTCCTACTGCCTCGTCAGCGAAAAACAAATATCCCCAACGATCCGGCATGTGCATATCCACCTTTCCCGTAGGTGTCCAAACCCAATTTTCTTCAGGCCCCCCGGCTTTCAACCACTGTACCCGTGAGAAGTTAATTCGCCAGCAATTGCCTGCTTTCAACGGGTTGTTAAAATTCATAGTCAATGCCTTATGAGGAATAGCCATCTCCACACTCCAATATTTATCTTTGTCTTTCGATTTATTCAACGTACCTTCACGATGAATAGCCAACTTTAATCCCGGACAATCCCATTGCACCATAAAGTTGCCTCCCGACCGATAAGGTTTGTCCAGCATCAAATCGAATATAACACCCCGGGCATTGGTCTCTATTTCAAAATAGTTGTGTCCATCCCAATCAGGATCTATAAAAACCTCAAAATCATTATCATAGTAAATAATGGTATCCCGCTGAGTAAGACGTGCCTTGATGTCGTCTTCCTGTAAAATTGCCCCGACATACAAATATTCATCATCCCACAACATCTTAGCTGTAGTTTCATATTTGGGCGTAGGGAATCCTTCGCCACTGATATCTACAAACGGAGCTGTCGATTTTGCCTTCTGCCATGAAACTTCATCCAGTTTACCATCTATTTTCAGTTTACCGTCCACACAATAACACACGTATGAACGAGGTTCCGTCAGGAAACGATCGTATTTCTGAAAAATGCTCTGTGCCCCGGACGGCAAACTAAAAAGAGAAAAAAAGAGAAACAGCTTCACTGCCAGGCAATCTAAATGTATTTGCTTCATTATTGATTAGTTTTAGTTACAGCTTCAAAGATATGAATTATTCTGAAACCCGTAAATAATACCACCCATAATTATAACTTCCATAAAGTAGATATGACTTTTTTATTTACTTTTTTGATAAATCCGACAAAACGGGCAGTGAACAAATGCCGCCATTAATTCACTGCCCGTATAATCCATGACTTATCGTTGTCCGCCTTATTTCAGACCTGGAATTTTAGATAAATTCTTAGTCATTTCTTCTAATTTTGAATTAACTACGTTCCAGTCATTCACTAACACAGTAAGTATTGATTCTGAGAATTCTCCTATGCAGCAAGCTCTGCCGGAAGTTCCCTCACAATTACACCACATAGCTCTGATCGTAATATCTTCTTCCAACGAAGTGACATCAACCATTGCCTGTAAAGTAATGGGAACACGTTGTCCATCCATTGCCACAGAATACAATCCCCGTGCTACAATTTTATTATTAACTTTAATAGCAAACCATGCTCCGTCACCGGCTTTCTCACACCAAGTATCCAAAACGGTAAGCGTAATAAGCAACTGATTCCCCTTACAAGCTTTAATAGAAATTGGGGCCATTTCCTTTATTTCCTGAAAACAAGAGTCATCATTATTATTGTAGTAATGACCTTGAATTTTAGCAACAGAACCATTGTTTCTCTTTTTAGACGACATACATACTTTCATATTATAATACCCTTAAGCTTTTCCTACTCTATTCAAGGCTTTTCGGAATCCGCCTATAAAACACGGCAAAATCACTGAAAAGGATTCAACACAATGTTTAAGCCAGAATATTCATAAGGAGGTTTTCCCACTGATTCAGGATCGTAATACATATTTTCTCCACTCGCGACTTTTATATCGCCAATAGCAATCCAATGCATTCCCCCTTCCACCAATGCCAGAGAGTTCATGATAGAAAAATTAGTAACATTTTCAACAACTGGTATTCCCGAAGAGACTATCAGAGATATCTCTTCCCCTATCAAATCATCAACATTAAATTGTTCTAAACCTATATTATTTATTACGGATACCAGATTCTCTTTCAACTTTGACTCATTATAACTGACTCTCGGATTCAATCCCATATTTTTTGCATACATAGAGACCGAGGAAGGCAGAGAGTATGTACCTTCAATATTCCGATCATGCAAATATCGAGTTATCCTATCAATAAAACATTTCCTGTTCTTATCGAGAGTTGCACGCTGTATGGCCTGAATCTGATCATAAATACTTTTACCATACGGTTTATCCGGAGTCAGTGACGAATCGAACAAATTAATCATGGCCGCCAAAGCATACCCGCCGCAATAAGCATTTTCTAAGCGATCCTGATAGTTTATATATCGAATTCCCATATTCAACCCCAATATGCATTCAATTCATCATCTATTGAAAGCGCTTCTACCATTCTTTGATTTTTTCCATTGCTACCACACTTACCTAATACAACAAACCAATCAGGTAGCGCCGTAATCATACCTTCTGTCAAAAAATTCCCTACTAACTTACCATTGATTTTCATCATAATACCCTTTTTACTCTTACTCTTTCTATCAGGCTTTTCAGAATCCGCCTATAAATCTCCTGTCTCTTGTAAGCTTACAGTACAAAAGTATGAAAGAGAAAAGGCGGAAACAATTATAAATTTCAAACCATTCTATTTACCTCTCAAATACAGAATCATTTCTCCTGAACAAAAAAATAGCCCCGGTTCTTTCGAACCGAGGCTTAACATAAATTCAGTTGTGTGCTTTCTTCAAAAATTGGGAAACTATCTATTCAGTATATTCCCTCTTTCATTCAAGAACACTGCCTGTTCATGAAAATCGCTCGATAATATAATCACTTTGTAGAGTTTACCTTCCGAACGACTATAGGCTATAAAAGCCTCTTTAATCAGTGCTCCCTCACAGGATAACTCATCAATCACTGCCTCAGGAAGATTATTAACCTCGATTGGCGTAAAATCTTCCCGTGAGTCCCTCTGTTCCACTTTCGCAGATTTTTTCTTTAGAGGTTCATCTGCTTTTACTACTGAAAATCCCAATCCCATTACTATTACCAATGCTACTAATACCTTTTTCATAATTCTTGAAAACTTAATTGTTCTAGATCTACTAACTATAACTAAACATCTGAATATTATAATGCAATACACATGCCAGACATATGCCAATCCAGATCGACAACTCATTTTCAAGTAATTATATAAAAACAGCTTTCATTGGAATAGTGGAATATAAAGGAGTATTCCACATTTATTGTGGAAAAATTCCACAGAATCGCAAATTGATTACATACTTTTAAGTCACTTACTCATATCCGGAAGTCACTTCTCCTCCAGCTTCTCCTTGATACGATACAGGCGAGTAATAGCAGGATTGTAAAAAGCATCCGGATAGTGAGCTCTGATACAGGATAAATCAGATTCCACACAAAGCTTCACATCAAAAATACGCTCTGCCTTACTCAGTTCCAGCTCTTGAGGCAGCTGTGCAGCTTGCGCCCATTCCATTAATTCTTTCACACTCTGTTCGTCAAACTTATATTCCATATTACTCTTGTTTTTCCGCAAATTTACAACTTAAAGAGCATAAAACAAAACACACTCCTCCTTTCCGGCCGGCTCAATCCCTACTTATAGTGATAACCCTCTTCACAATACCTAAATCGAGTGATTGCCCCAAAGCAAAAAACCACCTATCTTTGCCATACATTAATTAGTCATAATTATTACGTAAGTCACATTTAAGTGAGATAAGCCAATCCGGCCGAAGTGATTCTCCCGGATTCCATTTTGTTGAGTTGTTATTTTAATTATCATACTGTTTAATTGTTGTATGTAAATAACGTATTCAAAAATAGAACAAAAACCGTCCGGCCTGTGAAGGTCGGACGGTTTTTGTTTTTTATCTGCGGATAATCTTTTCCGCCGCCGCGTTATCCATGAACAGCTCCACATTGTCAGCATGATGGGCTATGTAAGCAGCCGGACCCGTATCTCCCGAATAAAAGATGTCTTCTACAACCGGTCCCTTCACTCTTCCCGTTATCAGGAAGATGATTCTACGCGCATTCAAAATCGGCATTCCTGTCAGAGCTATCCTCTTTTGCCCGTTATTCGGATTAAAATTCGCCTCATATATATGATCTGTCGAAAGCAGTTCTTCCTGCCCCGGAAAAATAGACGATGTATGCCCGTCATTACCTGCTCCCAACAATACTACATCGAACACCGGAAAACCGTTCTTCACCGGCACCTCCTTCATTACCAGTTTCGAATAGCGGGCAGCCTCTTTCTTTGGATTATTCTCTCCCTGGATACGAAACACATTCTCGTACGGAATAGGTACGATACTCAGCAGCAACGACCTCATCATCCCATAATTACTATCCGAATTCTCAGGAGGCACACAACGCTCGTCGACCCAAAACACTTTCAATCGTTCCCAAGGAGTGATATCCGTATATTCATTCGCCCATAAATCAAACATCAGTGCCGGAGTGCTTCCGCCACTGAATGCAATGCAGAAGGTTCTGTCCGGTTCATCTAACATCAGTTTCACCAAATGTAATATCAGTGCGCGTGCCGTCTCTATGGACGAAGGGAAAATATAGGGTTTCATAATTCGCAGTATTGATCTGTGTTTGTTAAATTCTTGCATGGATTGGTCCAGTCGGCACCATGTTCATGCATCATAGCTTCACTTTCCAAAGGTCCCCAAGTTCCTGCCGGATAGCCGTATAGCGGTGCCTCGGGATGTTCATTCCAATAACGCAAAATAGGGTCAAAGAAATGCCAGGATGCTTCTACGGCATCACTTCGTGTAAAGAGGGTCTGATCACCCAGAATACAGTCTTCTATCAGGCGGGCATAAGCATCTCCTCCGGGTACCCCTCCCAACTGATCATAACTGAAATCCATTGTAACCTGTTTGACCTCAAATCCCGGTCCCGGCACTTTCATACCAAATTTCAATACAATACCTTCATTGGGCTGCAAGCGAAGAATCAGTTTATTTGCCCTCGGACAATTACCACCCGCACAATGGAACATCTGATGCGGAGTTTCACGGAAGTGTACGACAATCTCCGTCACTTTCGTCGGCATTTGTTTGCCTGTCCGGATATAGAAAGGCACTCCGCTCCACCTCCAGTTACTGATCCCCAGTTTCATGGCGATATAAGTTTCGGTGCGCGAGTCCGGTGCTATATTCTTCTCTTCCCGGTACCCTCTTTTGTTTCCTCCGGCTGTATATTGTCCCCGGACAATGTGTTCGTTCAGATCCGTTTCAGTCAAAGGAGTCAGAGACTCGTATACTTTCACCACTTCATTACGGAAGTTATCTGCATTGAACACAGCGGGAGGCTCCATGGCAGTAAGTGCCACCAACTGGATCAGATGATTCTGCACCATATCCCGAAGAGCACCCGTGGTATCATAAAAACCGCCGCGTTGCTCGATTCCGAGATTTTCCACGGCGGTTACTTCCACATAATCTATATAGTTACGGTTCCATAAAGGTTCGAAAATACCATTGGCAAAACGAAAAGCCAACAAATTCTGAGCAGTTTCTTTACCTAAGAAATGATCGATTCGGTAAATCTGATGTTCATCAAATACGGAAGCATAAATTCGATTCAGTTTCTCGGCCGACTCCAGATCATACCCAAAAGGCTTTTCAACAATAATCCGCGCACGACCTTCATTCAGATGTACTGATTTCAGATGCAACGGAATCACGCCATACAATGATGGAGGTGTAGCCAGGTAAAACAACAAATCGTCCGGCCGGCTGTCCCCACTCAGTTCTTCAATTCGCAGCCGAAGTTGTCCGTATCCGCTTTCCAATGCCGGGTCTATTGCCAGATAGTGAAGATGTCCAACGAAAGCGTCCATCTTCTCCTTATTCTGCTCTTCCGACTTCACAAATTTCTCCATCTCACTATAAATGTAAGTCCGATAGTCCGCATCTTCATAAACCGTACGTCCCACCCCGAGAATTTCAAATTCTTCCGGAAGACGCTTGGCTACATACAACGAATACAATGCCGGCATCAACTTACGCTTCGTCAAGTCACCCGAAGCACCAAAGATAGTCATTACAAATTTACTCATATTTCTTTTTCTGCTTATACATTATACGTACCCGACTTTGTATCTCCTCCGTGCCCAGTCCAGTTTTCATGGAAAAAGACTCCTCGTAACTCATCTTTTCGCTCGAATGTATGAGCACCGAAATAATCGCGCTGTGCCTGCACCAGATTAGCCGGAAGATCAGCAGACACCAACGAATAGAAATAATTCAAAGCCGAAGAGAAAGCCGGAACAGGCAGTTCCTCACGCATGGCCTGTGCCACCAGATTCTTCCACCCGGACAACAGCCCTTTGATCTCTTCTTCAAAATAAGGAGCCAGCAGCAGATGTTTAGGCTTTTCTTTTGCCTCAAATGCCGCAGCAATATCATTCAGGAAAACACTGCGAATAATACAACCACCTCTCCACATCCGTGCAATCGAAGCCAGATCGAGGCTCCATCCAAACGCATCGGAAGCGCGCTGCAATACCGCAAACCCTTGAGCATACGAAACCAGTTTCGAAGCATACAATGCCGCGAAAATCTCTTTTTCCGTATCTTGTTTATTATATACAGCCATCGAATGTTTAGATTGATACTGTCGGGCGGCGGTTTCACGCAGTTCCTTCTGAGCCGACAAGCTACGTTCAAAAACGGCCGTAGCTATCAATCCTAATGGCATACCTAATTCCATAGCGTTGATCACCGACCATTTACCTGTCCCCTTCTGACCGGCAGCATCCAGAATCTTATCAATCAGATAGGTCCCTGTCTTATCTTTATGACGAAGTATATTGCCTGTGATTTCTATCAGATAACTCCGCAACTTACCTTCATTCCAACGGGTGAACACAGATGCCATCTCTTCATTAGTCATATCCAGCAGTTCTTTCATCACCCAATAAGCTTCAGCAATCAACTGCATATCACCATACTCTATCCCGTTATGGATCATCTTCACAAAGTGTCCCGATCCGGCAGGCCCCACCCACTGACAGCACGGACTGCCATCGGGAGCTTTGGCTGCAATGCTCTGCAAGATGGGCTTTACCTCCTCCCATGCTTTTTCCGAACCGCCCGGCATGATAGAAGCTCCATTCAAGGCTCCCTCTTCTCCACCCGACACACCGGCACCGACGAACAGAAAGCCTTTCGACTCTGCCAGTTTCACTCTGCGGTTTGTATCTTCATAATTTGAGTTACCACCGTCAATCAATATATCACCCGGAGAAAGATACGGGAAAAGTTGCTCCATCAGCTCATCTACGGGGCTACCGGCGCGCACCATCATCATTATCTTACGAGGCAAAGCGATCGATTCTACAAAAGCCTCTATATCCGTGAAGCCCTCTATATGCTTGCCTTTAGCCCTTCCATTGATGAAACGTTCCACCACTCCTTCTTCCACACCCGGCACCGTACGATTATACACCGATACGCTCCAACCTCTGCTTTCCATGTTCAGAGCTAAATTTTCTCCCATCACAGCTAAACCAATCAGGCCTATATCTGTTTTATTCTGAGTTGCCATAATTGTAATATGTATCTAAATTAGTTGATATTTTGTTCTATTTCTTATTATTTATAACACATATCGAAAATATTTGTTCGGATAGTTTCAGAATAAAATATTACTTTTGCAACAAACTTCTAAAACCTCGTAATGAAGAAAATACACATAGGACTTTTGCCACGTATCATCATAGCTATTATACTTGGTATTGCTATCGGAAATTTCCTGCCGACACCTTTGGTACGGCTGTTCGTGACCTTCAACTCCATCTTTGGGGAGTTTCTAAATTTCTCCATACCACTTATCATCCTCGGACTGGTCACCATTGCCATAGCCGATATTGGTAAAGGGGCCGGACGAATGCTACTCGTGACGGCACTCATTGCATATGGTGCCACTCTTTTCTCCGGATTTCTGTCCTACTTTACCGGAGCCGCCATTTTTCCTTCGCTCATTACTCCCGGAGCACCTCTCGACGAAGTGAGCGAAGCACAAGGAATCCTCCCTTATTTTTCTGTTGCCATTCCACCCTTGATGAATGTCATGACGGCACTGGTCCTTGCCTTTACCCTCGGCCTGGGGTTGGCAAGCCTGCATAGTGACGCCTTGAAAAACGTAGCACGAGACTTTCAAGAGATTATCGTACGTATGATAAGCGCAGTCATCCTCCCGTTACTGCCCATTTACATCTTTGGCATTTTCCTTAACATGACACACTCCGGACAAGTATTCTCCATCCTTATGGTATTTATCAAGATTATCGGCGTTATTTTTATACTGCATATTTTCTTGCTGGTTTTTCAATATTGCATTGCGGCATTGTTCGTCCGTAAAAACCCGTTCCGCCTGTTGGGACGAATGCTGCCGGCTTATTTCACCGCTTTAGGTACTCAGTCGTCAGCCGCCACCATCCCTGTCACACTCGAGCAGACCAAGAAGAACGGTGTATCAGCCGATATAGCCGGATTTGTCATCCCGCTTTGCGCCACCATTCATCTATCCGGAAGTACCCTGAAGATTGTAGCCTGCGCTTTAGCCTTAATGATGATGCAGGGCATGCCTTTCGATTTTTCCCTGTTTGCGGGTTTCATTTTCATGCTCGGCATTACGATGATTGCTGCTCCCGGTGTTCCCGGAGGTGCTATTATGGCTTCTTTAGGCATCCTCCAGTCCATGCTCGGTTTCGATGAATCGGCCCAGGCATTGATGATCGCCCTCTACATTGCCATGGACAGTTTCGGTACAGCTTGTAACGTAACCGGTGATGGAGCCATCGCTCTGATTATAGACAAGATCATGGGGAAAAGAAAAACTCCCGAAAGCCTCTAATGGCTATCGGGAGTTCACCCTGTTTGGTTATTAATTCCGTTTTTATAATGTCATAGCCTGCCCGCCTATTACACCGGCTACAGCACTTGCCACAGCAATAATCAACTTCAATATAATATTCCATCCCGTTTTCTTCATACTCTTTATCCTCCTTCCGCTGTCAATAATTATTATATCAGCAATAAATTTTATCAGGCTGTCGGATCATCCACAATATCTCCACTACCCGATCCGCCATTAATTGTTCCCCCTATCGCACTGACTTTCTGGAATTCCACTCCCTGAAGCAAAGCACGGGTAGTGCCGATAGCTGCGGGACGAGTATATTCCGGAGTAAACAGACAACGAAGAGCCGCCACCTGATTCGGACTCACCTCTTCCTCTTGATCCACTCCATGCCCTTGTGTACAAGCTTTCATCGTGAAAGTGCCTAATCCCTCCAGACGTACCGAACGGCTATTCAACAATTCTTTACGCATGGCAGTCATCAAGTTACGAATCACATTATGAACATCACCCGGTGTCAATGATGATTTTTCAGCTATTACTTCAGCCAACTGTTGTGAAGTTACCATTTTTCCAACTTTCACCAGAGTCAGGTGCCACTGTTTCTTTCCCTCTTTAGTTTTCAACTGCGATTGTCTCGCTCTATAAAATAAAGGCATAATTTTTCTCCTTCTTTACTAATGTTACTACTACGTTTCATTCATGTTTTGTTGATCAACACTGCAAAGATGAAGATTTACAAATTATCGGCAAAGGAAAAAACGGTCCGGAAAGCAGTTTTCTCAGAAAAACTTATAACACGCTTATTATCTGTATCATAATCCTAAGCTCTTCGTTCAATTGAATTTGCAAACTCACTTTTTAATATAATAGCAGTCGGGTAAATGTAACGGATATAAACGATGCTATGTAATCATGATACAAAAAATGTAAACCTGAAAAGCGGAAATTATAAGTTGAGCGTAACTCACACTAATACAATTATTTGTGTCATTTCTAGTGGCTTTAACTATCTAACTCCTTAAATGCAATAAAAAGCAGATTTAGGAAAACGTTCAGTTACTTATCCGCTCCCTGTTTTTCAAATAGAAAAATGAGGTAAAATACTGAATTTTAGACGGATTTGGCTATATGTGCTGCTTTTCTTTGGTGAGTGTCGTTAGTTAGCCGATGAAGGCACTGTTAGTCTGCTGTTTTCATTTCACACGGGAGTATCTCTCCGCACATCCTATATCTCCATTCGAATAAAACGTCACGACAACGGGTTTTGTCATTTTTTCCCATCTCTCTTCACCATAATACGTAATATTGGGCCACAGATCTTTGAGATTTCAGCCGAAACCCGGCAGGGCTTGAGCTTGAATAATCACTCGTCCGGAACTTCCTTTGCCCCTGTAACGAAAATGACTGCCCCGATTAACCAATTGGAATAAAAATCGATTAATTATCTCTATTGATAAGATTAACAATCACTTTAACCATTGTATCCATTTCTTCGGTGCGACTTTCGGCAATCATTAGTGTCAAAGCCACAAGCGCATTGTTGCCAATCCGTTTACTTCTGTCGGAATTATACAAAATGCCGTTACGTTCCATAAACCAGAGAAATAAAAATGCAGCGATACGCTTGTTACCATCGCTGAACGAATGGTTTTTAGTGACTAAATACAACAACATCGCTGCCTTTTCTTCTACGCTCGGATAAAGTTCTTGACCGCCAAATGTCTGGTAAATAGTACCTATCGAACCTTTGAACGATTGGTCTTTCTCATTGCCGAAAAGAGAACTACCTCCAAATTTCTTCCGTAACTCTTCAATGGCAGCTATCGCATTTTCGTAGGTAGCTGTAAATTGCTCTTTATTAGTAGTTTTGTCTATCTTAAGTTGTTGATAATCGTATCTGTCCAGCGTATCAAGAGCGTAAGCATAATCAGTAACCACTCGTAACAATCCGGTTGCCTCAGAGTATTCCAACGTCTTGTGGTCGAGAACATTTGCCAATACCTTGATGGTCTGCTTCAAATCCTCGTACTGCTCCAGCTTGATATTCTCCTTAACGACATATCCTTTAATCAGATACTCTTTCAGCACTTTGTTCGCCCAGATACGGAATCGGGTTGCATTTTTAGAATTTACTCTATATCCTACGGATAGAATGGCATCGAGATTATAATATTTCACCTCTGTTGTTTGCGTTTTATCTGCCATAGCACCATGTGGAGTGGTATGTTCCAAAATGGAACATACCCTATTTTCTTCCAATTCTCCCGATAGAAATATATTTTTCAGATGCTTGGTAATGGCTGGTCGCTTCGTCCCGAACAATTCGGCTATCTGCTTTTGGTTTAGCCAGATAGTTTCCTGTTCCAACTTAACATCAAGCGAGGTGCTGCCATCGGCTGTTTGGTATATAATTATTTCTCCTTTGCTCATGCCTTCTAAATTTCCTGTAAAGTTAATGATTAATTCTGCTCACTCAAGTATGCTGCCTGATAATTGTATTGTAATATAATTGGTTGACATTCTGCTATGGTCATTTTACACATAATCCATTTGCAAAATATTTTCGTTTTATATGATTGAATCCGAAAAGCACGAGCCGTAATCACATCCAGCCCGTAACAATCAGACAAAAAGTTACAACAAACCAACATTACTCTATGGGTATAATCACCTGTTGCGATACCTGTTTTTAGAATCGCACGTACATGGGAACGTATTGTCGAGATCATCACCCCGAACAGTTCCGCTATCTCAAAATCTTACATCTGAATATTGCCCGATATAGATACCACACCGCTTTCGCTGATTGTAATTATATTCTTTTTCATATTCACCTTGAGTTAAAAAACAGGCTTTTCTATTTGAAGAACCTCGCAAAGAACAAGATGTTTAAGAGTATCGGGTTGTTTGCCGAAGTGAGTGTAAGTTACCATAATAATTCAGTATTAGAGATGGATAATCACATACAAAATCATTTTCAAAACTGTAATCAACAATCCATTCGTTCTCGTTTGTATCTATGCGAGTAAGTCGAAATATGCCTGAAGTAACACTCGCATCGAATTTATCCATGTTAAATGCTATATAATTGCAAAGATACGAGAATGATAGCTATGTTGGATAATAATCAAGATAAAATGATTTCCTTTGTGGAAGAGTGATTTGAAGCAATGGAAAAACACAGCAGACTAAAATAGTTTGCTCGTTTCTTATCCGTTCCCTATTTTGATTTTCTGTTTTGCAAAGCACTACAAATCAATAATATACTTCAATATATTATAGTAGTGGCAAAAACCGTGTCGGGCAATCCAAAACAATTCTCTTAAATATCACTTCGCTTGATGCAAGCAAAAGAAACGCTTCATAAATAGAATATAGACCAAACTCAGCGCAATAATGGTACCCGACAAATACCCATATTCATTCCCCGGAAATAGAAGATACCCGGCTATAACTACTGCCTGCACCGACATATACACCAATGAAACCACCACGTGAGGAATTTTCAACTCATTTGCCATAATCTGGTACAAATGTTTTCGATGTGGCAAACCAATATTCTCATGCAACATCAACCGATGAATTATTGTCAGCACACTATCCACCCCATAGACTGCCAACAAGACAATCCAGCTGAAATTTTCCGTACGGATTATCAGCATACCGATCAGAAAGAGGATCACGAAAGCAATGCTAACCGAACCTACATCCCCCGCAAAACACTTTGCCTGTTTCCGGAAATTGAAGAAGTTAAAGACCAACACAGCACAAAGCATGGTATAAATCAAAGCCGGCTCTACAAATGGAACATATGCCCCATTTATAAATGCTAATGCCGTCAGCACCACCAACGAGTATCCACCTGTAATGCCATTAATACCATCCATGAAATTATAGGCATTAATAATCCCTGTGCAAATAATCAAAGCAACCACAATGGTCCACCAAGGCAGGCTGAACAACCCCCATTGATAGAACATCAAAGCCATCGCCGTAAAATGAAACACCAAACGTAACCCCTGAGAAGTAGAACGAATGTCGTCTACAAAACTGATAAAAGTAATCAATGTCAAAGCCAGCATAAACCAAGGATACTCAAACTGATTCGTCAGAAAGTAAGCTAATGCGCCAAAGAAGAAAATAATTCCTCCCCCTCTCAAAGTGATCCGGGTGTGCGAACTCCGCTCGTTCGGTTTATCGATGATATTGCATTTATCAGCAATACGGAAATAAAAAAGTTCTACTAAGAATAGCAGAACTAAGATTATTAAATAGTACATAACTTATTTAGTTTCTTCAAATGAACGAATGGTTTTCATCAACCCCTCTTTAGCTGTCACAGGCATTTTATCAATCCCGAGAGCAGCTTTGATTTTAGCATTACTTACCACATAATTCTCCGTCAGTTTACGAAGCCTTTCCGTATTCAGTGGCAAATGGAGTAAAGTTCCCAGTCCGGCACATCCTTCCATAAAGCCCTTATTCATCTTCCAGATATGGGGCTGTTTTCCCATTGCCTCACACATGATGGCAATCAGCTCATTTGTTGACAAAGCTTCATCATCCCCCATGTGATAAATGCCCGTAGGTACCTCTTTAGCCAATAATCCCTCAATCACATAGCATAGGTTATCAATTGAAGTAAACGAACGACGATTTTCGAAGTCACCCAATGGCCAGGGAATTCCTTTCTTCACCACATTATACAATAGATTCAGATTTCCTTTATTCCCCGGACCATGAATCATACAAGGTCTTAATATATAAACCCGTTTTTCTGTAACCGAAGTCATCTCCCGAAAAGGAGAACACTCGCAGAAGGAGACAGCAGGAAATGCAAAATGTTCCTTTATATACTCTTCAGCTCTTATTTTACTTTCCCCATAAGGACCAACAGGAGCCGGAATAACATCCTCAGTAAGCATATCTCCCACTACACTATCAGCCGCAGCTTTTACTGAACTAAAAAATATGAATTTCTTCGCAGAAGACTCCAAAAAGAAATCAAATATCTTTTGAGTCAGACCGGTATTAATATCAAAATAAGACTGAGCAGTTGATTGGTTTTTCGTATCATGAGCCTTTCCGGCAAGATGAATGATTGCATCAAATTGGGGAAGAGTTTGTAATGGGAATGACTCTGGATCAATATCTTTCCAACAAAATGTTTTCAGTACACCTTCTCTTGTCGGACACACGATATCAAGTCCATAAAGATTATGTCCGACTTTTAAATTGTTTATGAAATTGTAACCGACAAATCCATAAACACCAGTTATTAATATATTCATTGTATAATCTCAATTATTATATAGCCTTTCGATTTCTCTCCATACAAGTTCTGGACTAAAATATTTTTTTACAAACTTCCGCCCAGCCACTCCATAAGCTCTCTTTTTTTCTGGAGAATCCAACAAATCCAATATTGCAACTGCCATTTTTTCCTTGTTATGTTCTACAAATATACCTGTTTTATTTTCAATAATGGCATCAATACAACCAGTAACCTTTGTAGTAATAACAGGAATCTCCATAGCTGAAGCTTCCAATATCGAAGTAGGAAACCCTTCTCTATAAGAGGGCAAAATAAAGACATCCATCAAAGCATAATACCCATCTATATAACGATTATCCACATAGTTAGCATTAATAATATACGGATTTTCTTGGATAGATTCAACCACTGCATATGGTAAAGCATCACGCTCCTCCATCATGCCAACTAATAATAGAACAATCCTAGGATTCTTTCTACGAATAATATCTAAAGACTCAACTAATTCAACTATTCCTTTATCTCGCACCAACCGACCAACATATCCAAGAATAATTGCATTCTTTGGAATTTTATGTTTATTACGAAGTTCTAAAACAAGAGATTTTTTTACGTTTGATCTACAAAATCTCTCAACATCAATTCCGTTACAAGTTCCTTTATGTAATATCAATTGTTTTTTTTCTGAATTTAAGTGATCTTCTAAACTCCTTCTAAAAACAGATGGACTAACACATATGACTTTTGTAGCCAAATAAGCAGTCAGACGATCAATCATAATTAGTAACCATCTTTTAGTGCCTATTGAAGTCTCGTAAACAAGTCCATGACGAAAATACAAACGAACAGGAACCCGCATTATAAATGCAGCAATCATACCAATCAGCGCACCTTTAGGAGTATGTCCAGATACAATATCTATCTGTTCTGATTTTATATATCTACACATATTCCATATTGATTTACAATCTTGAAATATAGAAAATTTACGTAATATGGGAATTTCTTTATACGAAAAATGATAAGCTATAGAATAATCCTTCAACTTCTCTGAAGGACTACAAGCTATATATATTAAATAACCCTTTTTACTGAAATATAACAATTGTTCTCCCAAAAAATATGGAATAGTGAAAGAAATATTAACAACATGAAGAATTTTCATTTTCATACACTATAAATGTTATTTGTAAGCGTCCAAAACATGGTATACACCTCTTAGGCGAATGCCAGTAGGCACCCGTCACTTGTCTTGGATATTAAGTTTTAATTTGTTTTCACTAATTTGTTAGGCTGATCGTCATCGGAAGCAGGTTCTCATAATCCGTTCGACCCTTCCGGATCTCTGTCATGTACTTGCAGAAGAAAGATCGGAAGCTGATTCCAGCCTGCTTGCAGGTTTCAATAAAGGTATTGTAAACTGCCGATCGTAAAGCACCTTTCGTACTACAGAAGAATAAACTGTTTTTCCTCTGCACTGTCAAGGGACGTATCGCCCGTTCGGCAGCAAGATTATCAATTGTATATTCACCGTCTTTGCGATAAGCAAAAAGCTGCTCCCAAAACTTATGGAGATAATTCAAAGCCGTTCTCATTAAATCACTCTTCTCTTCTTCAGGTAATGCAAGCAAATCATAAAGCTCACTCCGCAAAGCATTAACAATGCCATTCGTATAAATATCGTTGCGCTTTTCCTGGATCCGGGTTGCTGCCAATTTATCCCGGCGGTAGTCATCTTCACGCTTATAAAGCTTAGCAATCTGTTCCAAGAAGAAACGGGCCTTCTCGCAGCCTTGGTTATAGGCATCCTTGAACTTATTCCGCGCATGGGCAAGACAGCATAAATGTTCCACCTCCATCAGTTCGTCATCAAGATACATATAGACGTTATAACCATCGCTCTGCAAGGACTTGATTTGCGCATCGCCCAGAAAATCCTTCAGAACGCTACGGCCACGACCGCCCTCATGCTTAGTACCCAACTCGTCCAGACAATCTTCATAGAAGAAGATCACAATACACGCTTTCTTATTCACAAGGCACCACATGTAGGTTTTCTTATGACCGAAGTGGGTTTGGTAACGACACCAGGTTTCATCAACATTCACATTCGAACCGGGCTCTAAAGCGATACTCTTCAAAGCCGGGATCAACTTGTTGAGTTGAACAGCACCCTTATCTGCCCAATTGGCCAGGTTCTGGCGGCAGGTATTCCAGTCCATGTCAGACAGCCGGTTCTTCGATTCACGATAATCAGGAGAGCACATCTGGTAACGGTTGAACAGAAGGTAGAATAACAAAGAGGCCGTGATATGAGTGCCCGAAACGACTTCATTGTATAAGTGAGCCTGATTATCATCGTCGCAAGGAAGATATACGTGTTTGATACTTCCATCGAGGTATTTAACTTTCAGAACCTCAAAATGATGTTCTTCAATCAGATTGACAACCGTACGAACAACTTTAGATTTCATCACTTTCAGGATCACGGTACCAGCCGGAAGTTTTGAACGGTCGCATTTATGTTCGATAGGATCGCCCACTATGTCTTTCTTATAGGTAGTACCCTTACGACTGGCTCCCGAATAGACGGGAGCGGAAGTATCCACCGAACCTGTATCTGTAGGAGTGGTCGGAACTGTACCATCAAAATCAGAACGATCATCGTTTCTGCCTTTCACCCCTTTATCTTTATCAATGCCCTTACGACTCTTGGAGGTATTGTAATGGTCATTATTAACCACCCCCAAACGATCTTCCAGTTTCTTATTGGAACGAACCAGCTCGGCATTTCTCTTCCGAAGCTCATCTAATTCATCAGTCAGAGCCATGACACGCTCAAGTAGCTTGCTTTGTTCTTTGGAAGCAGCTTTAAGTTCAGACAGATCATCTAACACACGGTTCATTTGCTCCTGCTTCTCTTCCAACTGACCCAGAAGGAAGCGTACGTAACGTCTCATTTCATCCGGCTCCATATCCGCACAAGGATCGGTAAAGGAAGAAGAAGCGTTCAACTCCTGCCTCTCGAGATAATCTCGCATTAATATTCGGGTATGTAATTCCTCTTGATCCATGGCCTTTATTGGACATAAAGATACTCAATATCAAAGAAAGACACAAGCAAAACCCAATGTAATGTACTGACATATAGTTATTTAACGTACAAACACATGCTGGCGATCTATAAACGTATGGATTTAATAATAGGGCTTTCAAGCACAGACACAAGGCTCTGCCAGTCGATCTTATAAACCGTAATACCTTCTTCCAACTCAATTCGCATAAAACGGTAACCGTTCGTAAAACTCTTCTCATGCAAATAATAAGCATGACGCTCGTAATGGATCAGTTTAACCTTCTTTTGGTCTTTGGACATAAAAATATAAACATCTCCCTGAAGCGGATCACGGTGGTAACGCGAACGGATAATCTCAGAAACACGAGGAGCCTTGCACCGCATATCGTGAAAAGTGGGAAGATAATAGAAATTCTTTAAACCGGAAATTGTCAACATAAGCCCTCCAATTTCTCTACCAAAGCCTTCAAACCATGGTAGTCTAAATTGCTTTTACGGATATTCAAACCATCACGGGTCTGAATAGCGACCAGAATATTACCCGAACCTACCGGTGGAGTAGCCTGCTTGAGAACTGTCGTACCACAAACCGGAGCGGGAGATTCTTCCATAAGAGAATCAGAAGAAGGACCACCTTCAATCTGAACCGGAACGATTTTCTTACGAGTCTTCACAAACCAACTATTAAAATCACGATAAGGAACACCTTGAATCAGGCAAAACGAATTGATCGAAATTCCTTGGGGCTCACCGCGGTCTTGTAGAGGAACCATAACTTCTCAAAATCACTACTGCTGTACATAAAATTATTTTTTAAGTGTGCAGCAAAGGTAAAGACCTAATCGAAACATATCAAGACATCATTTTGGGACGCTTACCTATGACCCTTGGTTTAGGAAGTACCACCGTGCAATTGTCTGGGACATCTTCCACAACTACACAATTAGCCCCCACTTTAACATTGTTGCCAATAGTGACGCTTGGGAGAATCTTCGCACCCGCACCGATCATTACATTGTCAAAAACTTCACCCATAAACAATTATAACACACTGATATACAATATATTATCATTCACACAAACACATCATGCCCCACAATGATACCATTCGGACCATGTGGAAGATGAGGAGGTGTCACAAAGTATACATCGGCATTTAAATCTGTGCCAAACGAACAATTATGATAAGCATCCGTTTTCTTTATATAATACAGGTAATATAACTTCACCAGAAGAGGCGTTTTATTACTATTGGTAGTTACAATAGCACGACGTCTCCAGTACTTATCGTGGTTATAATGCTGGATGACAGCTAATATAGCTTTAGCATTTCCTTTCAACATTCTCAAAAACAGAGCTTTCATAAAAAATAACTTAAGTCAACCTTACCTTTCTAAAGACAACAAAAAACAAAAGAAGCCAAATGAAGTGCATAACCACATAAAACATTACAGGATAATGTAATCCACCTATAAATAAAAGAATAATTGCATATCTAAAGTTATAATTTTTCTCCTTTACAGACAGATAAACAAGCGTACCTATAAAAACGACATAAAGCAATATGCCCGAATGGGTAATATAAAAAATAGGTCCAAAATCAATAGGAATCATTACTGTTGGAGATACTTCACCCCATATCAGAGCTGAAGTAGATGAAATATGAGCCAAATATAAATGGAAAATATCCACTACAAAATCATACAAAAAAGTAAGATAAGAAACACTTAGCTTTTCTACCAAGTCAGTCAGACTGATATAATAGATACCCCCTAACAACAATAAGATAAATACATATTTAAATGCTTTAAAGCGATACCCCCAAACGGGAATTAATAATAAAGCAAAAGAAATGAAACCTGAACCGCTTCCTTGGCACATCACTCCAAGCACCACAAATACAAAATAGATATTTCGCACTCTTCCAAGCCCCCAAATATCATGCAAATAACGCTTCAGTAAATAGAATACACAAATAAGAGTAGAGTTAACACTTGGTTGCCCAAACAGGCCAAACGGACGTTCCAAATAGGTTACATTTTCACTGTTATACATCGGTTGAAGGCTAGCATATCCCGTATTGAGCAATATAAAATCGACAATAATCGACAAAGAGACTACTATGATTAAATACGAAAGATAAACATCAAAATAGCTACGACAAAAAGCCCGAATATCTACAAACAAAGGTATTACTAGCAATAACAGCAAAAACAAATTAAAAAAAACAAATAAGTCGCTAATCTTTTGACAAAAAACGGAATATCCCAACAAAGAAATAAAAGCAAGAAATAACAAAGGGTTCTTCTTGATAATATCAAAATATTCTTCATTAATTTTACTTCGCCACACAAAAGACTCCACAGCCAACAGCCCGATGAAAAGAGCCGTTAGCGACGATGCAACGATTGGAGTTATTCTATAATTGATAACATTAACCCATGGAGCATAGACCAACAATAGCAACAACGTTTTTTCTTTTATCTTACCCATTGCACAGAGACCTACACATATATATTTAAAAATTTCAGAATCTTATAAAACCAATTTTTCCCTAAGAAAGAGACAAGATATACTAATATAAGCCTTTTATCCACCAATAAGAAATCAGCCAATATTCTTCTATTAGGATTAAACGGCTTATTCCATGTGTTCATAAAGTGATGAAAGGCTATTTTTGCCTGGTATCTTTTCACTGCATAATGATTCTTTAACGCCGGATTTTCTTTTAGTAATTGCTCTAAAAACTGTCTCATCTCTACTTCAAAGCAAGATCTTTTCGACCAAGTCATACTAGTTTCGTGTGCTCGCCAGTAGCACAAACAGTGATGATCATATCGCACTGCACTAATTTGCGCAATACGAATAAAAAGATCAAACTCCTCAATCATTGAAAAACGGGTATCAAACCAAGAAGATAGTCTCTCTATCACGGCACGCCTAAACATGACGCTCGGTATGGCTATGCGGTACGAAGCCAATAAATCTTCAAAAATCATCCCCTCTTTCTGCTCCTTTTTAAAGAACTTCCGGTAGTGGTTCTTTTTTTCATAAAAGGTATAACCATTAGTATATACAAGCCCTACTTCCGCTTGAGCAAAATAGGTTAAAGATACTTTCACTTTATTTATCTCAATCCAATCATCACAATCCAAAAAACTGATAAATTCACCTTTTGCCACCTTCAGAGCTCTATTACGAGCCTCTCCGAGTGACGTATGCTCATCAGCCAATATATATCGTATTCTTTGGTCTTCAAACTTTTGAACAATCAGTGCGCTGCTGTCTGTTGACAGATTATCATACAGCAGTAATTCTAAATTTTCATATGTTTGAGCCAATACACTTTCTATAGCATTAGCCAAATATTGCTCCCCATTATAGAAATTTATAATGATAGAAACAAGCGGTCGATTAGGATTGCAAAGTGCGTTCGATAACATCACAAATAAAATTAATCTGTTCTTCCGTCAAGCCCGGATGCAAAGGTAATGTGACGAGTTCCTCATATACTCTATCAGTATGCTTCAATGTTACATTATCTTGATTTCCAGCAAATAAAGTCAGCAAATGATTCGGTCTGTAATGCATTCCGGTCGGAATCCCTTCCTTGGCAAGCGCCTCTTTCACCGTATCCCGTTCGCCTCCTCCCACTCTGATCACAAAGATGTGAGGCACCACTTCATCATAGTTACATTCAATAAGTTTTACAACACCTTTCAACCTTTTTTGATAGAGTTTAGCCAGTGCCTGACGTTTCTCTTTAAATTCTGGAAACTTCTTAAATTGCACCAGCCCGATGGCAGCCATGATATTACTCATGTGATACCTCCACCCCTGATCATGCACATCAAAGAGCCAAGTCCTCTCCCCCTTATATCGGCTTACCGTATCGTTTTCCACTCCCAATAGTCGGGCATCTTTTATTTTTTGACACACCTCCACATCATTCGTTATAACCATTCCCCCTTCTCCGGAAGTAATGTTTTTAATGCCATCCATACTGACGCAACAAACATCTCCAAAACTACCCACCAATTTTCCTTTATAAAAAGAGCCAAAAGCATGAGAAGCATCTTCTATGACCCTTAAACGGTGCTTTCTCGCAAAGTCATAAATACAATCAAGATCGCCCACATTCCCCGCATAATGCACCGGCATGATAGCCTTCGTTCGAGGCGTCAGTTTAGCTTCCGCATCCGCTAAGTCCAACGTGAGCGAAGCATCACAAACCTCACAAGCCACAGGAGTAGCTCCCGTAGCTTTGATAGCTTGAAAACAGGCTACATACGTCAATGATTGCACTAAAACTTCATCTCCCCAGCCAATTCCTACCCCCTGCAATGCCAAATGCAAAGCCGCAGTTCCGGTATTGACCAATGTCACATTTCGTTGAAAAAAGCATTCTAGCTCTTCCTCGAATTTCATGACATCCTGCCCCATTCCCAGATACCCCCTTTGCAACACATCCGTCACAGCGTCTATTTCCTCCTGTCCTATTATC
This sequence comes from Bacteroides sp. HF-4919, assembly GCF_018860125.1. NCBI lineage: Bacteria > Pseudomonadati > Bacteroidota > Bacteroidia > Bacteroidales > Bacteroidaceae > Bacteroides > Bacteroides sp. HF-4919. Next base: position 387,059 of record NZ_JAHKNF010000001.1, read on the forward strand.
GATTTAGACAATTTCATACCTTTTATTTCCATGGCGCATTATTTGTTTTCCACAACTCTTCTAATATTTGTCTTTCTCTCACCGTATCCATCGACTGCCAAAAACCATCATGTTTATAAGCGGAAAGCTCCCCACTCCTGACCAAGTGTTCCAGCGGGTCTTTTTCAAACACAGTAGCATCACTTTCTATATAATCAAATATTTCCGGTTCTAACACAAAAAATCCTCCGTTGATACGTCCATCTTCCAATTGCGGTTTTTCTTTAAAACTTGTCACCATTTGATTCCCATCAATTCTCAGTTCACCAAACCGCGCAGTGGGATGTACGGCCGAAAGAGTCGCTACTTTACCACAACGCCTGTGAAAAGTCAGCAAAGCATCCAGATCTATATCAGACAAACCATCTCCATAAGTCACCATAAAAGTTTCTTTTCCAATGATTTTTTCTAATCTTTTTATTCTCCCACCCGTCATTGTATCTAGCCCAGTATCTACCAATGTAACTTTCCAATTACGATTTTGCTTATTGATATACTTTATTTCACCAGTGGACAGATTCACTTCAAAATCATTATTCAACGCATAATAGTTCAAAAAGAATTCTTTGATGACCTGCGCTTTATATCCTAAAGCCAACACAAAATCATTATAACCGAATTTTGCATACCAATTCATGATGTGCCATAAAATGGGATACTCGCCAATTTCAACCATCGGCTTAGGGACACGAGTGCTATATTCCGCAATTCTCGTCCCCTTACCCCCTGCTAAGATTACTACCTTCATACTTACTGATTTAATTTATTCCAATCAAACACAATAGGAGATTCCTCCATCGGAATGTTCTCTTGCTCTATCGGATCGTGTGGTATATTAGCTAGATTCAATAATAAGCTATCTGCCTGATCCATCCCTTTAAATCCCATCCAAACATTCGGAGGAACCGTCAATCGGCAATAATGCTTCAAGGGCGATAACGCAACTTCCATAAATTGACCATACGATTTTGATTCTCTCCTATCGTCATACAATACAAAATGAATTTCACCTCGAATACAAATCAAATTCAGTGTCATCCTGAAATGCCGTTTCCACGCCTTAATCGTTTCCGGCTTGATGGTTGAAAAATAGGCTTCGCCGAAACCTTCATAACCCACCTCCATGTTTTTTAAAGCATGAAAAATATCTCCTTTGGGGTGATACATTTTTTTCAAAGGAGTAATTAAAACACCTTCAATCATCTCGCCCATTTTATCCCTTTATTATGCGCTACCTGCGTATATTCATTAATTTGTTGTTGCGTATACTCAAGCATATCTATTGGATTTTTATAATAATTATAATACCAGTTACCCGTAAAGTGCAACAATTGTTTATAATCCAAGGCCGAATGCCATTTTAAATAAAAAAGAGCCTTGTCACAATTCAACTTCAAAAGGCCGGCTTCGTGAAATTTCACCTGATCAGTAATGGTATACGCCTCCATAGGAGATGTATATTTCCAGCAAACGCTCAAATCTTCTAATAGTTCTTTCACCGTTTTGCTCACTTCAGCTTTAGGGCCGAAGTTAAAGCTTTCTCCATTGAGTGAACTGTCTTCCAAAAGCGCAGCTCCTACATTCAAATAGCCACTCAAGGGCTCCAGCACATGTTGCCACGGACGTGTAGCAAAAGGACTTCTAATCTCTACAATCTTATTTTCAGACCAAGAGCGCATACAGTCCGGAACAATCCGATCCAACGCCCAGTCGCCTCCTCCAATCACATTTCCCGCCCTCACCGAAACAATCCGAACGTTGGACCGCTCACTTTTAAAAAAGGAGTGATAATACGACTTAAAGACCAATTCAGCCGCGCCCTTAGAGCCACTATAAATATCCTTTCCCCCCAATGCATCCGTCTCTTTATATCCATACACCCATTCCACATTGTCGTAACATTTATCACTTGTGATAATCACTGCCACACAAGGAAAATTAAGCTGCCGTAAAGCTTCCAACACATTCATTGTACCAACTATATTCGTTGTCAGAGTCTCTCTCGGATTAGCATATGATTTAGAAACAATAGCTTGAGCCGCCAAATGAAAGACAAAATCAGGCTTTACTTCTCTAATCACTTCCGAAAGAGCATCATAATCCCTTATATCCATCTGATAATGATGAATTTTCTCTTCTAATTTTAACACTTCAAACATGGAAGGCGAAGTGGGAATGTCACACGAGATACCATATACATCAGCCCCCAAAGCGTGTAGCCAAGTAGTTAACCAAGTCCCTTTGAATCCGGTATGCCCCGTAATCAAAACTTTCTTACCAGAGTAACTTTTCTCTAACAAATTCATATCTATATAACTTTTACTAATTTATAAACATATTCTCTCAATGGTCGGGAGGTTAACAAGCACGCCAAAAAGCTAAGCGCAAAGACCACACACATAATCAACACATTAGTGCCCAATGCTATATAATTTTTCTCGTAAACCATCAAATACCTCGCCGAAAAGCATAGAAACACACAGAAACAGAGAGGCAGACCATAATTTTTAAGTAACTCTAAAGACAAATGGCATATTCTCTCCCGCATCACTTTATATACAAAAAAGCAAGAACAGACACCCGATAAAATCATGGCAACTACTTTCCAAAACACAAATGCACCCAAACCATAAGCATTGACAGTAAACAAGATACCGATCCAAAAGACTAACGGGGTCAGCATACTCAAGACATACAAACAATTCACTCTTTCACGACTGATTAAATAAGGGTTGCTTGGATAAGAAATGAAAGCCAGTATATTGGCAAAAACAATAATTTCGACCAAAAAAACAGAACTGTCATACTCCTTGCCAACCCATGAAATAATAAAAGCTTTCGCAAGCATGCTGACTATGATAATGGGCAACGTAGCCAAAGGAAAAAGAAGATTCACAATATGTTTGTAGAAAGAATTTAATCCATTTATATCCCTCAAACCTATAAAATGATTAAATCGGGATATAAAAGGAGCATATAGAGCTCCTAAAAAAGTCCGAAACATGGTAAGCACCGCCAAAGCAATAGCATAGACAGCTACCTGCTTTGCCCCTAAGAGGCGGGATATAGCCAACTGATCTATTTCATAATAAAACACCCAACCAACGGTGAGCACCAAGCTTACAAACGCAACTCGTTTGACCTTATTAAAAACAGACCTGTTAAATCGGAAAAATCGCCTGAACTCACTCCATGAATAACTATAACGCCTCTTTACATCTCCAATTCCATAAAGAGCCACAAACGCACCAATTATTTGATATACAAGAAAATATTCCACTACCATATATTTCCCATTTGAAAAGAAACAAAGGGCGGATAATATTCTCAACACATTTCCGATAATAACGATTCGTTGAAATTTATAATCCTCAAGTCTGATAGCATAAATTAAAACAAGAATCCTTTGACAAGCATATATAGGGAAAGAAAAGGCTAATATAAATATCAACAAGGTCGCTATGCGAACATCCCGATGGGCTTGCAAATCTGTTATCATCCAATTGGGATGCAATCCAATTAAAAATAACAATACGGAAATCAGACCTAAAAAAAGAAATAGAATAAAGGCAGTAAAAGAAATGATAGACATTTCTCCTGTTCTATCTCCCTTTGCATAAGACTCCGCAGCATATTTTTGACCTGCGCTTAAAAATCCAACATCGGCATAATTATAGAATATGGTTAGAGAGATACAAATAGAATAAATTCCATATAATATTTTATTCGATGATAAAAAAGGAACAACAATGAATACGGACAATAGACCGAGGATGATAGATAATATCTGCCATCCATAGATAAACAAATACCCTTTAGTATACGACTCTCTCATCAAAAATTGTACCTATAAAAAGAACCGGATTTTTCCTCTTCCGAATATGCGGTAATATTCAACGCATAATCATGATAATTAAAATCGGAAATTGGAGTCATGAAATTTTCACCATAATTTGCAATTAAATATTCTTCCGTATTTTCAGGAACATAAAATGTTCGCCCCAAAAAGGTGATTTTTTTCAGATTTGTAAAAGGCGAATCTACCCGTTCCACCTTTACAGGTATGCTTGCCCCCCTTACATTATAATCTTTTTCACTAAAGAACAGAGGATTATATGTAATTGCTACTCCAGTTTCCACTTCATAGAAATTAATATCAATGCAAGTTCCATGATATTCAAATCTATATTCGGCGCTATCAGGAGCATCAGGATTACCATACGTTATGATAGATAGTAATTTTAGTCCGGCATCTGCCAACCATTCCTTTACTCCTTCCCTATCTTTCCAATACATACCTATATCTAAATCATTATCATGTGTTATGAAATCATGATCTCTGTATGCTCCCAGCAAAGTGCCATAATTCAACCAAAAAACGCATTCATGCCTGGTCAAAACATCATCCACCAAAAATAGCAACTCTTTATTACCACCGTTAAACAGCCGGTTCTGCCTCCTTTTATAAACTTTTAATAGAGTATGAGAATAGACCGGATAAAGCAAATTCTTCAAACCTAATGCTCTAACAAAGCTCTTCAATAATAAAATCATATTCATAGCCATTCTTTCTTTATTACTTTTATGTGTCACTTAGAACACACTATCTATTTTAGTCAGAAATTATAAAAGCTCACCCAAAGCCGCAATCAGCCTATCATTATCTTCTTGATTACGAATGGCCAAACGGATGTATTGCTTCCCGCCAAAAGCTTTTTTAGGGCTACAGTCTTTTATTAATATATTATATTTTTCAAGTAATAAGGTCGTCAACTCAGAGGAAGCATATTTACTCGTAACCTCACACAGAAAATAATTAGCTTGCGAAGGGATGACACGCAAAAATGCAATTTTCAGGAGTTCCCGATAAAAACGTTTTCGTTCCTGAGCAAAATTCAAACAAGCTTGTTTGTAAGCCGATTCATATTTCCCTGAAATCTGCATATAAAACTCCGCGAAAGAATTAATATTCCAAATAGATAAATCGCGTTTTATTTTCTCCAATAATACACCATTGCCAGTGGCTAAAACCCCTAAACGCAGTCCGGGCACACCATAAGATTTTGAGATACTTTTTACCACAACCAGATTAGGGAAAGCTCCCAAAATTTCATTACTTAGCATGGTATTGCAAATATTCTCCTCAGTAAAATCAACAAAGGATTCATCCAAAACCAACGTTATTCCCTTTTCATTCGCCCAATCAGCCAAGGATAGCACATCTGCTTTGGAGATGTAATTGCCCGAAGGATTATCTGGATTTATCAACAAGAGAGTAGATAAATCTTGATTGGAAAAATAGTTTTTTAAATCGAGTGCCGTATACGAGAAATCCGGATTGGAAGGTGTATACACAATGGTTTCTTTCTTGTTATACCGATTAGGATACTCCTCAAAAGTAGGATAAACCATTCCGATGTGACCATCCAGATGATCCATCAGACTTTTTATCAATTCAGCAGCCCCATTCCCCACGCAGACGTATGTCGGCTTTAAATTGAAAAACTTACCGATTAATAAATTATTAATAGACATTCCCGAAGGATATTCTGTGAGCAGAATATCAAAATTAGCTTTTAACTCTTCCTTCATCTTTTCCGGAGGAAAAAACGGATTGACCAAATAGCAATAATCCAGCAAATCAGGAAATCTCCAATAGCCGCCATATCGTTTCTGATAGAGAGACAACCGCTTTCCGGGTGCAGCAAAAAGCACTTCAGCAATATCCAAATCTTGAATATCATCAATCTCATACCATTTTTGTCCACTCAAAGGAATAGCCTTCAAATCACAATTATCCAATAAAGTGATGACACGAAGCACTTGCTCGTAATATTCATTGTTTCCCAAGGCTTTCGTATACGCTTCCAAAAAAGGCACGTATTGGGTAGACAAAAAGTCTTTGCTAAATTTATAGACATTAACCGTTTTATAATAAGAGCAAACATCTTCGTAGCTAAAATCCTTTTTAGGAATAAAGTTCACAATGTTGTGTTCTTCATCCAATCTGACCATTGTTCCATCCATCCACGTTTCATATTTATCCACCAGCGCCGCATTGGGATAAGCACTGTCCATGAGCAGATGCAACAAAGTATCATCAAAAATAAGATCCGACTCCAGCAAAAGCGTATCATCCCGTCTCAGCTCGTCTTTCACCAAGGAGAGCGAATAGATATTGTTTGTTTTATCGTAAATCGGATTTTCAACATACTCAATAGGCATCCCATTGAACACATCACCAATGTGTTCTTTTAGCTGTGCACCCTTGTAGCCGATCACTAAAATCACTTTGTTTAACGTCAAGGAGGATAGTTGTTTCAACACTCGGTCGATCAACATAATGCCATCCACCCGAACCATGCATTTTGTGTTATTTTGAGTCAAATCGCCTAAGCGTTTGCCCATTCCTGCTGCTAATATTACTGCTTGCATTTTATATTAAATAGTGGGTTATAAAGTCAGCAAAGACTTCATTAAGTTCACTCCATTTATACTACATTCGGTCTCCGTTGTAGTAAGATAGGCATATTTATAGTCTTCATATTTCCGATCATTCACCTGAATTTCCTCATTCAGCGTCCAATCATTATCAAGGAAATAGTAACAAGCCCCCAATGCTTCGGCAAAAACAAGGATCAAATGATGATAGTTCCAATTCATCGACTTGATCTCCGGCATCGAAACAAAGACAACTGGCTTATTGTATAACACCGAAAAAGAGACGGAGGTAGAAAAATGCATAATTACCAGCTTAGCATTTTTCACCAATTCATTGGTCACCCCCCAATATACAGTCCGATGATTAAAATAATCGTGTGTCTTATACTTTATCGCTTTAGGATGGGCAGCTATGACCACTTTCATTCCATTACGCTGTTCCAATCGGTTAAAAAACTCATTCAAGTTTCTATAATATCCCTTCGGATCAATATCTAAAAAACCATTTATTTTCGCATCTGGATGAAAAGGCAAATATTGATCTATAAAAACCATATAGCTTTCTTTTTCCAACATCGGCTTTTCTTCACTACCCGACATAGAAAAATGTTCATAGTCAATTGAGTTAAGTTTTGAAAAAGCAGTGCCTTCATCGAATTTATACTCATTTAATACGGCCTTAGAGCCCGTATAATAAATTACATCACAAGGTTTGATGATGGAAGTCTTATTCTTAATATAGTTGCATATCAAATTTCCAAAAGCATAATACAACTTCTTAAAATTGCAAATTTTCAATAGTTGAATTACCTTCTCTCTTGAAGAACGATTAGTAGTTGGGAGAAATCCAGTTATACAACAACCTAATCTGCAATCATATTTCGATAATAAATAAAAGCACCTGAACGTCTTACAAAAAAAAGACATGAATGGAATAAACAAAGTAGTACTTTTATCTTGAGACTTTATATACTTAGCCAATTCTTTATAGCTCCGAATAACAGATATATTAATTGGTTCATTTGTAGAATTTCCTCCGCTTTCTCCTATAGTGATTGATGATACATCCCAATATTCGATAGATATACCCGATTTAATTAAGTAATCAATTGAAAAAAAGAGAGAGACATTTTGCCCATACGGAGCATACCTAAGTATTACTATTTTGCTTATCATTTTGTTGCAACAGTTCATAAACATCCAATTTCAGGATTAGTTATTCACAAATCATTCATGCTCTTTACAAGAACACATTCAAATCTAAAGAAGCAAACTTCAACGAATAAGAATAATGATTAACTAAAAATTCCCAATAAGTAATAAGCAATCGATCTCCCACTTTTTTCAAAGAGGGATACGAGAAGGAATTTTTTTCATTCGCAGACTCTTCCAATATAAATTCTTCGTTCCAAGAGTCTCCCTCATCCAAACTGAGTGAAATACTTAATCGATTTCTCATATCCACATCACAATTATTATGAACCGCCAACAACTCCCCATGTTTCAGTGAGATTAAATGCGCAGGAGAATCTGAAGAAGGTAGAGACGACCGAACAGGACCTTTCACTAATTTCCCATTATGGTCGAAATAGGCAAAATATTGAAAACCTAAGTCAGTCCTCATAGACATTAAGACCTTATCAGAAGAAAGTTCTACTATTGTAGGTTCTAATCCACCATACTTTGACTCGTCAATAACAACCTGATCCGATTTATCCCATGAGTTCCCTTCATCGTCAGAATATAAATAGAAGCATTTAGATTTATCTTCCAAAGTAGCAGGGGATTTATCGAAAAAGCAAACGGGAATATACAAACGACTTTCATTAGAATAAACAACAGCGCCATTTACAACCACACAATAACCTAAAGGCATCTGTATACATTCCGGTTTTCCCCATTTATAACCATCAGTCATAATCATTCTATAAACTTGTAAATCAGTATCACTGTTTTTTATCAGGAAATAAAGATGAATTTTCTGATTCACTTCAATCAGCGATACACTCATCACATTTTGAAGCCCTATGTTCCCACAAATAATGGTAGGAACAGACCACGTTCTACCATGATCTCGGCTCAATGCTCCTACAATACAGGAAGGAGCAATGTCCGCATATCCTTCAAAACGGGTAAAAGCGCATAGAAGCGTACCGTCTTCCAATTCAATACAATCCCCCTCTGTATTTCGTGGATAAGGATCGGAGCCAATAGCTACGTAAGACGAAATAACTGGCTCCATTTTCATCTTTACACTCTCAGAATCATCTCTACCACAGCTAAGCAACATAACAGTGGCTATAATATACAATATTTTATTCATACACACAAATAATTAGTAAGCGTCCAAAACATGGTATACCCCTTTCAGGCGAGTGCCTACTGGCACTCGTCACTTGTCTTGGATATTAAGTTTTAAATTGTTTTCACTAATTCGTTAGACCTATTGTCATGGGAAGCAGGTTCTCATAATCCGTTCGACCCTTCCGGATCTCCGTCATGTACTTACAGAAGAATGATCGGAAGCTAATTCCCGCCTGCTTGCAGGTTTCAATAAAGGTATTGTAAACTGCCGATCGTAAAGCACCTTTCGTACTACAGAAGAATAAACTGTTTTTCCTCTGCACGGTCAAGGGGCGTATCGCCCGTTCGGCGGCAAGATTATCGATTGTATATTCCCCGTCTTTGCGATAAGCAAAAAGCTACTCCCAAAACTTATGAAGATAATTCAAAACGGTTCGCATTAAATCACTCATCTCTTCTTCAAGTAATGCAAGCAAATCATAAAGCTCACTGCGTAAACACTCCACAATTCGATTCGTGTAAGCATCGTTACGTTTTCCCTTAGTCCGGGTTGCCGTCAATTTATCTCGGCGGTAGTCATCTTCACGTTTATAAAGTTTGGCAATCTGCTCCAAGAAGAAACGGGCTTTCTCGCAGCCTTGATTATAGGCATCCTTGAACTTATTCCGCGCATGGGCAAGGCAGCATAAATGTTCCACCTCCATCAGTTCGTCATCAAGATACATATAGACATTATAACCGTCGCTCTGCAAAGACTTGATTTGAGCATCGCTCGGAAAATCTTTCAGCACGCTACGACCACGACCGCCCTCATGTTTATTGCCCTGCTCATCCAGGCAATCTTCATAGAAAAAGATCACAATACCCGCTTTCTTGTTCACAAGGCACCACATGTAGGTTTTCTTATGACCGAAGTGAGTTTGGTAACGACACCAGGTCCCATCAACATTCACATTCGAACCCCGTTCCAAAGTGATGCTCTTCAAGGCGGGAATCTGCTTGTTGAGGTGGACAGCGCCCTTATCTGCCCAATTGGACAGATTCTGCCAGTAGGTATTCCAGTCCATGGCAGGCAGCTGGTTCTTGAACTCACGGTAGTCAGGAGAACACATCTGGTAACGGTTGAACAGAAGGTAGGATAACAAAGAGGCCGTGATATGAGTGCCCGAAACGACTTCGTCATACAGGAGGGACTGGGCATCATCATCGCAAGGAAAATATACCTGTTTCTGTTGAAGTATGCTATACATCTTTTGGGGAAGCGTTAATAATTGATTCTGCATACATCAAATCATAGATATCATCTATATCTATAGATTCGGATTTTTGCATTACATACTTCACTTTTCTCTCCATATTTGACAAGCCTTTTTCTTTCAATGAATTTACATTTATTACATAAATGGCTCCATTATATTCATAGTACTTTTTCATATCCTGCCTCCTTCCGGCAAGATTATTAAATAACAAATCTAAATACCCTGATTCGTCCTCCCTACATAAAACAGCCGCGGCATGTGATTCTTTAACAGAAACTACCATATCAATCTGGTCACTATATAAAGACATGGCTTCCAATACATTTTTCACTTGACGTAATGGAGAAGTTGGCTGCAACAAAACAACGACATCATAACTGTAACCAATGCTCTCATAATAAGATATAGCATGTAATAACACTTCATTAGTAGTAGAAAAATCTGTTGCCAGTTCAGATGGCCTAAGAAAAGGTACTTTTAAACCATATTGTTCTACTATCTTCTTTATTTTCTCATCATCTGTAGAGACGCATATATCTTGATCTGATACGATTTTTTTGGCTAATTCAATACTATAAACAATTAAAGGTTTTCCTGCCAATTCAATAATATTCTTACCTGGCAACCCTTTGCTACCTCCCCTGGCGGGAATTAAAAACAGTGTTCTCATTTTATTCACATATGCTTTACTAACTCTTGCGCTTTTTTATAATCTTCATGTTTACCTATATCAATCCAATAGCCGGTTATAGGATAACGGACTACTTTCAGGTTATTATGAATCAACAGTTCCATAAAGTCCGTGGCATTATAAAAACAATTATCAGGTATCATATCCAGCAAACTCTTTTTTATCAGATAAATTCCGGCATTCGCATAATAGTTATAAGTCGGTTTTTCTTTGACCCCATGAATATTACGCCCTTCCAATTCAAAAATTCCATAGGGTACAGAAATAGAATAAGGAACGGCAGCCACGGACATATCAGCATCGTGCTCTTTAAAATGGAGATAGAAATCTTCATAATCTATATTGGTAAACAAGTCTGAGTTCATGACTAAAACCGTGTCATGACAGAAAGGATATACAAATTTGATTGAACCGATAGTACCCAAATAGCGAGGTTCACGGACACATTTGACCTGTATCCCATCACACGGTTCCTTGAAATGATCCTCCAATTGCTCCCCCAGGTAATTCACGGTAACCGAAATATGTTCCACTCCATAAGAAATCAGGCGGTCTACGTTATAATCAATAATGGCTTTATTACCGACATGAAGTAACGGTTTAGGAATTGTCTCTGTTAACGGACGAAGCCGCTCTCCTTTTCCACCCGCCATTAACACAGCATCTACAGGAAGAATGGATTTCCGTTTCTTTAGGTTAATAACCTTTAGAATCATCTTCTTGTCATCCACACAGGGAATCAAAAATATACCACGTTTTTTATACTCTTTTATCATTGAGGGAGGGGAATCCTCCGTTATAAATAAGAAAGACCGAGTCATTGCGCCGCAAACACAGTCTTTTATCTCACCTCCGCCAATCAGATAGCGGCGAATATCGCCATCAGTTAATGTCCCGACCATCTGGTCAAATTCATTCATAACAAAAAGGACAAGCACATCGTGAGATAAATCATTCAAAGCAACCAACGCTTCGCGGATAGTTGCCGTATGAGGAATTAAATATTTGGAATAATCAGACATTGTAATTAAAGGTCATAAAAGGATTTTGATGTCAGGCCATCCAAAAAGACGGTCTTCAAAATAGTGCATATGGCATCCGCCGTGCCCTCCTTATCATAAGGATTCCGTTTCTGTTTGGCGATTCCGGCAACCGGATCCGACAATACCGTTTGTATACCCAGACAGATATCTTCTTTCGAAGTTCCACAATGGACAACACTGCGGGAGCTTATCCGTCCTTTTTGTCTATCGCCGATATTCAATGTCGGAATACCGAAGCTGGGAACTTCAATGATACCGCTGGAAGAATTACCGACAACGGCCGATACATATTGTAAAGTGGAAAGATAACGGACCTTACCCAACGAAACGAAAGCGACTGACTCACTACGGTGTCTTTCCACAAATCGCTTGATTAAATCAATTATTATACGACCATCCGTATCCGAATTGGGAAAAGTAAAAATTATCCGATAATCAGGAAAGGACTCCAAAGACTCCAAAAGATTCATGCATTGCTGTTCGGCCGTAGAGTTTTCCAAGGTGACAGGATGGAATGTGACCAGCAAAGACTTATCTCCCAACTGAAAATTAAGGCTCTTTTCCAACTCCTCTTTGGACAGTAAAGGCACATGTTTGATATTCTCCACTCCAAGAGCACCGACATTAAAAACCCTATCAGGACTCTCGCCCAATTGAATGACCCGTCTGCGATAAGGCTCTGCCGATGTAAAATGAAGATGGCTCATCTTCGTAATGGCATGCCGTATATTATCGTCATAAGCGCCTTCCGTTATCTCTCCTCCATGTATATGCGCAACAGGGATCTTATAGAAAAGGGCGGCACTCACAGCAGCCAGTAGCTCAAAACGGTCTCCCAAGACCAATATCAGATCAGGAGACAGGTCTTCAAACGCATCGGCAAAACCTATGGTAGCCAATCCGACAGATTTGGCGGTCCCATTGGCAGTATCAGAAGAGAGAAGCATCTCGACTTTCTTATCAATGCGGAAACCATCTGTTTCAATCTCTTTATAAGTCAGGCCGAACTCCGAAGAAAGGTGCATATTAGTAGCTATGATTTGCAGCTGCAAATCCCTGTCAAATTGAATCTTGGCCATCAGACCACTGAGTAGGCCATATTCCGCACGGCTGCCCGTTATAACACATATCTTCCTCATTGGAGCACTATCAAATCATCCTTTTTAAATGAACGGCATGCCTCAGTACCAATGACGGACTCCCATTGCATGGGTGAAATACCGGTACCGGGACGTTTGACAGTCAGGTTTTCTTCCGTCAACGGTTCTCCCTTTCGGATATCCCTCGCGGCAACAATACTCTTGCGGGCGACAATACGATTCCCGGATTCTGATAAAGATACAACTTTCTCTTCCCGGCCCAAGGCCTCTTCCACATTACGAATAGCCGAAACCATTTGTTTTAATTCGGAAGGCTCCAAAGAGGCCTTATGGTCGGGACCTTCCATGCAGCGATCAAGGGTAAAATGTTTTTCTATCACTGTAGCGCCAAGGGCGACAGCGGCCAGCGGGATCTCTATACCAACCGTATGATCCGAATATCCCGTACGTATTCCAAACTCTTCATGGAGCTTGCACATAGCCTTCAAATTTACATCACACATGGGAGTAGGATACTCCGTATTACAATGAAGAATAGTTATTTGATCTGTTTTTACACCAAACCGGTTCAATAACGAGATGGCAGATTGGATTTCCTCCACTGTACTCATTCCGGTAGAAAGGATAACGGGCTCTTTCTGTTCCGCTATAAATTTGATATATGGATAATTGGTTATTTCACCTGAAGGTATTTTCCATAATCCAAGGTGAAGACCGGATAGGAAACGGAGGCTATCCATATCAAAAGCTGTAGATAAAAAGCGTACGCCTTTCAATTTACAATATTCTATTAATTCAAAATGCTGGTTCACAGACAATTCTAATTTCTTAAGCATAGAATACTGTGAACAATCGGTATCCGGCATGTTCCTTTGCTGATATTCCGCTTTGGGAGCGGAAAGAGAAACTAAATTCTCTGTCTTAAAGGTTTGAAATTTTACATAGTCCACACCGGCCTCCGAAGCAACATCTATTAACTTTTTAGCAAGGGCAATAGAACCGTTATGGTTTACCCCGGCTTCGGCTATAATCAAAGTATGCATTAAATCTTTATTTTCAAGATTGCGGGATTACCCGAATAAATTCCCTTTTCCAGAATATCCTTACGTACTACCGAACCCGCGCCGATGATACAACCGGAAATGATGGATGTACCATTCACCATTACCGACTGGCTGCCCAAAAAAGACCCTTCGCCGACCTTGCAATCTCCATTAACCATAGCACCGGTTGATATATGACAATTGTCACCGATCAGGGCATCATGCTCCACATTTACAAAAGTATTGATGATACAACCACTGCCAATCCGTGCACCGGCATTCACAAAGGCATGATGCATGACCACAGTACCCGCACCGATCTGAGCATGTCTGGAAACATAAGCGGTGGAAGCAATCAGGGTACCAAAATGTCCGCCGGAAGTTCGTATTTTATCATGAATCTTCAATCGTAGAGAAGATTCCTTTATAAATCCGACAGTAACAATAAAGTCAGCCTGATCCACAAATAAGGGGATATCATCATCAGTACCGAGAACAGGATAGCCTAAGATGAAATGGCCGACATTTTCCGGAAGATCCAATATACCCAGGATGGAATGCCCCATACTCTCAGCGACATCAATCACCGACTTGCAATGTCCGCCGCCACCGACTAAAATTAAAGGCTTCATACTCCCAAACGAACACTACTTGGTATATTCACAATTCTTTCTTCCAACCACACAGTATTCTCCAAACCATCCGTCTCACATCCCCGAAACATCTCAAGTCTGTTCATCAATTCCCAAACGGGGCGGGTCATTACACCATGGTCATTCGTATATTCAAGGAAAGATTGTTGGGCCCGACGGTCTTTCAGAAGTACAGCGTTCAACCAATAGTTAGAACGGCTGTTCGCAGGCTCAACAACAAACTCAACATCAGGAATACGAGAGAAAAACTCACGATACCGTTCCGCTGTCTCACGTTTATTGACAACATACCTGTCAAGATTCTCCATTTGGGCACAACCCAATGCGGCATTGATATTAGGCATACGGTAATTGTAACCGATATGGTCATGAACAAATGCCCAACGGTGCGGAACTTTGGCCTGGGTCGTCAAATGTTTGGCAAACTTGCCCAGCTCTTCGTCCTGGAAAAGCAACATACCCCCACCACCGGTGGTGATCGTTTTATTACCATTAAAACTGATGGCTCCCACTCTTCCGAAAGTACCCGTATGACGGCCTTTATAGAAACTGCCGATACTTTCGGCCGCATCCTCGACAAGTTCTATATGATATTCGTTGCACACTGCCGACAATTCGTCAATCTTCATAGGATGCCCGAACGTATGCATAGGAACACAAGCCTTGATACGGCATCCCGTCTTCTTATTATAACACTGCCCATTCCTTACTTCCGCATGCGTAGACAACCACCTTTTCGCAGCAAGAGGAGAAAGACCCAAAGTATCTCTATCCACATCAAGAAATACAGGATGTGCGCCAATATAACTGATGGCGTTACAGGTAGCGATAAAAGTAAGAGCCTGAGTTAAAACTTCATCATCACGCTCAACACC
The DNA here is from genome assembly GCF_018860125.1 of Bacteroides sp. HF-4919. Classification (NCBI taxonomy): domain Bacteria; kingdom Pseudomonadati; phylum Bacteroidota; class Bacteroidia; order Bacteroidales; family Bacteroidaceae; genus Bacteroides; species Bacteroides sp. HF-4919. Next base: position 402,507 of record NZ_JAHKNF010000001.1, read on the forward strand.
GACAAGAAGCATACCCATGTGCAATGCATTAGTACCACTCACACAGACAACAGCTCTTTTTGAACCCGTATAGCAAGCAACAAGCTCTTCAAAACGATCGACAAACTTGCCCACACTCGAGACAAAAGTAGTATCAATGCATTCTGCAAGGTATTTTTTTTCGTTACCGATAAATAAAGGAGCGTGCAACGGAACAAATTCATCCGTACCAAACAAGTTATGGATGAAAGTAGTTATATTATTATACATACTTGTAAACATTACATTTTCTGATCCAGATTCTTTCCTTTCTCCACGTGTTCAAAATTGGGAAGGAATCTTTTAAGTGCAGTCACGATATCAGACTTATGGCAATCCGGAAGGGCAAAGAGGGACTCCAGCTCATCAAAGAAGGAATCCAATTCAGACAAAGGACGTTTACTGACATCCTCAATCACACCCAAAGAAGAAAAACGTTCCAGGTTCAACCGCTCACCGGGCACATAGAACTCTTCGTAGCCTTTCTCACCCGTGGTATCACTTTCAAAATAAACAACAGGATATATCTTGCTGTCATCCGGCATTTCGGCAGCATATCTTCTGGCTTCTTCATCTGTAGCACACTCTTTCTTTTCATAGCCCAGAGTACGGAGGAAACGGTCACAGATAGAAGAAAAAGTGATCATCTTTTCCTCACCTAACTTTGGAAAGAAAATCTCTCCGTTATTCCCAAGAATACAGGCAAGCATACAGATCTGACCGCTTTCCTCAGGTGAAACGAAATAACGTTTCACGTCATTGGGGGCAGCCAAAGGCTGTTTCTTCATGATACGGTCAATAAAACCGGCCAATAAAGAGCCGTTAGAAAAGGCAACATTGGCAAAGCGGGCAGTAGTGACCTTAAATTTAGAGGAGTAGGCCATTATCATATCTTCCATGATACGTTTACTGGCACCCATTATATTCACAGGATTGGCAGCCTTATCCGTAGAAACACAAAAGAAATGACGGGGAGGAAATTCCGATAACAGATCAAGCAGTTTTTTGGCTTTTATTACATTATTTTCAATCAGAGCCTGTACCGAATATTCATCTTTCTCACTCCGTACATGCTTGTGTGCCGAAAAGTTGGCTACAATATCAAAACCCTGCTCCTTACGGAACATACGCTCGAAGATGGGATCTGCAAAATTCAATGTATAAGTACGATACTCGTCCGGAATATACAGACCGTAAGTGGAACGCAAATCGCGGGTGAGTTCGGCCAATCCATTCTCGTTTAAATCGATCACAACAAGTTTGGAAGGCTTAAAAGGAAGAATGGCTTTTATATAGGAAGAACCGATGGAACCCGCACCACCAATCACTAATAAACTCTTACCTTCAACCTCTTGGCGAAGACGATCACTGTTTGCTACAATATCGGGAGCAAACATGCTGGAACGACGAAAAGTGATATGATCGCCGATAAAATTATCTACATTAAATATCATACCATTTCACTATAAGGATATGGATTCTCTTCCAAATTTCTCAAATTATTGATTGCCTCTTTTTTATCTTCAGAAAGTTCTTTATCTTTCCAACTTTCTATGATAGTATGCGCCTCTTTCGCCAACTCCTCTTCAAACACCTCACCATAACAATAAGTCAACAACTGGCATTTCAATAAAGTAGCAGGAAGTTGGTCAAGCACGTCCCAACAACGATTGAGAACAACTTGCTTTTTCTCCTCCTTGTCACCCTGATTATAGATGGTTGCATTGTAACCCATCAATAATGCCAGACAGATGCTTGCTTCCTCTTCGGGAGTAGCACCACGCTGAGGATACAACGCATCGGATTGTTCTAAAACTTCTTTGTTCAGCTGACGGAAATGATCGGTATAAATAGGAACACCATCCACACCTAAATAGAGTAACTCGTGCGCGAGACTCTGTAATTGTTCAATTTGAGAAGTGAGTGTATTCATAACTTAAATGACACGTAAATAACTTTTAGGAACTTTGACGCTGGCGCTCAATACACCGGCAATACGAATAACAACATAAGTTTTATTGGCCTCGCTGGCAAGTTCGCCCTCGACACCACAAAAATCACCTTTAACTACCTGAACCCTGCTACCGACAGATAAATGGTCATTATCGAAACTGACACCATTCGGATCTAAATCCATGACAAATATGAAGTCCTGCATCTGTTTATCAGGAACTATCAGCATAGCCCTGGTAAGCAGGTCTTTCATATAAAAAAGCTGGATATTGTATTTATTAGAAATATCACAAGCATCTTGCTTGGTAGCTTGGATGAAGATAAGATTCTTAATAACAGGGACTTCCACCCGTTTTCGACGATATTTCAACTGCCGGATGACAAACTGAGTGGGAAGATAGTAATTGAGATCAAGTTCAGTCTTCAATTTTTCAAGAGAGTCACGAATAGCAAACTCTTGTTTATCTCGGGTACGGGCGGCAAACCAATACTTCTGTTGTTCAGACATTTACGATTTATACTTGGGGAAATTTTCCTTTGTTTCGGGTGCGCTTCGCGGTTTGAACGAGACATCTTTTCTCTTTCAAACCGTCAAATTTTACGAAACATTTTTAGAAGTTGAGAACGAACGAATGTGTTTCAAAAAACGTTCGTCTTTTGAAACAGCATTTTTGAGTTTTTTTTCGATGAAAAAATGAATATTGTAAAGTAGCTGAGCAGAGAACTTTTTTTGCTCTATATATGTCTGAAAATCAATAATATAAAATCTTTGATAAAATTTTATCCACTAAATATTTTGTACATTAAAACAGACTCCTTACCTTTGTTCAATCAAACGAACGTTTTTTGAAACAACACCTATATCTTAAGATAAATAACTAATAACAAGATCCTTACACTTTAAGATTCTCCCTTTAAGCTAAAAAAACTCCGGTATTCTTTTATATTTATATTTTTTTATACAAACTTTGCCTTTTCATAAATTCATTTAATAACTAACATTATGGAAGAAAAAAAGTAGTTATCTCATTGAATGATAACTTAGTAACCATCGAAGTAAATGGAAAAGTAATCTTTGCGGGTAAAGCCGACTTGCAATTCAGCCTCAATCAAAAGGTTAGAGAACCACTACACATCACAAAAGGCAAAGGAAAGCTAATGGAGGCACTTACCGAAAGCTTTATCAAAGGCGGAATCAACAGTATGGAAAACAGACCCATTGAAGAACTACAGGAAATAATAAAAGAATATCTCACCTTTGAATATCAGCGCAAAGGTATTGCTACAGAGCCTAATAAACGTTCTTTTCTATCAGAGCTGAAAAAATATGCCAGAGCATTCCGGAAAAAGCGAGATGAAGGCAAATAACCGATTGTTAAAATCCTGTAAAAGTCCCTTTCTAAAGTACTTTTACAGGATTAGTCTATTCAAAACTTATTACCGTACTTTGCCACGGGTAAAAAAAAGCCCGACAATAACTCATTAATAAACTTAAAAAAAATCAATGATGAAAAAGAACAGGAAAGCAGTATCGAAAAACGAAATGATGAAAGGAAAATGGAAAAGACAAATCATGCTCGAAAAGGACTACACAGAACAGTGCTCCGAATGGATGGCAGAACGACTGGAAGCCCTCATAGAATATATGCAATATGGACATGCAGCCGTAGCTTATATGAAACAGGACGGAACATTCAAACTGGTGAAAGGAACATTGGTGGGATACGAAAAAGATTTCGGAAAGCAGTATGATCCGATGGAAATAAAAAACACAGTGGTCTACCGGGATGTGGAGCAACAAAGGTGGATGACCTTCAAAATAGAGAATTTCATGGAATGGAGAGCGATCGTATAGGAGAATCTTTCAGTGACCGATTAATCAGCAACATAACAACTTAACAATTATGGCAACAACATACGATGGAATAAATTACTTTCCAATAGCTGTGAATTTTATGGAAGAGAACGCAATGGAGGTAATAGAAGCAAAATATGGCATGAAAGGACTCGCGATTGTACTGAAACTCCTATGCAAGATATATAAAGAAGGATATTATATTCCGTGGGGTGAGGAACAATGCCTTATTTTCGCCAACAAGACGGGAAAAGAGGCAGACGCAGAAGAGGTGCAGGGAATTATTGAGATAATGATCGAGAAAGGAATGATGGACAGGGGAAGTTATGCGGAACATAAAGTACTGACCTCTGAAGCAATACAAAAAGTATGGATAGAGGCAACCAAGCGAAGAAAGAGGAACTGGACAGCCATGCCTTATCTACTGATAAAACCGAAAGAGACATGTAATGAAGAAAAGACCGTCTGCACGCAAAATGTAGAGCAGGATGCAGGCTCTGATGCAAAAAATGCATGCAATACCGAACAAAGTAAAGTAAAGCAAAGTAAAGAATTTCCCCCCTCAGCTCCCCCAAGGGGGAAGGAAGAGGAAGTCAATGCTACGCCGGTCAGTATGCCCGGATACGCATTTAATACGATGACACACAACTACGTGGGATTAATGGGAAACCTGGAACGATTCGGAATAACAGACGAAAAAGAGATCGAAGCAATCCTGAGACTGTCGGATTACGGGAGAAAAGGAACCCCTGTATGGAAACTGATTTGCAGCACGAACTGGAGTAACATCGGAGCAAAAGGAAAATACATGATCGCAGCGTTGAACCGGGCAAAGAAAAGAAGCGGAACCTAAAAAAGAACTTTTCTGACAAACAGTACGTTTTTATATTCTGGAAAATGCTGTTTGCTTGCAATCAATTAAAGAACGCAGCTGTTTTCCTCCGGAAACGAGCACTGATTCTCAAGGGGTTGAAAAGCGATTCAAAAAGCACTAATACGAAGTTAAAATCGTGACTTCAGGAAGTTAACTTCCCGAAGATACGATTTTAACTTCATAAAATTATGATATTAACTTCGTAAATGACAAGATGTTAACTTCGTAAACGGCATCATCCGGACATCAAAGCTATCAAAAAAGATTGTCAGACTATAGTATTTCAGGTAGTTGCCAGACTTGTATGTGACGAATCCCTTCTTTGGAGGGCAATGTGGTATCGTCCATAGAAACGACCCACTTTTCATAATTGTCTTGTATCATCTCCAGCGTGTTGTACATTTGCTCTACTTGAAAATCATCATTGAGCAGAGGTGCACATTGCAAATACACAATGCGGTCTTTCTTCCTGCCAACAAAATCGACCAGTCTTCCTCCTCGAAGCACACCTACAAAAACGGTATATCCGGCACGCCGCAGTTCCAGATAAACCTGGTTCTCAAAGCAGGATTTTCGGGAACCGGCAAAAAAAGGATACAGATGGCGCATGAATGCCCAATCGTTAATATAGTATTTGCAGCTACCCAGAAGGATCTCTTTGCTGCGGATCTGATAACGTTCCACGCGATGAATCAGAGAGGTGTCTTCCAGATAGCAGATATAATTGGCGACCGTATCATAACTCGTCTTCCGGTTCTGGGAAGCAAAGTGACTGACCAGCTGACCGATGGTAATCAACTCAGCGAGATGGGTGCACAAATAGACGAACACATCTTCGAGCAGGCGGGCATCCTTAATCCGATACCGACGGATGATGTCACGAAACAGAATCGTATCGCGAAGAGCGGAAATGGCTTTCCATCCGGCCTCCGCATCCGGAAGATTGAAAAGAATGGGTAGTGCCCCCTTACCCATATATTCCGCGTAATTTTTACCGGTAGCCTCTACCCTCTCCAATATCCTGTGCTCGGAAAAGCTAAAGGGAAATATCTCAAAACTGACGTAATGTCTGGCCAAAAGCTTCTCGGCTTCACCCGAAAGCATATCCTGGTTGGAACCACTGATAAACAACTCGCAAGTATCTACAAAATCCTGTGAATGGGAATGGACAAAATGTTCCCAGCCCTCCACTTTTTGTATTTCTTCAATAAAAATATAGACTTTACCTACCGGATGGATTTTCTCACGATAGATAAAAAGCAAGTCGTCCAGATCACGATAGCCGGAAAGTACGCCCGAATCTGTGAACTTCTTACTTATATATAGAATGTTCCGTGATGAAACACCATCGGCAATCAACTGATAGATGATCTGCCGCAACAGGCATCCTTTACCTACCCCTCTCTGTCCGGTCAGGACCTTTACAAGGCGGTTACCTACATACCCGAATATACGGTTTGTGTAACTTTTACGGGCAAATTCCACTTTCGGAAGTTTTCCATTCCAGTAGTTAGATAATGCCAATTCATCAAATATATCATTCATACATGAATTTATTTAAAATAAAATTCATTATATAAAATAGAATAGATATTTTAATATTAAAAAGCATAATATTCATTTCTATTTTAATAAATTACAGCAAAGATAAGTTTTTTCCGTTGAAAAAAGAAAAATAATTCAGCAGATAGATTGCCCGTTCTTATGAAAATACCGAATATTGCATCGTCAAAAAGATTATAAACTCAAAACAATAGACATGAAAAAAGCTCTTATTTCAGGTATTACCGGACAGGATGGTTCATTCCTCGCCGAGTTTCTTCTTCAGAAAGGTTACGAAGTACACGGCATCCTGCGCCGTTCATCTTCTTTCAATACAGGCCGGATCGAACACTTGTACTTTGATGAATGGGTGCGCGATATGAAACAGAAACGTACAGTCAACCTGCACTACGGAGATATGACCGACTCAAGTTCACTGATCCGCATCATCCAGCAAGTACAACCCGACGAGATATACAACCTGGCGGCACAAAGCCACGTAAAAGTATCGTTCGACGTACCGGAATATACCGCCGAGGCGGATGCACTCGGTACATTGCGTATGCTTGAAGCTGTCCGCATCCTGGGACTGGAAAAACAGACACGCATCTACCAGGCTTCCACTTCCGAACTCTACGGAAAAGTACAGGAAGTGCCGCAAAGCGAAACGACTCCGTTCTATCCGCGTTCTCCGTATGGAGTAGCCAAGCAATACGGTTTCTGGATCACTAAGAACTATCGTGAAAGTTACGGAATGTTTGCCGTAAACGGTATCTTATTCAATCACGAGAGTGAACGCCGTGGCGAGACTTTCGTAACCCGTAAGATCACGCTGGCAGCAGCACGCATCGCACAAGGCGAACAGGATAAATTATATTTGGGTAACCTGGATGCCAAGCGTGACTGGGGCTATGCCAAAGATTATGTAGAATGTATGTGGCTGATCCTGCAACATGACGTACCCGAAGATTTCGTAATCGCTACCGGCGAAATGCATACCGTCCGCGAATTCTGTACATTGGCATTTGCCGAAATAGGCATCAACCTGCGTTGGGAAGGCGAAGGCGTCAATGAGAAAGGAATCGACACGGCCACCGGCAAAGTACTGGTAGAGGTCGACCCGAAATACTTCCGCCCTGCCGAAGTGGAACAATTGCTCGGTAACCCGACCAAAGCCAGGACCGTATTGGGATGGAATCCATGCAAAACACCATTCCCGGAACTGGTAAAAATCATGGTACGCCATGATATGGCCAAAGTGAAAAGAATGATTGCGACTAAACATGATTGACAGAATGGATAAAAACGCAAAAATTTATGTAGCCGGACACCACGGACTGGTGGGTTCGGCTATATGGAAAAACCTGCAGGAAAAGGGATATACGAATCTGGTGGGACGCACACATAAGGAACTGGACTTATTGGACGGTGCGGCCGTAAAGCAGTTTTTTGATGAGGAAATGCCGGAATACGTGTTTTTGGCTGCCGCTTTTGTCGGAGGGATCATAGCCAATAGCATCTACCGTGCGGACTTTATCTATAAGAACTTACAGATACAGCAGAACGTAATCGGAGAAAGTTTCCGGCATCAGGTGAAAAAACTGCTCTTTCTGGGCAGTACCTGCATCTATCCGCGGGATGCCGAACAGCCGATGAAAGAGGACGTGTTGCTCACTTCTCCACTGGAATATACCAACGAGCCTTATGCCATAGCCAAAATAGCCGGACTGAAAATGTGCGAAAGCTTCAACCTGCAGTATGGAACGAACTACATCGCCGTGATGCCGACCAACCTCTATGGACCGAACGATAACTTTGACTTGGAACGCAGTCATGTGCTGCCTGCCATGATCCGTAAAATTCACTTGGCGCACTGCCTGAAAAAAGGAGATTGGGAAGCTGTGCGTAAAGACATGAACCTGCGTCCTGTGGAGGGTATCAGCGGCACCAACTCCAACGAAGAGATCCTCCGGATTCTCCGGAAATACGGCATTACTGAAACGGAGGTGACTCTTTGGGGAACAGGAACACCTCTAAGGGAATTTCTTTGGAGTGAAGAAATGGCCGATGCCAGTGTCTTCGTAATGGAACATGTGGACTTCAAGGATACCTACAAAGCCGGTGCAAAAGACATTCGCAACTGCCACATCAATATAGGTACCGGCAAAGAAATTACAATCCGCGAACTGGCCGGACTGATTGTAAATACAGTCGGCTATCAGGGTAAACTGACTTTTGACAGCAGTAAACCGGACGGAACCATGCGAAAACTTACCGATCCATCGAAATTGCACAACCTCGGATGGCATCATAAGATCGATATTGAAGAGGGGGTACAGAGAATGTACGAGTGGTATCTAAGATAATTATTCACCACAGAGGGCACAGAGGACACAGAGTTTTAAAATAGGAAAGAAAATAGAACTTTATGTCCTCCGTGTTATCCCGTGATGAATACAATGAAAGCTGCAAAAGAAAAATTTAAATAGCCTCTAAGTTTTCAAATCTCAATTAAATAGCTATATTTGCACAATTTATCATTAAATGTGCAAAAAACAATGGAACAAAGTTTTATAGCTTACATTGAAAATAGTATTAAGAATAATTGGGATCTGGATGCCCTGACAGATTATAAAGGTGCCACCCTGCAGTATAAAGACGTAGCCCGCAAAATAGAAAAGCTCCACATCATCTTTGAAGAAAGCGGAATCCGCAAAGGAGACAAAATAGCCGTTTGCGGAAGAAATAGTTCCCATTGGGGAGTTACTTTCCTCGCGACTCTCACTTATGGAGCGGTTATCGTCCCCATCTTACACGAATTCAAAGCTGATAACGTACACAATATCGTCAATCACTCGGAAGCCAAACTCCTGTTTGTAGGAGACATGGTCTGGGAAAACCTCAATGAGTCGGCTATGCCGTTGCTTGAAGGCATCCTGATGATGAACGATTTTACGTTACTGGTATCACGTAGCGAACGACTGACTCACGCACGTGAACACCTCAACGAAATGTTCGGGAAGAAATTCCCCAAAAATTTCCGTAAAGAACATATCGAATATCATAAGGATCAACCTGAAGAGTTGGCTGTTATCAACTACACCTCGGGAACCACCAGCTATTCAAAAGGTGTAATGCTCCCCTATCGTAGCTTATGGTCGAATACGACTTTCGCTTTCGAAGTACTTCCACTGAAAGCAGGAGATAAGATCGTATCCATGCTGCCGATGGCACACATGTACGGACTGGCTTTCGAGTTCCTTTATGAATTTGCGGTAGGTTGCCAGATTTATTTCCTTACCCGCATGCCGAGCCCAAAGATTATCTTCCAGGCGTTTGCCGACGTGAAACCCAATCTGATCGTGGCTGTTCCGCTGATTATTGAAAAAATCATCAAGAAGAGCGTACTTCCGAAGTTGGAGACTCCTACCATGAAGTTGCTGCTTAAAGTGCCGATTATCAATGATAAGATTAAAGCAACGGTACGCGAAGAGATGATAAAAGGCTTTGGCGGCAACTTTGAAGCTGTCATTGTAGGCGGAGCCGCCTTCAATCAGGAAGTGGAACAATTCCTGAGAATGATCGACTTCCCTTATACAGTGGGCTATGGTATGACCGAGTGCGGTCCTATTATTTGTTATGAAGACTGGAAACGCTTCAAACCGGGTTCATGTGGAAAAGCGGCACTCAACATGGAAGTGAAAGTCCTTTCGCCCGATCCGGAAAACGTAGTAGGCGAAATTGTCTGCAAAGGTCCGAACGTAATGTTAGGCTACTATAAGAATGAAGAGGCTACCGCCCAGGTGATCGATAAAGACGGATGGTTGCATACCGGTGACCTTGCTTTAGAAGATGCTGAAGGCAACATCACAATTAAGGGACGCAGCAAGAATATGTTATTGAGTGCCAGCGGACAGAATATCTATCCGGAAGAAATAGAAGATAAGCTGAACAATTTGCCGTACGTCGCCGAAAGTATTATCGTACAACAGAATGACAAACTGGTAGGACTGGTTTATCCGGATTTTGACGAAGCCTTTGCGCATGGGTTGAAAAATGAAGACATGGAACGGGTGATGGAAGAAAACCGGATTGCCTTGAACGAAATGCTTCCTGCCTACAGCCAGATCTCGAAAATGAAAATCTATCCGGAAGAGTTTGAAAAAACTCCGAAGAAGAGTATCAAACGCTTCTTATATCAAGAGGCAAAAGGATAAAAGCAGTCTCTATTTTTCATAAAAAGACATCGATTACGCAGATTTGCATAGATTTTAATAGGATAATCCGTGCAAATCTGCGTAATTTGCGTTCTAAAAACTTAGCTTATGAAGAAAATAATTCTTGTAGCAGCTCTTCTTTCGGCTGCAGTCTGTCTGCCTGCACAGAATAAAGGCGGAAACAAAAGTGGGGGAATCAATCTTTCTTTATGGAAAAAAGCATGTACGCAGCCACTTGACAGTACACAGACTACGTATGTCAACCTGGGACTTTTCTCGGCTATGCATAAGTTACATGGTGTAGGTATCAATGCCTTCGGAAGTATGGTACAGAACAATATGAACGGTGTGCAGATTTCCGGATTGGCCAACCTTGCGGGAGGAAGCATGCATGGAGTGCAGATTGGAGGTATCAGTAACGTAAACGGCAACAATCTGGCAGGATTGTCTGTTTCGGGACTTGTCAACATCACCGGAAACAAAGCAAAGGGTGTACTGATTACGGGTTTAAGCAACATTGCCGGAGACAATATGCGCGGACTGATGATGAGTGGTATCATGAATATCACAGGCGATAAAGCCGCAGGTGTACAATTGGCAGGCCTTGCCAACGTAACCGGTGAGGAATATGACGGACTTATGATGTCGGGATTGCTCAACGTGGTAGGAGAAGAAATGAACGGACTGCAACTTTCCGGACTTGCCAATGTAACCGGAGGACAAATGAACGGAGTGCAATTGGGACTGTTCAATTTTGCCTCTAAGGCAAAAGGTTTGCAGATCGGACTGTTCAACTATCATAAGGAGGATATGAAAGGACTTCAGCTGGGACTGGTCAATGCCAACCCACAGACCAAGGTACAGTTAATGGTATTCGGAGGAAACAGCACCAAAATCAATGTAGGTGCACGTTTCAAGAACAAACTCTTCTACACTATCCTCGGTGGAGGCACACACTATCTTGATTTTGACGATAAATTTTCTGCGGCATTATTCTATCGGGCAGGCCTTGAACTTCCACTCTACAGAAACTTGTTTGTAAGCGGTGATTTAGGCTATCAGCACATCGAAACATTCCGGAATAAAAAGGTGGAAGGCATTCCGGCACGTCTTTATGCCTTGCAGGCACGCCTCAACCTGGAGTATCGGTTTACGGATAAATTCGGTTTGTTCGTCACAGGCGGATACGGTGGCAGCCGTTACTATAACAAAGCCAGGACCTACGACAAAGGCGTGATTGCGGAAGCAGGAGTGGTTCTGTTCTAATTGATTCACAGCCAAACGACACAGCGTCTCACAGAGTTTATATTAAAATTATTCCTCTGTGAGACGCTGTGTTATTCTGTGGTGAACCTGATCAGACCTTCTCCTTTATCAAACCGATCCGGTATGCTACCAACAACTTCTTTAAATCCAGAATTTGCGTTACGAGCTCTTTTCCCTTATCGGTATCTTTCACCATCATTCGTTGTGAATTGAACTCGATGACGAAGGTAGTCGACTTAATGTCCTGTCCCTCTTCGATGGCTTTCTGTGTAGACTGGAAAGGGTCATGCTGCACCAACTGCAAACCATGTGAATGATATACCAGCGTATATCCGGCAATGCCGGTCTCCGGCTGATAAGCTTTCGAAAAACCACCGTCGATGACCAGCAATTTTCCACCGGCTTTCATCGGCTGCTCGCCTTTAATGGTCTTTACCGGCACATGACCGTTGATGATATGAGTATGCTGCCCTGTCACTCCGAATTCTTCAAGAATCCGGTCACAGATTTCTTCTTTGTTACGCAAAGCATAATAATATCCTTTCGTCTCTTTATGCAGGCTCTTATCCGCAATGAAATAACGTTCGAACGTAGCCATCTTGTCTTTGTCGAACGAAGGGGCATCCGGTCCGCACCACAGATACCAGATGTAATCCATGGCAAAGCGTTTCTCTTCTTCATCATCTTCATCAAAATAAGCCGTACGAATCAATTGGTCTATCTTGTCCAGCAAGTTCTTCCCCCAATACTCTTTACCGCAGATATTCACGTGCTTGAAACTTCCATCCTCGTTGAGAGGCACAGAGGCATGATAAAGCAAATTGGAATTGCACACCAGATACATACCTCCATAGGTAAAGAGGCAACGCATGTGTTTTTTGAGTTTCTCGCTGTTCATAAACGAGTAATGTATCTTTTCTATCAATTCCTGCTCTTCATCAGTCAGACGATAAGGATCTGCAGGATCTACCGTAGGGAAGTTGGTATCGCGCAACGGATATTCTTTGCCTTCATAGACAAATACTCCCCGTTCAAAGTCGATTTTCTCAAGCAACTTGCGACCACCCATTCCGAACTCCGGACGACGATTAATAATGTTTGCCTCCAGCTTAAACTGAATGATGGTAATAGCTTTATGCATCTGGGTTATCAGCCTCAAGGTCTTCTCGTTATAAGTAGAATCAGCAAAGTTGGTCTTAGGTGCAAAGATGGTACAGGGATCATCCGCATAAGTATCCATCGCAAAAGTGGCAAGAGGCAAAAGATTGATGCCATACCCATCTTCCAATGTCCCCAGATTGCCGTAACGCATCGAGAGACGGATCACGTTGGCCATACAAGCTTCATTACCCGATGCTGCACCCATCCAGAGGATATCGTGATTTCCCCATTGGATATCGAAATTGTGATAATCACACAAAGTATCCATTATGATATGGGCACCCGGACCACGATCGTAGATATCGCCCACGATATGGAGTGAATCGATCGTAAGACGCTGTATCAGATTACACATGGCAATGATAAAGTCGTCAGCGCGGCGAGTGGAAATAATGGTACTGATAATCACATTGATATAAGCATGTTTATTGGGCTCGATGGTCGATTCGTGAAGTAACTCCTGGATGATATAGGAGAACTCGGCCGGCAATGATTTGCGAACCTTCGAACGGGTATATTTGGATGATACGTTCTGGCAGACCTTTACCAGCTGATTGAGAGTGATCAGGTACCAATCGTCGATATCGGTTTCGGTTGCTTTAATCAATTGGAGTTTCTCTTCCGGATAATAAATAAGCGTACAGAGTTCTTTCTTCTCGATCTCACGGAGAGTATGGCCGAATATTTCGTTCACTTTCCGCTTCACCGCTCCCGAAGCATTTTTCAATACATGCTGAAAAGCTTCATACTCGCCATGTATATCGGTCAGAAAGTGTTCGGTCCCTTTCGGAAGATTCAGGATGGCTTCAAGATTGATAATCTCTGTACTGGCAGCGGCAATGGTAGGGAAACTACGTGAAAGCAGTTGCAGATAACGCAGATCGGCAACGATACTTTCGGGGGTTATATTACTTTGAGCAGTCATATGATTTACGATTTTACGATTTACAATTTATAAATTTCGCCCGAATGGCTATAGAAGAAACATGAGCAGCACCTGGGCTATAATGACGCGAAGGAACATACTCAACGGATAGACCGTAGCATAAGCTACCGACGGATTATCTCCGGGGATGGTATCATTGGCGTAATTCAATGCCATCGGATTGGCCATACTGCCACACAACATACCGGAAACGCTGCCAAAATCGATCTTCATAATCTTAAAAGCAAAGAACCCCACAAGCACCGTAGGCACGAGGGTCAGCCCAAAGCCCAGGCCGATCCATAAAAGTCCTTCGGGACGGAATACCGTATCGAAGAAATGGGCACCTGCATCCAACCCAAGGCAGGCAAGGTAAAGTGACAATCCCAAAGCACGCAGCATCAGATTGGCACTACGGGTGGTATAAGTAATCATATGCAAACGGGGACCGAAAGTTCCGATCAGGATACCCACAATGATAGGTCCGCCCGCCAATCCGAGGCGAATAGGTGTACTGATACCGGGAATTGAAAACGGCACGGCACCCAGAGCCAGTCCCAGGATAATACCTACAAACACAGCCACAAGATTGGGTTCTTTCAAGCTTTTAACAGCATTTCCAAGTACCTTTTCCACATTCTGAATGGCAGCTGCTTCACCGACTACTGTCAGGCGGTCACCCAACTGCAATGTCAGTTCGGGAGTAGCCAACAACTGCACACCCGAACGGTATACACGGCTGATATTGATTCCGTAATGATTACGAAGACGAAGAGCTCCCAACTTCTTCCCGTTCAATTCTGGACGGGTAACGACAATGCGTTGTGAAATCAACTGGCTGTCGATAGCATTCCAGTCGATATCTTCTTTATTCCAATCCGTATTCTCTTGCTCGCCAAACAACACGGTAAGGGCCAATGCATCTTTTTCGGATGTAACAACCAATAAGCGGTCACCTTCTTTTATAATCTTTTCGGAAGTGGGAATACTGACATTGCCGTCTCTCCACAAACGGGAAATGACGAATTTAGGATAGCTCATATGAGCGATATCCTTAATACTTTTATTAAAAATAGCAGGGTTGTGTACCTGAAAAGCGGCAATATAGGTTTTGTTGGCATCGTCTTTCTCCTTTACTTCGAGATCTTCCCGACGTACCAGCAATTTACGGATAAACAGAACCGCCAGAATCACCCCGATCACTCCGAGAGGATAGGCCACGGCACATCCCAAAGCAGGTGTACTGCTTTCGAGCCCCATCTGTTTCAATGTCTGCTGGGCTGCTCCCAAAGCCGGAGTGTTGGTGGTGGCACCACATAGAATACCTACCATATTGGGTAAGGAAACCCCTGTCGTGTAGCTGCAAACAACGGTAAGAAATGTGCCCAGGATCACCACTGCAATGGCAAGCATATTCAACGTAACTCCTCCCTTACGAAATGAACTGAAAAAGCCCGGACCAACCTGTAGCCCCAAAGCATATACAAAGATAATAAGTCCGAAACTCTCGGCGTAATTCAGCATCTGCGGATCAATGGACAATCCGAAATGCCCGGCCAGAATGCCGGCAAAAAAGACAAAGGTAACACCAAGCGAAATGCCACAAACATGAATTTTGCCCAATCCGAGCCCAATGGCGGAAATCAGGGAAAGAACGACAACTGCCTGCAAAGCAGAATGTTCGATAAAGAGACTATATAACCACTCCATGTGAATAATTTACCAATGTATCCATAAGCCAATGTATCCATAAAACGCATAAGGATGCATTAGCGTCGGCAAAGATAGCAACTATTTACGACCTCACAAAGCTTTTATTCACCCACTTCATCCCATACCAACGACGAACAAAGATAATTCCGCGAATGTTTTCATCGAGAGCAAAGGCAACCCACATACCGCAAATGCCCCAAGCCCAATAAATTCCAAATAAATAACCTATACCGACAGCCACACTCCACATCACAACCAACCCTACATAGAAAGGATAATTCACGTCGCCTGCCGCACGAAGGGCATTCGTCGCAAAAATATTAATGGGACGTCCTATCTCGAGTACCACATCAATCAGCAATACAATCACTCCCATACGGATGATTTCAGGATTGGAGGTCAGCCAGCCCAGTATAGCGTGTCCGGAAGCGGCAATAATACCGGAAAGAATCAGTGTAATCATTACAGACTTCTTCATGACGTACTTACCGAGCAGAAAGGCTGCATGGGGTTTCTTCTCCCCTATTAAATGCCCGATACAGATAGCTCCTCCCTGAGCCATGGAGATACTGAATAAATAGACGAACATGATGATGTTGACACAATAAGTACGGGTAGCCAGTGCCTCGACTCCAAGCATATTGATAAAAAAAGTAATGACCACCTGCGATGAACTGTACGAAAGCTGCTCTCCGGCAGAAGGCAGACCGACCCGCATCAGATTCTTCAATTCGATAAAAGGAAACGGGCGGAAGTAGGCTAACGGGAAACGATGAATGTGTTTGCGGAACAGAATGATAAACAAAATCACCATAGATACTCCACGACTGAAAGCTGTAGAAATAGCCGCCCCTTCCACCCCGAGTTCGGGAAAGCCGAACTTACCGAAAATCAGCGAATAATTACCGATAATATTAAGAATATTGACTACTACCGTCACCAACATCGGATATACGGCTTTATTGGCACTGCGCAATGAAGCGGAAAGAGTGAGAGAAATAGCCTGAAAAAAAGCGAATGCACCCACGATACGCATGTAATCCATACCGTCGGCCATTAGTTCCGGCCCCAAGCCCATCCATTGCAGGATAGTCCGGGCCATTGTAAACAGAAAAAGACTGATTATCCCGCCGACCAACAAATTGACAAGCAACGACACCCCCACTACCTGTACCACCTTCTTTTCAAGCCTTGCCCCGAGGTACTGCGAGCAAAGTACGGATGTCCCCAGATTGATCACCTCAAACACCAAAAAAGTCAGCATAATAATCTGGTTGACAACTCCGACAGCGGCTACACTATTGTCAGAGTGACGGCTCAACATAATGGTGTCCACCGCTCCCAGCATCATAATCAGTAATGTCTCAATAAAAATAGGAGCAGCCAGTTTTGCCAGACGTCTCTTTATGCTTTCCTGTTGAATTCTGTGTGTCATTTTACCTTATCCGTTTCGGGCTGCAAAGGTATCTAAAAACACTGAAAAAGCGGATTGACATATATCAAGAATATATCAATCCGCCTGCAATTATCTATATAAAAGTTTAGGTTATCTCACTCCGGTAAAGTCAACATAATTATCGTGTCCATCCAAGTACCCGCTTAGCACATTACCCCGGATCCAGACATCGTCGAGATAAGAGACATCGCCGGGACCATATACCATCCGAAGGGAGTATTGTGAACGATCTTCCCAATTCCAGGTAAAGGAGTACACCGATTCGGAATAACGTCCGTTGGGATATTCCACCCGGATATAATCTTCTCCATGACGATCGAGATAAAAATTCAGCTCCTGATAGCAATAGTTCCCATCGACATCATAAAACGTATCCGCCCAGGCACGACTGCAAAGATCAAGGGATTTATTATAATACGAACCTCCGATGTTGTCATCATCATAAAAGTCATCTATCTCAACCTCACACGAAGTAAGATTTATCATTGCCACTGCCAGCAGAAACAATTTTAAGTACTTAAAAGCTAAAGTCTTCATATCGTATAGTTTTTTAGTTATATCAGTTTGATATGAACAAAAGTAGGGAAAGAAATGATTCGCATGAAAAGAAAAAACCTACATCTGCGGAGGGAATCACCTAAATAAAAGAGGGAAACAGGAAAAAGAAGGCAGAAAGTTCTAAAAAGGATATAGCAAATGTTAACAGAAAACGACAATTCGCTAAATAACGTTACAAAACGGAGATTTATATCCGAATAATTTGCAGATATAATCCAAATCCGTACATTTGCAATGTGTTTTTCATAGTATTAGATTTAAGGTTAACAAAGATTGGTTGCTCGTGAGAGTAGCCTTTTTTTATATCCGATAATCTGCACTCCCATCCTTTATATATAATTCCGGTTACATACATTGAGAACTATGACTCATAAATCTGATTATTATACCTAATAAAAGGTATTGAACGCAAACCTGAAACTCGCTAATTTTGCAACCATTCATACTAAACATACGAAATGGACGTGCGTAAAACCTGTATCTTATTGCTTTTAATTTCCGGAATGGCTATTGAGCTATATGCCCAACAGCCCCAAAGAGTCAGCGGACAAATATGGAGCATGGCAGCAGACGCAAAAGAAAAAGAGTCCTTACCTTACGCCAGCGTTCTCGTCATCAACGAAAAAGATTCTACGCTTGTTAAAGGCACGACAAGCAACGCAAATGGGAAGTTTGACCTCCGGTATCCTGCGTACAAAGGTAAACGCTATTTATTGAAAGTTTCTTATACAGGAATGCAACCAGTATTCCATAAGTTAACAGAAAATGTTCCTGACATTCATCTGGAAAACATTGTACTGAAAGAGGGTATCGAACTGGATGAAGTAACAGTTACCGCACAAGTACGTGAAATAGAGCAGATAGGCGATACTACCATAATCAATGCGTCTGCTTATAAAACACCGGAAGGTAGTTATCTGGAAGATCTCGTAAAACGTATTCCCGGGTTGGAATACAACAGCAAAGATAAAACTCTGGTCTATAATGGTCTGCCCATTACTGAAATCAACGTTAACGGTGAAGCCTTTTTTTCCGGAAATAACAGTCTGGCATTGGAAAATTTACCGGTAGAACTGATCAATAAAATAAAGGTATACGATAAAAAAAGTGATCTGGAAAAAACGATAGGAGTCAGTAGCGGAAAAGAAAATTATGTCTTAGACCTGCAAACCAAAAAAGAATTCAACAGCACTTTGCTGGCATCGGGTAAAGCCGGACTGGGCAACTATAATAAGAAGGACCTTGAATTATTAGGTAACTACTTTAAAAAAGGCGGCGAGAACCTTTCACTGATCGTCCGTTCGGGTAACCGTAACATGACAACCAGTTACAAGGACAATATACAGGATAACATAGCACTGAACTTTGTGAAAAGATTCGGCAAAAATTTGACCATTAATGGTAATACGACTTATAATCATAACAATAACGGTAATAAATCGGCCGGATATTATGAACAATACCTGAGTACGGGAAATAAATACCAATATTCTGCCGGTGAAAGTACAAACCGAAACCATACCATAAACTCTATGCTTGCCCTGCGTTGGCAAATAAACGAAAAGACCTTTGTGAGCTTCTCCGGCAATCTGAACTCAGGCAGAGGGAACAACACCAATAACAACCGGCAAGCCGCATTCGACGAGAATCCCAATCTCGAAACGTCAGACCCTTTCGGCAATATCGGTAATATCCCCGATGATATGCGACTCAACGATATAACAATGAATTCATTATCTACAGACAAGCGCCTCCAATATACTTTCAATGCCAACATCACGCGCCAAATAAACCGAAAAGGAAGCAGCCTCAGCCTGATGGCACAATATAGTGACAGCAAAGGTAAAAATGAAAGTTTCACTATTTCGTCAACCACCTATTACCGATTGGAAAATAGCTTAGGGAATGACTCGGTTCTCTATCGGAATCAATATCAGCGAAGCCCTAACGGAAACCGGAATCAGAATATCGGACTGATATTCACTCACCCTTTTACAAAAAAAGTTCAAATGCAGCTCTCTTACAATTTGAACTATAGCAAACAGCAGAGCGACCGTAACACTTATAACCTATCCGGTGTGACGGATGAAACAACAGATCCTCCCGGCTATCTGCCTCCGCAGTATGAAACCGGGTATACCGACAGCCTTAGTAACCGAAGCCACAGTCGCACACTCGGACACGAAGTCTCTTTCCATATAAACTACTCCACCCGGGTATGGAATATTGTTACCGGACTATCGATTCAGCCTGAGCAACGCAGTCTGGATCAGAAGACAGGGCTGAAGCAAGCCGATACTACCATGCATTCAGTCGGATTCCGACCGACATTCACCATTCTGTGGAAAAAAGGGAAAAGTCTGATACGCTTGAACTATCGGGGAGATACCCGACAACCTTCCCTACCCGACTTGCTTTCACTGACCGACAATAGCGACCCGCTAAATATCACACGCGGCAATCCTGACCTGAAGCCCTCATATAGCCAATCAGTCCGTTTGGAAGCACAAAACATCCGAAAAGGTATATTCGCTACATTGAACTGGCAAAACGAGGTAAACAGCCAGACCCGTACCATTACCTATAACCGGCAAACGGGAGGGCGAGAGAGTTATCCGGTAAACATAAATGGTAACTGGAACATCCATGGAACACTACGTTACCAGAAACGCATCCGTAGTTTTAATATTTCGGCCGTCGGAGGAGGATCTTTTATCCAAAATGTCGGTCTCATCAATGAAGGGGAAAGTGAACAACCGGACTACAGTACTACCCATAACACCGGACTGAGCGCAAATTTACGACTGGGATACTTCCCTAAATGGGGAAGTATCGACCTGAATGGGAACTGGCGCTTTCAACACTCTTCCAATTCATTGCGGCAGACAGATACGTACACCCGTAACTATTCTCTGGGATTCAATGCCTATGCCGATTTACCCGGCAACATACAATTAAAAACCGACGCGACCTATACTTTTCGTAATGGTACAAATATCCGGAAGGGAGAAGACGACCAGATAGTATGGAATACAGGTATCACCTGGCGCTTCCTGAAAAAAAAGCAGGCCGAATTATCAGTCTATTGGGCAGACATGCTGAATCAAAAGAAAAACTACAGCCGAAGTACGACATCGAGTGGTTTTTCCGAACACCACACCCAACAAATAGGAAGTTATTTTATAATCTCGATGAAATACCGCTTTAACCGTCCTCTACACAAGCAGTAATAGCACGATTCTTTTTAACATAAATATCTTATATAAAAAGTCATCTTATAAAATACAAACTACAACAACCGATAAAATATATTTATATTAAAAAGTTTACTATTAAACTTCAACAGCAGAATACCCATAAATGGGTATTGTACATATTTTAAACCGCATATAACTTTGTAACCGGATTAAAACAAATATTAATTATCAAAAAACCCATCATTAAACAATGAACAAAATTCGAATGTATATTAGCACGTTTATAGCAGTTTCCGGTATATGTTTCACTTCATGTACTAACGATAACAACATTGATTGGAATGGAGTGGAAGTGACAAATACTGAACTAAGAACTGTCTTGCAACAAAAAGGATATACCTTTAATGCAGAAGGCAAACTGGTACAGGATGATAAAGTAAAAAGTACAACTTCGCTTGATCTATCGGGTACCCAAATTGCTAATCTATCGGGACTGGAAGTATTGCCTAACCTTGCTGAAATTAATCTATCGAACAATGAGTATGGCCCCGTTTTCGACTTCTCCGCATTGCCCAAAAACATTACTGCGATTGATTTATCAGGTAATAAAATATATGATTTTAAAGGTTTGGTAGATGTAAAAATGGTAAATGATGAAATGAGCACTACTGTCTTACATCCACTCACTAAATTTTATTTACCGGAAACGGCCAAATACAATATAGAGGATCTGGTTCCATTCCATGCGGCCAGTGCAGCCACCGACATGCAGATGCAAAATGCAAACGGAATCCTGCAAGCCTATACCACCTTGCGTGATATTCCCGATGAATACTTCCGCACTTATCTGAAATCGAAGTTTGCAAGCCTGTTTACAAAAGATGGAAACCAGATTGACATTAGTAAGCCAATGACCCTGACCGAACAAGGCAGCGGCATTAACATAGATGCCTGGTATGCGGATAATGAAAATATACATTCAATTGAAGGATTAGAATATTTTATCAATAATCCTTTCTACAAACCATTCTATGTGCAAGTTGAGTGCATGAATCATTGTTCGGTTGCCTATCTTATGCCTCGTGACAACCTTAAAGCCCTTTTCATTCTGAATGCAGATACCCCTGAGGGCATTGATCTTTCACAATCTGCCAAGTTGGCAAGTTTCGGTTCAAGCAACAACAAATATTTGACAGAACTGGATCTATCAAAAACACTTGTCACCAATCAGGAAGCAACCGACTTTGATAAAACAATCTCTAATGTACTACATGTATTCGATTGTGAGAATTTAAAAGAAATCAAATTTCCGGAACAGAGCAAAGGGCTTGTCTCTCAATTAGAACTGGCCAGCCTGCCTTCATTGAAAAAAATGGATTTAAGCTTTCTCCGCGGTTTTCAGGCTGTCATATTATTGCAACTCGAGAATTGTACCATCACTTATCCCAATTTCCAGTATGTCTATAGTGCAGCGTACGAAACACTAAAGCCACTGGCTGACGCACAGAAAGCCACAATCCTTATTTCAGAAAATGAATTCAAGCAAGAGGCATGTAAAACATTCCTTAGTACTTACAAAAAAAATCTAAATGACTCCGGATACAGAGACTACAGTGATTATGGTGCTTTCCGTTGGACAAAGAAGATTTAACAGCTAACAAGCATATATATATGTGTTATTTTTTATTTTAATTTTAAAACCAATCTTATGTTGAAAAAAGTTTTTATCTGGGGAATAGCTTTATTCGGAATAACAGCTATTTCAAGTAATGTTTCTGCAAGTGCAGCAAGTGACGTATATTCAGTAGCAACTGTTGCCGAAAGTCTGGAAGGTAACTATCAGGGTAACCTGATCCGAGTTTACATGAATGGAGAAAAAAATCCGGTTTATGGAAAGGTTGCCAATGTAACCGATAATGGAGACGGAACAGTCAATATTCATATTGATTCATTCAAAATAGGTTCGATGCCGGGATCGATTACGGTCGACGCGATGGACATCACTGTCCCTGCATCCGGAGGAAACTTCAGCCAGACCTGTGAAAGTGCCGTAAAACTCAAGATCGGTATACTCCCCCTATCCTATGATGCTTTAGTGGAAGGAGAAATTACCGGAAACTACCTGAAGTTTACAGTTACCGTAAATACTCAATATTCAGGTTCACTATTCGAAGCAATTGTTACATTTGAAGGAACAAAGTGAATTTTAGTGGAGCATAAAGTTTTTTATAATATTCTCCACAAAATGAACTAATGTACCATAGGTTGTTTTCTTGTTGTTGTGACAAGAAAACAACCTTTCATTCATATAAAAAAACAATAACCGAATATTCATTATATAAACCATAAAAAACTATTTTTCAAGATGAAAACAATAAAATTATCCTATATCATTCTTTGCAGTATCTGTTTATTTTTGGCATCCTGTTCATCCGACGAAGAAATAACCAAAGGAGGAGCTTCGGAAGAACTCGTAAAGAAAGCAAAAGATTTTCTGACCGGAGAAATCGTATTGAATACCCATGCCACCCTGAATGGTGTCAATAAAACATTACTTGAAAAAGGATGCCCCACCAAATTTAAGTTTGACTGGAATAATACAGATACAAATACTTTCAGTGTGTCTCTTCTTAATTTCACCGTAGGCAAAATGGGGATGATCATCAACTTCAAATGTGACGTACAAACCATGCAACTCAACACATGGGAAAAAGACGAATATCCGGGTGCAGGCTGGATCAAATTCTATGGTGAGGACGGCTCTACTTGGGGGGAAGAAAAAGACGGCACTCCGGCCAATGCTAAAGGAAGTAGTGTAAAAGGCTATTATAATACCGACACTCACCAGATTAATTTTATTGTGGACTACAACATGATGAACGTTCGCTCGGAGTGTTTCCTGCAAACAATAGACAAGACGCGCATCAACAACTATGAAAAGGAGTTCGCACAATTTGAAAAAGACTTGGAAGAGTATAAGAAGAAACATGGGTTATCATAAACTGTGAATCACACACCCTTTTAGAAAAATGAAAAAAAGAGAATTTGTAACGATCACATGTCTGCTTCTGTTTATATGTACCGCCTCTATGGCCCAAACAAAAGTGCAACTCACAATACTGGAAGCAAAGACCGAGCAACCGATAATAGCGGCAAATATAGAATTTGCAGAAAATGATAATCCGGAAAAGACGTTGTATGCCATCACTGACCTGAATGGCAATGCCATCTTGAAGCTCCCTCGTCCCGGTACATACCATTACCACATCACTTCGGTAGGCTACATACCCCTGAAAGGAAAAATAACACAAGCAACCCGAAACCTGACCCTTCACATGACGGAAGATGTAATGGGACTGAACGAAGTAGTGATAACGGGTTCACGCACGGCACGTCCCATCAAACTTTCTCCGGTGACCACGCAGGTGTTGGGAGGAAAAGCACTGGTAGACGCCGGATATGGAAACTTGCAGCAGGCTCTGCAGCAGGAAACACCGGGATTGAACATACAGAAAGTAGGCTTTGGCAATGAAATAAGCATGCAGGGACTGGATGCACGCCATGTGTTATTCCTGATGGATGGAGAACGACTGACCGGAGACATGGCGGGAAACCTGGATTACGAACGTTTCAATCTGCATGCCATAGACCGCATCGAGATTGTGAAAGGTGCCAGTAGTACTCTGTATGGTTCGCGTGCGGCAGGAGCCGTTATCAATCTGATAACTAAAAAGACGAACAAACCTCTTAGTATCGATGCCGGAGTGCGTTACGGGCAAATGAACGAACGTAATTATAAAAATCCATCAAAGAGTGACTTCCTCTACATGTTCGAAAAGAATGCTGACCGGCCAAATCTGCAAAGTTGGGTCTCCGCAGGTTTTAAGCAGGGAGCATTTATCTCGCAAACAGATGTATGGTACAGCGAAAGTGATGCTTTCTATCTTTATCAGGCGGAAAATGACAAGAAGATATATACACAGGAAGCCAATCCCTTCCTACCTCACGATATCATTGTAACCAGCGCTACAGCGCGTCCTCCTATGGGAATCGAAGGAACCGAGCATATTTCAGCTTCACAAAAGGTTTATTACGATCCGAACAAAGATTTATCGGTTTTACTCTATGGCAGCGCATTCTTCATGAATACATACGACCTGATACAAGATCTGACTTTTAGCCAGGCACGTGACTGGACGGGAGGAATCAAAGCCACTTACCATGTGAAGGACTGGTTTTCTGTAACCGGAAGTTTACATAGCGATTTTTATGATCGCTTTAAACGACACGAACGCCGGAATGAACGGCAGAAGGTATATGAAAGCCGAATCTTGCAACCACGACTGACCATCACCAGCAATTACTTTAAAGCCCACCATCTGATCTTTGGAGTGGAACATATTTCGGATGACCTGACAAGCGACCGTTTTGTGAATCGCAAAATGACTACACGGTCACTGAAAGAAACGGAATATTTTCTGCAGGACGAATGGGAAGTGTCTAAACAATGGATGATTTCCGCCGGGTTGCGTACTAACTTTTCCCATGCTTTCGGATTCATGGGAATGCCCAAAATCGCAGCCAAGTTTTCACCCAACGACCAATGGAGTTTCCGTGCCAACTATTCAATGGGTTACCGCTCACCCAGTATCAAAGAGCTTTTCTTCAACTGGGACCATCTGGGCATGTTTCAGATAAAAGGCAACGAATACCTGCAACCGGAGAAAAACAACTACATGTCAGTTGGAGCCGAATACACCAACGACCGGCTATTCTTGTCCGGTACGATTTACGGAAACTACTTTAAAGATAAAATAGAAGGAGTCTGGAGAATCTATGACATGCAATACAATTTTGAATACACTAATCTCAGCAAACAGCGCTTACTGGGCCTGGAGGCACTGGGACGTTGGCGCATGTTTGACTTCCTGACGCTGAATGCCACCTACAGTTTTGTCAATGTGAGCAAACTTAAAGGTGTACAGGTTAACACCACCTCTCCTCACGCAGCTACAGCCAGTTTGGACTATAAGTACAATCGCAAAAACTATCGGTTGGGTGCCATATTCAGCGCATCATTTATGGGTAACAAGAAATTCGATGTGCAGGATCGTGTATGGATTGAGGAAGAGAATACCAGCAAGGATGCCTACTTCCGTTGCGATCTTCCGGCATATGTGCTGTGTAATCTGTCCGTTTCACAAACCTTCTACAATAAAGTAAAAGTGACACTGGGCGTAGACAACCTTTTAAACTATAAGCCCAAAACATTGGGTTCGGGAGTGACCATGTTCAATGTACCCGCCACCCCCGGCGCCCGCGGACACGTACAGATTGAGTTTATGATAGACGACGTAATAAATGCATTAAAGAAAAAGAAATGAGAGAAATGAATGTTTTTAAAGCTTTATGCTTGTCATTCTGCTGCATTATAATAACTTCGTGTGTAAAATATGATGCCGAACCGTTTACCGGTAAAACACTGCCCCGCACATGCGGTTATTCCACCGGTGTTACGAACGATTGGATTTATTTCAACTTACGTACCGGAGAGCGGTTTAATACCCTTTCACCTAATCAGGATATTACTGAAGGAGAACAGAAAGAGCGCACAGATTGGGATCTCGCATTCTGCGGATATCGCCTGCGCACCAACAGTGGTACCAGTGGCATCGGTCAGGGTGCTGCCGCTGACCTGGGATATGGAAGCTATGACAAATGGAAAACTGTTTCGCAACTACCCACTGATTTGAAATGGACGGTAGACAATGATACTGAAGTATACGTCACAATGTCGCAAAATGACTGGAACAAATATCTGATAGAGCATGGGCTGAATTTTAATGAGAATCCGTGGTTCGACCCCAATACCGGTCCGGCTAAAACATTGACCAGCGCCAATCCGATATTGGCTGAAGCCATGAGTTTTGCCGGCCCCCCTCCGGTTTACACGCCCTCTTATCACACCTACGTGATACGTACCGCCGATGGTAAACGATATTTCAAGATACAAATCATCAGTTGGTATAATGCCGATTCAGAGATAGGCGACAGTGGCGGACAAATCAGTTACTATTGTGATGAATTAAATTAAGTATAACCCAAAATGAGACAAACAACAATGAAAAATCAAACCAGATATTGGTGGAAAACAATTGCTTCTTTTCTTTTAGTTCTATTTACCATGCCTTTGGGACATGCCCTAATGATTATGATGGAGCATCTGATCATTCCTAGTGCACTCCATTATACGGCATTTGCCATGGGAGGAGTAGGATTGCTTATGGTTATCATCGGTGTCTTCGCACGAAACGACACGAAACAAACGCTTTGGGGACTGTTCGGTGGCCTGCTTTTTTGGACAGGCTGGGTAGAGTTTTTATTTATGTACTATGCCAACCGATACGGAGTACAGCCCGAAATGCTAAATGGAGAAGTAGTAACACGACCGGAATATCTGATTATGCCGACCTCATTCGGATTCTGGGCTATGTTCATGGTGCTCTATCTATTTAGTGTAAAAACAGGCTGTAACTTTATCAATTGGTGTCAGGCGGCATTGTTCCGAAGTAAGAAAAGTGAAATCGTGGCACGCCCCATGACCCGTCATACATCTATCGTTACCTTCATGGAACTTAACATGATGTTATGGAGTTGCTACCTATTACTAATGTTCTGTTACGACAGTAACTTCCTTGGGGACCATCATCCGGTGACTATGTTGATAGGTATGGGTTGCCTGGTCGGTTCAGTGTTCATGTTTCGCCGACAGTTACGACTTGCCTCTTGGGGAGCAAACATCCGCATGGCAATAGCCACGGTAATCGTATTCTGGACACCGGTGGAAATATTGGGACGAATGGATTTCTTCAGCGAAATATGGGTTGATCCGTTAGGGCATCCAACAGAGATGATCACGATTCTGGCTGTTTTTGTCATATTGGCTATCTATTTATGGTATATAGCCTCTAAGAAAAAACAAAAAGCGGCACCTCAATCCTCTCGGTAATCAACGCATCGCCAATTTATTCATAATCTTCGGGAACTGAACAGCGAAGATGGCTGTGCAACAAATAGCTGCCGTAGCATCCGATATGCCTTCGGCAGCATAAACTCCTACCACGCCCATCAGATGCGGAAGTATCAGAGCCAACGGAACCAACAAAATCACCTTACGGAGCAATGCTATGAAAATGGAAACTTTTGCCTGCCCCAGTGCGACAAACATATTCTGGCATGCCCGCTGCAATCCGAAAATCGTCATTCCTGCCAGAAATACAGGCATCACCCGCACTACGGTTTCTATCAGTTTTTCATCGGACGTAAAGGCTGAAGCAATGACAGGCGGAAACAGGATCATCAGCAGAATCAAAATAAAATTGAACAAGAACATAAAGGTCATCACTATCTTAAAGCATTCTTTAACCCTCTCCCGGTTTCCATGCCCGTAATTATAACTCACAATAGGTACAAATCCCAATGCAAATCCGGAAAGCGGAACGCTGACAAAAAGCATGGCACTCTGCATGATCGTCAATGCGCTCACGTAGATATCACCAAATGTTTTCAGAGACCCATTCAAGACAAAGCCAACCAGACTTTCGGTACTCGCCATAATAAACGGTGAAGCGCCCAATGCCAGTATAGCACCCACTACTTTCCTATCCAATTTCATATATCGGGATTCAAGTCGCAAAGAAGCACGGCCGGATGTCAGAAAAACCAATACCCAAGCAGCACTACAAGCTTGCGAAATGATAGTAGCAAGCGCCGCCCCTTTCACTCCCCATCCAAAAACAAAAATAAACAGAGGATCGAGTAGGATATTGAGTAGCGCTCCGATAACGATCGACAACATAGCGATACCGGGACGGCCCTGAGTATTAATAAAGGTATTCAGTCCTACAGAAACCTCTACAAACAAAGTACCGATCAAGTAGATCGAAAGATAATCCGTAGCATATCCGAGAGTCTGATTGGACGCACCTGTAAACAAAAGTATCGGCTCCATAAAAAGATAAGATAAGGCAGATGTCAGGAGCGTAAAAAGTAATAATAGCACAAAACCGTTCCCCAATATTTTTCCTGCATGTGAGCGATTGCCCTGCCCTAAAGCTATGGCTGCAAGGGGTGCACCTCCCCCCGCCACAATAGCAGAGAAGGCGGAAATCAAAATAATCAGAGAACCTGCCACACCGATACCAGCAAGCGCCTGTGTACCAATTCCGGGAATGTGTCCGATATAGACTCGGTCTACAATATTGTAGAGTAGATTTACTATTTGTGCAATTACTGCAGGAAGTGCCATCCTGAATACAAGCGGCAACATACGGTCAGTACCAAGCCTCTCTTCATATTTATCATTCATAACCCAAAAGCAATAAAAAAGCCCTTTACGTTATCGTAAAAGGCTGATTATTAATTTGTAGTGGGTACGAGAATCGAACTCGTATTACATGCGTGAGAGGCATGTGTCCTAACCGTTAGACGAACCCACCGACTGAAAATTAGATTCAAAAAAGAGCCAAGCAATAAACTCGGCTCTTCCCTTGTCATCTTAAAGTTGAGATTTGGTGCGGAAGCTGGGGGATTCGAACCCCCGGTACGGTTACCCGTACGTCAGTTTAGCAAACTGGTGGTTTCAGCCACTCACCCAAACTTCCTTTTTAACCGCATTTCCTCTCAAATGCGATGCAAAGATAGAGGGAACTTTTGAACTACGCAAATCTTTCTACAACATTTTTTTCACGGATTTTATGCGAAATAAGTTAACCAGCTAAGTTTCAAATGTTAAAGGAGAGAACTTTTTTTTCATACTCTCGCTCTCCAGGGCAGTCATTGGAGTAGAAGGAATCTTTTTACTTTGAAAAATTGATTTATATCAACTGATTTTCGTATTTTTGTCTCCGCAATCTATAATAACTTATCAATATATACATGATGGAAAACCTGAAAGAGACAGTGGATGCTGTTGTAAACTCCAGATATCCGGAGATGAACAAAGAGGGACGGGAACTACTGGCACAGGTCTTGATACGTAAAGAACTGGAAAAGGGTGAAATGTTGTTGAACGAAGGACAAATAAGCCGTCACATGGTTTTCGTCGGAAAAGGAATGTTACGGCAATTCTATTATAAGAACGGGAAAGATGTCACCGAACACTTCTCATACGAAGGATGTATTCTGATGTGCATCGAAAGTTTATTGAAACAAGAACCCACCCACTTGATGGCCGAAGCGTTGGAACCGGCAGTGATATACATGCTTCCCTACGACATCCTGCAAAAGTTACTGGAACAGTCCAAAGAGATCAATGCTTTCTATCGCAGAGTGCTGGAATATTCACTCATTGTATCACAAATAAAAGCTGATTCATGGCGTTTTGAAACGGCACGTGAACGTTATAACCTGCTTTTACATCACCATCCGGAGATTATCAAGCGGGCACCGTTATCACACATCGCTTCCTACTTGCTGATGACCCCGGAAACACTCAGTCGTGTACGTTCGGGAGTACTGTAAAAAATATTTTTTGATTTATATCAAAACGTAATCCAATTACACGCTGTATTTTTGCAGCAGTTAATAAATAGGTTGTTTTTTATAGGAATAAAGATTAGTTTTTAGGTAACAATTAAAAAAACAGGCAGTGTCGGAAATCCGCCACTGCCTGTTTTTTATAAGTATACCTTCCCCATCATTCATAAAGGTCGTGTTTCACCATCTCTTCGAAAAGTCCGGCGAGCTTCTCCACGATCGGTTTCACATAGCGTTCACCTTTTTCAGCAGTAGCTTTTCTGGGATCTCCCACTCCACTATCTGCTGTCGCTTTATCCCAATGGCGGGGCACCCAGGCTACTTTCTCATTCAACGAAGCGATGGCAAACGGCTTCGACTTTCCGTCACCGGCTTCAGCCAGATTCACCAATTCCGGATGATAATGCATCATCACAGCAGTTTCCGACTCTCCGGCATGATCATCAACCTCCGCTTCAAAATACCCTTTGGGAGAAACCACTTCAAACCAGTTTGCGGCAGCAATCAGAAAATCGGGATATTCAAAGGCAAGATCACGAATCATCCCCTTAAAATTGTTTCCTCCGTGTCCACACAGGATGACCAGTTTCCGGAATCCCTGCACATAAAGAGAAGATACGATATCTTCCAGAATAGCCTGTTGAGTAGCATAACGGGTATGAATACAAAACGGCAATTCACGTTGTCCCGGATTATGCGCTCCAAAAGGTACGGGTGGCATCACCATACAACGTACTCCCGAACGTGCAAGTGCCATTTCGGCTGCCTCTACGGCAATATCGTGAGGAAGAATACAATCGGTAAGATACGGTAAATGCAGATTATGGGGTTCCGTAGCTCCCCACGGTAAGATGATAACGTCATATTTCAGCCCTTTCACCTTTCCAAGGCAGGATACTGAAAGATCTACTTCTTTATTCATGGTCTTCTTTTTTTTAATTCAAATGTAACATCACAAAGATATGAATAAAAACATTCCGACGAATACCTGATAAGTAAAAACGAGTTCACCATAAAATAGACAGAGCCCCACAGAGTTTTTCCTATTTCTTCTCGATAAAACTCTGTGAGGCTCTGTGGTGAACCCTGGATTTAATTCATTATCTTTATTCCCACAAAATAAGTCCGCGGCTGAGTCGGTCCGTAAAAGTAACCTGCATCCCGGAACTCTCCTTTATCCAAGTCCTTTTGGAAACTATTGAATATATTTTGTACTCCACCGTTCACCTGCATCTTGATATGATCTTTCAGCACAAAAGTATAGTTCAGTTTCAGATTAAGGTCCACAAACTGCGGGGTGTGCTCCATACGCGACTTCTCGATGTATCCCGCCATATGCGGCACAATCATCTTACCGGTATAAGTACCGGAAAGTGAAAAGTCAAAGCTCTTCAACGGTGCCGACGTGAAAGTGAAATAACCGTAATAATCCGGTGTACGAGGCATCCGTTTCGTTGTCTGTTCCTCTTCCCCTTCACTGGTCCATATCTCTGCCCGGTTGTATCTGCTGCGTTGCACTGTAAATCCCAATTGCAACTGTGCCTCACGCCCGTGAGCTACCTTCGCATCCAGATTGACACCATATACTTTCGCCCCGCTGCCATTCCGGCGCTCCTTTATCTTATCTCCATTCTCGTCCAGACCGATATCCTCGAGCACAAATACATGATGCAGATCAGTATAAAAACCTTCCAGAAGAATATTAGACTGCCAGTGTCCCATTGGGAACGACCAATCCACCGAACCGCTGAAACTGTTGGAGCGCTCTTCACGAAGTCCGTCGGCTAACCGGATCTGTACTCCTTCACCCCCTACAGCCGTTACGTGCAAGTCTTCATCGTATGCTTGTGGTGCCCGGAAGCCGGTAGAGTATGTCAGACGTGCCTGCAAATTATCGCTCGGCTTATATAGAAAATTCACACGCGGGCTAAAGATCGGATGATCGATCAGGTTATGCTTGTCCAGACGTGCTCCCACGAGCATGGTCCAGCGGTTCAAGCGCCATTCGTTCTGTACAAATCCTCCGGCAATACGGACATCCTGCTGCATGTCACGATGATACCCGGTCATCACATCGTGCAGAGAGTTATTCTGATACTCTACACCACCTGTAAATGTAGCAGGGGCAAAAAGACAACGGTCCATATTTCCCACATACATACCTCCCACTACCCAAGTCAGATCGTTTGTTTTACCATACGCGTTCATATCCCGTTGAGCACCGTAATAGCTGTTGCGATCCGTATGCTGGATAGATCCATATACAGACATCTTATGCTTCTCTCCCCAATAACGGTCATAACTTAATCCTCCGCTATTGATAATATGTTTTGTTTGTTCGGTAATATCCGATTCGTGAGGTTGTAAATTGAATTTATTGCCACCCCGGCGAAATTCATTTGTTGTGTGATACTCCACATTGATGCGGCTGAAATAGTTGGGACGATAGTATGCACGCATCCCGAAAGTATTCATATTCAATTTGCCCAGTTCCGAAAAACCATCCCCGTCCGCATCATAAGGATTACGATTTCGGTATGTCTCATACAAAGCGATACCGTACGAATTATCTTTCGCAACCAGAGAAACGTTTCCTCCCATATATTGCTCCCACGACTTACCATTCATATTAGACATCGTGCTTGCCACCTGAAAAGAATTGTTTATCGGATCTTTTGTAATAATATTGATTGTACCTCCCACAGCATTGGCCCCAAACAGAGCCGATCCACCTCCGCGCACCACTTCCACACGTTCGATCATATTTACCGGAATCTGTTCCAGCCCATACACTCCCGACAATGCGCTGATGATAGGACGGCTATTAATCAGAATTTGCGAGTAAGGACCTTCCAATCCATTGATACGTACTTGCGGAAAACCGCAGTTCTGACAATTGTTCTCTACCCGCAGCCCTGATTGAAAATTAAGCGACTTCGCCAGGTCGGTAGAATTCACCGTTTCAAAAAGCTTGGCGCTCATCACGTTCACCACCACCGGCGCCGCCTTCCGGCTCACCTCATTCCGGTTGGCCGAGACAACCACTTCATCTGTCATAAAACTTTCTTCTTCCATCTGGAAATGAACCACCGATGTGGCCTCTGCACTGACCGTGATTGTTTTTTCCTGTGTTTTATACCCCATTACCTGTACACGGAGTGTATATTTCCCGGCAGCCAACTTACGAAATTCAAACTGCCCTTCTTCATTGGATACCGCACCACGGTTGGTCCCCAATATCATTACCGTTGCGAACGGAATGCTTTCTTCAGTGCCTTTCACAATAACGTGTCCGGCAATCATATTACCTTCTTTAATCGGATTGACTGCATACAAACTCATGCTTACACACGCAAGCACAAGCATAACTATATAATTTTTCATTGTTTGTTATTAGCTATGATATATAAAAGAGTAAAAGAAACGGAAAGGGGCTCTCCCCCTAAATTTAGTTTAAGCCTGTTCGGCCGGAGGGGCACGCAAAGAAATTACCCGTAAATGTGTTTCAGTTGTCACCGGTATACTCTCAGGTATCTCTACCGTAAACAGCACCGGCCGTTCGGGTGTAAAATCATATTGCACATGGGCTTCCAGCGAATGGAATGTGGCAAAATGGGCAATAACAACAATATTAGATGTAGAATGTGAGTGAGTACCTTTATAGGGGTGAGAGTGCGCAATCATTACACCGTTTACGTAATGCACATGGGTAAACATCGTAATGCTCACCTGGTACGTCACGAACAGCGTCAACAACAGAAACGATAATAGAACTCTTTTGATGTATCCCACCTATTGCACTCTTATTTTTAAGTCGGCAAAGATAGTTATTATTTTCATAAGTATCTACACATTTCTTCCAGATATTTCCGGTCGGTTTCATCAAAGAAATTCAGGAGATCACTGTCTATGTCCAACACTCCCCATACCCTACCTTCCTTTATCAGTGGAACCACAATTTCCGATCTGGAAAGCGAGCTGCAAGCAATATGTCCCGGGAAAGCTTCCACATCCGGAACCAACTGGGTTTTAGCTTCCTCCCAGGCCGTGCCGCAAACTCCTTTACCTTTTCGAATGCGCGTACAGGCCACCGGTCCCTGAAACGGTCCCAGTACCAGCCGGTCCTGCTTCACCAGATAAAAACCTACCCAGAAAAAATCGAAAGCTTCCTTCAAGACAGCAGCTACATTAGCCAAATTGGCAACCAGGTCCTCTTCCCCCTCTATCAGAGCCTTTACCTGAGGCAACAAAGAGAGATATTGTTCCTCTTTGCTGCCCGATATAAATGTAAGTTCTTCAGCCATATTCTATTATTTAGTTCCAAACAGATATTCATAATCCCTCTCTGCAGCGGGCTTCACCCACTCTTCGGGAATAAATTTCCACTGGTTCAGCGCACGGGGATTCAGTGTGCCTTTCTTTTCGATATACTGCATCAGATAAAAACGGAGATCTTTATCCGTTGAGAATATGATACGCTCTTTCAGCTTTTCTTGTGGAATTCCCGATCCCTTTGTCAGTAGTTCTCCACCGCCGTTGCCACGGTAAGAGTTCAGTGCTACCTTATATATATGATCCATTCGGAACGGAGCACCGTCTGCCATGCTGACGATGGTCACTTTCTCTCCTTTCGGTTTAGTCACATCCACTGTATAAATGATTCCGGCAGCCGAATCGAAGTTAAAGCTGAAATTCTGGAACGAGGCCCGGTCTTCGGCACCCGCCGTACGTTTCTCCTTCAACCACAGCAAATGATCTTCCGGCGACTTCATCTGATTCGTCCACATATAATAAGATTCTTCCAGGAAGTCTTTAATCTCTTTCCCTGACAGCTTCATCACATAAAGCATGTTTTCATACTTATACAGATTGAACATGTCGCTCACGTGAATATCTCCTTTCTTTATCTCAGCATCAAACGAGAGCGGAGCAGCAAACGAAATGTCTGCCCCCGAGATGTCGAGTTGCAGCGAATGGATAAAGTCGATAAATGCCGAAGAGCCGAAATAGGCCGGACGAGTAGACAGGTCTTCCGTAAACACACCGATTTTCTTCGAAACAAACTTCTCTACCGCACCATATTGCACTGCAAAATGTCTCATAAAGGCTTCACTTACACCATATTCTTTTGTATCCGTCAATACCCCGTCTATCTGTTTGCTCACCACTCTACCGTCTTTCAATTTCAGTGTCACATCAATGTCCGACACTACGATCCCGTTGCTTGCCGGATCAATCACCAGCACGGAGTCACCCGCAACGTTCACTATCTTTTTGCACTCCTTGGCATGGTCATGCCCCATCAGTACCATATCGAATCCCGGCACATTCTTCGCCACATTCAACGATGCATTCTCGTTATACTTACCCGACATCACAAAAGCATCCTGCCCTGCATGAAACAGCCCGATCACCAAATCCGGTTTTTCCTTCTCACGGATCACTTTCATCCACTTCCGTGCTGTCTCCTCCATATCGTCGAATCGCAACCCCTGCCACAGGTTCTCCGACAACCAAGCGGGAATAGCCGGCGTAATCATGCCCAATATCACAATTTTCACCCCGTCACGTTCCAACACTTGATAGGGAGGAAGATGGGTCTTGCCCGTAGCCGTTTCGATAATATTAGCCCCCAGCACCGGAAAGTTACACTCACCGATCCAACGGTCGAATACAGGGCGTCCCGTTTCTACATCATGATTTCCCATGTTTCCGGCATCGTATCCCATAAAGTTCATCATTTCGGCACAGACATGTGGTGTCACCGTATCTATATAATTATAGTAGTAAGCCGAAGGCTGTCCTTGCAGAATATCTCCGTTATCCAGCAAAATAAGGTTCTCTTTATAAACTTCCCGATTCTTCTGCACCAACGCATACACGCGTGCAAGGCTTCCGCCCCACTCTTGCTGAGTGATAAAATTATAAGGGAAGTAATTACCATGTACATCGCTGGTCTGCACAATCTTGAGTTTCACCTCTCTCTCTTGTGCCGGCAATACACATACCAGGCAAAGCAAGAAAGCATAAATACAAATCAATCTTTTCATCATAATAATGTTTTAAATTTGATTCACCACAGAGTCACACAGAGGCTCACTGAGAGGATTTAAATAGAGAATAAACTCTGTGTGACCCTGTGACAGTCTCTTTTTCTTACAACGGATGCGAAACTACAAACCTCGCCCCTCTTTCATAGTCAGGATCAATCCAGATACTGCCACCCCACTTATCTACTGTCAGCTTACAGATAGAGAGTCCCAGTCCGGTACCTTGAGCATATTCGTTCAGCTTCTCAAACCGTTCGAACACCTGCTTCTGTTTCTCTTTCGGAATGCCGCAGCCCGTATCCGCCACAGCAAACAATACCCGCTTCTTCTCCCTGTCTACTTCAAACTGCAATGTGATTGTACCGTTTTTGGTAAACTTCGCCGCATTCGTCAGCAAATTGATAAGCACCTGCTGCAAACGCTGAACATCTACCTGTAAAACAAAAGAGTCGATCTTGGTTTCAAAAACAAACCGGTTACCCGATTCCCGGCGCGACATCTCTACCGACGACAACGCCTGCCTGCATAGCTGAACCACGTCACAGTCTTCCGGAGTCAGCGTCACTTTATCTGCCTCCAACCTCGAAAGATCGAGTATATCATTAATCAGCCGTAACAACAAATCGGAGTTCGACTGGATAATTCTGAAATAATTCCGCTGATCCTCGTCCGAGCTTCCACCCGAAGCCAACACGTCCGAAAAGCCCACGATCGCGTTCAATGGTGTCCGTATCTCATGGCTCATATTAGCAAGGAAAGCACTTTTCAACCGATTCGATTCTTCCGCCCGGTCTTTCGCTTCATACAAATCCGCCTGCGAACGTTCCAAATCATCCTTCAGCCGTTTCGTCCGCAGATAGAAATAGATAGAAATCAGCAGTCCCATAACCAAGACACACAGAACGCCTACTCCACCCCAGATCTGATACCGGTATTGCCGATAGAAAGAAGGTGATTCGTTTACCAGCTTCACCGCCATAGGCAATGCAGCCACGTTTATCTTCTGTTCCTTCACTTTTTTACTATCCAGTAGTGCTTCCGTGCCTACCACTTCCACCCGTAGTGT
This sequence comes from Bacteroides sp. HF-4919, assembly GCF_018860125.1. NCBI lineage: Bacteria > Pseudomonadati > Bacteroidota > Bacteroidia > Bacteroidales > Bacteroidaceae > Bacteroides > Bacteroides sp. HF-4919. Next base: position 439,895 of record NZ_JAHKNF010000001.1, read on the forward strand.
CGTATCTCCGGGATTTTCCAACAACCGGACTGTTTCCGCCGCCAGCTCTTTACCAAATGTCCGGAAAGCAGGCACTACCCCTCCGACAGCCCAATAACCCAGTCCGATGGAAGTAGCTGTAAATGTCGGTATGTCCGGAATCGCTTCCATCATCGAATACGTGGCATTCCTCATAAAATAGCCTTCGTTCTTGTCCACCCTCCACGTGCCTATTAGTACAGCCGTATGTTTCGGCAGTTTCCGAAGTTCGTCCACAATGGTATAAATGGTGTGTTCGCGCCCGTCCAGCAGAATCAGGTTCAGTTCAGGAAACTGTTTCATCTCCCTCCGCACATGCGCCTGCAAAGTGACACCCCCATAAGTATTGTCCGATATAAAAGCGATATTCTTTGTATCCGGATAGATAGCCCGGATCATGCGGATGTTCGATGCAATGTCATATTCGTACATAAATCCGCCACGTACCTGCCGTTTCAGATTATCTTCATAAAAATCGGATGATTCCGGCATCCAGTGTACCAAATCTTTTTCATCATCCGGAAGTAGTACCACATTCCGGCTGGTCAGTGCGCACAACACGGGCACTTCCCCTGTCACCGAATCGTTCAGTGACAAATAAGAGGCCCATGCCTCCTGTCCGAACAGAATAATCAACGCCGGCTCCTGATTCCCCCGGTATTTATCTAAAATGTCTCTCATCACCCCTTTCCAGCGAGGAAAATCAGAGAAGCTCTTACAGTTCATATTTTCAATGACCACTCCCCTTTTACCCCCCAGCCTATCATATTCATCCATAAAGTCGGAAACATTGGCCGAAGTTGGATACGCTCCCGGATTGTACGAACAGGTCATAAGGATTGGTTTCTCTCCGGTAGCGGCATATCCCGTCAAGGGACGGCAACAGCTAATAACTATCAGGAGCAGAAAAAGAGTATATTTAAATGATACCGGCATATTCATCTGTTTTAGAGTGTGTGTATCCGTTTTTTAATAGCGCAAAGTTACTACAAAAAAGTGAAATGCGGAAAGATATAGTGATAGAATTGAGTTACAAGGGTTTTAGTTGAAGTGGCGAAAATTCGTGAAGCCATTACAATCCCTGCCAAAGCCAAATCCTGACGCCGCAACGTTACTTGTTCGTAACCATGCCCGAAAATGCGACAAACGGGTACGGATGACGAAACAAGACGCTAAGGAATAGTGAGTTACCGACAACTCACGCGAAAAATTTGCTTACGGAAAAAGATTGCGCCGTTCCTCCCCGTTTTGCGTACCGACACCGGACTCTTCACCAACTAATTTTGAAACCAAAAAAATTAAGGACGATGAAGAGTACATTTTCAGTAATCTACTACCTCAAGCGTCAGGTAGTGAAAAAAGACGGGACAGTTCCCGTCATGGGACGCATCACGGTGGACGGCAGCCAGACGCAGTTCAGCTGCAAGCTGACTGTCGATCCGAAACTGTGGGACACCAAAGGGGGACGTGTCACGGGCAGAAGCACGGCGGCACTCGAAGCGAACCGTATGCTTGACAAAATGCGGGTACGCATCAACAGACACTATCAGGAAATCATGGAGCGTGACAACTTCGTCACGGCGGAAAAGGTGAAAAACGCCTTTCTCGGACTGGAACACCGCTATCACACGCTGATGCAGGTGTTCCGCCAGCACAACGAGGACTATGAGAAACAGGTGGAGGCAGGCATGAAAGCCAAAGGCACACTGGAAAAGTACCGTATCGTTTACAAGCACCTGCAAGAGTTCCTCGACATCCGCTACCATGTGAAGGACATCGCCCTGAAAGAGCTTACCCCGGCTTTCATCTCCGACTTCGAGATGTTCCTGCGCACGGACAAGCACTGTTGCACCAATACCGTCTGGTTGTACGTCTGCCCGCTACGGACGATGGTATTCATCGCCATCAACAACGAGTGGCTGACGCGCGACCCGTTCCGCGAGTATGAAATCAAGAAGGAGGAAACGACACGCAGTTTCCTTACCAAAGAGGAAATCCGCCTGCTGATGGAGGGCAAACTGAAAAACGCCAAACAGGAACTGTACCGTGACCTCTACCTGTTCTGCGCTTTCACCGGATTGTCATTCTCGGATATGCGCAACCTCACGGAAGAGAATATCCGCACCTATTTCGATGAACACGAGTGGATAAACATCAACCGCCAGAAAACGGGCGTGGTGTCCAACATCCGCCTGCTTGACATCGCCAACCGCATAATCGGCAAATACCGTGGACTGTGCGAGAACGGCAGGATATTTCCCGTCCCGCATTACAACACGTGCCTTGCCGGTATCCGTGCCGTCGCCAAGCGTTGCGGCATCACCAAGCATATCACGTGGCATCAGAGCCGCCACACGGCGGCCACAACGGTATTTCTCTCCAACGGCGTACCCATCGAAACGGTCAGTTCTATGCTCGGACACAAGAGCATAAAGACAACGCAGATTTACGCGAAGATAACCAAAGAAAAACTCAATCAAGACATGGAGATCCTTGCGGCAAGGTTGAACGGCATTGAGGAATTTGCAGGTTGTACCATCTAAAAAAGAGAAGCCATGAAGCGTGACATAATCATCATAGAGGACAAGGCGGTCAGCGTAACCGGTAACGAAGTGTGGATGACCGCCACCGAAATCGCCGGACTGTTCCATACGACCGTCCCGGCAGTGAACGCTGCCATCAAAGCAGTCCGCAAGTCGGACGTGCTTAACGACTACGAGTTGTGTCGCTACATGCAGCTTGAAAACGGGCTGTACGCGGACGTGTACGCGCTTGAAATCATCATCCCGGTCGCTTTCCGGCTGAACACCTACAACACCCACCTGTTCCGCACATGGCTGGTGGGAAAGGCACTCTCAAAAGATAACCGGCAGGCATACGTGATGTTCATTCAGAACGGAAAGGTCGGGTACTGTTAAAAACAGATTCCCCATAAGACAAGTAAACGGGCAGCACCACAAAAGGTGTCGCCCGTTTACTTTTTCATGCAACCGCCTCACTCCAGCGGCTTGCGGTAGTTCGCTTCCAGCACCTCGCGCAGCCCCGTTTCCGGGTAAAGCACCTTCCCTCCCAAAAGGATAAAAGGCAACACGCGGTTGTTGCGGTATTCCTGCAAGGTGCGTCGGCTCACACGGAGCAGTTCCGCCACCTCGCCGTCCGTCAGGTAACGCTCCCCGTCCAGCGGAGGACGGTAACTTTCCAGAAATGCGGACAGCCATTTAGAGCCTTTGCGCATATCCTGCATCACAGAGGCTATCGGCTCGTCTTCCATCGTAAAAACATCGTTGGTCTCGTTCATCATAACTTCGGATTCAGTGGGTGAATAAATCAAATCATCTGCCATGCGGATAGAGCGTGCCGACAAGCGGTATCAGCCGCTTCACCTCCTCCGGCTTGTAATAGAACCTGCGGTTTATCTGCGAGTAGCCGATAAGCCGCCTGTCGCGCAGCGTCTGCAACGTGCGCGGGCTTATTCTCAACTGCCCGCAGACCTCCTCGCCCGTGAGCCATCTTTCCATGCGCCCCGTGTCGCTTTTGCGCCTCAGGGCGGCGACCTTCTCCGAGAGTGCGCCGAATGCCGCCACCATCATCTCGAAAGTCTTTTTCTCGATAGATACTATTTCCATATTCATGCAATTACCGGTTTGCCCGCAAAGGTAACGATGCAGCCCTTAACACGTACCGTTTTCCGCTGAAAGGCTGCCTGTTGCGCCGTTTGACCGGGTTATGGAGCCATCTTCCGTAAAAATCTTACGTGAGTCACGTAGTGAGTTGTTAAAGCCCCTTTTGTTTATTGCCGAATTTTGCCGCAGAAACAAAAAGAAAGGACTGAATATGAAAGTGATAACGATGGAAAGTTCCGTCTTCCGGTCATTGACGGAACAGATAGCGGAGATTGCGGCACACGTCCGTGCCGCCTCCGGCGACAAGAAAGCGGCATCGTCCGACAGGTTGCTCACCACACGCGAGGCGGCGCAGCTGCTTAACGTGAGTACCCGCACCCTCCAGCGTATGCGCAGCGAGCAACGCATCGTCTATGTCGTGCTTCGCGGTAAATGCCGCTACCGGCAGTCTGAAATCGACCGCCTGCTTGATGAGTGTACCGTCAACGAGGACGCCGCGACACCGCAGGAGCTGAAACGCAACCACACGCTACGAACGGGAGGCACACCCAAAGGAAGGAGGACATAGCTATGGAACTGCTCACACGAAACATCTTCGAGGGCTGGATGCAGAAGCTGATGGAACGGCTCGACCGTCAGGACGAACTGCTGCTGGCAATAAAGACGGAGGAACGACAGCCCGCCCTCACGGAAAGCATCCACCTTTTCGACAATCAGGACCTGTGCATGCTGCTCCAGATAAGCAAGCGCACACTGCAACGCTACCGCAGCGTCGGTGCATTGCCCTACAAGACACTGGGCAAGAAAACCTATTACAGCGAGGAGGATGTGCTGACATTCCTTTCCAACCATATCAAGGACTTCAAAAAAGAAGATATAGCCTTCTACAAGGCTCGTATCCATAATTTCTTTCATAAATAACCCATTAAAACATTTTTAGATGGCAAAGAAAAAAGACGAAAAGGACGTGCTGGTAGTCCGTGACGAGAAGACGGGCGAGATTAGCGTGGTAGCCGGGCTGAACGCAGACGGTACACCTAAACGCACCCCCGCGAAAGCGGAGAACGCGCAGAGTTTCCTGCAATTCGACCGACATGGCGACGTGCTGGACAACTTCTTCAAGAACTTCTTCCGGCAGTGCAAGGAACCCAGCCGCTTCGGTTTCTACCGCATCGCGGCGGACCAAGTGGATTCCATGCTGGGCGTGATGAAAGACCTGCTCCAGCATCCGTACCAGAACAAACAAATCCTCGCACCGCACAAAATCGACACCTTCCCCTATCAACAGCAGGTGATGGAAGAGCAAGCTGCGCAACAGACAGAGAAACAAGAACCTCAAAAACAGGAGAACATGGAACAACAGAAAGAACAGCAACAGGACAATTCCGAACAGACGCAGGGCAAACGGGGCTACCGGCCCATCGACGAGAGTAAAATCAACTGGCAGGAACTGGAGGACAGATGGGGCGTGAAGCGTGACGACCTTGAAAAGTCCGGTGACCTTACGAAGATGCTCCACTACGGCAAGTCCGACTTGGTGAAGGTCAAACCGACCTTCGGCGGCGAATCGTTCGAGCTGGACGCCCGCCTCTCCTTCAAGAAGGACGGCGAGGGGAATGTCAGCCTCGTGCCGCACTTCATCCGCAAGGAGCAGAAGTTAGATGAGTACAAGGAACACAAATTCTCCGACAATGACCGGAAGAACCTCCGCGAAACGGGCAACCTCGGCAGGGTCGTGGACATTGTGGACAGGGAAACGGGCGAAATCATCCCCTCCTACATCAGCATCGACCGCAAGACGAATGAAATCACGGACATTCCGGCGAGCAAGGTGCGCATCCCGGAGCGCATCGGCAAGACGGAAATCACCGCGCAGGAACGGGACATGCTCCGCGCCGGACTGCCCGTGCGCGACAAGCTCATCGAGCGCAACGATGGCAGGAAGTTCGTCACCACCCTGCAAGTGAACGTGGAGCAGCGCGGCGTGGAGTTCGTGCCGGGAACCGGCAAGTCACCCCGTACCGCACAGACGCAGGAAACCAAAGGCGACACCTCGAAAAATCAGGCGCAAGGCGGGGAAAATGCCGACCAGACCAAGAAGGAGCAACGCCGCAACACGTGGACGAACGAGGACGGCAGCATCCGCCCCATCAGCAAATGGAGCGGCGTGAACTTCACCGAACAGCAGAAAGCCGACTATGTGGCGGGCAAGGCCGTGAAGCTGGAGAACGTGACCGACAAGCAGGGCTTCCATGCCACGATGTATATCAAGTTCAACCCGGAGAAGGGACGCCCATACCGCTACGACACGAACCCCGATGTCGGGCAGCAGGTCGCCCCGTCCAACGAGAGCCGCACGCAGGTGGCGGTGAACAACGAGGGCAAGACCAACGAGGCGACAAAGAACCTGAAAGAGCCTTTGCAGAAAGGTCAGACAGCCCCGAGGACCGCCCGCCAGCAACAGCAGCAGGACAAACCGAAGAAAACGGGCAAGGGCATGAAAATGTAATCCCGTGTCCGCCACTGAATCCAAAATAAAATCCAAAGTATCAACAACAAAAGCAAGAAAACATGAAGACAATCATTGCAGAAAAGCCCTCCGTGGCACGTGAAATCGCCCGCATCGTGGGCGCGACAAAAAGAGAGGAAGGATATTTCGAAGGAGGCGGCTATGCCGTGACATGGGCATTCGGACACCTCGTCCAGCTTGCCATGCCTGACGGCTACGGCGTGCGCGGATTCGTCCGTGACAACCTCCCGATTATCCCCGACACCTTCACGCTCGTCCCCCGTCAGGTCAGGACAGAGAAGGGCTACAAGCCCGACAGCGGCGTGGTGTCGCAGATAAAAGTCATCAAAAGACTGTTCGATGCAAGCGAACAAATCATCGTGGCGACCGATGCCGGACGCGAGGGTGAACTTATCTTCCGCTACCTCTACCACTACACGGGCAGTACCACTCCTTTCGTGCGCCTGTGGATAAGCTCGCTCACCGACAAGGCTATCCGCGAGGGATTGCGCAACCTCGAAGACGGCGGCAAGTATGACAACCTATACCTCGCCGCCAAAGCGCGAAGCGAATCCGACTGGCTCGTGGGCATCAACGGCACGCAGGCACTCTCCATCGCCGCCGGACACGGCACGTATTCCGTCGGACGGGTGCAGACACCCACGCTGGCGATGGTGTGTGAACGCTACTGGGAGAACCGCCGTTTCACGCCCGAAGCCTTCTGGCAGCTCCATATCGCAACGGACGGTTGCGACGGCAAGGTCGTGAAATTCTCATCCTCTGAAAAATGGAAGTCGAAAGAACCGGCAACGGAGCTATATAATAAGGTAAAGGCGACAGGCTTCGCAACGGTAACGAAAGCCGAGCGCAAGGAGAAAACGGAGGATACCCCGTTGCTGTACGACCTGACCACGCTCCAGAAAGAAGCCAACGCCAAGCACGGCTTCACGGCGGAACAGACGCTTGAAATCGCGCAGAAGCTCTACGAGAAGAAGTTGATAACCTATCCGAGAACGGGAAGCCGCTACATCCCCGAAGACGTGTTCGCTGAAATCCCCAAGCTGCTCGCCTTTATCGGCACGCAGCCCGAATGGAAAGACAAGGTGCGGGCAAAAGCCATCCCGACACGCCGCAGCGTGGATGACGGCAAGGTAACAGACCACCATGCCCTGCTCGTCACGGGAGAGAAACCGCTCTTCCTCTCCAAAGAGGACAGCACCATTTATCAGATGATTGCCGGACGCATGATAGAGGCATTCTCCGAAAAATGCGTCAAGGACGTGACTGCTGTCATGGCGGAATGTGCCGGAGTGGAGTTTACCGTGAAAGGCAGCGTCATCAGGCAAGCCGGATGGCGTGCCGTCTATGGCGAGGAAAACAAGGATGAAACCACTATCCCCGGCTGGCAGGAAGGCGACACGCTGACACTGAAAGCCTCTTCCATCACAGAAGGGAAGACCAAGCCCAAGCCGCTACATACCGAAGCCACCCTGCTGTCCGCAATGGAAACGGCGGGCAAGGAAATCGAGGATGACGCACTGCGGCAGGCGATGAAGGACTGCGGCATCGGTACTCCCGCCACACGCGCCTCCATCATCGAAACGCTCTTCAAGCGCGGTTACATGGAACGCTGCAAGAAATCGCTTGTCCCCACTGAAAAGGGGCTTGCACTCAATTCCGTGGTGAAGACGATGCGCATCGCCGATGTCGCCATGACAGGCGAATGGGAGAAGGAACTTGCACGCATCGAGCGTGGGGAGCTGTCCGCCGATACCTTCCGCAAAAAGATAGAGGCGTACACGCGGGAGATTACCTCCGAACTGCTCTCATGCGACAAACTCTTCGGCAGCCGCGATTCCGGTTGCGCGTGTCCCAAGTGCGGCACGGGCAGGATGCGGTTCTACGGCAAGGTGGTACGCTGCGACAACACGGAGTGCGGGCTTCTCGTGTTCCGGCTGAAAGCGGAACGCACCCTGTCCGACGATGAAATAAAAGACCTGCTCACTGACGGGCACACCAAGCTGCTCAAAGGCTTCAAGAGCAAGCAGGGCAAGAACTTCGATGCCATAGTCGCCTTTGACGGGGATTATAACACGACGTTCGTGTTCCCGGAAAAGAAATGCAAGTCTTCCTATCCGAAAAAAAGGAAATAATCACTAACTTTTGATAAGTTAGGCTGCATCTCAACAATAGAAACAAACAAGTTTTTTTCGTATTGTCTTCGATTTGCACTAACTTTGCCACTTGTTCAGAGTAATGAATTGTTCTTCAATACCGGATTACACTCATACTTTGGATTTAGTGGTGGCACTCGGAGGGATACCGAGTGCCTTTTTCTTCCTTTTTTCAACCGATTATCCCGTTAAATATCAATCCACTAAACTCCAAAGTAATGAACAACAAGAAGAAAAACGAGGGTCAGGCCGACTTTTCCTATTACGGTCTGTACCTGCTGGACTATCTCCGCACGAACAAGTTTGAACAGGCTGATGACACTGCTTTCATACGGGAACGCGCCGACCGTGCCGCCGAAACGTATGAAAAGGCTCGGCTCGAAGGCTATCCCGCCGACGGTGCGCAGGAACTGGCTATGGACACGCTGCTGCGCGGGCTGCGTTATTCCCGTTACGACATCCTCCGCGAAGTCGTGGAGAACGAGTTTTCCGATGAAGTGCCGGAAGAGAAGCGTGAAGCCTTTATCCATAAACTCCTGCCGCTTGTCGGCAACGTGTTCTCCGTCTATGACCTCTCGGACGACAACTTCGCCCTGTCTTCCGATTACGACCTGCTCTACACGGAGCTGACGGGGGCAACCGTCCTTTACTTAGACGAATATGGCGTTTAACCGCAAACAGAAACTGCGGGACAACATCGAGGCGATACGGACGGCATTCATCCTTGACAGGGAACAGAGAACGGCGACAACCGAAGAGCGTGCCATACTCCAAAGGTACTGCGGTTTCGGCGGTCTGAAATGTATCCTCAACCCTGCGAAGGAACTGACGGATGCCGTCCGGTGGGCGAAATCCGACCTCGAACTGTTCGCCCCGACGGTGGAGCTGCACAGGCTTATCCGTGAGAACAGCAATGACGAAACGGAGTACAAGCGGTTTGTGGATTCGCTGAAAGCGTCCGTGCTGACCGCTTTCTACACCCCCAAAGAGATAACCGACACCCTTGCGGACGTGCTGGCGGATTACAGCGTCCGTCCCACCCGTATGCTCGAACCGTCGGCAGGTGTCGGCGTGTTCGTGGATTCCGTGCTACGGCACAGCCCCGGTGCGGACGTGATGGCTTTCGAGAAGGATCTGCTCACGGGTACAATCCTGCGGCATCTCTATCCCGACAAGAAAACGCGCACCTGCGGTTTTGAGAAAATCGAAAGACCGTTCAACAATTATTTCGACTTGGCGATGTCCAACATTCCGTTCGGTGACATTGCCGTGTTCGACGCGGAATTTGAAAAGAGTGGGTCCTTCGGCAGACGATCGGCACAGAAAGCCATCCACAACTATTTCTTTCTCAAAGGACTGGATGCCGTGCGTAACGGCGGTATCGTGGCGTTCATCACCTCGCAAGGGGTATTGAACAGCAGCAAGACCTCCGTGCGTAACGAGCTGTTCAGTCAGGCTAATCTGGTATCTGCGATACGCCTGCCCAACAACCTGTTCACGGACAACGCGGGGACAGAAGTGGGCAGTGACCTGATTGTCCTGCAAAAGAACCTCAGCAAGAAGGAAATGTCGCAGGACGAGCGGCTGATGACCGTGATACAGACGGACACGAAAACCGACCTGACCGACAACGCCTATTTCATCCACCACCCGGAACGCATCGTGCATACGACGGCGAAACTTGACACAGACCCCTACGGGAAACCCGCTATGGTCTATCTGCACGAGGGCAAGACCGCAGGCATAGCCGGGGACTTGCGCCGTATGCTTGACGAGGATTTCCATTACAGGCTCGCCATGCGCCTGTATTCGGGAACAATCCGGCAGGCGGGAACGGAAGAGAGGGTTGCCGTACAAAAGGAAATGGAGCGTCCTGCCATAAAATTGGAAACGGTACCTCCGGCACAAGCGGTGGAAACTCCGACGGAGAAACCGCAATCCGCAGAGGAAAAGCCGGAGATAGAACCTCGTCCGAAATATTCCGCCGGAGTGCAGCTCACGTTGCTCGACCTCTGGGGCATGACGGAAGAGGTCAGCCAGCCTAAAACCGCCAAAAAGAAAAAAACGGCGAAAAAGGAAAGCCCGGCAAGGCGCGTTACGCCCAAGTCGCAGGTGCAGACCACACAGAATGTTACGGCTGTGCCGACGGCTTCCACCCCTAAGAATGTTACGGAAAACAAAGAGGCGAAAGCGGACAGTGCCGCCAAGCCTGCCGACCCGGACGACATCTATGCAAAGCTGGACTGGGAAACCAATCCTCCCATCAACGGCTTCTACGAGATGATGATGGGACTCACGCCGGAGCGCAGGAAGGAACTTCGGGAGCTGGCAAGGCAGCATAATGAGAAACAGGAAAACAGAACGGTTGCGACGGTCACGCCGGAAGTACCACGTGAACACCCCCGGCAGGAGAAAACACAGCCGGAGGTTGCCGCCACACCTGCCGCTACCGCTGCTCCACCGGAAGCGGTGGCGACTTCCCTTTTTCCCGACATCGAACCGGAAAAGCCGAAGGAGGAAGTCGTGGACCTTACGCCGCGTGCCTACCACCGCACGCCGGAGATGCACCTGCGCGAAGGGTCGTTAGTGACAGATTGGGGACGTCATAACATCGGCTATCTGAAGGACATCACACCATACGGGGCTACATTCCAGCCGCTCGACCTGAAAGGCTACCAGAAGGAGAAGGCGTTACAGTATGTTTTACTCCGTGACGCCTACGAGCGGCTGTACCGCTATGAATCGAACCTGCACGAAGCAAATGTCCAGTGGCGTGAGCATCTGAACACCTGTTACGATGAGTTCGTCATGCGTTACGGCAACCTCAACGCCAAGCAGAACGTGAAGCTGGTGATGATGGACGCGGGCGGGCGTGACATCCTTTCGCTGGAACGGGTGAAGAACGGAAAGTTTGTCAAGGCGGACATCTTCGAGCGTCCCGTTTCCTTCGCGGTGGAGAGCCATGCCAACGTAGGCTCTCCTGAAGAAGCACTGTCCGCGTCGCTCAACAAGTTCGGCACGGTCGATCTCGACTATATGCGGGAGATAACCGACAGCACGGCGGAGGAGTTGCTCACAGCCCTGCAAGGACGTATCTATTACAATCCGCTCGTGACCGGTTACGAGATCAAAGACCGTTTCATAGCCGGAAACGTGATAGAGAAGGCGGAACGCATAGAGGCTTGGATTGGTGACAATCCCGAAAATGAGCGTATGCCTGAAGTGAAACAGGCGTTGGAAGCCTTGAAAGACGCCGAACCGCCGCGCATCGCCTTCGAAGACCTTGATTTCAACTTCGGGGAACGATGGATTCCGACGGGTGTCTATGCCGCCTACATGAGCCGTCTGTTCGACACGGAGGTGAAAATCGCCTACTCCGCAAGCATGGACGAGTTTTCGGTGGCGTGCAGCCACAAGAACTTCAAGATATGGGACGAGTTCTGCGTGAAGGGCTATTACCGCAGTTATGACGGTATGCACCTCCTGAAACATGCCCTGCACAACACCTGCCCCGACATGATGAAGTCCATCGGCAAGGACGAGCATGGCAACGACATCAAGGTGCGCGACAGCGAGGGAATACAACTCGCCAACGCCAAGATTGACGAGATACGAAACGGTTTCTCCGAATGGCTCGAAGAGCAGTCGCCGCAGTTCAAGGAACGGCTGACGACGATGTATAACCGCAAGTTCAACTGTTTCGTACGCCCGAAGTATGACGGCTCGCACCAGACTTTCCCCGACCTCAATCTGAAAGGGCTGGCAAGCCGGGGCATCAGGAGCGTCTATCCCTCGCAGATGGATTGCGTCTGGATGCTCAAGCAGAACGGCGGCGGAATTTGCGACCACGAGGTTGGAACCGGCAAGACGCTGATAATGTGTATTGCAGCGCATGAAATGAAACGTCTGAACCTGGCGCACAAGCCGATGATTATCGGGTTGAAAGCCAATGTCGCGGAGATTGCTGCCACCTATCAGGCGGCATATCCCAATGCGCGTATTCTGTACGCTTCGGAAAAGGACTTTTCGACCGCCAACCGCGTGCGTTTCTTCAACAACATCAAGAACAACGACTACGATTGTGTCATCATGTCGCACGACCAGTTCGGCAAAATACCGCAGTCGCCGGAGTTGCAGCAACGCATCCTGCAAGCGGAACTTGACACGGTGGAGGAAAACCTCGAAGTGCTGCGCCAGCAGGGAAAGAACGTGTCGCGGGCGATGCTGAAAGGTCTGGAGAAGCGCAAGCACAACCTTGAAGCGAAGCTGGAGAAGGTGGAACACGCCATAAAGTCACGCACGGACGACGTGGTGGATTTCAAACAGATGGGCATCGACCACATCTTCATTGATGAATCGCACCAGTTCAAAAACTTGACGTTCAACACGCGCCATGACCGTGTGGCGGGGCTGGGAAACAGCGAGGGAAGCCAGAAGGCACTTAACATGCTCTTTGCCATACGCACCATACAGGAGCGCACAGGAAAAGACTTGGGTGCGACCTTCCTCTCCGGCACGACTATCAGCAACTCACTGACTGAATTGTACCTGCTGTTCAAGTACCTGCGCCCGAAGGAGCTGGAACGGCAGGACATAAGGTGTTTTGACGCTTGGGCGGCGATATTTGCCAAGAAGACGACGGATTTTGAATTTAACGTGACGAACAATGTGGTCCAGAAGGAGCGTTTCCGCTACTTCATCAAAGTGCCGGAGCTTGCCGCCTTCTATAATGAAATCACGGACTACCGCACGGCGGAGGATGTGGGCGTTGACCGCCCTGCCAAGAACGAGATACTGCACCACATACCGCCAACGCCGGAACAGGAGGACTTCATACAGAAACTGATGCAGTTCGCAAAGACTGGCGATGCCACCCTGTTGGGCAGACTGCCGCTTTCGGAAACGGAGGAAAAGGCGAAGATGCTTATCGCCACGGACTATGCCCGCAAGATGGCACTCGACATGCGTATGATAGACCCGAATTATGAAGACCACCCCGACAACAAGGCGAGTCACTGTGCCAAGATGATTGCGGAGTATTACCAAAAATACGACGCGCAGAAGGGAACGCAGTTCGTATTCTCTGATTTGGGGACATACCAGCCGGGAGACGGGTGGAACGTCTATTCGGAAATCAAGCGCAAGTTGACGGAGGACTACGGCATACCGCCAAGCGAGGTGCGCTTCATTCAGGAGTGCAAGACCGACAAGGCTCGGAAGGCGGTGATAGACGCCATGAATGCCGGAACGGTGCGTGTGCTGTTCGGCTCCACCTCCATGCTCGGAACGGGTGTGAACGCACAGAAACGGTGTGTGGCTATCCATCACCTTGATACACCGTGGCGACCGTCCGACCTGCAACAGCGTGACGGACGCGGAGTTAGAGCCGGAAACGAAATTGCCAAGCATTTCGCCGGGAACAACGTGGACGTAATAATCTACGCGGTGGAGAAGTCACTGGACAGCTACAAGTTCAACCTCCTGCATTGCAAGCAGACTTTCATCAGCCAGCTTAAAAGCGGTGCGATGGGTGCACGTACCATCGACGAGGGGGCTATGGACGAAAAATCGGGCATGAACTTCTCGGAGTACATGGCGTTGCTATCCGGCAACACCGACCTGCTGGACAAGGCGAAACTGGAAAAACGTATCGCCTCGCTCGAAGGGGAACGCAAGTCTTTCAACAAGGGCAGGCGTGATTCGGAGTTCAAGCTGGAGTCAAAGACAGCCGAGTTGCGTAACAACACGGCTGTCATAGATGCCATGACGGAGGACTGGAACCGCTTCCTTTCGGTGGCGCAGACCGACAGGGAGGGCAACCGCCTTAATATAATAAAGGTGGACGGTGTGGATTCCACCGATGAGAAGGTTATCGGAAAGCGTTTGCAGGAGATAGCGAAAAACGCCACTACGGGCGGGCTTTACACACAGGTCGGAGAACTTTACGGTTTTCCGATAAAGGTGGTGAGCGAGAGGATACTCAAAGAGGGATTGGAGTTTACCGACAACCGCTTCGTGGTAGAGGGGAACTACAAGTACACCTATAACAACGGACATCTGGCAATGGCTGACCCGTTGGCCGCCGCCCGCAATTTCCTCAACGCTTTGGAGCGCATCCCCTCCATCATCGACCAGTACAAGACTAAGAATGAAGTGCTGGAACGTGAGATACCGCAGTTGCAGGAGATAGCGGGCAAGGTGTGGAAGAAGGAGGAAGAACTGAAACAATTGAAGTCTGAACTTGCCGCACTTGACCGAAAAATACAACTGGAACTTGCGCCGCCCACGCCCGAAGTCGCCGAAAAGGAGAACGAAGGGCAACAGGTCAAGCCGGAAGCGGAAGATGTGCGGAACAGGCAGGCGCAATATTCCGAAAATGCACCGCCGCAGATACGCAATCCATCGGAAAGTATTATCCCCAATCACACCATAACTGGGCATCCGGGGCTGTATGCCAAGGAGGAAACCCGGTTCAAAGGATTGAAAATATAACCTTAGGAATTTTATCTGAAGTATTAATAGGGGCTATCCCAAAAGGTCTAAAAGTAAATTTTATCCTCTCTGCAAGTATCTGTAGGATGGTAACTGCATTTTTTCTTTTTGGGCAGCCCTTATTAAAATTTATTCTTATTTTAGGTTATATACATTCATGTCCATTTATGTAAAAAATTCCTGCTGACCTTGTTTATGTCTTGTCAGTCACCATTTGCAAAACCATATTTGACCCTCAAAGAGGCTGAATTTGATAAGCAACTTGCTACATACTCATAAAAGGAGCTAAATAGAACACGAATGGGAAATACTCAAATGCCAAACTAAAGAAGATATTGGCCAAAATAAACGCTATACCGAGAGAGAAACTTGATTTTTCAACTTCCTAAAACGGTGTTGTTCAAACATTTCTACTTATTTGTACTTACCAGTTGAACCTACGCTTCCCTAATAAAATGTCTATGGTAAAAAGTTAAAAAATCCTCCCACTTTTGTTAGATATATTTTTTTGTGTAATTTTGTAATCGTTATGCGGCAGTAATAATATACATATTAATACGAGTTAGTAATCCTGTAGTTCTCACATGCTACGAGGAGGTATTAAAAGGTGCGTTTCGACAACGCATCTAATGTAGTATATTATTGCTTAATCCAAATGAATATTATAAATTTAGGAATTCTTGCTCACATTGATGCAGGAAAAACTTCCGTAACCGAGAATCTGCTGTTTGCCAGTGGAGCAACGGAAAAGTGCGGCCGTGTGGATAATGGTGACACCATAACAGACTCTATGGATATAGAGAAACGTAGAGGAATTACTGTCCGGGCTTCTACGACATCTATTATCTGGAACGGGGTGAAATGCAATATCATTGACACTCCGGGACACATGGATTTTATTGCGGAAGTGGAGCGGACATTCAAAATGCTTGATGGAGCAGTCCTCATCTTATCCGCAAAGGAAGGCATACAAGCGCAGACAAAGTTGCTGTTCAATACTTTACAGAAGCTGCAAATCCCGACAATTATATTTATCAATAAGATTGACCGTGCCGGTGTGAATTTGGAGCGTTTGTATCTGGATATAAAAACAAATCTGTCGCAAGATGTCCTGTGTATGCAAACTGTTGTCGATGGATCGGTTTATCCAGTTTGCTCCCAAACATATATAAAGGAAGAATACAAAGAATTTGTATGCGACCATGACGACAACATATTGGAACGATATTTGGCGGATAGCGAAATTCCACCGACTGATTATTGGAATACGATAATCGCTCTTGTGGCAAAAGCCAAAGTCTATCCGGTGCTACATGGATCAGCAATGTTCAATATCGGCATCAATGAGTTGATGGACGCCATCACTTCTTTTATACTTCCTCCGGCATCAGTCTCAGACAGACTTTCAGCTTATCTCTATAAGATAGAGCATGACCCCAAAGGACATAAAAGAAGTTTTCTAAAAATAATTGACGGAAGTCTGAGACTTAGAGACGTTGTAAGAATCAACGATTCGGAAAAATCCATCAAGATTAAAAATCTGAAAACTATTTATCAGGGCAGAGAGATAAATGTTGATGAAGTGGGTGCCAATGATATCGCGATTGTAGAGGATATGGAAGATTTTCGAATCGGAGATTATTTAGGTGCTGAGCCTTGTTTGATTCAAGGATTATCTCATCAGCATCCCGCTCTCAAATCCTCCGTCCGGCCAGACAAGCCCGAAGAGAGGAGCAAGGTTATATCCGCTCTGAATACATTGTGGATTGAAGACCCGTCTTTGTCCTTTTCCATAAACTCATATAGCGATGAATTGGAAATCTCGTTATATGGTTTGACCCAAAAGGAAATCATACAGACATTGCTGGAAGAACGGTTTTCCGTCAAGATCCATTTTGATGAGATCAAGACTATCTACAAAGAACGACCTGTAAAAAAGGTCAATAAGATTATTCAGATCGAAGTGCCACCCAACCCTTATTGGGCCACAATAGGGCTGACTCTTGAACCCTTGCCGTTAGGGACAGGGTTGCAGATCGAAAGTGACATCTCCTATGGTTATCTGAACCATTCTTTTCAAAATGCCGTTTTTGAAGGAATCCGTATGTCTTGCCAATCAGGATTACATGGATGGGAAGTGACAGATCTGAAAGTGACTTTTACTCAAGCCGAATATTATAGCCCGGTAAGTACACCTGCTGATTTCAGGCAGCTGACCCCTTATGTCTTCAGGCTGGCTTTGCAACAGTCAGGTGTGGACATTCTCGAACCGATGCTATATTTTGAGTTGCAGATACCCCAGGAGGCAAGTTCCAAAGCTATTACAGATTTGCAAAAAATGATGTCTGAGATTGAAGACATCAGTTGCAATAATGAGTGGTGTCATATTAAAGGGAAAGTTCCATTAAATACAAGTAAAGACTATGCCTCAGAAATAAGTTCATACACTAAGGGCTTAGGCATTTTTATGGTTAAGCCATGCGGGTATCAAATAACAAAAGGCGGTTATTCTGATAATATCCGCATGAACGAAAACGATAAACTTTTATTCATGTTTCAAAAAACAATGTCATCAAAATAATGGAGCGGTCAGGAAATTTCTATAAGGCAATACGGTTGGGATATATACTTATCTCCATTCTTATCGGATGTATGGCATATAATAGCCTCTATGAATGGCAGGAGATAGAAGCATTAGAACTTGGCAATAAAAAAATAGACGAGCTCCGAAAAGAAATAAACAATATCAATATTCAAATGATAAAATTTTCTCTATTGGGTGAAACGATACTGGAATGGAACGATAAAGATATCGAGCATTACCATGCACGGCGTATGGCAATGGACAGTATGCTCTGCCGTTTCAAGGTCACCTATCCAGCAGAGCGCATCGATAGTGTGCGCAGTCTTTTAGAGGATAAGGAACGACAGATGTTCCAGATAGTCCGGTTAATGGATGAACAACAATCTATTAACAAGAAGATAGCCAATCAAATTCCGGTTATTGTGCAGAAAAGTGTGCAGGAACAGTCCAAAAAGCCAAAACGAAAAGGTTTCTTGAGCATCTTCGGCAAAAAAGAGGGAACGAAGCCAACGACAACAACGACTACGCTCCGTTCATCCAATAGAAACATGGTCAACGAACAGAAAGCGCAGAGCCGTCGATTGTCAGAACAAGCCGATAGTCTTGCTGCCCGTAATGCAGAACTTAACAGACAACTGCAAGGATTGATTTGCCAAATCGAAAAGAAGGTACAATCTGATTTACAAAATAGAGAAAGCGAGATAACAGCCATGCGTAAAAAATCATTTATGCAGATAGGCGGCTTGATGGGATTTGTTCTTTTGCTGTTGGTCATTTCCTATATCATCATACACCGTGATGCAAAGAACATTAAACGATACAAACGCAAGACAACGGATTTGATCGAGCAATTGGAACAGTCCATGCAACAAAATGAGGTACTCATAACCTCCCGAAAGAAAGCGGTACATACTATTACCCATGAGTTGCGTACACCACTGACGGCAATAACCGGCTATACCGAACTTTTGCGGAAAGAATGCAATAGCGGTAATAATGGGCAATATATCCAAAATATACTGCAATCCTCCGACCGTATGCGGGATATGCTCAACACTTTGCTTGACTTCTTCCGCCTGGACAACGGCAAGGAACAGCCCCGTCTGTCACCCTGCCGGATTTCTGCAATCACGCACACACTTGAAACGGAGTTCATGCCTGTTGCCGTGAACAAAGGGCTGTCCTTGTCCGTGAAGACTGGACACGATGCCATTGTATTGACCGACAAAGAGCGAATAATACAAATCGGGAATAACCTGCTGTCAAACGCTGTCAAGTTCACAGAAGAAGGCGGTGTTTCTTTGATTACTGAATATGATAATGGAGTTCTGACACTGGTCGTTGAAGATACAGGTACAGGCATGACAGAAGAGGAACAGAAACAAGCGTTCGGTGCGTTTGAACGTCTATCAAATGCCGCCGCAAAGGAGGGTTTCGGGCTTGGGCTTGCCATAATGCGTAATATTGTGTCGATGCTTGGCGGAACAATCCGTTTGGACAGCAAGAAAGGGAAAGGCAGTCGTTTCACAGTTGAAATTTCTATGCAGGAAGCTGAAGAACAGCTTGGATATACAAGCGATACACCTGTTTATCATAACAATAAATTCCATGATGTTGTCGCTATTGACAATGATGAGGTATTACTTCTGATGCTGAAAGAGATGTATTCCCAAGAAGGAATACACTGCGACACTTGCACCGATGCTGCGGCACTGATGGAAATGATACGCCAGAAAGAATACAGCCTGTTGCTGACAGACTTGAATATGCCCGGTATAAACGGTTTCGAATTGCTGGAACTGTTGCGTTCGTCCAACGTGGGCAATTCACCAACAATCCCGGTGGTTGTGGCAACCGCTTCGGGCAGTTGTAACAAAGGGGAACTATTGGCAAAAGGCTTTGCCGGATGCCTGTTCAAGCCGTTCTCCATATCGGAACTGATGGAAGTTTCCGACAAATGTGCCATAAAAGCGACACCGGACGGAGAACCTGATTTTTCAGCCTTGCTGTCTTACGGCAATGAAGCCGTCATGCTGGATAAGTTGATGACGGAAACTGAAAAAGAGATGCAGGCGGTACAGGATGCGGCAATAGAGAAAGACCTGCAAAAGCTGGATTCTCTTACACACCACCTGCGCAGCTCGTGGGAAGTACTACGTGCCGACCAACCGCTAAGGGAACTTTACGGATTGCTTCATGGCGATACACTCCCGGATGGTGAAGCGTTAAGCCGTGCTGTGACTGCCGTGTTGGAAAAAGGAGCGGAAATAATCCGGTTGGCAGAAAAGGAAAGGAGAAAATACGAAGATGGATAAGACAAAAATAATTGTGGTGGAAGACAACATTGTGTATTGCGAATATGTCTGCAATATGCTGTCACGGGAGGGCTACCACACTATGAAGGCTTACCATCTCTCAACCGCGAAGAAACATCTGCAACAGGCAACGGATAATGACATCGTGGTTGCCGACCTGCGTCTGCCTGACGGTAACGGTATAGACCTTTTGCGCTGGATGCGAAAGGAGGGAAAGATGCAACCCTTCATTAT
Organism: Bacteroides sp. HF-4919; assembly: GCF_018860125.1. Classification (NCBI taxonomy): domain Bacteria; kingdom Pseudomonadati; phylum Bacteroidota; class Bacteroidia; order Bacteroidales; family Bacteroidaceae; genus Bacteroides; species Bacteroides sp. HF-4919. The sequence continues at coordinate 459,844 of NZ_JAHKNF010000001.1, forward strand.
CATGACCGACTATGCCGAAGTGCATACCGCAGTGGAAAGCATGAAGCTCGGTTCGATAGACTATATCCCCAAACAGCTTGTGGAGGATAAACTGGTCCCTCTTCTCCGTTCCATACAGAAAGAACGACAGGCGGGACAACGCCGTATGCCCGTGTTTGCCCGTGAAGGTTCCGCCTTTCAGAAAATCATGCACCGTATAAGGCTGGTAGCCGCTACCGATATGAGCGTGATGATATTCGGAGAGAACGGAACAGGTAAAGAACATATTGCCCACCACCTGCACGACAAAAGTAAACGGGCAGGCAAGCCATTCGTGGCGGTGGACTGCGGTTCACTCACTAAAGAGCTTGCACCATCAGCTTTCTTCGGACACGTCAAGGGCGCGTTCACGGGTGCGGATAGTACCAAGAAAGGGTATTTCTATGAAGCGGAAGGCGGCACGCTGTTTCTGGACGAGGTGGGCAACCTTGCGTTAGAAACCCAACAGATGTTACTCCGTGCCATACAAGAGAGGCGGTATCGCCCGATCGGTGACAAATCGGACAGAAGTTTCAATGTTCGCATCATCGCCGCCACCAATGAGGATCTGGAGGCGGCAGTGAGTGAAAAGCGTTTCCGGCAGGATCTGTTTTACCGTCTGCATGACTTCGGGATAACCGTTCCGCCCTTGCGTGACTGTCAGGAGGACATCTTGCCGTTGGCGGAGTTCTTCCGCGAGATAGCCAACAAGGAATTGGAATGCAATGTGAGCGGTTTCAGTTCCGAAGCACGTAAAGCGTTGCTGACACACGCATGGCCGGGCAACGTGCGGGAACCTCGGCAAAAGATAATGGGAGCTGTATTGCAAGCGCAGGAAGGTGTGGCGACGAAAGAACATCTGGAGCTTGCCGTAATCAAACCTACCTCACACGTCAGTTTCGCCCTGCGCAATGACGTGGAGGATAAGGAACGGATATTACGGGCGTTGAAACAGGCAAACGGCAACCGGAGTGTCGCCGCAGAACTGCTCGGAATAGGCAGAACAACACTATACAGCAAACTTGAAGAGTATGGACTTAAATATAAATTCAAGCAATCATAGCCCGTAATTCACTGAATTTGGCTATCTTTGCATAACATTTGAGAAAAACGGCGATTGGCAGGAGCTTTTTGCCGCCAACATATAGGATAAGACCGCAAGGCGTTTCAAGCGAAAATCTGGTAAATTGGAACTACGGAGACGATTGCGTGATGCTTATGCTATGCTTATGCATAGCGTGCATTCACGTACTCTCCGTAAAGGCTTTACCAGAGCCATCGCTTGAAGGTAGTGTGAATTGCACGCTACTTTTTTTACCCTTGCCTAACGAAAGGAAACGATTATGGGTAAAGTTCAGATTCTCGCCGTACTGACGATGGACGGATGTCTTTCTTCAGAGTTATATGATAAAGCACATCAGGATTTGTGCCTTGACCGTTGCGGTCTTGATGAAATCAGGGAGAAAGCCCTTTACCATGTCACACCGGACTATTCCATTTCAATGCTGCACGAATGGCGGAAAGACGGTACAAACATTCGTTACCTCGCGGAAGCCACACCAGACACGTCGGACTATATCAACGGACTGCTGCGTATGCACGCTGTGGACGAAATCATACTATACACCGTTCCTTTCATCGCGGGAACAGGACGGCATTTTTTCAAATCGGCTCTGCCGGAGCAACACTGGACGCTTTCCTCCTTGAAAAGCTATTCCAACGGTGTATGTCGCATTATCTATATCCTTGATAAAAAAGCAAGATAGCCAAAATGTGCGGCAAGCATACATTTCTATTTTCAGGAATAGAATAAATGTTCTGATTACAAACAATTTAAGTCGGAGATAATTTGTCCTTGTGAAAAAATATTGAATTTTATGCCTTTGAAATCCAGCACCTTGTAAAATTGAGTGTTGGATTTAATATTTTCTGCCGCGCTTTTTGCCAATTATATTTATGTGCGCACGCAGAAAACAAAGTGTAATTTTCAAAATTGACAGAACCATGAATTATTTCTTGTTGGCGGAAACCGACTTTTTCCGCCTGATAAACGAAGCCGGCGACTGCAATATGGAAACGGCATACACGGCTTTCGCCACCCAAGTGATCGAACTGTGCAACGGCGGCATGGACATGAACCTTACCGTCATCGCGCTTGCCTACATCGAAATCGAGTTGCAGCACCATCCCGTGCGTAATCTGTCAGAAGAAAAAAGAGAGATTGCCGCCTACGTCAGCAAGGCTCTGTCTTTCGTAAGAAAGATGCAGAAATTCCTTGCCACGCCCCAAGTGCCACCACTAATATCCGCCAATAACGCAACAGAAACCACCGCCAGCCTCCTGCAATGGACGGGCAATGCCATCGACCTCGTGGAACTTATCTACGGCATCGACGAGATGGGCTGCATCAACAACGGCAACATGCCGCTCAAACAGCTTGCCCCGCTCCTTTACAAGATATTCGGGGTTGAGTCGAAGGACTGCTACCGTTTCTACACCGACATCAAACGCCGGAAGAACGAAAGCCGCACCTACTTCCTTGACAGAATGCAGGAGAAATTGAACGAGAGGATGCTGCGCGATGATGAGTTGGATCGTATGAGGAGATAAAAAACAAATTCATTAGAATAAATCACATCAATTCAATTCATTATTTTGTTATATTAGAAAAAGATATTAACTTTGCATTGAAATTGATATAGTCATAATTCAGATGAACTCAATACACGATATAACAGACTACATTATCTTACGAGTAAAATCGGAAGATAGATTTGCGTCTTTAATAAATTTAAAGTTGCAGAAGTTATTGTATTATGTTCAAGCATGGTCTTATGGTATCAATAAAAAACCTATGTTTGACGGCGAGTTTGAAGCATGGATTCATGGTCCGGTAAATCGAGAAATCTACAATCGATTTAATTCTACAAAATATCTCTATTCAGAAATCAATATTGATGATTGCATGAATCACAATGTGAGTTTATCATCAGAAGACGCTGAATTTATTGACTTTATATTGGAGAATTATCTTAAATATAGCGGTGCTGAATTAGAACGATTGTCCCACAATGAGATGCCTTGGATTGAAACACGTGGAGATTTAAATGTAAATGAGCGTTGTGACAAGGTTATTACTCCAGAACTAATGATTGAGTATTATGGGAAAAAATGGGAAACTATTAAATCTTAATTCAGATTCTCCTAAATACGGAAACAAATCATTAGTTACCAAAGAACAAGAAAATGAGTTAAAGAGAAGGAAGATAACTTTTTCCTTCTCTTACTTTAAGCAGATACCTAATTTTCAGATTGGAGAGTGTTCTAAGGGATGGCATATTGGGCTTCTTGAACGATTAGGTGCTTTGGGTACTATGACACCGCAAGAAGTATTAGAAGAAAATAGAGGTAGTATTGCATTAAGATGTCATCCAATAGATTGGAGTGCTAAAAACATTCCTATTCAACGAAAAGATTTAGATTGGCTACCAAAAGAAATATTGGACAATGAGACAGATTTTCCAATAATGCAATTTTCGATAACAAAAAGTACGGGGCGTATTGTAGGTTATTTTGATCGGGATTCTTCTATATTTCACATAGTATTATTAGATCCTGAACATAATATACAACCGGCAAAGAAAACTAATTATCAAATACAACCAACTACAAAAGGGTTATCTCAATATGATGATTTATTAAATAAGTTGGAACGAATTAAAAGTATCGTATCAGATTGTTCTGATAAAAAGTGCAAATTGCATTCACATATTAGTGTTATAGAAGAATTACATGACAATATTGTTTATATAGGACTTGATAATGACTTCTATAGCACTTATCAAGAAATCTTAAAGAAAATTCCATTGCAAAAAATTTTGGAAAACGGAATCTTAGTAAGTATGGATAATGCTTAAGTTCTAAAAAAATGAAGAAAGGTTTATGGTAAGCCTTTCTTCATTTTTTTATTTACTTCTGCTGCAACAAATGCTTCAGGTTGTCATCGCCTGCGATGCGCTCCAGTTCATCCTGCACAATCTGCTTCACCTCTTCCTTGATGCGCCGGTAGTTCGCCTGCACCGTTTCCTTCATGTGGTCGTTGCCGTCCTCGTCCGTGAAATCGGTAATGACAGGAATTTTCTTGTAGGCACTTTCCTCCCGTTTGACCTTTTCGGCATCCACCACAATCTCGCAGTGGAAAATCTTCTGCTCGATGCGCTCGTTGAAGTTGTCGGACACAGAACCGACAAACATACCCTGCGTAAGACCGGAAATCTTGCTCGGCGGGATGAGCGCGTCCATCTGCGTGTTGATGGAGGTGGACACGTCCTGCCGGTTGATGGAGATGGACTGCCGTTTCTGCAACACCTTACCGAACCGTTCCGATAGTGTCTTTGCCGTTTCGCCTACCACCTGCCCGGAAAAGATATTGCCGACAGTGTTCATCACCACCTTCGCCTCCTTGTCCCCGTAGTCTCGCACCAACTGGCTGAAATCCTGAAAACCCAGACACACGGCAACCTTGTTGCTTCGGGCGGTAGCTATAAGATTGTCCAGCCCTTTGAAGTATATCGTGGGCAGCTCGTCAATGATGACCGACGACTTCAGCATCCCCTTCTTGTTGATGAGTTTCACGATGCGGGAGTTGTACAATCCGAGTGCCGCCCCGTAGATGTTCTGGCGGTCGGGATTGTTGCCCACGCATAGGATTTTCGGCTCTTCGGGATTGTTGATGTCCAGCGTAAACTCGCTGTCCGACATCACCCAATAGAGCTGCGGTGAAATCATCCTTGAAAGCGGAATTTTCGCCGACGCTATCTGCCCCATGAGCTGCTCCGCAGCCCCTCCGAGCCAAGCGTCCATGAATGGTGAAAGGTAGTTCTCCAGCTCCGGGTAAGAGGTCAGTATCGGAAATATATCCTCGTAACGGCGGTTCAGAAACTCGATGGCATGAGGAAAAGTGCAATACTTCCCGTTCTGATAGATTTTGAGATACCAGATAATGCTGGCAAACAGAATGATAGGAGACTCCACGAAGAAGTCGCCCTGCTTTTGCACCCACGTTTTATTGAGGTTGAGCATTATCGTGTAGGCACTCTCGTAAGCGTCCGTAATATCCTCCATGAAATCCGGGTGAATGGGATTGCAACGGTGTGAACGGCGCGGGTCGTCGAAGTTGATTACATAGAATTTCGGTTTCACCTTGTAGCCCTCCGGGTGGTTCAGCAAATGGTTATAGGCAATAGTGGACAAGTCGCTGAATTTGAAGTCATATACATACATCGAAAATCCCTTTTCAATCTGTTGCTTGATAAAATTGTTTACAACGGCGTATGACTTGCCGCTGCCCGGCGTACCCAACACGATGGACGCACGGAAGGGATTAACCACATTGATCCAGCCGTTGTTCCAGCGTTTCCTGTAATAGAAACGTGTCGGCAGATTGACCGAATACTCGCTTTCGATAAGCCTCGTTTCCTGCATGAAACTCTCGTTCTCGTTGTTGAAAACATCCTCCATCAAATTGTGTTTCAACAGACGGCTCATCCACAGACCTCCCATCAGCAGGCAGACATAGCCCGTTCCAATGGTAAGGACATATAGTCCCGTCACCGCTTCAAGCGGCAGCGGCAGGGGCAGCAACCACCAGTTCAGGAAAAACAGCACGAACCCGACGGCAAATGCTGTCCAGATTCTCCCCCAAGTGATTTTCTCACCCTTGACACCTTTCGTACCCAGACAGGACAGGGCAAGCAAAAGGACGGAAAACAGTTTCGTGTACAGTATGGAATGGAACAACCCCGCCGTGCGGTCGAAGTTCAGAAGGATTTTGTCCACCACGCCGATGTTCACGCCCCACATCCTGATGGCTTCGTAGCAGAACCAGTACACGTTCATGACCACTAAAATGATACTCACGGCACGCAGAAAATCCATGATTTTCGCCAATGCCCTCAAATCGTCTTCTTGTGACATACATTGATTTTTTAATTGTTGATACTCTGATTACATACCCAAGCCCTTGCGCTTTTTCTTCTTTTTGCGCTTCATTGCCCGGATGAAAGCCTCTTCCTCGGCATCGGTCGCCGGACCTTCGGGAGTGAGCAAGCCCATACCGCCCGACATGTCTTCACGGTCGTATGCGGTCTGCCCATATACCTTGTCCGCAACATCCGCCGGGATGGAAAGCGGTATAGGCGGTTGTCCGGCGTATGGCAGTGTGAAGTGTTCCTGCAAGGCATTCGCCGAAAGTTCCTTACCCATGCGCGAACCGTTCAGCACGCATCCCGTGCGGTGGTCGATGAAGGTAGCCCCATAGATGCGCCCTTCCTCTGTGTAGCGCAGCACGGTATCTATGCCCTTCTCTTTGAGCCGGGAAATAAACCTGTCCTTGTCATAAGTGCCTTGCAGCACGGAAAGGACGGTGCGTTTCGTCATGTCTGCCAGTTTCCTGTCCTTGATTTCCGATTTGGAACGGACAAACTTCTTCTGCACGGCTTCATAGCCTGCGGACTTCCCGAAGAGCGAGGACTTGAACGGATTGCCAACTTTGTTACCCCTGTCGTCCGTGACGGAATAGACCAGCCCGTGATACTCCCGTCCGCGCACGTTTCCCCTCGCTTCCTCCACCGTCATATTATATAAGGAAAGGAGCGCACGGTATTCGCCCATCGTCTGGAAGCGGTACTGCCCGTTCAGAGCCTTCACGGTGTTGCCCACCTGCTTTTTCACATCGCCAGCCGATGCATCCACCTTGCGCAACGGGTTATCCAATCCCTGATTTTTTCGTTCTGCCGGATGCAATCCATACTTCTGTTCCAGTTCCCTGCGAATACGGTCGCTGCGGCGGTAGAGAAAATCCCGGTTGAGCCTTTTACCGTTCTCGTCCACGTTGACCGTCACGATGTGCAGGTGGTGGCGGTCGATGTCCTCGTGCTTGAATACAAGATAAGGCTGGTTTCCGAAACCGAGTTTTTCCAGATACTCGCGGGCGATATTCTGCAACTCAATATCGGTCAGCACATCCTCCGGGTGCGGGTTGAGTGAGATATGCACCACCGGCTTCTCGACCTTCATCTGCGGTGGCAGGAAGGTGTGGAAACCCTCCATCGCCTTGCTTATGTCCACCGTTCCCGAACCGTCATTGTAGATGCGGTTGGTGGTGAGAAGCCGCCCCTGCGCCTCGTTAATCTTCTCCCCGTTGTAGGCAATCGCGCCGTACAACGAGTTTCCTACACTGATTTTTGCGACCATTTTGCTTCCATTTCTCTCGACAATTCCACAATCTGACGGCTCAGTTTCACGAGTTCGACGGTGTGTTGCTCCAGCTTGTAGAGCAACGCCATCGCCTTTTTCTCGGAAAAATGCAGCCTCAATTCCTTCACGACTTGGTTGTAATTCGTACCCACGGCGCGGAACTGCGCGTGAAAATCCGACAGCTTGGTGTAGTAGTCCACCAGCGTCTTGTCCACCTTCAGCACCTTGAACGGTTGCCCGAAGAAGTGCGCTTTGAGGAAAACCGACCGTGCATAGACACCCGATTTTCCGAACATGGCGAGGAAACGGTTGTGTTCCTCCTCGTTGAAACGGACGGTGTACCGGTACACCGCCGGATCAAGTTTGGGATTTCTCCCTGCTTTGCTTTTCCTTTTCTCTTTCATATCACTTTGGATTTAGCGGATTGACGGCATAAGCCGCCGCTTCTGTTCACGGCACCGCAGTTCTGAAAGGCTTTCCGACTTCGGAGGGAAAGCCCGTCCCCTGCAAGGGCAAGTGCTTTTCCGGGATGCTCAAATCATTTTGAGCGGCTGAAAAGACATCTTGCTATGTTCAGGTGAACATAAAAATCCGTCAGGGGACGGATTGGGAAAATACCTTTCAGGACTCCGGCCCGCACGCCATCGGCGAACCCTGCCGTCCGGGTGCAAAGTTACGCCCTTAAAGCGGTAATGGACAGATGCTTGACCCGGTCAATGGCTGCCAACCGGCGCAACATGCCGCCACTTGCTGGAGAAGTGATACAGGTTCAAAAATATACTTGTTTATTTGCAGCATGATTCAAGAAACGAACGGTTTGAAGATATGAGGAAAGGAACATTCAAATACCCGGACAACCGCTTCGGCGGACACTTGCCGAAACGGATACCCGAACCGTCGGAAACCCGGTTGTCCGACAATCCGATGACGTATGGATTCAATGACTTCATGACGCAATGTCGTCATTCATCACTTGTCCGCCGCACCGCTTCACCGCAGAACCGGATACGTGGTGACCCGCCCGTGTGCCTGTTCACGGAAACGGATAATGCGGTAATTCAATCCGCATGTAAACAGAAAATAAAATCATCAACAATTAAACTGAATAGAACCATGAGTAAAGAAATCTTCGTTGCATTCGCAACACAGAAAGGTGGCATTGGCAAATCCACCGTCACGGCACTCGCCGCCAGCTACCTCCACAACGTGAAGGGCTACAATGTCGCCGTCGTTGACTGCGATGATCCGCAGCACAGCATCCACGGTCTGCGCGAACATGAGACGGCACTCATCGGCGGGAGCATCTACTTCAAGGCTCTCGCGTGCGACCATTTCCGCAAGATAAAGAAGAACGCCTATCCGGTCATCAAGAGCAACGCGGTGAACGCCCTCGACGATGCGGAAAGGATGATCGCCGCCGAGGTCATGAAGCCCGACGTGGTTTTCTTCGACATGCCGGGAACACTCCGGAGCAACGGCGTGATAAAGACGCTATCGCAGATGGACTACATCTTCACGCCCCTTAGTGCCGATCGCTTCGTCGTGGAGAGTACCCTGAAATTCGTCACGATGTTCCGCGACAGGCTGATGACGACCGGGCAGGCGAAAACAAAGGGGCTTTATCTGTTCTGGACGATGGTGGACGGCAGGGAGAGGAACGACCTGTACGGCATCTACGAAGAAGTGATAGCCGAAATGGGCTTTCCGGTGCTTTCCACCCGCCTGCCCGACAGCAAGAAGTTCCGCCGCGACCTATCGGAAGAGCGCAGGAGCGTTTTCCGCTCCACTATCTTCCCGATGGACACGGCACTGCTGAAAGGAAGCGGCATCCGTGAGTTTTCCGAAGAGATAAGCGACATCATCAGACCGCAGTGAGCATGGGCAGCAGGAAAGTGAACACGGAAGGCATCGACGAGGAACTGCTGTTGGCATCCATTGGGCGGCGCACTCAGGACGGGACACTGCGTCCGGCGCAGGAAGTCCCCGCAACCGCACCGACCGAAGATGACACCGCCGTACCGGAGCCGCCACCCGCGCAGCCCGTGGCACGGGAGAGAACGCAGAGGGAAGGCGGTCGCCGGAAAAGGCAGGACGAGGACTATAACGAGCTGTTCCTGCGCCGCAACGAGATAAAGACCCGCCAGTGCGTCTATATCAGCCGCGACGTACACGGCAAAATCCTCAGAATAGTGAACGATATCGCCGGAGGGGAAATCTCCGTGGGCGGCTATGTGGATACCGTGCTGCGCCAGCATCTGGAACAGCACAAGGAGAGAATCAACGAACTGTACAAGAAACAACGTGAAGATCTGATTTGAAAATGGAAAAAGAAATGACACCGAATGAAAAAAGACCGCAGCAGGACTGCGGAGGCATGCTTGCCCAAGTGAAGGCGAGCGTGGAAATACTGTCGCTCGTCCCGGTAAGCGGCAAATGCAGCGAGAAGGACTATGAGCGTCTGTTTATCCGCGACCCCGAAGTAAAGGCGCGGGAGGGCAAGATGGCGTATGTGCGCCCGGAGTACCACGAGCGTATCATGCGCATCACCCGTGTAATCGGGCATGACCGGCTTACGCTGTCCGCCTACATCGACCATGTGCTGACGCACCACTTCAACCAGTGCGAGGACGCCATAAAGAGCCTTTACGCCCGGAATTACAATTCAGTATTCTAATTAAAACCGGAAGTATATGAATGAAACAATCAGTATGACAGACATTCTGCTGGCGGTATCGGTCGGCTGCAACCTATGGTTCCTGTTCCTGCTCCTTTACGAGCGCATCATGGAAACGCGGCTTGTCCGCTTCTTCAAGGGCATAGCCGGATTATGGCGGTCGTTGGACAGGAATGGACCAAAGAGCGTAGCGGCACATGAGGAAGTTCCCACGGCAAAGGGGGACATCATCGGCAAGAGCCGTTTCAAAATGGCATCCACCCGGACAACCGCTGCCATACCGGCGCAAGAAGCCGCCACTTCGGAAAAAGGCATTGAGCTGTCGGAGGAAGAGGCTACTTTTGACGACGGAAACACGGAAACCGCGTCCCGCCCGGCGCAAGTCCCGGAGGAAAAGCTCGATGAGACCTTCACGAGCATACCGCCGGAGGAACTGGGATACGGGGAGGACGAACCGGATGAAGACGCTTCGGACACGCCACGGGCTTCGGGCAGCAGCTTTGACGAGATCGACGACGCCTGCAAGACCGCCAAGAACCCGGATGCAACGCAGGCGCAACGTGAAAAGGCGGCCAAGGTGTTCACCGACATGGAGGGCACGGAGTTGTACGAGAAAATGATGGAAGGCTCTTCGGAGATAGGCATCCGCATCAAGGGGCTTATCGAGATTCGGCTGAAGAAATCTGAAAAGGAGTTCGTCGTGCCGGACAACATCGAGGAGTTCGACATTCGCAACTATGTATGACAACAATAAAAGAAATGAACATGAAAGAATGACATCAACCCACGCGGCGAGGAAACGCAAGGCGCATCCCCATCCGCAACGGACACGCCCACGTCCGTGGAAACAAACGGGCATCCACTAAAACCAAAGTAAAGAAACAAAGTATCAACCGCCCGACAAAGGACCATCCACCCTTTTGACGGCAAAAAACAAGAACAGTTTATGAACAAGAACATCTTGAAAAACAGAAAAGCAATCCTCTCCGCGGCACTTGTCATCGCCGCAACCGCCTCTGCTTTCGCACAGGGAAACGGCATCGCGGGCATCAACGAAGCCACCTCTATGGTGAGTTCTTATTTCGACCCCGGAACTAAACTGATATACGCCATCGGTGCGGTCGTCGGGCTTATCGGGGGCGTAAAAGTGTACGGCAAGTTTTCATCGGGCGACCCCGACACCAGCAAGACAGCCGCCTCGTGGTTCGGCGCGTGCATCTTCCTGATTGTTGCCGCCACCATCCTGCGCTCATTCTTCCTTTAATAAATAATGTATGGCTGAATACCCAATCAACAAGGGTATCGGCCGTCCGGTAGAGTTCAAGGGCTTGAAGGCACAGTACCTCTTCATCTTCTGCGGAGGTCTGCTGGCTCTCTTCGTCCTGTTCGTCATCCTCTACATGGTCGGCATCGACCAGTGGGTATGTATCGGCTTTGGCGCGGCATCGTCCTCCCTCCTTGTATGGCAGACCTTCGCGCTGAACGCCCGGTACGGCGAACACGGGCTGATGAAACTGGGAGCGGCACGGAGCCATCCCCGATACCTGATCAACCGGCGGCGGATAACCCGTCTGTTCAAACGACAACGAAAGGAAGAAACGACATGAGGAATACATCAAAAATGACAACACTGGAAAACAAGTTCCCGCTTCTTGCGGTGGAGCATGGCTGCATCATCTCAAAGGACGCCGACATCACGGTGGCTTTCGAGGTGGAGCTGCCGGAGCTTTACACCGTGACGGGCGCGGAGTACGAGGCGATACACGGCTGCTGGTGCAAGGCGATCAAGGTGCTGCCGGACTACTCCGTCGTCCACAAACAGGACTGGTTCATCAAGGAACGCTACAAGCCGGAGCTTCAGAAGGACGACATGAGCTTCCTCTCACGAAGCTTCGAGCGTCACTTCAACGAGCGTCCGTACCTGAAACACACCTGTTATCTTTACCTGACCAAGACGACAAAGGAGCGTAACCGGATGCAGAGCAACTTCAGCACGCTGTGCCGGGGACATATCATCCCGAAGGAGCTGGACAGGGAAACCACGACCAAGTTCATGGAAGCCTGCGAACAGTTCGAGCGTATCATGAACGACAGCGGGCTTGTCAGGTTGCGCCGCCTCTCCACCGACGAGATTGTGGGGACGGAGGGTAAGGCGGGGCTGGTAGAACGCTACTTCTCGCTCATGCCGGAAGGTGACATCACCTTGCAGGACATCGAACTTTCGGCAAGGGAGATGCGCATCGGCGACAACCGCCTGTGCCTGCACACCCTCTCCGATGCGGAAGACCTGCCGGGCAAGGTGGCGACAGATACCCGTTACGAGAAGCTCTCCACTGACCGGAGTGACTGCCGACTGTCATTCGCCTCCCCGGTGGGGCTTCTGCTCTCCTGCAACCATATCTACAACCAGTATGTGCTGATAGACAACAGCGAGGAAGCCTTGCAGAAGTTCGAGAAGTCCGCCCGTAATATGCAGTCACTATCTCGCTATTCAAGGAGCAACAGCATCAACCGCGAGTGGATAGACCAGTACCTGAACGAAGCCCATTCCTACGGACTGACCTCGGTACGGGCACACTTCAACGTCATGGCGTGGAGCGACGATGCGGAGGAACTGAAGCATATCAGGAACGACGTGGGCAGCCAGTTGGCAAGCATGGAATGCGTGCCGCGCCACAACACCATCGACTGCCCGACACTCTACTGGGCGGCGATACCCGGCAATGCGGCGGACTTCCCGGCGGAAGAGAGTTTCCACACTTTCATCGAACAGGCGGTGTGCCTGTTCACAGAGGAAACCAACTACCGCTCTTCGCTCTCGCCCTTCGGCATCAAGATGGTGGACAGGCTCACGGGGAAACCGCTGCACCTCGACATCAGCGACCTTCCGATGAAGCGGGGCATCACCACGAACCGCAACAAGTTCGTGCTGGGTCCTTCGGGCAGCGGCAAGTCGTTCTTCATGAACCACTTGGTGCGGCAATATTATGAGCAAGGCGCGCATGTGGTGCTGGTGGACACGGGAAACTCCTATCAGGGCTTGTGCGGCATGATCCGGCGCAAGACAGACGGGGCGGACGGCGTGTATTTCACCTACACGGAAGAGAAGCCCATATCGTTCAACCCGTTCTACACCGATGACTACATCTTCGACGTAGAGAAGAAGGACAGCATCAAGACCCTGCTTCTTACGCTCTGGAAATCGGAGGACGACAAGGTGACGAAGACGGAGAGCGGCGAACTGGGCAGTGCCGTGAGTGCCTATATTGAGCGTATCCAATCTGACCGTAGCATCGTGCCGTCGTTCAACACCTTCTACGAGTATATGCGTGACGACTACCGCAAGGAACTGGCTGAGCGTGACATCAAGGTGGAGAAGTCCGACTTCAACATCGACAACATGCTCACCACCATGCGGCAGTATTACCGGGGCGGACGCTACGACTTCCTGCTCAACTCCACGGAGAACATCGACCTGCTCGGCAAGCGGTTCATTGTCTTCGAGATAGATTCGATTAAGGAAAACCGCGAACTGTTCCCCGTCGTGACCATCATCATCATGGAAGCCTTCATCAACAAGATGCGGCGTCTGAAAGGGGTACGGAAACAACTTATTGTGGAAGAGGCTTGGAAGGCTCTCTCTTCAGCGAACATGGCTGAATACCTGCGCTATATGTACAAGACCGTCAGAAAGTATTACGGCGAGGCAATCGTGGTGACGCAGGAGGTGGACGACATCATTTCCTCTCCCGTGGTCAAGGAGAGCATCATCAACAACTCGGATTGTAAAATCCTGCTTGACCAAAGGAAATATATGAACAAGTTCGACCAAATACAGGCGTTGCTCGGACTGACGGAAAAGGAGAAGGGACAGATACTCTCCATCAACATGGCGAACAATCCTTCACGGCTCTACAAGGAGGTGTGGATAGGCTTGGGTGGCACACAATCGGCGGTCTATGCCACCGAGGTCAGTGCAGAAGAGTATCTGGCGTACACCACCGAGGAAACGGAGAAAGTGGAGGTTTACCGTCTGGCGGAGAAGTTGGGCGGCGACATCGAAGCCGCCATCCGGCAACTTGCCGAGAAGCGGAGAAACAAGGAAACAACCAACAATTAAAAATGAATTTATCAACGAAAAAAGAAAAATGCGTATGAGTTTACAGAAAGTGAAAATGCTGCAAGTCAGCAAGTGTCTGATCGGATTGGCGGTCATGATGCTGCAATCCTGCGACGTGGCCGACAACCTCCGTGATATGCTGTGCGGGAACTGGGAGAGCGTGGAGGGGAAGCCCGACGTGCTTATCTACAAGGAGGGCGAAGCCTACAAGGTGACGGTGTTCCGCCGGAGCGGTCTGCGCCGCAAGCTGAAACCGGAAACCTATCTCTTGCAGGAGGAGAACGGCAACCTGTTCATGAACACCGGCTTCCGCATCGACGTGTCCTACAACGAGGCCACGGACGTGCTGACCTTCTCGCCGGGCGGCGACTATGTGCGGGTGAAACCGCAGCCGGGACACCCGACAGAAGAATAACAACCACTAAAATCCAAAGTAACATGAGAACAAGAATAACAATGATTATCTGCCTGTGCCTGCTTTTCGCAGGCAGGGCAAGCGCACAGTGGGTCGTAAGCGATCCGGGCAATCTGGCGCAGGGTATCATCAATGCCTCCAAAAACATCATCCATACCTCCAAGACCGCCACGAACATGGTGAGCAACTTTCAGGAAACGGTGAAAATCTATCAGCAGGGCAAAAAGTATTACGATGCCCTCAAATCGGTGAACAATCTCGTCAAGGACGCCCGCAAGGTGCAGCAGACCATCCTGATGGTAGGCGACATCACCGACATTTATGTAAACAGTTTCCAAAGGATGCTCCGTGATGGAAATTTCAGACCAGAAGAGCTGTCGGCAATCGCTTTCGGTTACACGAAACTGCTGGAAGAGAGCAACGAAGTGTTGACGGAACTGAAGAATGTGGTGAACATCACCACGCTCTCCATGACCGACAAGGAGCGCATGGACGTGGTGGAACGCTGCTACTCCAAAATGAAGCGTTACCGCAACCTTGTGAGCTATTACACCAACAAGAACATCTCCGTGAGTTATCTGCGTGCGAAGAAAAAGAACGACCTCGACCGCATCATGGGGCTGTACGGGAACATGAACGAAAGATACTGGTAAGCCTATGGAGTTCGATAACCTTCATCAGATTTTACGCTCACTTTATGAGCAGATGATGCCGCTATGTGGGGACATGGCGGGTGTGGCGAAAGGCATCGCCGGGCTGGGTGCGCTGTTCTACGTCGCCTACCGGGTATGGCAGTCGCTGGCGAGAGCCGAACCGATAGACGTATTCCCGATGCTCCGCCCTTTTGCCATCGGTCTGTGCATCATGTTCTTCCCGACTGTGGTGCTGGGCACGATAAACAGCATCCTCTCACCCGTCGTACAGGGCACGGCAAAGATGCTGGAGGCGGAAACGCTGGACATGAACCGATACCGGGAGCAGAAGGACAAGCTGGAATACGAGGCGATGGTACGCAACCCCGAAACCGCCTACCTCGTGTCCAACGAGGAATTTGACAAGCAACTGGAGGAACTCGGCTGGTCGCCCTCCGACATGGTGACGATGGCGGGAATGTATATCGACCGGGGAATGTACAACATGAAGAAGAGCATCCGCGACTTCTTCCGCGAGATACTGGAACTGCTGTTCCAAGCCGCCGCCCTCGTGATAGACACCGTCCGCACCTTCTTCCTCGTGGTGCTGGCGATACTCGGTCCGATAGCCTTCGCCATATCGGTGTGGGACGGTTTCCAAAGCACGCTCACGCAGTGGATATGCCGCTACATACAGGTATATCTGTGGCTGCCGGTGTCGGACATGTTCAGCACCATACTGGCGAAGATACAGGTGCTGATGCTGCAAAGCGACATCGAGCGGATGCAGACAGACCCGAACTTCTCGCTGGATTCGAGCGACGGGGTGTACATCGTGTTCCTCTGCATCGGCATCATCGGCTACTTCACCATTCCCACCGTTGCCGGCTGGATTATCCAAGCCGGAGGCATGGGCGGTTACGGTCGCAACGTGAACCAGATGGCGGGACGTGCCGGAGGAATGGCGGGCAGTGTTGCCGGAGCTGCGACAGGCAATATGATGGGACGTGCCGGCAAATTGCTGAAATAACAATCATGTAGAATCATTGAAACAGAATTAAGAATGGAATTTAAGTCACTCAGAAACATCGAATCATCGTTCAGGCAGATACGCCTGTTCGGTATCGTCTTCCTTTCGCTGTGCGCCGTGGTGACGGTATGGAGCGTGTGGAGTTCCTACCGTTTCGCGGAGAAGCAACGGGAGAAAATCTATGTGCTGGACAACGGCAAGAGCCTGATGCTCGCCTTGTCGCAGGACTTGTCGCAGAACCGCCCGGCGGAGGCGCGGGAGCATGTGCGCCGCTTCCACGAGCTGTTCTTCACGCTGTCGCCCGAAAAGAGCGCAATTGAACACAACGTGAAACGTGCCTTGCTGCTGGCGGACAAGAGCGTGTACCACTATTATTCGGACTTCGCCGAGAAGGGGTACTACAACCGCATCATCGCCGGGAACATCAACCAAGTGCTGAAGGTGGACAGCGTGGTGTGCGACTTCAACGCCTATCCCTACCGTGCCGTGACCTACGCCACGCAGAAAATCATCCGGCAGAGCAACGTCACCGAGCGCAGCCTCGTGACCACCTGCCGCCTGCTGAACGCATCGCGGTCGGACGACAACCCCAATGGCTTCACCATCGAGGGCTTCACCATCATTGAGAACAAGGATTTACAGACAATCAAACGGTAACGGATTATGAAACGGAAAGTAAAAAGTATCAGAAAAACAATGTGGGGCGTGTACTGGAAGCTCCACGACAAACGGAAACAGCTGGTGGCAAGGCTCAAAGGGTATCTGGACGGCTTGCCGCCGGAAACACGCCGCCGCATCGTGCTGGGGATGCTCGCCGCCTTCACGGTGCTTGCCCTCTACACCTTCGGCAGAGCCATCTATGACATCGGCAGAAACGATGGCTCACGCATGGAAACGGGACACGCCGGACGGGTGGAACTGCCGACCCCGGCGGAAACAGACAATCACTTAACACCTTATTTATATGGAACAGACGAAGAATGAACCGATGAAAGAGAACAAAACCGCTCCCGACACGGGAAAGCCGAAAAAGGAGCGCGAACCGCTGACAGAGGCGCAACGGCTGAAACGGCAGAAGATGATCGTGTTGCCCGCTATGGTGCTGGTGTTCATCGGGGCGATGTGGCTGATATTCGCCCCGTCCTCCGGCAAGGAGCAACAGCCGGGAACGGACGGATACAACACCGAGATGCCCGACGCTGACAAGGCGAACAAGCAGATTATCGGCGACAAACTGAAAGCCTACGAGCATGGGGAGATGGAGGAGCGTCTGGAGAGCCGCAACCGTGCCATCGGGCAGCTGGGCGACATGTTCGACCGCGAGATAGCTGGAACGGAGGACGGGACGGACTTCGACCTCGCCAATCCGGGCGGCAAGGAGGAAAAGGCACAGCCTGCCACACCGCAGACTATCCAATCCTCCGCTGCCGCCTACCGTGACCTGAACGCCACCCTCGGCAACTTCTACGAACAGCCGAAGAACGACAATGCCGAGATGGATGAGCTGTTGGAGCGCATCGCCTCGCTGGAATCGGAACTGGAAAGCGAAAAAGGCAGGACTTCATCTATGGACGAACAGGTGGCACTTATGGAGAAGTCCTATGAGCTGGCGGCAAAGTACATGGGCGGTCAGAACGGAGGAAAGCCGGAACAGGCGGCAGAGCCTTCCACCGTGCAGAAGGGAAAGAAGAACACGGCGACACCCGTAAGGCAAGTGACCCGCCAAATCGTTTCCTCCCTTGCACAGCCCATGAGCAACGCGGAGTTTGTCGCCACCTTCTCGCAGGAACGCAACCGGGGGTTCAACACGGCTGTCGGCACTACAGAGGTATCGGACCGGAACACCATACCGGCGTGTGTGCATGGTGCGCATGGTGTGATGGACGGACAGACGGTAAGGTTGCGCCTGCTGGAGCCTATGGCGGTGGCGGGCAGGATTATCCCACGCAATGCAGTGGTGGTCGGCACGGGCAAGATACAGGGTGAGCGGCTCGACATCGAGGTCACCTCGCTGGAATACGATGGCACGATTATCCCGGTGGAGCTTGCGGTCTATGACACGGACGGACAGCCCGGTATCTTCATCCCAAACTCGATGGAGATGAACGCCGTCAGGGAGGTTGCCGCCAACATGGGCGGCTCATTGGGGAGCAGCATCAACATCTCCACCAATGCCGGGGCACAGCTCGCCTCCGATTTGGGCAAGGGGCTGATACAAGGCACGAGCCAGTACATCGCCAAGAAGATGCGCACCGTCAAGGTGCATCTGAAAGCCGGGTACAGGGTCATGCTCTATCAGGAAAAGGACTGAAAACAACAATCAATAAAAACCATTTACCACTAAAAAACCAAAAGTAATGAGAAAAGTAATCATCATGTTTGCCCTCGCTATGGGCATCGCAACTGCCAACGCGCAGGAGAATGTAACCGTTGAACAGAACAACGGAAGTAATGAACAGCCGACCTTGACGAAGGAGGTCTATCCGCAGAAGGAGGCGGACGGCGACCTGTATCACGGGCTGTCGCGCAAGCTGGCCTTCGACCGCATGATACCGCCGCACGGTCTGGAAGTGACCTACGACAAGACCGTCCACGTCATTTTTCCGGCGGAGGTGCGCTATGTCGATTTAGGCTCGCCCGACCTGATTGCCGGGAAAGCCGACGGAGCGGAGAACGTCATCCGTGTGAAGGCTACGGTACGGAATTTCCCCAACGAAACGAATATGTCCGTCATCACGGAAGACGGCAGTTTCTACACCTTCAACGTGAAGTACGCCGCCGAACCGCTGTTGCTCAACGTGGAGATGTGCGACTTCATCCATGACGGCAGCACGGTGAACCGCCCGAACAACGCGCAGGAAATCTATCTGAAAGAGCTGGGCAGCGAAAGCCCGATGCTGGTGCGCCTTATCATGAAGTCCATCCACAAGCAGAACAAGCGCGAGGTGAAGCATATCGGCTGCAAGCGTTTCGGCATCCAATACCAGTTGAAAGGCATCTACACGCACAACGGCTTGCTCTATTTCCACACGGAGATAAAGAACCAGAGCAACGTGCCTTTCGATGTGGACTACATCACTTGGAAAATCGTGGACAAGAAGATGGCAAAGCGTACTGCCGTGCAGGAGCAGATTATTCTGCCGCTCCGTGCGCAGAACTACGCCACACTCGTGCCGGGCAAAAAGAGCGAGCGCACAGTCTTCACGATGGCGAAGTTCACCATCCCCGATGACAAGTGCCTCGTGGTGGAATTAAACGAGAAGAACGGCGGCCGTCACCAGTCCTTCGTGATTGAGAACGAGGATTTGGTACGCGCGGGTACCATCAATGAACTTCAAGTGCGCTGACCATGAGAAAGTACATCGCAATAATCATCGCGTCGCTTGCCCTTTTTACGGGGCAGGCGCACGCCCAGCGGTGTCTGCCGAAGATGCAGGGCATCGAGGTGAGGGCGGACATGGCGGACGGCTTCAATCCCGGCGGCAAGGGTGGCGGGTACAGTTTCGGGGCGGCACTCTCCACTTACACGAAAAAGGGGAACAAGTGGGTGTTCGGTGGCGAATACCTCCTGAAGAACAACCTCTATAAGGACACCAAGATACCCGTGGCGCAGTTCACGGCGGAGGGCGGCTATTACTTCAAGATACTGTCGGACGCCCGAAAAATCGTGTTCGTCTATGCCGGGGCTTCGGCTCTCGCCGGATATGAGTCTGTGAATTGGGGGAAGAAAGTGCTGCATGACGGCTCCACGCTGCACGACCGGGACGCCTTTATCTACGGCGGTGCGCTGACGCTCGATGTGGAGTGCTACGTGGCAGACCGTATCGCCCTACTTGCCAATCTGCGTGAGCGTTGCCTGTGGGGTGGCGACACACGGAAGTTCCACACGCAGTTCGGGGTCGGCATCAAGTTCATCATCAACTGACACGGGCATGGAACGGACGGAAATAGATGCTGTCAGACAGATGCCGCTTGCGGACTTCCTCGCACGGTTGGGGTATGAGCCTGTCAGAAGTAGCGGTAACGAGCTGTGGTATATCGCCCCGTACAGGGGCGAGCGCACACCCTCTTTCCGTGTGAACGTGGCGAAACAGCTCTGGTACGACTTCGGTTTGGGCAAGGGCGGCGACATCTTCACGCTTGCCGGGGAGTTTCTGCAAAGCGATGACTTCATGAAGCAAGCGAAGTTCATAGCGGAAGCCGCCAATATGACGGTTGCCGGATGGGAAAAGCCCGTCTATCTCTCGAAGCCGACCGAATCCGTTTTTGAGGATGTGGAGGTCGCTCCGCTGCTCCGCTCACTGCTGACGGAGTATTTAGAGGAACGGGGCATCCCTTACGCCATCGCATCCCGTCACTGCTGCCGCTTGAACTACGGTGTGCGTGGGAAACGGTATTTTGCCGTTGGCTTTCCGAACATGGCGGGTGGCTATGAAGTCAGAAGCCGATATTTCAAGGGTTGCATACCTCCGAAGTCTGTATCACTGGTAAAGGCGAATGACATCCCGGCTGACGAGTACCTCGTGTTCGAGGGCTTCATGGACTTTCTCTCCGCTGTGACGCTTGGCGTAACCGGTAACGCTGACTGTCTTGTGCTGAACTCTGTCGCCAACGTGGAGAAGGCGACGGGGATGCTGGAGGGCTACGGGCGCATCGGCTGTTTCCTCGACCGTGACGAAGCCGGACGGCGAACGCTTGCCGCACTCACCAAGCGATATGGGGAGCGTGTCACCGACCGTTCCTCCCTCTATGACGGTTGCAAGGACTTGAACGAGTACCTGCAACTGACAACGAAAAAACAGAAAAACAACCATCTAAAAATCGAAGAAAAATGAACATACAGAACAACAGAAACAAGAGAACCAACATCTTTAAGGCAGTGGCGTTATGCCTGATAGTCGCTGTGTCATTCACCCTTGTGTCGTGTGACGACGACATGGACATCCAGCAGTCCTATCCCTTCACGGTGGAGGTCATGCCCGTGCCGAATAAGGTAACAAAGGGGCAGACAGTGGAAATCCGCTGTGAACTGAAAAAGGAGGGCGACTTCGCGGGTACGCTTTATACCATCCGCTATTTCCAGTTCGAGGGGGAAGGCTCGCTCAAAATGGATAACGGCATCACCTTCCTGCCCAACGACCGCTACCTGCTGGAGAACGAAAAGTTCCGCCTGTACTACACGGCGGAGGGTGACGAAGCGCATAATTTCATCGTGGTGGTGGAGGACAATTTCAAAAATTCATACGAATTGGAATTTGACTTCAACAACCGCAATATCAAGGATGACGGTCTTACCGCCATTTCCATCGGTAACTTCAGACCCTTGCTGAAATGATGCGTGTATTCATGACAATGCTCTGTTCACTTCTGGCGGTCTGTTCCGTGTCCGCACGGATCAGCCGCCAAGAGGGAACGGACGGGCAGGCGGCAATCTACCGGCTGCCACTTTTCGAGCGGGCGGTGCGCTGCACGAAGTATTTTGAGGGCTGGCACTCGGAAAAGCACCACCCGTATGTGGGGTACGGACACCGCTTGCTGCCGGGCGAAAGGTATTCGGCACGAACCATGACAAAGCGGCAGGCTGACGCACTCCTGCGGAAAGACATGCGGAACTTCTGCGCGATGTTCCGGCAGTTCGGAAAAGACAGTCTTTTGCTTGCCACGCTTGCCTACAATGTCGGACCATACCGGCTTTTGGGGAGCGGAAAGATACCCAAAAGCTCGCTGATCCGAAAGCTGGAGGCGGGCGACAGGAACATCTACCGGGAGTATATCGCCTTCTGCAACTACAAGGGAAAACGCCACTCCATGCTGCTCAAACGGAGGAAGGCGGAGTTTGCACTGCTGTATGTACCATAAAAGGAAGTGTGCATAAAAAATCATCCCTGCTACGGAAATGTGGTGGGGATGATAATTTCATTATGAAGCTGTCATATATATTTCCGAATAACTATATTTTCTGAAATCTTTTTGTATGACATATGTAGGGTCTGGAATAAGCCCAACTAAATTTCTTAGTCTGCTTATTAGTTGCTAATTTTGCAATACTGTAAAAATTAGGACGTTTATAACTATATGGCAATAATTAATGATAAATTTAAGCGAGCAAGATTGGACCAAAGTCCATATCTGTTTCATTTCATAAATGGACGTGACCATTCTCCTTGTGATACGTTACAAAAGATTTTAGAGGAAAAACAATTGATTAGCGATAAGGGATATATTTGTTTTTCGGCATCTCCCATAACAGCGATTAAACGTTTCTTTGAAGTAAAAACCAAAAGCACCGGACAACCTATGTATTTACCATGGGGATTAGGATTTTCAAGAGATATATTAGTTCGTGATTTTGGGGCAAGAAATGTTATTTATACGGATGGTAATGAAGATATACCAGAACACTTAAAGTGGAGAACTGATATATTAAATGTGGACTCTTATGATTTTGAATATCTACGAGAGTGGAGAATCAAAGGAAAAACATTTAATTTTTCTAATTTTCCTCAAGGAGAGATTATTGTTATTGCTCCCGATATAAACTCGTTAAACCATTTGGTCGTAAAGTTTGATATGAAGTTTACACCGTATGTAAACTATTATACTGGCGATATTGAAGAAGATTGGAGTGAAGAATTTGTAAGGGAATGGAAAGGTATCTCGGTAGATAAATTAGGAGTTGATAATTTATTAGATGATTTTGCTGTATCAGGTGCTACTATTTCACAAGAAATAGGTGAAGATATGGTGAAAAAACTAATATCTGAAACTCCTTGGAATTTACTAACAAAAAAATAATATTATCATAGATTAAAACTTGTTTTTTTGTGAATGGCATCGCAGATTGGACAGAGGTTTCTTTGCTACTTTCTTTGTCCGCCATCATGCTCACCGAAAGAAAGTAGGGCGGCTCTCGCCGCCGCCACTCAAAAGCGTGTGTAAAGTCCCGTCACCATCGTGAACATTTCTTCCAGCATATCAAAATAGATGCCCTCGTGTACGGCAATGTCCTTTTCCTTGCACTCGAAAGTCTTTTTGCTGAATGTCCTGCGGTAGAACCGCATATTGTAGAGGTCTGCCCCCGCATCATAGATGATGTCAAGGCGGTTGGCACTTGTCTTGTTCCGTGTAAGGCTCATCCGTAAGCCGTTGCCCATGTCGATGAAATCACGGCTGCCCGTCATGGCGGTAAATCTTCTTCCGCCTATCTGCTGTAATATCGTCTTGGCTATCATATCCGTTGTTTTTAGGGTTTTAAGTGTTGGCGGTGCGGACACCGCCAACTCGTTCAAAATTCTCGCATCTCGGCAATGGGTGTCTGCCGTTGCAGCCACTCCATATTATACTCGCTCGTGATGACTGCCGTATGGCTGTCGGTGGCGGTGAAACGTGTGCTTTCGTAATCATCTATCCACCCTTTGAGGGTGTCCGTTCCCCACGCTTGGGCATCGTCAAAGATACCGTCCAATGTCGTGATAGGTTCGCTGAATTTGACTATCAGCGTTTGATAGGTCGTGTTCATCGGTTGCCCTCCTTTCCCTGCTTTGCGTTCAGCCACTTGTTCCTTGCGGTTCGGCACTCGTCCAATGTGGGTTTGACACAAGCGAACAGTTCTCCGTCCGTATGGCGGTAGTCGTACTGCACAAGTGTCCGCCTGCGTCTGCCGATACCCGATTGGAAACGCTCATATTTCTCCGTACCTGCTTCCGTACAGGTGCTTACTCCGTTGATGGTCATTCGTGTTGCCATAATGTTGCTTTTTATATGATTAAAAATGTACTGACAGAACTCTGTTCTTCATCACCATTTCGGGGTTGCTCGTGTAGCGTTGATGCAGGTAGAAATGGTGTTAGCTACATGTGAGCCGAAGCCGTAAAGGAAAAACTTGTCAAGTTCGTGCTTCTCGGCAAACTCCTTCACACTTTTTCTCAATCCCTCCTCACTCGTTGTGAGAGTGAGGAGGTTTACAAATTCAATGAACATCGTGGGGATTGCATCATCCCACACACAAATCATACTTTCAATTCTTACTTCCATATCAATGTTGTTTTAGGGTTTATGCTATGCCACTTTCATCCGCTCACGGATAAGGTTGGCGTTCTTGTTCACAATGTCTATGATACGTTCGTGGTATTCGGTGTCTTGGTTGTACTTGCCGTGGCACTGCACCACCTTGAGTGTCCGCAAATCCACCTCTACGGTTTCAATTATCTCACCGCCAATCCTTGCCGAGAGTATGAGGGTGTCGGCTTTCTTGTAGTATTCACTGCCGAACACGCAGATGTTCTGTGCCTTGCCCTCGCTGTAATACTCGTCTATGCTTTCAAGCACCTTGATGATTATTTCCTCGTCCGTGATTACCAATCCGAAGAATTTGGATTTGTTGGCGATGAAATCTTCCGCATCTTTTTCCCTTTGCAGTTGCCGCTGTTGCTCACGCTCACGCCTTTCAATCTCCCAGCGGCGGCGTTGCTCGGCTCGTTCCTTCTCGTGTATGGTTTCAATCTTTCGGGTTGCGTTGTCGTGTGCCGCCATGAAATCTTCGGGGCAGATGTTCTTCGGGTTGCGGAGGTCTTGACCGAGTTTGTTGAGCATACGCAGATAGTCGCACCACATGGAGAAGTTGTCTATCCGATACTTGTGACGCTTGGCAATCAGATATGATGTCCAGCATTCATCGGCAGTACGGGCATTGAAAAGAAAGTGTTTCATAACCTCAATCTCACCGCCTTTCATAAGGGTTTCAATTCTTGGGTCTGAAAGCAAGGCTTTGAAAAGACGCACGGGGGAAATGCCGTGGAAATCGCCCTTGAAGCCATTGCGTCTGAGTTGGGGTAATACCCTCATCTTGGGATATGCACAGCTTCTTGCCACAACATCATCGTATAGGCTGTTGTGCGGTCTTATCTCCATCGCGCTGCACAATGCCCATACATCGCAGTAATAGAATGTGAAGCCACGGAGCAACGCCATGTCTGTAACCTTACCGTCGGGTGAAATCCAACGCTGCACAACCTCGTGGCAGTAGAAGTGCATCGGCTCGCCTTTCCTGCTCTCGCATCTGACCTGCATCACACGGATTACCTGATAGCCTTTGCAGGTGGTTATCACGCTGAAATACTGCGTTTCCTTGTAGATACGTTTGCGTGTGTCCTGCACTTTGAGTTTGGCATGGCATTGGGGGCAGGTGCAGCCTTCAAGGGTGTCGCACAGTGCGCTGTCGCTGTGCCACTCGTGACCGCAGTCGGAGCAGGTAATGTTCCCTTTCTTGGTGCGGTAGCCGATATGTTCAACGCAGTGGCGGTATGCCCATTCAATTTGTGTCGTTGATATGGGGCGGAGGTTGGCTGAAAGTCTTGCCACCTCTTTCTGTATCTTGGTCTTCGGTTTCATAAGCCTAAATCAAATAATGAGGGTTGGGGGTGGTTTTCTTTTCTCGCTGACGGTCTGTTGCGGTTCTGCAACTTGCGGAGTTCCTCCTCTTGGTATCTGCGGACTGCATTCTGACGTGCCTCCGCCTTTTCCTCTTCTGTGAGTTCCACAACATGGTTCACCACCACTTGGCACGCCATAGGTTTGCCCACCTCTATCTCGTTTTCCTCATAGTAGTGGATGGCTTGCCCAAATATCTCTCCGTCCGTGAAGCCGCTGCAACCGCTTTTCTGCACATAGTTCAGAATGTGGGTCACGCACTCGTCTATGTTTTTGGCAGGGTTGCGGTACTTCTTCGCAAAGAGCGTATCTTCCTCAGCCCGCTGTTCCAGATACATTTGTATCGTTCTTTTGAAATGGTCTGTTCCTTTCATATCGCTGTCGTTTTTAGATTGTCTGTTTAAGTATCTCTCTCCAATAGGTCGGCTCTACCTCGCTAAGAAGGAAGTCCATGAAGTCCCTCCGTGCGTCCTTGTTCAGTTCGTGGTACAATCTTCGGAAAGTGCTAAAATTGCCGTTGATGTACGTTTCCACCATATACACGAAGATGTTGTCCACCTCGTAATATCTGCACTGCTGCGCTACCGTCTTGCTGTTTCTCTTTGCCATGTCGGTAAGGGTTAAAGGGTTAATAACCAAAGGATGAAGCCGAAGTAGGCAATGGTGGAAAGGATAGCCACGATTACACCTATCGCCACTCGGAACACTCCGTTTACAATCTCTCTGATGATGCCCCAAAGGATGCCGAACACCCCGAAGGCGGTGCGCATCATCAAGCCGCATATCGCCAACCCGATGTATTGCGCCACTTGTCTGAAATTTGCCGTTGCTGTCATATCTTCGCTGTTTTTGATTTTTTTGTTTTTTATGCGGATTCAAGAGCTGAGGGAGTTGAGTTTCAAACTATCTTATCTGCCTCTCGTTTATCCGACATTTTTTTTATGCGTCTTTCTGTCGCATCGGTCGTTTTCGTTTCGGGTGCTTGAAAAGGTAGGGATTAGGGAATACAAGGTTTTCCGGTCAAAATACTACCCGCAGGGCTGGAGATTTTTACCGAAAACAGGAGGCTTGACCTTGCTTTCCCGTCCTATCCCGGAATTACCTTTGCGCCCAGAACGAAAATGACTGACTGATGCGGCTCACTGAAAGGCGCAAAATGGAGGTAAACGAAAACAGAGGCAGATTGGGTAGAAAAAACTTCAGGGGAAAATCCGTAAAAAGAGGAAACCGTCTGAAACCCCGTAAAAGCACCTCTTGGCATAGGCGCAAAAAGAAAGAGGCACAGCATCATCAGTCTAAACATCGTTTAGGCGTGAGGCTGTGCCTTTTTCTCCGGCTATGCGGTAGTCGGCACACGTTTGCTCAAACCCGTTTTGGGCAATGGTGTTCCGACGGACAAAACCGCTTTTACGGAAAAATCTTATGAATGAGGGGATAAAAAAATCCGGGAGTTTATATCAAAATCTCGGATTAAATAGCTACTTTTGCATACGAAGAGTTCTTTGAAGGTTACGCAACGCGCAGAAGGATAATGCAGTAGATAACTAACTAAATCGTAACCTATTACTATCAAGAGTAATTAGCCTACGCTCATTTCCAATAAATTACACTCTTTTCGTAACTTCATAGCGCAAAGATACTAAAAGTTGATGGTTATAGTAGATTATTGCGTACATTTGTCGCTCAATGTCCTAAAAATAGTTTATGGAAATCTTTCACAAAATGATTTCGGCAGCGCTCAACCTGCCGGAAAAGCAAATCAGCAATACCCTCAGGCTATTGGCCGAGGGAGCCACTATCCCTTTCATCAGCCGCTATCGTAAAGAAATCACGGGCGGCCTGGACGAAGTGCAGATAGAAGCTATCAAAACGCAGTACGATAAACTCTCCGACCTCGCCAAGCGTAAAGAGACCATTTTCGGCACCATCAGTGAACAGGGCAAACTGACACCCGAATTGCAGCAACGCATCGATGCGACCTGGGATGCCACTGCCCTTGAAGATATCTACCTGCCCTACAAGCCTAAACGCAAGACCCGTGCGGAAGCCGCCCGTCAGAAAGGGCTCGAGCCCCTCGCCCTGTTGATAATGATGCAGCGGGAGAACAACCTCAACGCCCGGGTTTCCGCCTTCGTGAAAGGCGATGTCAAAGATGCCGATGATGCCCTGAAAGGCGCCCGGGACATCATTGCCGAGCAAGTCAGCGAAGACGAACGTGCCCGCAATGCCGTGCGTAACCTCTTTGCCCGTCAAGCTGTTATCACTGCCAAAGTAGTAAAAGGAAAAGATGAAGAAGCTGCCAAATACCGCGACTATTTCGACTTCTCTTCTCCCCTGAAACGCTGCACTTCACACCGCCTGCTCGCCATCCGCCGTGCCGAGGCCGAAGGTTTGCTGAAGGTCAGTATCACCCCTGACGACGATGAATGCCTCGAACGACTCTATCGCCAGTTCGTACGCAGCACCAACGAATGCGGACGCCATGTATCCGAAGCCGTGCAGGATGCCTACCGCCGCCTGCTGAAGCCTTCCATTGAAACTGAGTTTGCCGCCCTCAGTAAAGAGAGGGCCGACGATGAAGCCATCCGTGTTTTCGCCGAAAACCTGCGCCAACTACTCCTTGCTCCGCCTCTGGGGCAAAAACGTGTCATGGGCATCGACCCCGGATTCCGTACCGGCTGCAAGGTAGTCTGTCTCGACGCGCAAGGTAATCTGGTACACAACGAAAATATCTACCCGCATCCCCCGGTAGACAAAAAAGCCGAAGCCGCATCCAAACTCCGGAAAATGATAGAAGCCTACAAGATAGAAGCTATCGCCATCGGCAATGGGACTGCCAGCCGCGAGACAGAAACCTTTGTCACCCACCAGCAGTTCGACCGTCCCGTACAGGTATTTGTCGTCAGTGAGCAGGGTGCTTCCATCTACTCCGCTTCCAAGATAGCCCGCGACGAGTTCCCCGATTATGATGTCACCGTCCGCGGCGCCGTATCCATTGCCCGCCGCCTGATGGACCCGTTGGCGGAACTGGTAAAAATCGACCCCAAATCCATTGGTGTAGGTCAGTACCAACATGATGTAGACCAGACGAAGCTGAAGAAATCGCTCGACCAGACGGTTGAGAACTGTGTCAACCAAGTAGGCGTCAACCTCAATACCGCCAGTAGTCATCTGCTCACCTACATCTCCGGGCTGGGTCCGCAACTGGCACAGAACATCGTCTCCTACCGTGCCGCCAACGGCGCCTTCTCTTCTCGCAAAGAGTTGATGAAAGTGCCCCGCATGGGAGCCAAAGCTTTTGAACAATGCGCAGGGTTCCTTCGCATCGCCGGAGGTGAGAACCCACTGGACAACACCGCCGTACACCCCGAGAGTTATGGCATCGTCAATCAAATGGCGAAGGATCTTTCGTGTACCGTACCCCAATTAATTGCCGACAAAGCCCTGCGCAATCGTATCGAAGTAGAAAAGTATATCACCCCCACTGTAGGGCTCCCCACTCTGAAAGATATTCTCCAAGAGCTTGATAAACCGGGACGTGACCCGCGCGACACGATACAGGTTTTTGAATTCGACCGGAACGTTCGCACCATCAATGACCTCCGCAAAGGCATGGTGCTTCCCGGTATCGTCAGCAATATCACCAATTTCGGTGCTTTCGTGGACATAGGCATCAAGGAAAACGGACTTGTCCATCTCTCCCAGCTTGCCAACCGATTCATCACCGATCCCACCGAAGTGGTCTCCATCCATCAGCACGTCACGGTGAAAGTACTGAGCATTGACTTCGAACGGAAACGGATACAGTTGACGATGAATGTCGAATAATGGCTTCAAATAAAGATTTCACCACAGAGATCACAGAAAACACGGAGTAAATTTAATTCTAACTCTGTGAACACTTTGTCCTCTGTGGTGAATAAAACCCCGGTATCTCCTCCAATTAGTTCCTAACAAGAATAAACGACAACCACTGTTGTACATGCCCCTATAGGAAGAGGTAACCGGGGTCAGACAAATTTTCAATATCCTTATTTCTTCTTTTCGTCCCGTGTTGCCAGATAACCGACCAACTGGTCCATCGATGCATCTTTCAGAATCACCCGCTTCCGATGATCCAGCAGATAAAGGCTCGGTGTGGCACGAATATCATAGAGCTGCCGATTACGAATATCCCCCACCTTGTTCCAGCCCACAATCCATCCTTGCGGCATGTGCGATGCCCCAACCAGCCACTCTTCCTCGTTCTCGTCCGGATAAACAGCCAGCACGCACAGCGTACCCTGCTTTACCATTTCCACAAAAGCGGGCATCTCTGCGAGGAGCTTCTCATACTCCTGACAGTTCGAACAGTCCGGATCATAGAAGAATAGTAATGTATACTCCGCCTTCAATCCACTCATCCGCCCACCTTTGCCCTTCGGGGTAACGTACGCAAAGTCCGCCGCCTTCATCCCCGGACGGTTTTTGCGCGCCTGTTTCAATCGGTCCGCCGGGCGGGCTTTCTCTAACTCGGTCAATTGTCCGGACCCCACCATCTGCTTCAGCACAGCAATGTAATAATCTTCATTGCGCATCGGCGAGTTCGGCTCGTAGAGGTACTTCTCACCCAGCAAGCAGAAACGCCGGTACGCTGTGCTATCGGCCTCCATCCTCACCATCATGGCATGCAACGCTCCCAAACTCGCCTCCGGCGCAGCATACTTCAGCGCATCGATGAAGTCGACATACAGTTGCTCCGTATCCTCGCTGTTCACCCATGCCGTGTCACCCGTCAGGTAGCTGTCCCAATAATGCTTCACGTAATAAGCCGCCCGATCCGCCGGCTCAGTCATCATCTGCAATATCTCCGGTCGCGTGTAATGTATCGTATGCACTGAGTCCTTCACCGCAGATCCGATTACAGACTCTATTCTCGCCTCTTCCTGTTCTTCCGTCTCCGAACAAGCTTTCACCAACACCACGCCAAGACAAACCACCATCAGCGCCATCAGCACCACCGTCGAGACAAACGCCGCCAGATTCTTCTTTATATTCATTTTGCTTATGTTTATCGTTTTTCATTTTCTCCATCTTCCCCTCACCATCCACAGCGCAGGCAGCACATACACCTCTCCTTTGCCCTCCTTCAGCCGCACTGCAGGCCGATACTCCCCCGGCTTTAGTTCCGGGATGGCCACAATCACTTTCTTATCCGAATATGTATACACAAGTTTGATTTCGATCACCTCCACCGGTTTCTTCTCCGCCACCAGGCACAATCTGCAATCCTCCTGATAGTGACTGAAATTAGATCCCGAAACCACCACCGGTGCCATCGGTGTGATCGTTCCGTCTCTCTTCCCGCTCAGCGGATCATATATCGCTGTAATCTCCGGAATATCCACGCCCCTCCGTATCTCTTCAATCTTCCTTATTTCTATCATACTCTTCAAAGTTTATCATTAATCATTCATCGTTCATCATTGAAAATGCTTCTCACCGGAAACCCATACTTCTTCATATCGTGCATCAAGTACATCTGCCGGCTGGGCTCCACACAAAGCGAGTAACCGTATACCGGACTTTGACTGCTTCCCGTCCAGTAACGATGACCGTGCGGAATCACAATCCGGCAGCCGTTGATGTGACTCCGGTGTCCGCACAGAGGCAGGTATACCGGTACCCCGTCGTCACTCAGAAGGCAGATATTCGTCCGGTCCTCCTCCCGTTGAAGTTCCATCGGAGCGGCGGGACTGTTCATCAGTGCCTCCATTTCGATACGCGATGGTAGCCGCCATCCCTCCGGTGAAGGGTCCAACTCATTAATCCGTGCAGGACTCTCTGCCGTGCCATCGTACCAACTGCCGCGGCAAGGCGTAAAATTTTCCTCCCATTGATCGGTAGGACAACCAAACTGAAAATATGTACCCTGATTGAGTGTAGTGCCTACCTCCAATCCCAACGGGATAGCTACCTGTGCTAATTTTCCGTCTGCCGCCAGATTACGGTCCAGCCAATATTTACCCCGGATACGCACGTAGCCGCCCTGATAAACAAGAATGTCACGCACCACGCCCGTATCATTCACCAACGAGAGCACCGTATGACGTGCCGCCGGAAATCCACCGCGCACCCGGTATCCGGCATTAGAATGTACCTTCACCGTGAACCGTCCGTCATAATGTCCCTGCAACAGTTCAGGTTCGCTCACCTCTACCCAGTCCGCCGCCTTGTCGCTCACGATACGCCACGACTGATTACTGTCCACACACACGATATACGTCCTCACTCCCTTCTCCTCCCGATAGTCCGGTGGTGTCTCTATCACCCCGCTATGGCGTGCGCAAGGATCCTCTGGCGGATATTCTATATAATAGTCAAAGCAGACACCCTGCATCAATAGCAGATCAGTTGTCTGGCTGAAAGGATATGTCCCCGTTTCGAGTGTCAGTACCAGCGAGCGCGAACGCACACTGGCAGGTTTCGCTTCAAGGTGCACTTTCAAGTTCTGGCTTCCTTTCTGTTGCAGGCCTACGGGCGGATAGACCGAATACCAACATCCACCGTCGTTAGCGTTAGCACTCTTCACGCACCAACATGCCTGTTCATTGTCAGGGATAACGGTTAGCGTCACAGCCTCGTTCTTCCGCCCGGCACTGACATAGAGCCGACGACTGACCGTCAACGTGGGATGAATACCCATCACCTGCTGACGCACCTTGAGCAAGTGTACTCCCTCGCCATTCCCTATCTCAATGGTTGCCTCCCGTTCCACGGCAGAAAAGTTGGTACGAAACTGCATCAACAGCCGGTCCCCCTCACGGCGCACGGCAAGCCAGTTATCCGGTTCACCTTTCGCATAATGCACGCTTCCCGTATACCATTGTTCGCTACACCCCTTCAACTCTACCGGAAGATCCTTTGCCATTGCGTCCGTAACCAATTCTCCCGGAAGCAATGCATCCAATGTGGCAGAATCGGTCTTCTCATTTTCCTCGTCTGTTTCCGTACCGGCAGCTATCAACTCCAACGATGCGCCATGAACAATCTCCTGTAATCCAGTTTCGGCAATACAGATGCCGGTATGACCGGCAAACAGGCGATCCACATCATCACGATGATGTATCCCGCTCAGGCAAAGCGCATGGGGGGTGAATAGCACACAGAAGTTCAACATCCCCTCCTGTACAGTGCAACGCAGCCGCCATTTCTTTTTCCGTTTCAGCACATCCGCCTCAGGGTACTTGCGCACCAGATATCCTCGTCGGTCAAAGACCAACAAGACCGCTCTCCGGCACTCTTCCGACAAATAATCCATACGTTTCAGAATCAGACTCACCGGCCACTCACGGGCAATGTGCACCTTTCGGTTTACCCGCCAATACTTCACGGCGTTGTATGTCATCCCCGAAGCGATAAATGCCATTGTTGCTATTTCCGCTATATCCATAACTTTCGTCAGTTTGTGTTTTCCATTTTTCTTTTCACCACAGATTACACAGATTTTCACAGATTCTTTATTCATACTTTACTAAATGCAACCACACGGAGAGAAAAAACGACTCCGTGTGAATCTGCGTATTCTGTGGTGAGCCTTTACTTACTTTGCACGAAGCGCAGTGCCCTCCCTGCCGGCACGCTTCCTCCTGCCTGTGCCAGGCTCAGGTAAACTTCCGCCTTTCCCCGGTCACCTTCAAGCAGACAGAGAATGCCCATGTTACACCCGGCCTCAGGCAGGGTGGCAAAGCGTTGCAGATATCTCCGGGCACGCTCCGTATCGCGGCGCAACAAGGCTACTCCGGCAGCGTTGATGCACGCCACCGGACTGTCCGGATAAAGACGTCCCGCCAAGTCCATCAAGTCATTGAATTCAGCCGAACCTACGGCATGTGCTTCTGCCAAGCGGCAGAAGTCCGCCACCGAGAATGCTTCCGGTTTGCCCGAAGTAACAACTGCCTCCCCTTCTGTCATGCCTGTTGATGGCTGTGCCGCCAAGCTTCCGTCTACGTAGCTTACCTCGTAGTCGATACGACGCAACTTCCCGAAGAAAGCTGACGACAAATAGTGATAGGCAGTCCCACCCGCCAAATCCATCAGCATTCGTTCGCGCCCGTCCACCACATCCACTGTACGGATAATGTCGAGTACAGACTCTTTGAATGCCATCTCCGACCCAACTATCAGATCGGTCAGTCCTTTCCAATCCTCCGCTATCCAGTTCACCTCAAAAGGCACTGTGCCGAAACTTTTCTCCCGCCGGATATAATCTTTCAATGCCAGTGCGCGTTGTAGGCCCAAACGTTCGTTTGCCCGATAGTCACCGTCCGGAGCCGTATAACCTGTCAAACGAATACCTTCCAGACTCACACCCGGTGTTTCTTTAAGCGGACGTGTCACAGCCAAAAGTTTGTAAACAGCTTCTACAAAGTTACGCGCATCATACTTCGTTTTCTGCCCACGACTGTAATCCAGCACGATGCTGCCACGCACCGTCTGCCGTACCTCCTCAACCTTCGGTGCCTCCGTAGCCGAAGGCGACAAAAAGCCTACCCACGAGAGCAGCATGCTGTCCGTAGGCAGATCAACCTTCACCTCGCATACGGACAAAGGGCGTACCGAGGTGGACTTTCGAGTACCTACCGGGGTTATTTTCTGTCGTACCTTTTGTTTGTTATTCACTGCCGACACCGTTTTTTTTTCCGGCGAGTCGGCACCGGCCTTCGCTCCTGCCATTCCCGGAAGCAACAGCAGACACAAGACCATGCTCAGTTCTCTTTTCATCTTATCTATCTAAAATCAATTTATTAAAAGGTGTGGATAGCCCGTATAAACCTCACACTTAGCGAGCCTCTCCTATCATTTATCATCAGTCATTTTAAACCACACTTGGAGTATTATTCTGAATGGTAGTATTATCCGTCGCATACCCATTGTCAATTACATTCGCACTCAGAACAATCTGCACATCATTGATTGTCAATGTAACATGATAGTATCCTCCTGCATTCAATGCGCCGCCAAACGCAGTAACCGTGACCGTACGGACTTCACCATCTACCGTTACCGAAATGGTCAATTTACTATCGGTCAAAGGTTGCGGAGGAAGTAAATATTCATAAACCCGGTTCCCGGATGGAATTTCTACATTCGGATTGTATACATATCCCCCCGCCGCAGGGGTCCCTCCGGTAATCGTGCCGGTAGTTATATCGACTTGCCGCTGAAGATAAAAATTGGTTGAATTATTCTTCAACACTATGTTTTCAATTTTACATTTACGGCCTGACATCACATTCGTCCCTCGGACAAATGTAAGTTTCAACCGGGCATACGCATGTTTCATATTAAGAAATTGCACTGCTTTATGATCATTATTTATCACCGCTGATCCATCAACAGCCGCAGCGGTACCGTAACACACATCTTTAGCTACGTCATAAGTTTGGGCAACCAAAGTCGCAGTCGTCGTGTTATCGACAAATGATACAGACTGATAAGGATAATATGCGTACAGCCCCACCGGACGGTGATCCACCAGTATTTCTGTGAATGCGGTCCAACCGGTTGCGCTATAAGTATAGGGAGCATCATACTGAGGTGGATATCCGTTAGCGTTCGTACGGAAAAGACCTAATTTATAAGTAGCGTTATTAATGACTCCGCGTGTGGACACTCTCGTACTCAAAGAAGCTTCCGTGACCCCGATAGGCACTTGTCTATCGGTTGGGATAGGTCCTTCTTCCTCCTTCCCACAAGAGAAAAAGAGAAACAGACTTAATGAAAGCAAACAATATTCTAATACTTGTTTCATAGGACATACAATTTATCGTTTAACACATCTTATCGTTCTGCCATCAGCCCGCGCCCAACTGGGATTTATACCGGCGGTACTCGGTGATCCTTGCATGACATTAAGCCCGTTGGCTGTTTTTCCGGAAGGGGTCCGAGACCAATAAAAAGCCCAAGCTCCGTCTTTTGATATAGTATTGTTTATTTCAGTAGATGACTGATTCCGGCTTCCCAAAGTAAGCAGGAATACACCATTATTTCCTCCGAACCAAAAACCTTTGGGAGAACTGTTATAGGTAACTCCCGCATTAATCAGATCTTGTAGTTGTCCATCAGAAGGTGTTTCCCAAGTACCGGGAGGGACTACTTGGTAACAGGGATCATTGGCTGTAGAATAATTCCCACTGTTATATTTACCTACACCGATATCGAGAGTATTCCATCCGATGAATCCTCCTTCTGTCGCACCACCATGATAATTTGTCTGAGAAGCCTCAAAATAAAAATTAGATCCGCTTTTATAAAGATTTCCCCTTGCCCATTTATAGCTCCTCACCGAGATATAATTTGGCACAATGCTAACCGTTATCTTATAATTACCGGCTGCATTGAATAAACGGTTTGTAGCACTAACCGTAATGGCGTTATTCATTTGTCCATTACCGATTTTTAAAGTAGTAAACTTAATTGTAAGTGTACGGTTACTTTGAGGGAGTATCTTATACACATTACTATTCACTGTAGTAGCATTCGGATTGGTCCATGCCACGTTCAATGTCCCGCTTGTCCCCGTTACAGGAAGAGTTGTCTGGCTCGCATTCCAAGTCACAGGGCTGTTGCTAAGTCCCGAGATAGTTGCCGCACACTGCTGAACCGTATTATTATTAAACTCTTTAGCCACTACACACAACTGAAGTTGGGCACACTGTCTCGAAAAACTAATGCCACTCAACAGGCATTGCCCGCTTGCATTGGCCGTAACATTTACCCCGGTCTTCTGACACAACATGAAATCCTGGTTATGCGTCACTGTTGTCGACCAATTACCGGACAAAGCGGCCGGAGCTGAATTGGTTCCGTATGAATAAAAGACAAACGCATACGTCCCGGGCCTTAACACCCACTGTCCGGAAACACCTGCGGGAGTGGCTGTATTCGCTACAATCGAGGCAATGCCGGAAGCATTGGTACTATAAACCGCTGTACCCGCATAATTAGCAGCCGTTATGGAATTGTTTTTATAGGCTACAACCCGAAACTGCATATTGGCCATATTGCCACGCGTCTGTACCGGATTAACGGGAAGTAAAGATTCAATTGTCGTTTCTACATCATAGCCCGAATCATAAGTACTGTCCAAAGGCTGCACTATCTTTGTCAAAATCTCTCCGGAACGGGTAACCGCACCACCTAAAAACTCATCTACCCCATCTACTTTTACGTTGATAGATACCATCTCCCCATCTCCTTCTATCGGATCATGATGTCCCGAAGGAAATCTTTCATCTTCCTCCCTGTCACACCCTGTCACTGCAAGCAAAATCAAGAACAAAGAACATGAACAAGCCATTAGGCGAATCATACTTTTAAGTATTCCCGTTTGCGTCCTGTCAATTATGCATCTCATATTTATAATCAAAATTAGTATTCCCTTGAGTCCCGTAATCATTCACTGTCAAAGCATTCGTAAGTACCATCTGTATATCTGTAATCGTCAGAGATACATTGTAGTATGATCCGGCATCCAACGAACTGCCCAATCCCGCAATATTCAAAAAACGCACTTCGTCGTCCACCGTCACAAGAACTGTTAATGTATTGCCGGCAAGTGGCTGCGGAGGCAACAAGAAGTCATAGCTCGATTGCTCCCCAATCGCTATATTCACATTCGGATTATAAACATAACCTGTTGTCACGGCAGTTCCTTCGGTTGCACCGGCTGCCGTGGTGATATCCAAATGACGTTGCGGATAAAAATCGGTATTATTAGATTTTAAAGTAATATTCTTTATATTACATGCCTTACTCTTATCATAATTCGCTCCACGCAGCAATGTCAGTTTGAGCCGGGCATAAGCGTGTTTCATAGCTGTAAACTCCACTTCCGGAGCATCATTATTAATCATGCTTGCACTCCCCACAGGTAGCCCCTTCCCATAGCACATATCTTTGTCCGCACTGTAAAGTTGCGCATTCAGGACGGCTGTTGTCGTATTGTCTACAAAGGAAACGGATTGATAAGGATAATAAGCATACAAACTCACCTCTCGATGATCCACCTTCACTTCTGTAGAAGCCGTCCATCCGGTTGCTGTATACGTATAAGGCGCATCATACTGAGGAGGGTAACCTTTGTCACCGGTACGAAACAGTCCCAATTGATAAGTGGCGTTAGCAATCAGCCCACGTGTAGTCTCCGCACCGTATTCAGGAACGGCAACAGTCGATATTCCTATAGGAATCTGCCTGTCGGATAATATTTCGGATGAAGTGTCCGTTGTAATCTCTGCCCCGCATGATATACACAATCCGCACATGGCAATAAAAAACATACTATTAATTTTCATGACCAAAAACAGTTTAAAACAGAATTTGTATGTATAGTAGCCTCACCTATCAAGTCTCCCGAAGCAGTGGTTGGCGCAGGCCAGTCAATAGTAGAAACCCCATCCGGAGCAATGACGATTCCATGCGCTCCTTGTACGGTGATCTCAATCAAGTATTTTTTCCCGGCTTCCAATTGAGATAATTTAGAACGCGGAATCCCCAATGTATATACGTCACTGTCTACTGTAAGGTCTACTTTCATGCCACAGTCAGCTACTCCCAGAATGGTTCCGATCGATCCTAATGTGCAAGGTACGATAAGAAAGCCCACCTCTACATAATCAGTTTCCAGTTCCGGAATCGTTTCGTCCACTTTCTCAGCGATTCCCGGCTCCGGGGTGGATGCATTGCCGGCATAAGTTCCGTTTGTAATATCCAGTGTTGTATATGTCAATACATTAGACACTTTTACTTTAGACAACTTGGCATCTTTGGTATACAAATGCCTGTTTATCCGAAAAACGACCCAGCTATAAGCATGATCCATATTTAAGAAAGAAATATCTACAGGAACTTTACTTCCTGCAGGCTGAGCAAAACTGGTCTCATCGGTTACCCCGGTTCCCTTCCCATAGCACAAATCCTTTGCAGCCGAATACAGTCTTGACTTTAGAGGGATGGCTGTCCGATCCGTATAATCCAATCCGTTTTCCTTATCGGCATGATAAGGATAGATTGCCCAAAGGTTTGCATAAACTCCTTCGGCCAGTGACACAGTGTTTTCATCATCAATCGGCGTCCACTTTCCTGTCACCTTGGTATATTTACAGTTATTCCTGTCCGAATATTTTCGGGTACTACCAGCTCCATTCGCCGCCACATCATCCGTCAAAAAGACACCGATAGAATCCCCCTCTCCTATCGTAGCACGAGTATTGACCTTATGCGGTTCGATTACACTCACGCTATTGATGACACAAGGTACGGTGGCATCATCGGGTATACCATCCATATTGTCATCTTGGTTGCAGGCGACCAAAATCAGTAGCAAACACCAAATCCTGATCAGATCATTTAGATTATTCATTATTCTTTTTTTACGATATTAGACTTCACCATTTTCAAAATTTTCATCTTTTGACGCATCTTATCGGGAATGCATCCCAATACCAATAATAGTTGTTTTTAACAGCATAACTCTGATTAAACTCCAGATAATAGCAACGCTTATTACTGGCGCCCGTACTGCTTCTATAATATCCCGTTCCAGGCCAATAGTTTACATTATTTTTACCTCTGTTTCCCATTGCAGGCAGAAAAACCTTATTACCGCCAAAAAATCCTCCGCTCTTACCATTCATACTTCCAGACCTATATCCACTATTTCCCAGATTCTGTAACTGGTTGGCAGTCGGAGTACACCATGTTCCTCGGGGAGCTACCTGATAGCAAGGATCATTATTGGAAGAAAAAGAGCTTCCTCCATACGTGTTATTACTGGAAGAGAGCGTATTCCAGCCAAAAAAAGATCCACCTTGTGTACCACTGTGATAACCACTTTGTGAAGACTCAAAATAAAAATTATCCCCACTCCTGTAAACATTCCCTTTCGCCCACGTAGCTCCTCCCACAGTAATACCGTTACCGGTTATCTTAACAGTTATCTTATAATTACCTCCTGC
Organism: Bacteroides sp. HF-4919; assembly: GCF_018860125.1. Lineage (NCBI taxonomy): Bacteria > Pseudomonadati > Bacteroidota > Bacteroidia > Bacteroidales > Bacteroidaceae > Bacteroides > Bacteroides sp. HF-4919. The sequence continues at coordinate 499,419 of NZ_JAHKNF010000001.1, forward strand.
CGCAAATTGACGCCCGGAGGCATTCACCGTCACACGGTTATTATATTGTATATTACCAATTCTCAAAGTCGTGAGCTTAATGGTTAATGTACGGTTGCTCTGAGGCAGCACCTTATATACATTACTATTAACCGTAGCCGCATTCAAGCTGCTCCACGAAAAGTTTACAGCTCCCCCCGTACCGCCTGTTGAAAGGGCCGCCTGACCGGCATTCCAGGTTATGTTGTTACTATTCAGGTTGGATACAGTGGCTGCACATTGTTGAACCGTATTATTAGAAAAGTCATTGGCCGTGACAGCCAGTTGGAGCAAAGCGCACTGACGCGTAAAGCTGATTCCTCCCAATGTAAACTCTCCTTTATTATCGGGAGCTACTACAACTCCTTCTTTCCGGCAAAGCATAAAATCCTGATTGTGCGAAACGGTTGTAGACCAATTACCGGACAGCATTGCCGGTGCACTATTCAGTCCATAAGAATAGCACACAAAAGTATATGTGCCCGGCCCCAATATCCATTGTCCGGCACTATTGACAGGAGTAGCTGTCTTAGCTACAATAGCTGCGACTCCCGAACCATTTGTCTTATAAACAGCTGTCCCCGCATAATTAGCGGCAGACGAAGCATTTGTTCTGTAAGCCACTACGCGGAACTGTACATTGCCCAAGTTGGCACGGGTCGACACACTATTCTCTAATGGAATTGATTCCACTGTTGTCTCCACATCATATCCGGTATCATAAGTAGAATCCAAAGGCTGTACCAGGCGGGCAACAGTTTCTCCTGAACGCGTCACCGCCCCTCCGTAAAATTGATCAACCCCGTCCACACTCAACTGTATCGGAATCATCCGGCTTTCATCCACGGAGGGATGTTCCTCCTCCGGAGACGATAGATAAAACGTATCACTGTCCTGAGTGCAACTCACTGCGAAAAGAGAAAATGCCAGGCTTAAACCAATCATTTCCATGTACCGTCTCGTTCCGCCATTTACTTTTAGTTTATCTTTCAGTTGTATCATCTTTATCCTCCGTTTATGTTATAATTCCGTATCTACCTGAGTATTTCCTTGTCCGCCAAAATCATTGACAGTAACAACTGCCGATGACAGGATGATTCCCACATCCGTAAATGTCAGTGATACTCCATAATATTTCCCCGAATCCAAAGAACTGCCTAACGCCGAAATATCACAACTCCGAGTTACCCCGTCGACAGTGACAAGAATAGTCAATTTACTACCGGCAAGTGGTTGCGGAGGAAACATATACTCGTATGTCACGCTTTTATCGGCGGCAATATTAACGTTAGGATTATGAACATATCCGGCAGTCACAGCGCTTCCTCCGGTAGCTCCGGCAGTAGAAGCGATATCGAGGCTACGTGTCAGGTAAAAATTGGCATTATTCGATTTGAAAGTAATATTCTGTATATTACATTTCTTAGTCTTATCAAATTTTTCCCCGCGGGTCAGTGTCAACCTCAACCGGGTATATGCGTGTTTCATATTCAGAAACTCAACAAACGGATTGTATACACTAACCGGACCTCCATTCAAGGCTTCACCCACTCCATAGCAAATATCCTCTCCGGCATTGAACAACTGTGCTTGCAGGGTCAAGGTAGTGCCACTTGCCAGCCCGGCATAATTTCCGGTCGCTGTATGATAAGGATAATAGGCAAAAAAAGAAGCATTCCGATAATCTACCTTGATTACATTATCAGATCCCCACTCTCCTCCTGAATAAATATGCTTCACATTGAATAAAGGCGTATAAGTACCGGCAGTGGTCCGAAAGACCCCTAAAGCGTATGTATCATCGTTTATAATTCCGCGTGTTGAGGGCCTATCGTCGGAAGAAGCGGACACTACAGCCAGTGCCTTTTCTCCGGATACCTTGTCTTCTTGTTCACAAGAGACTAATACAAATAGGATGCAAATAAAAAATAATAGGTTTGTCTTCATACGTTTAATATTAAATTACAGTGCCCCTGAGCCACTTTGTGTAGGATCCGATGTCCAATCTTCTGTTCCCACTTTACCACCATCAATAATGATCTCTGTTTCATCTTTAATAGTAGTGGCATCACCACCGTCAAAGCTTATTGGTTGCCAGTCTTTCGTGGTAACCTCCACTATATTAATCGGTATTCCCCCTCTGATATCCAACCGGACTACGTGGCGCTTTCCTGCTACCAGTCCGGCAAGATCCGCCTGTGGCACAATCACACTGAAATCACGTTCATCGATGGTCAAAGTCAGTTTCAAGCCAGACGCAAGAGCCTGCGGAACAAACAGATAGTTACAAGTGGTATCTCTCGCCGCTTCTCCTACCCCCAATCCCGTGTCATGCATAGGTCCGGAGGTTGGATATGAATAAGAAGTAACATTTGTTGTGTTTTGCAGACTCCCGTCTTTTATATCGAACGTCCCGGTGTCAACCATCGAGTCTCCGTTGTCCAATTCTATACGTACATTGGTTATTTTACACTGCAACGGATACCTTCCGTTACGAATCATCTCCAAAGAAAGCTGAGAATAAGGTTTCTCCAATAAAAAATTGATCTGTGGTGACAGATTATTGACTGTGACAGCCACATTGTCTTTGGCATACCACCAATCCGCATCCTCCGTGTAAGCTTGGGTCTTTAATGTGGTCTGTGTAACTGCAGAAAAAGTAACTTTTCCATATGGATAATAAGCACACAGACCGGCTCTTGCCCCGCCCACCCAAACAGGGGTCTCTGACGTCCATTCGTCATCAGGCTGATAAGTGTATTTCACATTACTCTGAGGGATCACATAGTTAGCATCCGCTATCAAAAAAACTCCGATACTGCTCCCTTCAGGCAAGGGTTGAGCGGTGGCTCTTGTAGTCACATCCGCCTTGAATGAAGTGAATACGCTTAAAGGCACACTGTCCGTTTTTTCTGTCGGAAATAAAGTTCTTTCCTGCGAACAGGCAACCAATAATAACATCATTGCATATATGGCAGCCACAGAAGTATTTATATTCATATTGAGTTTCATAATTATGCTGTTCATTTTTGTATAATCATTAAGGTTGGGGAAGCGGTTCGTAATCTATACCTTCATTCAGTATTTTCTCATCCCAGTCAGTAGTGGTTACAGTCACTGATTTAATTGCGATCCCTCTCAATTTCAAAGAGACAACGTATTTTTTACCACTCTCGAAATCAGAGAGATCGCTTATCGGAATGATCACCGTTGCCGGAAACCCGCTTACATTCACTATGACGCTAAGCCCTTTAGTCGGTTCAAACGGGTCAGGCAATAATTTTGTAGGAATCATAAGCAGATCAGCCTGGTATTTTTTAGTAGGACCGTCCAAAACATAAGGAAGGTCTTTTGTGATGTTATATCCGCCCCTGAATTGTTTCTCCGTATCATCCGGATGGATGCCAACAGTACCACTCGTAATATCTATCACCGCTTTTCGAAACAAGGAGTCGTTTGCCAAAGCCACTGAATTAATACTACATATAGCCGGATAAGCATCTTCGACCCCTATATTCAATACTAAACGTGAATAAGCATGCTTAAAATGCATATCTACAAAATATTTCTTAGCATCAACTTCCTGATTAGCCACATAATACAGTTCTTTTAAAACGTCATAGTTTTGTGTCTCCATAGGAATTTTAGTACGGTCCTTATAAAGCTCATCCACTGTTTCTTCCGTATAGGGATAATACCCGCACACATCCGCCTTCTCGCTACCTAAATAAATGGTACTCGCCTCCGACTCGGCTGTCCATTGACTCTCACCGGCATTTAGCGTATATTTTCTATTATTCACAGGCGTATAACTCGTTTCGGCAGTCTGCCCATGGCAAAACAAAGCAATGGAACTTCCGGGCGTAAAAGGTACATTGGCACGAGTCTGTGGATTGCCTTCCACAATGGCAGCAGACGCAATTTCCAACTCAGTACGGGCTGTTTTGTCTTTTTTCCAATCCGGTAAGCTATCACCATCGCTGCACCCCAGTAACATGCAAACTAAAAAACTTATGTATAGTACTCCTTTCATAGTAGCTCAGTTTTAAATATGATTTTATTCAACAGGATATTTATTCCCGCCATCAACCTTATCATCTTCCCATTCCAATGCTTTGACAGTAGGCACGATTTCTGTTCCTTTGATCTTTAATCCGATAACATACTTCTCTCCCTGCCTGAACTCTCCAAGTTCGGAATACGGGATCTCCACGAGCATCTGTTGTCCATCTACCACAAGGCTGACAGACAGCCCGAATTGTCCTCCTTCCGCATCTGTCCGCTCAATTTTAAGCGGAACCGGAATCATCAGTACACGGCGTACATAAGATTCGCCAACAGACAATGTATGAGGTGAAGCTGCAGTTACTGTTGTCAAATCATAATTCCCTGTTTCCGAAGCCTGTATGCTTCCGTCAACGGCAATGTTAATAGTGCCTTTTTTTATTAAAGCGGAATTCCCCAAGGTTATTTTACTAATTTTACAAGGCATAAAGTAGTTCTCACGGCTGATCTTTAACTCCACTAAAGAATAAGCATGCACCATACTAAAAGTAATCGCAGGAGTAAAACCATTTATCATTGTATTCAATGCATAATAGATATCTTCAGTTTCCACATAATCCTGTGATTGCAATGGAATGATCGTCTTGTCCGTATACGCATCTTTATAAGGATAGTAAGCACAGACATCAGCATCGTTACCCACTAAATAAATTGTATCATTAGCCGTCGGAGGTCCCCAATGACCTTCGCTGTAAACGTATTTACGGTTGTCAATAACTTTATATCCGCTTTCAGGTTCTGTGCCCGACAGAAAAATCCCTATGGCCCCTTCCGTCAAAGATACCGGATCGGGAGCTAAACGTGTAACCACCTCCTGCTTAATGACTGCCGAAGATACCTCGAGCGGTACTCGAAGTGCAGATGCTTTCCATCTCCCGTCATCCATCTCACTGTCATCAGAACAGCTACTCAATAAAATACCTCCCACCAGGATCAATAATAAACGTTTCATAATCTTCATATTCTAATTAAAACTGGTATCATAATCACTGCCACTGCCTCCGGTCCCTGTCTGCACCTCTGTCCAATCCCTGTCAATCAAGATTTTGTTACTCAGCAAAGTTAACTTTCCACCTTTGACAACCAATGACACAGTATATTTAGTACCTCTTACAAATGTGCTCAGTTTATCGACCGGAATAGTGACGGAATAATCCATGCCATCCACCGTAAGTGTCAAGACTACGCCTTCGGAAAAAGTTTGTTGGGGCAGCAGCCAGTCAAAACTCGTATCATCTGTAACCCCTATTGCAAATCCGTCTTTTAAACCGGTCGTCACAGTGTGAATATATTGAGGTGTTTGTGTTCCGCTTCCTTCGGTTCCGGTACTGATGTCAACCGTATTGGCTGTGATTATATTTCCGGCAGAAGCCTCTATTTTTGCTTTCGTTATCTTACACGTGTTCGGATACGTAGCATCCCGTACCACAGACAATACCAAACGGGCATACGCACGCTTCAATTCAAAATTCGCAGTAGGAGTCTTTTTCCAGACTTCATCTCCCCCACTGACAGCAAAACGCATATCTTTCTCCGCCGCATAAGTCTGCATTGTCAGGCTGGCTTCTGTTTTCAACGAACTATTTTTAAACTCTACAGAGTTATAGGGAGCATAAGCACATAGCCTGGCGTAAGTGGCACCGACATATATCACAGTAGAAGCCGGCTTCCAGTTTTCTCCCGCAACACGGTTATAACGAATATTTTCCAATGCCGTATAATCCGTCTCGGGTAAACGGAAAATTCCTAATGTTCCTTCAGTCATTTCTACAGCAGTAACAGCACGAGTGTCGACCTCTGCACCGGTTGTAGCCCGGATTTCAAGAGGTATCTCTCCGTTCTCACCCCCTACAGAGTCTGCAACCTCTACTTGTGAACAAGAGCTCCAGCCTACTATTAAAAGCCACATCAGCCACAAGCGTCTTGCCAAGTGAGAATCCGGATTATGCGTATAAAGTCGTTTCATGATTCATCCTTCCTTTTTATGGTTCCGGATTATATTCACCATCTACCGGTTGATTATCCCACGGAGTATCTTTCACACTCAGTTCAAGTGCAGTACCTTTCAGTTTCAGGCTGATCTGATGAATAATGCCTTTGGTTAATGCGCCCAATTTAGTATACGCAACCGGAACTGTCATCAGTTGACCGTCCACCGTCAACTCCAGTGTCACTCCTGTATCTCCATTGTTGGCCAATGTACAGGGAATCATCAGTACATTACTTTTTATAGTCCCCGATTCAGGAACCACAATGCCATCTGCCTGCTTTGCCACATTTGTCCAATAACTGAACGCAGCATTGATTTTAGTCGATGTATAAACCGCTGTTGCCAGGTTCAGCGTAGCATTCTCAATTATATTCGCGTTCTTTATGGCTATTTTAGTTACTCTGCATGTATTAGGATAATTCTCCCGGCTAAAGACAAATTCGATTTGCGAATAAGCATGTCCCATGATAAACTCAACGCTCTTAGCGGCAGAAGTACCATTCACTGTTTTCTTACCTGCATATACCAAATCAAGTTCGGCGTCAAAAATCTGAGAAGTCAAAGAAACAGCTTCTTTAGTTGCCAAATCTAATTTCGTTGTTTTCTTATAAGCACACACATTGGCATTCTCTCCACCCAGATAAATTGTTTCCGTGTTGGGTTTCCAGCCGGAGTTATAGTCATACTGTATATTGTCTTTTTTTACATAACTGGTTCCGGATTCGCCTTCCAGAAAAACTCCGATCGAACCTGATGTAAGTAATTGTGGCGTGACGGCACGTGTCTGCACGTCACCTGTTACAAATGCAGAAGCAATCTCTAAAGGAACTTTTTGTTCTTCTACCGGAAAATCATCATTACCACAGCCCGCCAGTAAAATCAGCGATAAAGTGGCTATTATAATTGGTTTCATATCAGACTTGGTTTTCATTACTATCCTTTCTGTTACAATCAGTTATTAATCTAAAGTCGCATCGTTATCACCACCGGGTACAACAGAGGTATCCCATGGATATACTTTCACTCCCGAAATATCTACTCCCGTACCCTTGACCTCCAGGAAAATGGTAGATAAATACCCGGCTTTCAGAGCTTTCAAAGTCTCGTACGGAATCGTTACCGAATATTCACTTCCATCAATTGTCAATATCAGTTGGGTATTGTCCTCAAAATCCTGTGGAGGAAACAATTTGCTGATACTTACATCCGTACTCCCTTGAGCTATCCCTGCTGTCCCCATAGCAAGCGCAGATGTATCCAGCGTCCAACCGGAAGCTGTGCTCCCTCCCAACTGTCCCGCATCCGCAGCGGATTTACTGATATCCATGCTACGTTCCACATAAAACCTCTTTCCGCTCGTTGCGGGTTTCATCACAATCTTGGTTAACTTGCACTTCAACGGATAAGTCGAATGACAAGCAATGCTGAACTTCACACCGGCATAAGCATGCTTCAGCAAAAAGGAAGCAACCGGATTGCGGTTATTGACTGCCGCTAAAGGAGCATCGGCATAACAAAAATCATTATCCGCCGTATTATCTTTCACTGTCAAAGCAGTAACCGTACTATTATCACCATTAAAAGTGACCTTACCATACGGATAATAGACATGCAAAGAGGCGTCCGTACCGCCAACATATAGTTTATCTGCCAAACTCCATCCGGTTCCGTCGTGAGTACACTGTACATCATATTGTTGCGGAAACGTAGCAGTGTAAGGTGCCGTGCGAAATATTCCTATGCTGGCATTTGACAAAGCAACCGCACGTGTTTCAACGCCATTGTCCGCAACTGTTTCCACTCTGACAGGAACATACTCGTCCTCCCCGCCGGTATCCACCGAATCCATCCCTCCGTTGCTACAGGCAATCAATACTATTGCCATCCCGATATTTGCCAGAATGTGTTTCATCTTTCTCTGCTTTCTTAAAAACATATTTATTCCTTTCTGTCTCTTTATTGCGGCACAAACGGATTACCGGAGTCTTTGACTGCCTCTTCTACCCATCCTTCCACATCCACAGTTCCTATCTCTACTTCAGTGGGACGAATAATGACATCTATCTCATACTTTGTCCCTTCCACCATTTTCTTGTTCGTACCACAAAGCTCGGCAGCACTAATCTTACCTTTCATCTCCTTTCCATCTATTATTAGTGTAAAAGAAAGATCCCCGGTAAAATCAGCAGGCACTACCATATAATCCAGAACGGCAGGAACTGCAGCGGTTCCGATAGTTATCGGAACGGTATAGCTGAACATCACCCCCTGCACTCCTCCTTCAACGATCCCTGTAAACAGATCCAGTGTTCCGGTGATCCGTAAAGCCGCAGAAAATGTAAATGAACTGATCTCGCCATTCCCGGTATACTCTCCTTTATTCTGAGCCACATCTGTTACTCCTCTGATAAAGTTAAATCTCAGGAGCGAATAGGCTCTGCGTAAATTCAGCGTTACGGCACCTGTTGTATTCGAAGCTTCAAAAGGACAATAATAGATCTCTTTTGAAGCCGCATAGAGTTCACTGTTCATCACCACACTACTTGTCCGATCTTCTTTATAAGGATAGTAAGCCGTCAGTTTCGCCGGTCCATCGATCAACACCAGTTCTTCCCCATCCGTCTTCCAGTATGGAGTTCCATATGTATATTTTCTGTTATGAATGGCCTCGTAACCATTCGCGATATCTTTTTTCTGAAAAACCCCGATGGCATCGGTCACTGTAGTAAGCTCAGCAGCCGAACGCGTAAGTACCTCTAACCGTCCTGTTGAAACTCCGCCTATGCATAAAGAAGTGCGCTCTCCTTCTCCTGTCTTTCCGTCACCCGGAACAACGCAGTCATACTGCGAACAGGAGAAGAGCGCAACACACAGAAGAATGCAGGACTTCTGAAAACAATCTATTTTACACTTCCTTATTATCATCGTTCTTATTATTTTTATGAAATCATTCAATTCACTTCTACATCCGGTGGAGTTACTATCCCATCGGGGACTTTCCAATCGGTAGGTATAGTGACCGTTTTTATACCAAAACTACCCGCTCCGTATGCCTCATCGGGAGTGTCAGCCCCCTGACTCAAAACATCTTTAATAATCACCGTATAAGCATTGTTACGTCGTAAATACTGCACATCATTTTTATCGATATTAATATTCACCCGATACCATCCCTTATAAGGAGACTTTTCACATTGCAACAGCAGACACACCGCCTGCGTTTGTAGCAGATAGGGAGTATGGAGAGTACGCAACACCTCAGTGGCATACAAACCGCCTATGATACTGAATTGCTCTGACGCATTTTTTTCATTTGCATAAGTCAACGGCAGGAAAGCCATATCCTGCGGATCATTAAATACAGGTATTACCGGTGAAACATTACGAAGCATAGCCGATTTCAAGAGAACCGTTCCCCTTTTATCCTCAGCCACCCGGACATCTATGCGTACGGCTGCACGCAGTAGCTGTACACTCATATCCTTCCCTGCTTCCTTGAATGTTGTTCCGCTCATAAGTAAACTATTATCCGTAACGGTATATGTTCTGTCCGTTATTGACTGCAACGGCATATCTCCCCGAAGTTGCACCCGCACTGAGTTTTCAGTCTGTCCGGAACAATATGTATCAAAATCCATTCCGGGAAAATAAGCAGAAGCATTGGCAAGCACCAATACATTATAATCCGTATGATTGTCGATGCTTCCGCTTTCCGGTATAATCACCGATATTTTCCCTGTCTTAGCCAGATGATTGCCATCGACAGTTCCCTGCAAGGAACCGGCATACAACCCGTTGCCATGTTCATCGTAAATGAAAAATAAGAGCTTTACATCATTTATCACACTTTCCTCCGGACGGGCCACAGGTATTTTCCCTCCTGTATCGGATGCCCTTGTTTCCGGATTATCAGCATCGGGGATGGTATAGTTCAGCGTGAAAGCGACAGGCTTGACAGGCTGCATATCACGTCCCTCTTCACTTGAACAGGCTGTAACCCCCATCAAGCAAAATACGCTTAGAAGCATACATCCTTGCCGTATATTTCTTTTAAATCGTTTCATAAGCCAACTAATCTATGTTTAATTATGCAGTTCATCTTCCTGGCTTCCTCCGTTTCCCCAGTCATCGGGAGAACGGTCTACCTGAGTCAGTTTATAATGCACTGTCAAATTCTTTACTTTTATATAGAAGTCATCGTCATAAGCCTCACCGGCGGCAAGGTCCCCATAAGACTTTTTGGCCTTTACGGTAAGCGTACCCGCAGTGACAGTTATCTCGTAGCGTTCATTAGAGATTACGGCCGACACTGCACCGTCAGATACCTTTACAGGTGCAACCGTCGCATTACCGTTAACCGGGCTCGACGCATCAAAACTCAACTGCCAGAAAGGACCGAACGCAACATCACTTTCTATGGGAATGGATTTCAGCGAACCTGCGTAGCCGGATAAAACGAGCTTCTTTGTACCCGAAGAGAACCAGTTCTCACGGTCAAAATCAATTTCCGTATTCACGTCTATCCAGTCAATCACTTTCACATAGATATTCATCGGTACCCCCGTAGCCGCATCGTCAGGATTGTCATACCCCGGACCCGAGACATTCATAATCTGAAAAGTGTACTTATGATTGCGCAATAGTTCAACCAGTTTTTTCGGATCGTCCGGATCCGTCAGATCAATCCGGTAATAAGTGACATCCGCGTCGTCTCCATAAATTCCGCCTACCACCAAACGAGTGGTAGCCACTTTGTCGTTGCCGGCAATATATCCGGGCTGATCAAAGCCGTTATCCGAGTAATAAGTGTTTTCGTATAGATAGAGCGGTCCGGCAAGGAGCAAAGAAGACTCACTCTTCTGAAAAAGCTTGTCACCTATCGGGCGAACCCCTAATTTGGCGGGTAAAGTCGTTTTAACCACATTACGGGTCTTTTTCTCGTCTTCTGAACCTGCGGTAACCACTTCATAGGCCTCCTTTAACGGAGCCAACCTACCGCTATCCGCCGGGAAATAAGCATAAAACTCACGCAACTTAAAAATCACCTTACCATCGCTATCCAACAACTCACCCGGATTTCCCGTATGCGCGTCATCCACTTTTGCCTGTACAGCGGCTACCGAACGCAGCACCGGTACACTAAGAGTTTGTCCTACCGACTCTTTCGAAACAGTCACTCCTGACAAAAAACCATGCATAGGCAAACAATCTATCCCGGACGGATTATTCTCCACCTTGGATACCATTTTTTCCAATAATGCATTCATCTCCATCCCTAAACCTTTATAGGCACCGCTACGCACCAACTCTGCATGGCAATTCGTAAATACATGCACTTCCAATCCTTCTCCCACAGGCATAGTCACCTGAAACGTATTTTTACCGGCAACCGGAGTTCCTTCGGATGCTGATTTCAGATACAGCCGATCCCGGTCGGCTACTCCCGGAGCAAACACCAATACGTCAATGCCATTGATCACCGTCTCTTTGTTATCCGTCCCATCGGCTCCGGAAGCATACGTTCGGGGAACATTCACACGGAGGTACATGTCTTTATCCGGGTTCTGAGAGATACTTTCGGAAGTATCATCCGAACACGAAACCAAAGCCACGGCCAGAAATACCATCAGTTGACATATCAGAATTCTTTTCATGCTATACTCTCCTTTTATCAGCTTACTTACATATTACTTTCTATTGCCGCCACTTTCCATCCATTGACACGAACCTGCATAACGGGCTTCACATAATGTCCGTCAATCACCAAGTCAACATAGTTGCCCGGAACAGAAGTCAACTCAATAGGAGCACAATCAAACGAAGCGACCTTTTCATCACGAATAAACACATCTACCTTCAGGAACTTTCCTTCCGATGAAAAAGAACCGAACCAGGGAGTCAGTACATTTCCGGTACTTTCTTCGTAGTAACATTCAGGTTCAAGTATCACTTCGTCCGTATTTGCTTTATTATTATAATCTACACCACTACGCGTACCGTAAAGGTGGAACTTAAAATCTTCGGGGGAAGGAATAATACTGCTCGCGGCACGTGTTGTTCCTCCTTCTTCAACGACCTTATCCTCTACTGTCTGAGGAATCATTGTTATACGCGTACGGCATACGGCACGTACAAACGGAATGGTCACAATATTGCGGTTTTCACGCAGACCGGCATCTATGGCAATGCGTCCGTACAACAGATCGTCTACAGGCCGGCAGATTCCGCTGCCGTCGGTAATTTCTTTTAATTTCACATACCCCTCTCCTATGGGAGTATCAGGAGTATCTACATAATCAATTGCCTCATCATGTGTCCAGGCTATCAGTTCCAGACTGTCTATATCATCAAAGGTTTTCAAGAATCGATAAGGTTCGGTCAATCCTACTTCGTCCAAACCTATTTCCAGTTCCCGATATTTATGCTTCTGTTTATAAAAATGAAGTTGCGTAGGAGTAGAAACCGTTTCAAAAAAACGATTGGCTCCACCATAAATATAGCTGAAATAGATGTGCATATATCCGGCACAAGCATCCATATCATCTTTAATACATGAATTCAGCAATAGGGCAACACCCAGAAGTATCGGTAGCAGTTTCTTCATTTTAGTTTTGTATTCTTCTCTTTCCGAAAAAGAAAGGGATATAAACCGGAGCGGATTTTCTGCCCGCCCCGGATCATATAAAAAAGAGATTCTGATTACATATTTATATTGTTAACAACATATTTCCATGGCTTAACAACTACCTGTACAAGCATGTCAATATTATCCGAATTGATAGCATCTTCAATACTCTTGGCACCCAAAGTAGTAATAGTACCTGTAATATGATAGAATGTATTGCGTTCGGTAATCTTCATTGAGGTTGTTTCGTCATCGCTATAGTTGGCAACATCAGCACGATAGTAACGTTTGTCGTTAGGTTTAATCGTAATAGCAGCTTCTTTCTTAGCTTGTTCCGTTTCACCTCTCAACGCAAGTTTATATGTCGCATTCGTTTCCAGGAACGTAACCAATGCTGTTACATTCTTAGCAGTATTCCAGAAATCAGCAGCCAATTTATCATAGGTGACAGTTCCGTCAGTAGAAGTAGCAGTTTTGAAATCATCATTGTTCAAAGCTTCTTGCAACATATGTTCTGTAATAGTCGGTTCAAGCAGGGTATTTGTACCGATATAAGTAGCCTGAGTAACTACCACAGTAGCACAACCGGCATTATCCGCATAGTTAGGAGTTACATAAAAATAAGGAGAATATAATTTGTCACTCTTAACGTATACCATCGAAGCAGCTGCAGGAGTACCTCCATCAGCCAGCGCCTTTTCACCAACAACCCATGTCAGACGATATTCTTTCGCGTCAGCATTGTATTCCCCGTTATTCAATGCCGGAGTCGTTCCAGCAACTTCTGCAGTACCGGGTGCAGATTCTTTCTCACCTGCAAATGCTTTCAACCAGCCTTCCACATCCCAGTCTTTAGCAGTTGCATCCGCACTCTGCGGGAAATACCAGTCACGAGTCTGTGCCGTGAACGGAGAAACACGTCTCGGGATACGCACTACGACAATACCATCGGGATCTTTAGTACCTACCGGATTTTCCCAATCTGCATCTTTGATTGCCATCTTACCATAAGCCTCGTATACGGGATTGGTAGTAACAGAGGCATTAAAGAATACCTTCGCTAATTCACGATTCAGAGGAATCGAAACTTTAACGGTAGATCCGTTCGGGATATTCGGGTTGGTAGGAATAGCCGACACACCTGCCATGATATATTTCTTAGTCTGCGCTCCGTCTTTAGCAACAGTCAGCTCATTCAGATAACTTTTAGAGAGATTAGAGATATACGCACGGATAGCGGCTTCCGACTTGTCACCCTGATGCGCCAATGTCTGAGCGGTAGCAAGGGTCATCTGAGGATCATTCACAACCACATAAACACTGTCTCCCTGGCGTACACCGTTAAACGTACACATATTCTTCTTCGTTCCGGGAGTCGCAACATCACCGTCATTGATTGCGGCTGCCACATCCTTGTCTTCCGTATTATTGTCACCTGCCACACGCTTCACAGTCCAGTCACCTACTTTCGCGCCTTCATGCTGCGGATCATTTTCTTTGGCAAACAGATAGGCCACATACACGTTATTTTCAGTGCCTACTCCTTCTATTTCACCTTTATCCGCACGGGTGGCAGGAGCTGTAGAATTGGTAAAAGCAATGCTGATGGCATCAATAATCTCACCTTTTTGGCCGCCACCGCCAATTCCCGGTTCATCATCATTACTACATGCAGCCATTGCAAGGGCCGCCAATGTAAATGTAAATAATTTGTTTAATTTCATGTTACTAAAAAATTTAATTATAAATATGAGTTTGAAATATTTAATGTGCTCATCCGCTTTGGTTATTCCTTTCTCCCCTCCAGGCTGCGAAAGGTGAAAGGCAGAGAGAAAAATGCGGATACTCCCTGTTCCATCGTTCTGTTAACTGTCACTGTCTGTTTCGTTAATCAAAGATTCCTTTCCATCACTTTTTAATTCTATTATTACCATTCACTAATTAATTTGAACTATGTATATTATTGCATTAACTTCAATTTCTTTCTTTCGGTCAGCAATGCGGGAGCGGTGGCATCAGGTATATACAATGTCATGCCGCAATGACCGCCAATCGTAAATCCGCCCCGGCTCTGTGGCATAAAGTTCTCCGTAGCCGCTTTATAGACTATCGCTTTCTCCAAGACCTCATCAAAAGCGGCAGACTCTTCTGCGCTTCCAATCCTTTCCACATAGGCCGAAGCGTCATAAAAGAGATGTTGTCCATCCGGCAAACGATCAAAACTCTGTAAGCCGCTACGGTCTATCCACTCCCAACGTTCCACCCGGCTCTCGGCTGCACGAAGTTGCGACTTCAACATTTCCAAGCCGTTAGTCCGGATCACACTGATGGTAGCCGAACGGTAATCCCCTTCCAGATTGTTATAATAATCATAATAGGCGGCAGCCACTGCCGACAGATCCGCTTCCTTTTTATAAAGCAACGGAAACATTTGTTTGTATACCGGAGTGAAGCCCGGTGAAAGCATCTCGGCCGATGACCCGACCACATATTGTGTTTTATCTTTCAGTTCGTATGCTACCTCAAGTCCGGCCATGAAACAACCTTCGAAAAGGATGAAATTGAACTGGCCGTCCGGGATGGCTGATGCAAAATCCTGTAAAGTCATTTCAGAATGATTATCCTTGACAACCGAACGGGTCGTACCGGCCGGAACCACTGCCGTAGCTACCGGCAGCCATCCGCTGGTATGAGAGAACACGATCAATCCCGGATCAACGGAAGGATACCGGGCCATAGCCTCATTGACAACCCGTGCAAATACGGAGGCACTGGCTGAATTCTCCTGTTTATATTTAGCCAATATTTTTGTTACCTTTTCTCCCTGTTCATCAAAACAAACCTCTAACAAGCGGGTACTATCCGCTCCTTTTTTATCCTGATAAATCAATAGATGCCCCGGAAACCTGTCCCATGCCTCTGCTAATGCTGACAATTTTTCGTCGGTCTCATCGGCTAAATCATTATCCCCTCCCATATAAACCAAAAGGGTACGATCAGACAGACGTTGCTCCAACAGACCGTCCGCTTTCTCACCGACTACACAACCGGCAAGCAACAAGCAGAGCATATATCCTATGTAATACATTCTTTTCATATTCTTATTTTACGTATCTAATACGACATGACACTCGCCGGAGCTTCGGAAAATATTCCCGCAGCAAGACTCCGAATGTTTTCCCTTTATTCAGCGTTTTCAAAGATTTTTTCCGTTGATTGTTATCTTTCACGGTACGCAGGATTGAAAGAATTTCATCACGCTCCGGAAGGTCGGAAAGTTCTATATCTTTCTCAAACTGTTCCCAATCTTCGCCTACCCATTCAACTGCGATCTCCATGCGTTCGCCATATTTATTTTCAAGAAACTCCTGAAGAGCTTTGGCACGCTTCTCGGCCAGCCGTTCGTTATTCAAGGCATATCCTTCGGGAGAAGAGTAGCCGGTAACAGTAACTCCCGATATGGAATTCCGGTTATCCCGCTCAATAGAGTCCACCTGATTAACGAAATGCATCCAAGAGGCACGGTTCAACTCATGATCGGGAAGAATGCGCATTTCGTTAGTAGGAAAATAAATATCAGCTTCATAGCCCGCCTGAATAGGGACCGCCTTCCTATAGGAAGAGGCATCCGCAACCACAGGTAGCCGCTCAGATACATCCGGAACTACCCGGACGGTGTCACGAATCACAATAGTATCCACCCGTTCTACAATCAATGGCGGTATCTGCTCTGTCTGCATAGCAAAAGGCACCAGGCGGGCATCGCAATTGCAATTGGTATCCCGCATCCACACTTTCACATCTTCCATCCATGCCGCATAAGGAACTTCGATTCGATAATGAATGTGGGGCAAGGCGTGATCCCCCTCACGAAGCACAGTATAAGGAGGAATCTTCTCCAATCCCGAAGTAGTGCCCAAGGCTCGGCGTCGGCGATACATCAAATCGCTTTGAGGCCCATTGAGCACAATGGGAGGCAGCGACAACGAATCGGCGGCATTGCCCGAAGAGAGTAGCGGAAACAGATAGACCGTACAGTCCGGCGCCAGATGGACGCTGGTCAGGTCGACAGCCAGATCGACCAACAAGACAGAGTCCCGGCGTTCCAAACGATACACCTCTGTACGGACAGGCTGCGTAGATCTATCTGCCGCTAACACTGATAGAGAGATGAAAAATGAGAAACTTATGAAAAAAGCTTGCCTGATATTCATGTCTTGCCCCCTCCCCTACTTTAAAAGATAGATAATGGACACACCAACCTTGGTAGGGCCTACATAACCGGTCCGGTAATGATCGACACGCTCACCGCAGGTAGGACAATAAAACTTATCATAATCAACTTGAAGGTATCCCAAACCGATATCGACTCCGATATTCACCCGGTTGCTGATAATCCACTGATAACCATAAGTAAGCCCCCCACCATACAACTGGCCTTCAAGCCGATAGTCCTTCAGAATACCAAAAGGAAGGTTACCGAAGTTGAAGATACCTCCCGTGGCATGCACGCCCAGATAATGCCCCTTGAAAACTTCACTCAGCCAGTAACGGTATTCTACCTGCCCGACCAAATGCTTCATTTTCCGGTTTTTAGCGTACGTAAAAGGATTATATTGAATAAGACCGGCTACACTCATCTTTGAACTAAAAGCATATTCGACTCCTACATTCGGAGTAGCCGTGGCCCAGTAAAGACCATTGGCAGTCAAGCCCCACTGCTGAGCGCTCCCTATACAAGGAAACGATAAAAGTAAAGCAACAATCACCCCCAATGTGCATAGTACCTTTTTCATATTTATGGTTTGTTTGATAATTAGGGACTCTTTCTTATAATGAAAGGGAAAGCTTCAGAATTACCAACATAACCTCCTGTAAAACAGAAAAATAAAAGAGTACCGATCCGGAAATGTTTCTGATTTTTTTTATTTTCAGAAACAATTGCAGGAAGTATGAAAGTAAAGCACTGATTCATAGAGCATTGCTTGATGTTGACTCAGAAACGATTTCAGAAACATGGACGGAAAGGGCCATAAAATAGCGACACAAAGGATGGCATACGACCTGCATACATCTGATTATAAACAGATTAATCATCCTTGTGAATAGATAACGGCATGTGCCTGAAGCAGTGGGGACGGGCAGATGAAAACCGTTGGAAAAGAAATAGTGAGAAACCGGTGTATGCTTTCTTAGAAGAGTCTGTAGACAAAAAGAAGGTGTACAGGAGGATGTTTTTTTATATATGGAAAGAGAAAATGAATAATTGACAGCAAAAATAAAAAAAATTAAAAAAATATTTGCTTTATTAATAATTTAATATGTATCTTTGCAAAAGTTATTTGAGATCAGAGAGTATCTCACGGTTGGCTCTTTCATTATAAGAAAGAGTTTTTTTTGCCCTCCCCCCCCTCTTTACCGAAGACAGTTTATCACTAACCGATTGGCCTTGTCAAGCCGCGTAGTATCTATACGATCCAAATAAATGCGCGTGGTCTTCTCCGATGTGTGTCCCATGCAGTCACTGATGACCGAGACAGGCACATCATTCGCATGAGCAAGGGTCGCCCAGGAGTGACGGGCCACATAAAACGTGAGCGGCACCTCCAACCGAAGCCTGTCACCCAATTCGCGGATCTGTTTATTAAGCTTGCGTTGCTGTCGGCGGTAATCCTGATAGCTGTCACCACGGCGGAGCATCGGGAGCAGATAATCCGATGAAGAATCGGCATAGCGGTCAATCAACTCACTCAAACCGTTTTCAATTCGTATCCGCAACTCTTGTCCCGTTTTCTGCCGTTTGTAGCAAAGGTAGTCTCCTTGCAGATTTTCCTTATTTATATAGCACATATCTACAAAAGACATTCCACGCGTATAGAAACTGAACAGGAACAGATCACGAGCCAACTGCATATCGGCACGGGAAGCAGTCAAATCGACTTGCTCGATCCGTGCAATCTTCTCGCGGGAAATGGCACGCTTGGCAGTCACCTCTTCTTTAAGGTTCAGCCTCCGGAAAGGTTTCTGATCAGTATAAACCACATGGTCGGCACAGGCACGATTATAGATGGCACGCCACTGGCGGAGGTAAAACGAAATGGTGTTTGGCTGATTGCCCCGGTTGCGGAGGAAGTCGGCAAAGCGGTCGATTACTTCGGGGGTCAGTTCTTCGAACGAGAAAGGACGGTCACCCACAAACAACTCGAACGCCCGGCGGGCACTACGGTAATTGGCGGCTGTGCCCTGACGCCCTTTATTTTCCAGACCAGCTATCACGGAGTCGGCGTAGACCAGTACCTGGGTCAAATCATTGTGATAGTTGTAGACGCGTACAATGTCGTCCACCGTATAAGCACTCCCCTTCTCCGCTTCCAGCGATTCGCAAATAGCTGTCAACTCCTTCCTTATATATATAAGGTATTCGTTGGCTTCGCGAACAGTGAGCAGGCGACGGCGATTGCCACCGGTATTCTCTACCATTTCTAAACGGGTGTTGAACTCTGCCTCCCAAAATCGGTAAGGCGTATAAATCTCTCTTTTCTTTCGATGGCGTATGATCTGTATCACGAGTGGATAGCTGCCATCACGACCCTCGCGCGAGCGATTGAGCCGTGGAGTGATGGAGGTCATCTTCTTTTTTACTTTTGAAAATTTTGCAAAAGTATAACAACGTCCACTATCAATATGTTGGCAGCTTTTTGACTTCACTATCTTAAAAAATCTTATACATTTTGTTTGTACTCCCTTCCATGAAGAGAGGAGCAAATGTAGCCCAGCCCCCGGAAACGACCTAAAAATAGCCGTTGCATTTTTGCAACACCTCTCTTTTTCAGGGTGTCGCAAATATGCAACACCGGATTTCCATCGATGAAATGGGCTATTTTTGAACTACCTGCATGATTTTCTTTATTTCACCGGGAAGAGAAAAAAATCTGTCCGGATAAAAAAGGCATGGATATTATGGGGTATCATATGATCTAAACTTTCGACTACCCGATTAGCACAACAAACAATAACCTACGCCATATACGCGATATATATGAAAAGTATATACACGATAAGAAAACATGAACCCCATATTACCTGCTATTTGTTAATCAGAAGTTATCGAGACTTCAACTATAAATAACACTCAGAATGCTTTCCTTTCATTAAAAAAGCGCAGAAGCAGCACTTATCTTTGCACTGCAAAGCGTAATGTTTGCTCTCGTAGATCAATCGAATCACTTACTTGGCAATAGAATCTGAAAATTGCCATTTTGTATTTTCTATAGCTTATAGAATTCATTTTTTCCGTCCAAGTTCCAAGGTTAATCAAAAGAAGCTCAAGAATCCGTATCAGAGTAAATCGAAAAGAAAGCAAATAATGCAATACGCAATCCACAAAATCGGCATACGTAACCGATTGCAATATAAAAGATAAATATAATTCCAATTATAGATCATTTTCATATATTCAGAGAAGTCATAAACGAGAAGCAACCAGAAAAATACGCAGTGTTTTATGCCCCTTTTCTGAAAGAAAAAAGAGAGTTATCGGCTGCAAAGCAACTTGCCACCGGTTAGATGTTAACTTCCTGCCGGCACAAAGCTAACTTTCTGCCGACAAAGAATTAACTTTGTGCAATTACAAAGTTAACTTCCTATAGATAAAAAAGTGAATATCCGGTTCTTTTTTACTACCAAACTCTCTTTTCATCTGTCTTTATATCCCCGCAAAGCCCCTATTCCAAGAAAACGGAGCATTGCACGCGTCAGCAAAAAAGGAAATATCAAAGCAAATAGTTAGAATTTGAAGGAAAATCAATACGTCCTATACACACTCTCAGAATAGAATCCACCAGCCAATTCATATTTAAGCAAATCAGGAGTTCTACTTATCAAAAACATTTCTGAAAGTTTTCATTTTTTATCTGTATCTTTGCCCCAATTATATGCGGCCGGAGAAACAAATCGGTTTTAGCAACATAAACGATAGCCTAATCGTCATCAGAATCACCACCTCCGATAACCAAAGAAAGGCTATAATAGACTTACTCATTGGGGTAACTGTACCGTCTCAGGACGTGGTGCACTGCCATTGAGTAAGCAGGCTTGTGGTGAGCCTTGATGACGTATGGCGGGCGCACTACGTCTTTTTAATATATATATTTGAATTTATTTTGAAATTATTCACATTTATTATGGGGAAAAAAGGACGCTGTGAGAGTTTTGTCCACGGGACTCGCAAACATTGTGCGAATAGGACATAACCAACATCTGACATTGAAACCAAACATAAATATGAATCTTAAAAGCCTTCCTTTTCATAAAAGAAACGAGTATCTGCAAAGAAAATACCACCAGTTCAAGAATATAGAAAGTGCGGAACAACAAACGATCTATTACATCTATTATAGTACAGTGGTCTGCTTCAGTATCGGAATCCTGGCCGATCTTTGCGTCTACCTCATGCGAAATAACTTATTGCTGGCAATATGCAATATACTCTCCCTGGGATTATTTGCGTTATTCACTTATTTACTGATTCGGAAAAAAGCCCGGATCGTATCTCTACTAAACAGTGTTTTCTATACGATACAGGGCAATATACTGATCTCGATGTACAACCGTATCTACCTACCGCCGGAAGAAGCTGGATTCTTTTTGTCGCAGGACCTGATTATCGGAATGGTGACCTGCGGACTGGCTTCCATTTCCGTAAAACGCCACACGGTCATAATCCTATCCCTCTCACCGGTTTTGCTCTATCTGGGCATCGGACTCTATACATCGTCCGGCCTCTACCTTATGAATTTTCCCAGCCTGACGGTAGCTTATATTTTTCCTCCGGTAATGCTCGCCAAGTTACAGGAAATATTGCGAAGCATGCACCGGCAAAAAAAAAGGATGACTTCCGAACTAAAGCTATGGGCGGCTTTCAACGCCCTGCACCTTCAACCCAGCAACAAAGAAATACAATTCTGCTGCCTGATATTGGAGAACAAAACAACCGAAGAGATAGCTGAACTTCAATATATAGCCCCTTCGACTGTGAGAAGCAACCGGAGCCGGCTCCGACAAAAATTACAGATAGGGCAAGAGACTGATTTACAGGAGTATTTATCAGAATTAATAAAAAAAGATTTCGATTAGTTGAAAAATGTAAATTAAAACCTCTATATTTGTCACCGACAAGAATAAACGACAGCACGCTTTAGACAGAAGTGAGCGCGTTTATGAATACATTTAATTTAAAACTAAATTTCCCAAACTTGTTGTGGGAGATAGCCGGATATAATTTCCCGTCTCTATTCGGGAAACGGGCTATACTCTTTATTTTCATAGCAATATCTTTTCAAGTATCCGCCCAACGTATGGCCATCAAGACTAATACGCTGGAATGGTTAGCGGCATCTCCCAATCTGGGAGTGGAATTCCCGCTAAACGATTGGATGACAGCCGAAATTTCGGCATCGGCTAATCCCTGGAAGATTACAGATAAACTTTTCTACCGTCATGGGCGCGTACAAGCTGAAGCTAAATATTGGCTTCGGAACCTGCTGGCGCGCCATTACATCGGTATCACAGGATTCTATTCCATGTTCGACGTAGGAATAACCCCCAGGGCATATTATGGAGATGCCGTAGCTGCGGGTGTCACGTATGGATACAACTGGATTCTGTCACGCCGCTGGAACCTTGAGGTTTCAGGCGGTGTGGGTGTGGCACGCTACAGGTTGGTGCGCTACCAACCGGGAAGCACTCACGGTGAACCGAATGAATCGGGATGGGCCCCCATACCGGTTAAACTAAGTGTATCTTTTATCTATATAGCCAAATAAAATAACCCTAATGAATATCAAAAGATTTTTACTATTGGGGATAGTGGCCCTATACGCCATTATTCCGGCATGGGGACAAGCCCAGAAAGTAGAAATACGCGGAAGCGTAATCGATGATGAGGGAGAACCTGCCATCTCTATCGTAATCAGAGACCAGAATGAAAAGGGAGATGTATACGGCATCACAGACCTGGACGGAAAGTTCAAGATCATGGCAGATCCCAGTACGACCCTCCATTTCTCGGGCTTTGCCTACGCATCAAAAACAGTAAAACTTAAAGGAAAGACAACGATAAACGTAGTGATCTCGTACGAAGCATCGATGATTGACGAAGTGGTGATCACCGCCAAAAAAGTGGTGGACAAACTGCTACCGGAACCAACCGACATCGAGATCGTCGGAAATCAATACATCATCCACCCTAAAGTAAAAATTCCCAAAGAAATGTATAAGCCGAACACACGTATCGTAGTGCAACCGATGTTGGTGAATATTACCCGTAAAACACAGAGCCTGTTCCGCCCGGCAGTGGTGACCGGAAAGGAGTATGCCATCACATTGGAACGAATGATGGAATTCGACCTGAGCAGAGACCCGTTAGCACCTTTTCAGGAGAAAACGCAAAAGATTGATAAAAATGAAGTGATTGCCTACGTAGACTCCCTCTATATGGATAACCCGGACGATGAATGCCGGTGTGACATCTACATGTATCTGGTAGAATATAAAAAACTGGCATACAAAGATACAGTAGTGATAGCCAAAGGTACGGTAAATCCGATGCGTTTCTTTACGTACCAAGCGGATGGCATGAAAATCAGAGATGAAAAATACATCCCTAAACCTCAAAAACAACAAAGAGGCGACAGAGGAGAAGTGAAGCTGAACTTCCTGATCAACTCGGCAACGATAGACGAAAAGGATCCGAACAACCAAAGAGAACTGGAGAAAATGCGCTTGCGCCTGCAGGAAATAGAAAACGATCCGAACTCGGAATTCCTGTCGTTTTCCGTCAAAGGAGTATCGTCGCCAGAAGGTCCGTATCAGTCGAATCTGAAACTGGCACAAAAACGCACGGACAGTACGCTGAAACGTATCTTTGGTTTTCTGAACGGAGGCACTATAAACGCAATAAAAGACAGTACATATACAGAAGGAGTGGTGGCCTCATGGGAAGAGGTAGCAGAATTGATGGAACACGACTCACTGCCTACAGGCAAGTTACGGGAAATCATCAATTGCTATCCGGACAACATGGCCTCGCAATACAGCCGGATCCTACGACTACCGGAATACCGGAATGTCATTCTAACGACTTACTTACCACGGCTGCGCCGGGTGGAATATAGTTTCAACTATTCGGTGATGAGATTGCTGAACGATGAAGAAATACGCATAATGTATAAACAAGACTATAAAAAATTGGTGCCCTATGAATTTTGGCGGATATACCTGAATGCCGATAATGACTCTACACGGGAAGTAATCTGCCGACAAGCACTGGAACAATATCCTAAATTTATGATTATGGCCAACGAATTGGCTGCATTACTGATAGAACAAAAGAAAGCAGACAGCAAATTACTGGAACCGTTTGTCAGCAGATCGGCTCCCACAGAACTACTCTGTAATCAGGTAATCGCCTTAATGGACGAAAGAGCTTATAACCGGGCGGACTCCATTATAGACTTTTTGCCGGACAACGACATGACACAAGACGTAAGAGCCATCGTTGGAGCTTACAACGGGCATTTTGAGGATGCTTATGAACGGTTCGGAACACAAGGCGGCATAAATGAAGTGGTATTATTAATGGCCATGAAGCAAAATGAAGAAGCGTGGGAAAAGGCACAAGAACTACCGGATGAACCACTCAGCTATTATCTAAGGGCGGCATGTGCCAACAGGTTGGACAAAGTGAGCGAAGCATATGCTTTCATAAAACGGGCCCTGAACGAAGATCCGTCACTGAAAGAGATTGCGCAGATAGACGGAGACGTAACCGACCTACTGCAACAGTTGGAAGAGGAAAAGAAAGAACAGAAGGAAAAAGCGGAGAAAACAAAAGAAAAAACCGAAACGGAAGACACCGAAACGGAAGAGAACGGCTTGAATGAAGAAAGAACGATAAAGCAATGAAGAATATGAGAAAGAGCTATAAAAGAATCCTGCTGTTAGGAGTCGGTTTCGGCTTATGCGTAACTCTGGCAGCACAAGAGCAAAAGCAAGATTCAACAGCGGGAAAAAACAATATAGAGGCCTCAGAATATTTGATACCCAAACGAAAGGGAGCGGAAAAGTTCCATTCGAAGAGAGGGTCGGAGCATCTGTTTTTCTCTGTCGGATCGGGCATCGGTTATCTGTTTAACGTAGGAGGCGGACAAACCGCTCACGGACCACGGGCATCATTCATGGCAGGCAATTGGCTGACTCCCGTCATAGGATTACGGGCCGGAGGGGAATATACACAGTGGAAACAAGGAAATACGGATATGCATCTGGCAGGAGCCAATGTAGACTACCTGATCAATATCAGTGCATTTGCCGCCAGATACAACCCGAAGCGGGTATTCGAAGTGATCGGCGCTCTCGGACTCAGTTATCAGGCCACTATCATAAAAGACCAAAAAACAATCCATTCATACGGATTGAGGGCAGGATTACAAGGGAAACTGAATGTATCGTCTGCTTTTAACCTGTTTATCGAGCCACAACTGGCACTTTATCCGGACCGGGTGGACAACCAGCCATCGTGGAAAAGATATAACCTGGCAGGATCACTAATGGCAGGTATTACTTACAAACCGGCAGGATACACTACCCTGACCTTCCTTAAAGGAGGTTTTGCCTCACTGGCGGCCGGCACCGGAAACACCGGAAATGTATTGTTCGACACGGAATTCGCTTTAGGTAAATGGTTCGACAAAATTAACGGAATGCGGATCAGTGCCGGCAGTAGTACCGCCTTTTTAGATAATGAAGAAAGCGGAAGCAACCGCGATTTTAATATCAGCCTCAACATCGACTATCTGTGCAATCTCACAAGGCTTTTTTCCGACCGGGACAGCCACGTGTTCAACCTGACAGTGGCAGGTGGCATCGGGAGCTATTTTCCCGGAACGGAATCATCATCTTCCATCATCCTGAACGGCCGCATCGGACTACAGGGAGAAATCAGGTTGTCGGCCCATACCGGGCTTTGGCTGGAACCCCGAATCAATATATTTAAAGACAGAAGTTATCGGGCTGACCTTCAGGAACCCATACGGGGAACAGTGGGGTTAATGGTGGGAACAACGTATAAATTTTAGAATAAGATTCACCCCCACATACTTTATGCTCTCTCTTATGGACAAATTAATATAAACCTACATTGATGCAAGTGTTATAATGGCTGTTGTACAGCTTTTATTTTGTTTTGTTTGTGTTTAATAGTGCGCAACAAACTTACTGCGAAGTAAATGCGTCCTTGCTTTTCCACTCTGACTTACTGTGAAGTAAATGTGGTGTTTGTTTTATCAATGTCCCAGAGTTCAGCGGAACATGGGACATTTTCTTATTGTTCAAACCACCAGATTATGAGCAGTGTAAAGAGCGTTGCCAATACGGTACAAACCAGCGAACCTTCAAAACCAAATGCTCCTCCATTAATCAGATTATTTGCAGGCAGGCGAAGTGAAAACAAGGTTTCACAGAAACGATTGCCACTGACTTCAAATCCAAGCACGGGCCCTTGAATCCAGTTCCAAAAGAAATGAAGCGAAATAGGAAACCAAAGATTACGGGTGTAAAGATAGGAAGCTCCCAGTAATAACCCTCCTAACACCAGATTGAGCATGGGTAAAAAAGCCACATTGGGATTCATCAGATGGAGCAACGCAAACAAAAGGGAAGAGATGAAGAGAGAAATAAATTTATTGAGTCGCGTACGCAATAAATGTCCCAAAACATATCCGCGCATCATAGTTTCCTCGACAATGGCAACCATGGCGAAAAACAACCCGCTTAAGAGCAAATCGCTCCAATGCAAATGGACACCGACAACCTCAATCTGCCCGGTCAGCAAACAAACAGCAAAGCCAATGGCATAGATAAGCACTGCCATCAGAAAACCGTATAGGATATCTTTACCACGTCTTTTCAGACTGAATCCTAAATCGGAGAAGGGACGGCGATCAAGAAATCGCATCATCAGGAAGGTTACAATAAATACGCTCAGCAACATAGCTCCCTCCCCAATAAAGAAAGCCCCCATTCTCCACTCTTTTAATACAGAGATAGAACTCAGGATAATCCCAAACAGAGGTATAAGAATATAGAAACCCACCAGAAATAATGCAATACTTGCAAATGCCGGAATCCCTCCCGAAGAGGGGATCGGACTGTTCTCTTTTTCTTGTTGTTCCATTTTGTTAATTTATTAGTTGAAGGACAAAAATAACTATATTTTCCTAAAACTCTCAACGAGATAAAGTATGATTCGCTATATTTGTCTAAACATTTATCATAAATATGAAAATAAAACATCTGTTTATAGGAATAGCCCTTGCTGCCAATCTATTTGCAGCTACGGCACAAGAAGTTAAGAAAACATATTTCGTCAGCAAACCGGGAACTCTTATTTCGATGATGACGGAAGAAGAAGCAAACCAGGTGACTCACCTCACTCTGACAGGAAAGATCAACGCAGTGGACTTCAAGCATCTGCGCGATGAATTCAAAAATCTGCAAGTGCTCGATATAGCGAATGCAAGTATCAGTATGTATTCGGGAAAAGAAGGTACGTATCCGGATAAATTCTATATTTACATGCCAAACTTTGTTCCGGCCTATGCTTTCTGCAAGATGGAAAACGGTATTGCCAAAGGGAAACCGACCCTAAAGAAAGTGGTTCTTTCGGAAAAAATCAAGAACATTGAAGATGCAGCCTTTATGGGATGCGAGAACCTGAACATCTGCCAGATCAAAAAGAAAACTCCTCCCAACCTGCTGCCGGGAGCCTTGGCTGACAGCATCACTGCAATCTTCGTACCGCTGGGAGCAAGTGATGAATACCGGCTGAAAAATCGTTGGGATAACTTTGCGTTCATTGAAGGCGAACCATTGGAAGCTAAAATAGAGGTAGGTGCTTTGAGCACGCTGGAAAGTGAAATACAAAAAGCAGGGCTACAACCGAAAGAGATCAACTTCCTGACCATCGAAGGCAAACTGGATGCGGCCGATTTTAAACTGATACGGGATTATATGCCGAATCTGGTTGCCGTAGACATCGAAAAGACCAATGCGACAGCTATCCCGGACTTTACTTTCTCACAAAAAAAATACCTGCTCCGCGTTCGTTTACCTCATGGACTGAAAAGCATCGGACAGCGGGCTTTCAGCAATTGCGGACGTCTGTGTGGAACCGTGGAATTGCCGGAAAGCATTACAGCCATCGAATATGGTGCTTTCATGGGATGTGACAGGCTACGCTACGTAGTTGCCAAAGGAGATAAAATCACAACCATAGGAGACAATTTATTCGGGGAAGGGAAAAATAAGTTGATTTATAAACGATAAAAAAACGGGAGCATATCAAAAAACTCACCACAGAGGACACAGAGGAACACAGAAGGAATTTTAACGACACGAATAATCTGTGGAAATCAGCGCAATCTGTGGTGAGAGGACCTTTGACACAACTTCACTCCTTCTTGTTCATCGCTTTTTTATCCAATAACCTATACCCAAAAGAATAAGCAAGCCGGTGAGGATAAAGGCCCAGATGTTGGGTACGCGCGACTCGGCAGTCAAAAGATATTCGCCTGCCAAAAGACGATAGGCATCTACTTTCCAGACCCAATGACCATCCTCCCTAAAGGTTGTATTTGCCGAAAGCATTTGTCCGGGCATATTGAGTTCATATTGAATCACCACTCCAAATAACTCAACGGAACGTGTTTCCTCATCAAATTTTTTATCCACTTCCTGCTGTTTTTCTTTATAGAGAAGCGAAAAGCAATCAGTGTGAAAGTGAGTATCGAGTAATTGACAAACGAGTGCCGGAGAGAAGTCCGGATCATCATTCTGAGGCCTATATGCCTGATACAATGAATCCTTAGCCGCATTCAGACGTGAAAGATAGTCGCCCTGCTTCAGGTCAGCTATAAAAGGCCGCATCACTTCAATACTTAATTCATAGAGACTTCGGTTGTACCATTGAACAAATTGTCCTTCCAAACGATCGAGTACTTCCTTCATTTCCAATCCGTTCATTCCCCGATACGCAGTGTCATCGCCCTGAAACCAAAGTTTCTGTTCCGACTCGTTCAGATAGTTTTTCAAAGGTACAGGCCCTTTTTCTGTCAGTTCGGGATAAACACCGTTATAGGTATAATACGTATAGAACCAACGGAAATGTTTGGTCAGTGTTTCCCGCGGAGTCACCAAAGGACGAAACATCGGATTTTTAGGCCGGACCTGCTCCGAAAATAAGTCGACAGAAGCCTGCTCCCTGCTGGCACACACGTTTATCTTTTCCTTCTCTCCAAAATAATTATGCATCCGGACAGAATCAAAACGCGTCACCGTCCAACCGGAATCCAATGAGAACATAAAAGGATTTTGTGCCCGATTTCCGGCCATGAATGCAGAATCGCCAAAGGCATAAACCTCCCTACGAGCCGATCCATCAGGAAAAACCTGGGTTTTCACTTGATAATAGGTGGTGCAGGACACCATTGAAACGGCCAGCAACAATATCGGTAAAAGATTTTTTGTTTTCATACGCATCTATTTTTTAAAGATCATTCACTCTTCATTATCTGTTTATACTGAGTATAAAGCCGTTCTCGTTTAAGCATTTCCCTTTTCCGATTACGGGATGCGGTAAAGAAAAGCTCCTGCTTCTCTCCTATCGTCAAACCTCTATGCTCCCGACTGTCTGTGAAAGTATTCGATTGATAGGGCTCCGGTATGATGATTACTTCAGACGAGGGAAATGAATCAACAGACATCGTTTCCGCTATCCATATCGCCAAGAGCAAAGTTGCAGCAATGCCCGAACACCAGGCAACAAGATTCGGTCTGCGCTTGGCCGGACTTCTGAAAGAAGCCGCCTTGACAGCACGCATAATATCTTCGGTCAATGCCTCCGGATTTTCCAGAATGGGGGGTGTCTTTTTTAACTGTCCCAACCACCTTTCATAATTAATTTCTTCCTTTTTCATCTTTCTTTATTTATTTCATTCAACTTCTTACGGATACTCTTCCGGGCGAGATAGAGGTTTGTTTTGATCTGGATCGATGTGAGTCCGGTAATAATCTCGACCTCTTTGATTTCCAACTCTTCTATATCGCGCAATGTAAATACCAGCTTCTGCTTAGGAGTCAGTTGTTGCATAAAGTACAGGATATGTGCTTTCAACTCCCGGTTGACTAACACTGCTTCGACGTTATCATCGGAAAGAATGGGCAACTCGGAGAACGCAATATCGGAAAGCGCTCCGGCCGGCGAGTGTTGTAAAACCCGCAAACGATCATAACAAATATTACACGCAACCCTGTAAAGCCAGGTCGCAAAGCGAAATTCAGGACGGTATTTGTCCAACGAAAGCCAGACACGCAGGAAAGTCTCCTGTACCATATCCCGCGCTTCCTCTTCATTACACAACAAGCGGAATGCCAGGCGAAAAACAAAAGTCTGATACTCTGCCACAAGCAAAGCAAATGCACTTGCATCTTGCTTCCTGCTCCTTTCTACTAATGCCTGTATTTCCTTTTGTTCCATAAGCCACGGTATATGTTGTTTATATATGATACGTAATAAATGGAGAAAGGTAAAATAACGATGAATGATAAACTATGAACGATGAACAACAGTAAACGATAAATAAAGTGAATGCGAACAAAAAAAACGATGAACAGGTTGCGCATGAATGGGCACCTGTTCATCGTTAATCGTTCATCGTCCAAAACCGTACATCATTACTTGTACATCTTGGCTCTCAGCTCTTTGATGTGATCGGAAGTAATGTATTCGTCGTATTCCATCATCTTATCGATAATACCGTTCGGAGTCAGCTCAATCACGCGATTGGCAACGGTCTGAATAAATTCGTGGTCATGTGAAGAGAAAAGGATATTGCCTTTATAGGTTTTCAGGTTGTTGTTGAATGCCTGAATAGACTCCAAGTCGAGATGATTGGTCGGAGTATCGAGAATCAGACAGTTGGCATTGCGCAACTGCATACGGGCAATCATACAACGCATTTTCTCACCTCCCGAAAGTACACTCACTTTCTTCAGTACTTCTTCACCGGAGAAAAGCATACGTCCCAGGAAACCTTTCATATAAACTTCATTGCCCTCGCCGTATTGGCTCAACCAGTCGACCAGATTCAAATCAGTATTGAAATATTCGGTATTATCCAAAGGAAGATAAGCAGTTGTAATTGTTACCCCCCAGTTGAAATGTCCTGCATCAGGCTTCATATGACCGTTGATGATCTCAAAGAAAGCAGTCATCGCACGCGGATTACGGGAAATGAACACAATCTTGTCACCTTTCTCCACATTGAAGTTCACGTCGTTGAACAATACAACCCCTTC
This sequence comes from Bacteroides sp. HF-4919, assembly GCF_018860125.1. Taxonomy (NCBI): domain Bacteria; kingdom Pseudomonadati; phylum Bacteroidota; class Bacteroidia; order Bacteroidales; family Bacteroidaceae; genus Bacteroides; species Bacteroides sp. HF-4919. The sequence goes on from NZ_JAHKNF010000001.1 coordinate 530,531, forward strand.
TTCGGTCTTCTTGCTCAAACCGGAAACTTCCAATATCTGATTGCCCGGCTCACGCTCCGGAGTAAAGATGATACCCGGATATTTACGGGAGGAGGGTTTGATTTCTTCAACATTCAACTTTTCGAGCATTTTCTTACGACTGGTAGTCTGCTTGCTCTTGGCAACATTGGCACTGAAACGGCGGATAAATTCTTCCAGTTCTTTCTTTTTCTCCTCAGCTTTGGCCTTCTGGTTCTGCTGCTGACGGAGGGCCAATTGACTGGATTCATACCAGAAACTGTAGTTACCGGCAAAAAGATTAATTTTTCCGTAATCGATATCGACCGTATGTGTACAGACAGAATCGAGGAAGTGACGGTCATGACTTACAACCAACACGGTATGTTCGAAATTAGAGAGATACTCTTCCAACCAGGTAACAGTCTCCATATCCAGGTCATTGGTAGGCTCGTCAAGCAACAGGTTATCCGGATTTCCGTATAATGCCTGTGCCAGCATCACACGCACTTTTTCCTTACCGCTCAATTCACCCATCAATGTATAATGTTTATCTTCTTTCACACCTAAACCGCTCAACAACATAGCTGCGTCACTTTCAGCATTCCATCCGTCAAGTTCGGCAAACTTCTCTTCCAGTTCGGAAACCTTCAGACCGTCTTCATCGGTAAAATCTTCTTTGGCATAAAGGGCTTCGCGCTGCTTCATAATGTCCCACAACACGGTGTGCCCCATCATTACGGTATCCATTACCGTATAAGCGTCCCACTTAAAGTGATCCTGGCTCAATACCGAAAGGCGTTCGCCCGGACCTAACGTAATGTTTCCGGTAGTCGGGTCGAGGTCACCGTATATCGTACGGAGAAAAGTTGACTTGCCGGCGCCATTGGCACCGATAATACCATAACAATTTCCACTTGTAAACTTCAGATTTACATCATTAAACAATACCCTTTTACCAAACTGTACCGAAACGTTTGAAACTGTAATCATTCTATTATTATTCCTTAATTTATTTATTATCAAATAATGCGGTGACAAAGGTAGACATTTTTAGTGAATAACGAACTATCAGTAATGTGTCAATCTGACATAAAAGTATTACCTTTGCTGCGTTTTTTGGCAAAACAAACAAACTGGCAAAGTTTTTGCTGCAAAGCCAATACATTAAAATGCCGTATTGACATGAAACTAAATCCGTTTAACAAGAATAAAAACAGAATAGATATGGACTCAAAAGAAAAAAAAACCAAGAAAGAAGAAGAGTTGACAGTAGACGATATTCAGGATACCGTTGAAGGACAGTCGCAAAACGAAGAAACCACTGAGGAAAGCACACCGCTGACCGCAGAGGAGAAATTAGAAAAAGAACTGGAAGAAGCCCATAGCCAGATCGAAGATCAGAAGGACAAATATCTCCGTCTTTCGGCTGAATTCGATAACTACCGTAAACGGACCATCAAAGAAAAAGCAGAGTTGATTCTGAACGGTGGTGAGAAGAGCATCAAAAGTATTCTGCCGGTAATCGACGACATGGAACGTGCACTGACAACTATGGAAACGGCTACGGACGTAGCTGCCGTAAAAGAGGGTGTTGAGTTGATATATAATAAGTTCCTGTCTATTCTGTCGCAGGATGGAGTGAAGGTTATCGAAACCAAAGACCAACCGTTGGATACGGATTATCACGAAGCCATCGCTGTGATCCCTGCTCCGACAGAAGAACAGAAAGGTAAAATACTGGATTGTGTACAGACCGGATATACCCTTAACGGCAAAGTAATCCGCCATGCAAAAGTAGTTGTGGGTGAATAACCGGAACACGACAAACTTGCTAATATAATTAAAATCAACGAAACTAAAATATGGCAGAAAAAAGAGATTATTACGAAGTGCTGGAAGTCACGAAAGAGGCAACAGTCGAAGAAATAAAGAAAGCATACCGGAAAAAAGCCATCCAATATCACCCGGACAAAAATCCGGGTGATAAGGAAGCAGAAGAAAAGTTTAAAGAAGCAGCCGAAGCGTATGACGTACTGAGTAATCCGGATAAACGTGCCCGCTACGACCAGTTTGGTCATGCAGGAATGAGTGGAGCAGCCGGAAACGGCGGACCGTTCGGAGGATTCGGTGGCGGAATGTCCATGGACGACATCTTCTCTATGTTCGGTGATATTTTCGGCGGCCATAGCGGCGGCGGATTCGGTGGTGGTTTCGGAGGCTTCGGCGGATTTGGAGGCGGAGGTTCTCAACAGAGAAAATTCCGTGGCTCAGACCTCCGGGTGAAGGTGAAGCTGAATTTGAAAGAGATCTCTACAGGAGTTGAAAAGAAATTCAAACTAAAAAAATATGTACCTTGTTCGCACTGTCACGGAACAGGGGCAGAAGGTAATGGCGGTTCTGAAACTTGTCCGACCTGTAAAGGTAGCGGTTCGGTAATCCGTAACCAGCAAACCATCTTAGGAACCATGCAGACACGTACTACGTGTCCTACTTGTAATGGCGAGGGAAAAATCATTAAAGACAAATGTAAGGTTTGTGGTGGAGAAGGTATCGAATACGGTGAGGAAGTAGTAACAGTAAAAATTCCCGCCGGAGTAGCAGAAGGCATGCAACTCTCTATGGGCGGCAAAGGAAATGCCGGAAAACATAACGGTATCCCGGGCGACCTATTGATTTTGGTGGAAGAAGAGCCACATCCGGAGCTGATTCGCGATGAAAACGATCTGGTATACAACTTATTGCTGAGTTTCCCTACAGCAGCTATCGGAAGTGCGGTAGAAATTCCAACCATCGACGGAAAAGTGAAGGTAAAAATCGAAGCAGGTACACAACCGGGAAAAGTGCTCCGACTCCGCGGTAAAGGGTTGCCAAGTGTAAACGGTTACGGCACAGGAGACCTGCTGGTTAACGTAAGTGTATATGTGCCGGAGACACTGAGTAAAGACGAAAAAAGTACTTTGGAAAAGCTGGAAGAATCGAAGAACTTCAAGCCAAGTACTTCAATTAAAGAAAAGATATTCAAGAAGTTCAGAAGTCTTTTCGACTAAGAAGTTTCACCGCCGATCACACTGATTTACACAGAGAATATCTCATAAAATTTGCCCGGGTATACATCGAAAGATGTAAGCCCGGGCAAATTTATATAAAACAGAATACCGGATAGTTGGATAGTATCCCGATGATTTATCAATCTGCCACCCTTTATTACATCCCGGCTTCAAAAAGACATAAAACATGCTGTTTGAAAAACGCCACATTTCTTTTTTGAGACACATCTGGGAGAAGGAAGTTCCCTCAAGGGGACTTTGCAAGCCGAAAAGCCGGGATTGAAGGCTTCGAAAGCCGGGATTTTGAGAGAATAGCGCCGGGCTTTCCGGAAAAAGAAGTAAGCATTTCCACAAAACGCTTACTTCTTTCGGGACAAATGCCTACTTCTTTCAGAAAAATCTCCCCATGTTTTTCCATATTACCCATATTCTTCACAGTCGAAAGCCGAAAAGTGACGAAAATTTCCCTGGTTGCTACTCCGAAACGAACAAAGCGAAAATGACAAATAAGCGGATATTCGGGATAATTACTGTCTATAGGTTCTGACTTTCACCGAAAGTAACGTGATTTTATCTACTTGTTTCTCCATTCAGATGACAGAAGTAAAATCACTGATTTCCTTGGGAGACGTTTTTAGCCACACTGTTTAAGAATGGGCCGAAAAAGAGCAATCCAGGAGAAGTTGAAATATCATTTTGGCAAAATGTCAGAAACCGTTTGTGTGTTTTGCAATTTTAATACCCCGGATTCTGTGTCAGATTGGGATTCATCAAACGGATTTTCTCCGGAATAGGAAATACTGTAGTATAGCCACTTTCCTCACCCGGAAGCCGGGGCCTGCTTGTATAAGCACGGGTATATTGGCGAAAACGAACCAAATCTTGCCTGCGCCAACCCTCCCAGGCAAACTCTAATTGACGTTCCGAAAGCAAACTTTCTAATGTAGCTGTCCGGAAAGGAGCATTCACACGGGCGCGAACAAGATTCAGTTCTACATCTCCATTTTCTCCGTTACGGACTTTGGCCTCACTCTTCATTAATAAAACATCGGCATAACGATAGAGTACAATATCATTTTCCATCAGTTTACCATCTTTTGTGGCGGTTTCATCAATCTCATACTTTTTCATCCGTGCGCCTGCGGTTTTTTCATAGGAGGTATTGGAGATATCGACATCCACCTTCCAAGGAAAATACTCCAGCAAAGTACCGTCATCGAGTGTGATGACCTTTCCCTTCAAATCGTAAACAACACCTGCAAAATAACATTTATCAAAACGGGGATCGACAGTTTGGGTATCATACCCAAAGGTTCGAAGTACTTCCACAGTAGCGCTTGAACCATTCTCTCCTCCCAATCCGTAGGCCTTGGCATGATTATAGTGACGGGAACGGAAAAGATATTGCATCTGGTTAGTATATAAAGTCTTACTCATTGGAATGGTAAAAATATTCTCGGCAGAAGATTCATTGTAAACAGCAAAGTTTGCTTCATAGTTATCTTCCAGACGATATCCCGCTGCAGTAATGGAATCGCAATATGCCTCCACCGTTTGCCAGGCATTGAGCCGGTTGCCATCTACTTCAAAATAGATGTCTCTTCCATCGGGATATTGTGTATCGGTCCAGTTATCATCCGCATATATCTCAGCATTCAAGACAAGTTTGGCAAGCAAGAAATGGACTACAGGACGGGTAATCCGCCCATAATAACTGCCGGAACGATTGCTATATGTTTGCGCCAATAAAGGGGCAGACTCCTGTAACTCCTTCACAATAAAATCAAAAACTTCTTTACGGTTGTTTTGTTTCACCTCTTTCAAAGGTATAGCAGATGAGAGAATTAGAGGAACACGTCCGAACAAATCCATTAAATGATAGTAATACAAAGCACGGAAAGCACGAACCTCTGCCCGGTAAGCAGGAAGTTCCGTGTCGTGATGAGTCTCCTGATAAGTATCGATTCGTTCAAGTGACTGATTGCAAAGACCTATAACCTTATATAAATATTCCCACGTAGCCTGAATAGCATCATTATCGACTCCCCAACGATGAAGAAAAAGCCCCTGCCAGAATCCTCCATCATACCAGTCACCTCCACGGGTAGGCATAATAGCCTCATCGGTGGTAAAGGTATTCAGATCGTAAATTCCCCTGCCGGTGCCCTGCAACCCCTGACTATCACTATAACCTCCTATGTTATTGTATAAGGAAGCCACTGCATTATAATACAAATCGGTGAGACTCTTGTAAGCATCCTCTTCGGGAATCTTGTCTTTAGGATTTTCATTCAGAAAGTCATCGCATGAAAACAGCAGACTAAACATCAGGATACAGACAAAGGAATATATATAGTGCCTTTTCATAATTAATCCTCCAAATTAAAAGTTAATACTCAAACCAAGCGTATAGGTACGTGCTAAAGGATATCCCCGTTTGTCATCCACTCCCAAAGTAGAATTAACGGTAGAACTGTTGATCATAGGTGACAGACCGGAATATCCGGTAATAGTAGCCAGATTATTGACAGTCAATGCGAGACGGAGGGACTGAATGTATTTTTTCCACTTCGACACCGGAACATTCCAGCCTATCGTAACATAATCGAAGTTTACATAATCGCCTTTCTCCAGCCAATAGTCCGTAGCGGTCTGGTCTTTGATATTACGTCCGGGAGCTTTCTTCATTACATTGTAATCAGGGAAAATATTCATATTCATGTAGGTCAGTGAAGTACCGTTATAGATTTTATGACCGAATGCCCCGTTTATCTGTACTGAGAGATCGAAACGTTTATAGCGAAAACTGATATTGGAGCCAAGTAAAGTCTTGGGTACCGCCTGACCTGCCACATAGCGGTCTTCTCCATCTTCAAGGCTCACCCCTCCACCGTTCAAATCGGCAATGTCATACGTATACCCACCATTTCCATCGGAAATAAGCCCTTTGCAATGAGGCAGGTAGAATACCCCTAAGGGTTGTCCTATCATCTGATACACAATATGATTATATCCACCATGAAATCCGGCTCCGTCCAGACTTGCCAGGCTTTTATACTCAGGTGCCGAAATATTCTCTCCACCATACATTCCACTTAATGAAAGCAATTTATTTTGCTGGAAAGTGACATTAACATTAATGTTCAATTCCATGTCGCGGGTCTTCAAAGGAGTGATGCCGACAGCAATCTCCGTACCGCTGTTGCGCATGGAACCTATATTTGCCAAAAGAGTGTTATAGGTAAAAGGCGGCACACTGACATTATAAAGATAAAGCATATCAGAGGTCTTGGAATTATAGTAGTTCAAAGAAAAGAGTAACCGGTTGCCAAACATACCAAGATCCGCACCTGCATTAAAAGTACGCTTTACTTCCCATTTCAAATCGGGATTGGTATTACGCATATTACCCAAAGTAACCACCTGTGAACTACCAACAGGAACAACTCCGTTAGGCTTTACCAGATTAAGCGTTGTATAAGAGTCGATGCCACTCTGATTGCCGGCCAGCCCGTAACCGATACGGAATTTCAGATTATCCACCAATGAAATACGCTTCATAAACTTCTCTTCACTGACAACCCAGGCAGCCGACACGGATGGAAAAAAGCCCCATTTATGATTGGCACCAAACTTGGAAGAAGCATCGGTACGGGCATTCACCGTAAGGATGTACCGATCGTCAAACGTATAATTGAAGCGACCGAGAAAAGATGCCAACCGCGGCTGTTCAAAATAAGAGTTCGTTCCTTCCCAAAGGCGAATGGCACCTGCCTGAAGGTTGTTATAACCAAACTGATCGGAATTGAAATTGGTCACAGTGGTGTAAAAACCGCTATAAGTCTCTTTTTGAAGTTCCGCCAGGGCCAGCACATCAAAATAATGTTTATTCCGGTTCTTTTTATAGGTCAACATCAGATTGCCAAGCAGTGATTCCATTTTCCGGGTACCTTTATATGCTTGTCCGTGTGCCCATACAGATGTAGGCAGATACTGGGAATTTTCAACAATATTATAAGTATAAGAACCAAAAAGAATCAGTTTAAGCTCGCGCAGTAAGTTAAAGGTCAGCCGGGCATGAGTACTGATATGTGAAGTCGCATCATGATCTTTCACTTCCATCCAGGCCAAAGGGTTAGTGATCTGGCTGGCATTGGTAATCTGATCCCAGGAACTGGTTTCCGGATTACGGTGATCGGGATATGTAGGATTAAAAGTTGCAGCCGAATAGAATGTTTTTTGAAGGTCAAACAAATTATGGTTCTTTTGGATAGAGCCAAACATACCTAACTCGCACACCAAGAAATCATCAAAAACATGCTGGGTCATGTTCATATTCGAAGTGAAGTTCTTCATATCCTCGTTCAATATAATGCCCTGACGATCCATAAAGCCCAACGAAACACGATAGCTTGAAGCATCCGTCCCACCATAAAATGCAACATGATGATTCTGTTGCAGACCTGTTTGCTCTATCTCCTTCAAAAAATTGGTTTCATTCCCTTTATCAAGTATTGAAATGCCCTGTTGCTGCGCCAGATTGCGAAACTCACTGCCGGAAAGCATCTCCAGATTTTTGTATACGGAGGATATGCCGAAACTACCGTTATAGCTGACTCTGGTTTTGCCCCGAATTCCTTTCTTGGTAGTGATCTCGATAACACCTGAAGCACCACGGGAACCATATTGTGCTGTCTCCGAAGCATCTTTCAAGATAGTAAAGCTTTCTATATCGGTAGGATATATAGAAGTCAACATACTGAGATCACCAAACACACCGTCAACAATAATCAGAGGGTCGTTACCACTGGTCAGTGAAGTGGTTCCCCGCAAACGTACGGCATCCAAAGCAGCCGGACCATTGGTTCCTTTTTCTATGGTGAGTCCGGGAACACGTCCACGGATAGCCTCCAGAGGATTGGTAATCTGATCTTTATTCATTCCTAACTCCGTAATTTTTTCCACCGAACCGGAAATATTCTTTTTATTCCCGGTGGCGTATCCTACAGTAATAAGAGAATCTGCCAGCCAAACAGGCTTATCCTGTGCTCGCAAAACAGAGCTGGTAAACATCAAAAATAAAGCTAAGACGAATGTTGGTATGTGAATGATTCGGTGTTGTTTCATACTATCATCATTTAAGGTTTGCATATAAAATATAACAAAAAAAGAGGGTATCTGGTTGCCCGGATCCCCTCCTTTCTTATCTTTATCTGAACGGATTATTTACTCTCGATCACCAATGTACCTTTTTTCAGGCCCTTCGCGGCAGCCTCGAGTGTAATCTTTCCTGCTTTCTCGGTAGATTGCACAATAGCTGTCATCATGCCACTGAACACTTTCATCTTCGGAGTCTGGAATGACTCGAGTGAAGCCGGATTACCATTGGCTCCTGCGCGATAAGTACCTGCCCCTTTCACCTTGAAGCTGATTTCATTGTCGGCCAACGGGCAAAGATTACCATCTTTATCAACCACCTTCACCGTTACAAACGAGAGGTCCTTACCATTAGCATCGATCACACTGCGGTCTGCCACCAACTCAATATGATCGGGCTTGCCGGCAGTATGAATTTCTTTTTCCGCAACGGCCTTACCATCCTTGTCATAAGCGACTACTTTCACGGTACCCGGTTCATACTTCGTATCCATCCACATCAGACGATAACGCTGCTGACGTTTGAAATTAGCGACAGAAGCAGAATCACCACTATTATGTACCGTAACCGAAAGGTCTTTTGTGCGTTTACCCTGGCTTTTACCATTGATAAACAACTCGGCCGAAGGATAATTGGTATATACAAATACAGGGGTCACTTCACCTTCACGTCCTTCCCAATTCCAGTGAGGCAGGATGTGCAAGGTTTCCGCATCTTTATTCCAGTGGCTGCGGTAGAGGTAATAACGGTCTTTCGGAAGTCCGGCAAGGTCGATAATCCCAAACAATGAAGAGTGACTGGGCCAATCAGTATAATACGGAGTAGGCTCACCTAAATAATCGAATCCGGTCCATACAAATTCACCAATGCAATAAGGCAGATCTTCATGCTGGATAAAATCATCTTCAGGAAGATTGGACCAACCACAGTGTTCTACATCATACGATGAAGACTGGTGGTCGTCATATTTCTGCATGGCACGACGTACCACCGGGAACTTGTAAACCCCACGTGAACTGACAGTAGAAGCAGTTTCGCTACCCAAAATAATCTGTTGCGGAAGTTTCTTGTAATTTTCCTGATATTTGTGAGGGCGGTAATTGAAACCGGCTACATCCATCACGGCAGCCATGTTGTTATTAACCACAGCATCAGGCGCATCCATACCCTGAGTAACGGGACGTGTAGGGTCTTCACGATGGCAGATGTCTTGCAGGAAACGTGAAAGTTTCGGTCCACGATCGCCGTTCCACTGATCCGGCACTTCATTACCGATACACCACATAACCACACTTGGATTGTTACGATACTGATGAATCAGATTCACCAGATCTTTTTCTGCCCATTCATCAAAAACTTTATGATAACCGTTCTGCACTTTGGCCGCTTTCCATTCATCGAATGATTCCGCCATAATCATCATACCCATCTCATCACAAGCCTTAATCAACTCAGGAGCGGGCATATTGTGTGAAGTACGGATGGCGTTACACCCCATATCCTTTAGGATACGGATCTGACGGCGAATACCGGCTTCATTGGCGATACCTCCCAACGGACCGAGGTCATGATGATTGCAAACACCCTTGAACATGGTTTTCTTTCCATTGAGGAAAAAGCCTTTGTTCGGAATGATCTCAATGGAACGGATACCGAACGGAGTAGTATATTCATCCTTCAAAGTGTTGCCTTCGTACACTTTTGAAACCGCATTGTAAAGGTTAGGAGTATCGGGGGTCCACAAAGCCGGAGCAGTAACAACAAAATCCTGTTCAAAAACATTGCCGTCGAACTGACTGCCCTGCTTCTCATTAGTTGCCACAACCTTACCATTCTTATCCTTCAATTCGGTGACAATACGGTATCCTTCAAATGTTTTGCCTGCAGGTATATCGAGTTTTGTCTTCAGATTGACTTTAGCAAATTCGTCCTTCACTACCGGAGTGGTCAACTGAGTACCCCAAGTAGGAATATGAGCATCTTCATTCACTACCAGATGTACATTGCGATACAATCCCGCACCGGGGTACCAGCGTGAAGATTCGTTTTCGTTTTCAAGACGGACAGCCAGTGTATTCTTTTCACCCGGCTTCAAATAAGGGGTGGCATCCACATAAAAACTATTGTAACCGTAAGGCCAGTAACCGGCCTCTTGTCCGTTGATATAGACATGAGCATGGCTCATAGCACCATCAAAAACCAAAGTAGCCTTCTTACCTTTACTGAATGAAGGAGCCTCAAAATCGAGACGATACCATCCTACACCTACAAAAGGAAGCCCACCGGTACGTCCGGCATGCTCCATCGCCTCTTTTTGTCCATCTTGCGAAATAGCCACATTCTGCTTATCGTTATTAATGCTGAATGGCCCGTAAATAGCCCAATCATGGGGTACCGTTACCGACTGCCACTTTGCATCATCATAAGTGGAATTACTGAAGTCCTTACTGTCTTCACGGGTAAACTTCCACCCTTTTTCAAAGGTTTGTTCCGTACGGACCTGTGCACATACCAACAGTGGCACAGCGAGCATCGAAGCAAATGCAATTTTGATTTTCTTGTTCATGATTGATCTGTTTTTATTTTAATATAAATTCCATCGTTCCGGCATGTACCAACTCATCATGGCTGATACGATAGCCTGCATGTTTCTTTCCATTCAACTTCACCTCTTTGATCAGATCGGCATCATTTCCGGGACGAACAGCCGTAATAACCAATTCTTTTTCTTTGTAATACTTCGGATCAAGCCGAATAGTCACTTTGTCGAAAGTAGGTGTAGTCAGTGTATAGTCGGGCATTCCCGGACAATCGGGATAGAGACCTATCATACTGAAAATGGCCCATGCCGACATGGTTCCGGTATCATCATTACCGGGAATACCATTAGGCTGGTCAGTGAAATATTCAGCAAGCAGCCGTTTCACCTGTTTCTGAGTACGCCACTCTTCTCCCTTGAAGTAGCTGAACAAATAAGGATAGGCAATATCCGGTTCATTAGCCGGATCGTATAGCCCCTCATCAAAGACTTTCTGCAATTTATCCACAAACTTCTTCTTACCTCCCATCAGACGGGTTAAACCTGCAATGTCATGGGGAACATAAAAAGTGTAGTTCCAGGAATTGCCTTCATGAAAACCGGGACTGGGAGCAAAATTGGCACCCTCCATCGGGTCGAACGGAGAGTAAAATGTTCCATCGGGTAAAATAGGACGCAATGTACCAAATTCTTTGCTGTAATAATGTTTATAGCCCAATGAACGGTCATAGAACAATTTTGCATCTTCTTTCTTTCCTAAAGCCTGAGCAAAACGAGACAAGGCATAATCGGCAATATAATATTCAAGTGCATGCGAAACAGAATTGTCATACTGCTCTGTCAAAGGTACATATCCTTTAGCAATGTAATCATCGATATCGGGACGCATCAGATTATCTTTACCCGGAGTCGTAGCGGACTTATACATGGCTTCATAAGCTGCCTGTACATCAAAGTCACGTAAGCCTTTCATCCAGGTATCTACGATAACGGGAATACTCGGATCACCCTCCATAGTAAGCGTTTCACGGCCGTAAAGTTCCCATTTGGGCAGCCAGCCGTGTTCTTTATACATATCGACCATCGTGCGAACCATGTCCAGTTGGCGATCAGGGAAAAGCAGGGTCATCAGCTGATGTACATTACGATAGGTATCCCAAAGAGAAAACACGGTATAACGATTTCCCTTCGTTGTAAGGATCTCACTGCCTTCCATAGCCGGATATTGTCCGTTCACATCCTGCAAAATATTCGGATGGATCAGCAAGTGATACATAGCGGTATAGAACACTGTCTTCTGCTCTTTCGTGCCACCTTCAACGAGGATACGCGAAAGATCGTCCTCCCACATGGAACGTGCTTCGGCACGAATCTGATCAAATCCTTTACCAGCCTGTTCCTTATCCAGATTAAGACGGGCATTGGCTATGCTGACAAAGGACACTCCCATGCTTACCTCGATGGTTTCGCCTTCTTCGGTATCGAAAGTAAACCATGTACCAATGTCATCGCCACTCATCTCCTTGGTATAAGCAGTATACAATTTATTCTTGCCGGACGTATTGTCCCACTGGGCTTCTACTGTCATCGGACGCATCTTTTTCCAATAGCCACGGGCACGAGGGATTTTATTGATACGCATTACAAAATAAATGGGAAACACAGCTTGCGGATTGTAGCAAAAAGTACCCAGCAGTTTAGTCCCCTCTATCTCACGCTCATTGACAAAACGGACGGTAGCTCCCGTTTCATTAGTCAACCCTTCGCCAAGATTCAGCAAAATATTACTTTCTCCTTTAGGAAAAGTGAAACGAGTGATTCCGGTACGTAAAGTGGCCGAAACCTCATTCTTGATTCCGTATTTAGTCAGGATATTCGAGTAATAACCGGGCGTGGCCTTTTCGTCTTTATAAGCACTTCCGTACTGTAAATAATCGACGTTCAGCTTTCCGGTTGTAGGCATCAACAGTAAAGAGCCCAACTCCGGACATCCCACTCCACTCAGATTGACGTGTGAAAATCCGGTAAAATAAGCATTGGTATGTTCATAAGGAGTAGACCACCATTGGCTGTCTTTATCTATTTTATTACCAACGGACTTTCCTCCCATCACATTGAAAGGGACAACCGACATCATGCCTTGCGGACAGATGGCTCCGGGATTCGTTGTTCCGTAATTCGTTGTTCCGATAAACGGGTTCACATAATCCACCGGACTCTCTTGCGCAGAAGCCACTGCTATGGACAGCCAAACGGCTGCAAGTGATACTAAATAAGGTAGTTTCTTCATTCTTTCAATACTCTATATTTATCTAATTTATACGTTCGGTTTTACCGGACCTGCGGAAAGAGTTACTTTACAACGATTTCGTCTGTAAACACCCATCCCCCGAATTCCTCTCCGGCACGAGCCTGGTAACGGACATAACGTCCTTTGGCATTTCCGTTCCATGCATAGTTCTTAAATACTACAGCATCCGATTTAACCACTTCATGCGTCTGACGGCTCAGCTCAGTGAAGTTTTCTCCATCTTCCGAGACAGAAATTATCACTTCGACAGGCAGAAATACTTCAGGACCCACTACCTGCATAAAATCAGCACCAATCAAATGCAGATCTGTCGATTCTCCCATATCGATAGTTACGTCCAAACGATCGCGGGAAATAAATCCCTGCCATGCCCCGTCGCTATAGGTCCAACTCCCACGGATTCCATCAGTCAGGGTTTTATCACCTTGTGCCGGATAAGACGAATTGTAGGGAGCATTATATTTTACGGTCTTGCCCAATGCAAGATGCTGAATCGGTTGCGCTGCTTCCGGCCGATTGCCGATCTCCTTTTTCAAATCGAACGGATGATATCCTTTGGATTGTAAATATCCTACAGCCTTTAAAGCACGGGGACGAAAATCAGTCCATGATTTCCGTTCAGGTGCAGACCAAGCCACTTCGGCCAACGCAAGAATACGAGGATAAATCATGTATTCACAATGCTCGTCAGTCTGAATATATTCTGCCCAAAGATTGGCTTGAACACCATAAATCAATTTTGCTTCATCGGGTGTAAGCGAAGCGGGAATCGGATTGTAAGAGTATACTTTTTCCAATGGCAGATATCCTCCGATGGCTTCGGGCTGAGAATAAGGAGCATCCTGATAACTATCTATATAACAGTGCGAACCGGGAGTCATAATCGCCTGATGACCGGATTTTACGGCATCGATACCACCTTGTTCACCACGCCATGACATTACAGTGGCATTAGGTGCCAATCCACCTTGCAGAATTTCATCCCATCCCAGTAACTTGCGGCCATGGGCATTGAGGAATACCTCCACACGATGAATCAGATAACTCTGTAACTCATCTACATTATCCAGTTGCTCATCCTTCATGCGTTTTTGGCATTTAGGGCAGGTTTTCCAAGCAGCTTTTCCGGCCTCATCACCTCCAACATGAATGTATTGGGAAGGGAAAAGCTCCATAACTTCCGTCAACACATCTTCAAGAAAAGTAAAGGTTTTCTCGTTTCCGACACAAAAATCGGCATTCTTATAAGGCTCTCCTGAACAAGACAGTTCCGGATAGGCAGTCAGAACCTCTTCCGAATGGGCAGGCATCTCTATCTCAGGAATAATAGTAATATGACGTTCACGGGCATAATTGACCAATTCACGAATATCATCCTGCGTATAATAACCTCCGGAAGCACCGGGAGCATCAAAACGACAATATTTCCGCCCACCTTCATTCCACCATCTTTTCCAGTTGGCTTCCGGACGCCAGGCAGCAAGTTCCGTCAATAAAGGATATTTCTTAATCTCGATACGCCAACCGGCAGCATCGGTAAGATGCAAATGCAGGCGATTAAGTTTATAATAAGCCAATGCATCTATCTGCTTTTTCACAAACTCCTTAGAACGAAAATGCCGTGAAACATCGAGCATCAGCCCACGATATTCGAAGCGTGGCGAATCCTGAATCGCTGTAGCCTGAACTGACCAGGCACCCTCCATTGCGGGTTGAGCCATTTGCAAAAGAGTCTGGACACCATAGAATAATCCGGCACCGGAAGTAGCCTGCACTGTTATTTTATGCGGAGTTACCTCCAGCATATAGCTCTCGGGAGAAGATAACTGAGGATTAGCCTTCGTTATCATAAGAGAGACCACGTTCTCTTTCGTTTGCTTTTTACCGTTTTTGAAATGGATAGGTAATGTCTCCAGATAATCCATCAACATTTTCTTCTCTTCACCTTTCAGGTTGGTATACAGCTTAGTGTCACCGGTAAATAGAAAAGTACCGCTACCTTGCTCCATCCGGAGAGGAATAGGAATGACAGACTGCGCTTTCACACCAGCTGTTGCTATCATCAAACCGGCTGCAAGCAAGAAAGTACAAATTTTCATTGTAGGTTTTATCATGATATGATTGGTTTTAGTTTTTTGTTTTCAATGTACAAATATAAGTAAAATGTCAGATTATCTGCAATCAGTCAATCATTATCTTAACTATTTCCGGGGTACGGATTCCCGGCTTCAGCTCACCATTGATATTAAAGAAGATCTGTCCCTGCCCTGTCAATGCAGCACCGGCACGGGCAACATCTTCACTCCGAACAGCCTCTTCCCACTTATCCCGGCGTGTATTATAAATCAAAATCCGGTCATTAAAACGATACCATCCTGCCGGATGCAACATATACTTTTTTGCTTCCAACTTTAGACTGTCTACAACAGTTTGTTTACCATTGGCTACGGCTGTCTTCATCATTTCCTCGCGCTGAAGAGCAGAAAAGAAAATATCTTTGTTGACTCCACCGGTACAAAGTATCAGACTGTCCGTCAGTGCTATACCGGCTCCACCACCCAAAGCGACGGGCACAGAATCATTGCCAACCGGAACAGATACCGACTGCCATTGTTGCAAAGATGGAGAATAGCAATATCCGTCAGTAGAAAGGGTTGCAGACCGTCCATCGGATGCACCGGCAAAACCTCCCCATAAATATAGAAGGGCTTCCCCCTCTTTACGTTGCCCTACACATACCGGTTGTACACGGGGAGAACCCGGAAAATCGGGAAGCCTCTGCCATCCGGTCTCCGGGTTACTCAGACTGAGGCAATAAAGTGCATTCGAAGGTTTACCATCCACATTGCCTCCGGCTACGAAAAGTGTATAATCCACTACTGAACCGCTCATATTATCCATTGTACAAGGTAAAGAAGGCAGTGTGTCTACAATCACAGTCTGTTTATCGTCAGTCAAAGAAAGGCGGTAAACAGCAGATAAGGATCTATTTTCGTTCGATCCACCCACACAAATGACCCCTTGAGGAGTCGAAACCGAAACTCCATAAGCAGCAGCAACAGGTAACTGACCGACCTGTCTCCATATAAAAACTGAGTCTGCAGAAGCGTCAGCGGCATAAATACCTTGGTAGAATTTCTTCTTTCCTCCTTCGGCTGCCGGCGTTTCCGGAAAATTACATCCGCCGGCAATCAATAACTCTCCCTGATAGATGCCGGCATAACATGCCGATACACCCAAAGAAAAACCGGGTTCTCCTTCGGGGAATCCGGTCATTTTCTGCACGCTAATCCCTTCTTCATTAGGCGCAACTTGCCGGGAGCTGCACGAAGCAGCCATCCCGGCAAGTAAACATCCAATGATAGAAAGAAAACGAATCGTTTTAGTTTCTGTCATTTCTATTTTTTCAATTCAACGTAATTTCATCTACAAATAAGAAACCCGGGTTACCTTTACCACCATGCCATGCCGGAATGGAGTGTTCCGACGTTGCAACCACTTTCACATAACGGGTTTTCACCGGATCAAAAGTCAATTTGTGCTCATAAAGCCCATTGCGATCTGTCTCTTTCATCTCGGGATATGCTTCAGAAGCAACTTTAGTAAAAGTCTTATCATCATCTGAAACCTCAATTGAGAAAGAACGTGCATCGAATACCCAGTCACCCTTCTCAACACAAGTTGTAATAGCCACACTTGAAATTTCGGTAGGTTGCTGCAAGTCAATTGTTACATCCATATCATTCTTATAGAATGCGATCCAACGGCCGGTTTTGTAGTTACCATTTCCTTTCAGTCCGTCTACTAATGTAGAAACACCACCAAACTCATATTGCTTGTTTACAGGCTGATTAGCTTTAATAGGCTTTGAAGTAGATTTACTGAAAGCAATCTTTTCAGTCAGCATTTTGCTGTTTCCGGTAGGACGAACAGCAACCGCCTTTAAAGTACAACTTTCCTTAATCGTAAGAATACTGTCACATACGGGAGAAGCTGCCGTAGGCTCAGTTCCATCTAATGTATAATGGATGGGAGCACCGTCAATAGTAGTCATCACTACATCTACTGCTCCTGTGGCCGAATTAGCAACAAACTCGGATTTCACATCAAATACATGTTTGGCATAATTATATCCTTCAGCTTCATATATATTAATCAATTGTGGCAAACGGGTCAGGAAGTTTTCATAATTCTTCTTTTCAGGATTAGACCATTGCACCTCTGCTAAAGCAGCCCAACGCGGCAACACCATATACTGAGCCTGAGAGAAAGTAGGAATGTATTCCGTCCAAAGATTAGCTTGTACACCAATAATATATTTTTGCTCTTCCGGAGTCAATGAAGAGGGCATTGGCTCATAACTATACACTCTCTCCAAAGGTAAATAACCACCAATAGCCAAAGGTTCATTCTCAGTATCTTTGGTCTGATAGTAGTCAAAGTACAGATAAGTGTTCGGAGTCATGATAACATCATGTTTCTGCTTGGCAGCCTCGATACCGCCACCTTCACCACGCCATGACATCACGGTTGCATTCGGAGCGAGTCCACCTTCCAAAATTTCATCCCAGCCGATAATCTGACGTCCGTGCTCGTTCAGGAATTTTTCTGCATGGTTGATAACAAAACTCTGCAAATACTCTTCTTTTGAATGCTTAGCATCACTCTTGATTCCCAAAGCTTTGATACGAGCCTGACACTTCGGACATTTCGCCCATTCACTCTTCGGACATTCATCACCACCAACATGAATATATTCAGATGGGAAGATATCCATAACTTCTGTCAGTACATCATCGATAAAGGTCAGTACACTGTCATTACCTGCACACAATACCTGATCGGATACTCCCCATATCTTCCAAACTTCATACGGACCACCGGTACATCCCAAATGGGGATAAGCAGCCAATGCTCCCTGCATATGTCCCGGAAGGTCAATTTCCGGAATAACAGTGATATAACGATCGGCAGCATAAGCTACGATTTCTTTTGCTTCTTCCTGAGTATAGAAACCACCATAAGGTTTTCCATCATATTCTCCTGAATTACGTCCGATTACAGTTTCCGATCTCTTTGAACCGATTTCTGTCAACTTAGGATATTTCTTGATCTCAAGTCTCCAACCCTGGTCCTCTGTCAAATGCCAATGCAAACGGTTCATGTTATGCAAAGCCATCATATCGATATATGTCTTTACTTCATCTACTGTGAAGAAATGACGTCCCACATCAAAGTGGGCACCACGATAGCTGAAACGAGGATAGTCGTTGATTTCTACAGCCGGCAATGAAGGAGTTGTACCAATGGCAACCGGAATAGACTTGCGTAACGTCTGGATACCATAGAATACACCGGCTTCAGTGGGAGCAGCAATGGTTACACCATCTGCATTCACACTCAACTGATAAGCTTCAGGGTTCTCTGATTCCATACCCAATTTAAGCAGAATGGCACCTTTACCTTCAGTTCCAGCTTCAACTGCATAATCCTTACCTGTAGCTTTCTTCAGATAGTTCGCCAGGAATTGGGCATTACGTTGCATCTTTTCATTTCCTTCCGGATAGATGATTTTCACACTACCATTCAATGTAAATGGTTGGCTTTGAGCAGTAGTAATTTCCTGAGGTAAAGGAATTACCTGGTAATTAGCTGTAGTCTCTTTGTCGTTACACGAAGAAATAAATCCCGTGAGCGCCAGTAAACCGGCAATTTTAAAAAGATTTCTCATACAAATTATTTAATAGGTGTTAGTTATAGGTATCTCGTACATGTTTCACTGTAATATTTTGCTGTTCTCCTTTCTTAATATCCGGAGACGTAATCGTTATCTTCTTGTTTTCCCCCGGCAACAGATCAAAGAAATTATCACTGAAACGGGCGCCCTGAACAGGAATCTGGATAAATACATCTTTAGCCAGCTTAGAAGACGATAAGGTCACTTCACACTTACCATCGGATTGCTTTACTTTCATAGAAACATTTGTTTGGGGCAACTCCAAATCCTTAGTCTTATTAAAGAAATAAACCTCTTCAGCTATTTTCTTACCGGTTTTATCTTTCAAAGCAAGTAGTAAGAAACTGTTTTTACGATGTTCCGATGTCACCCACTCACTCAACGGTTTACGAAAGATACAAGAAGAAACATTCGCCGGAACCTCGACTGCCCTGACAACTTCCTTATCTAATGTCTTGCCATTAAAGTCAGTCACTTTCATTTCAAGTGTAAGCTGACTCTGTTCTTCCAGCAAATCAGATATCAGATAAACACTCAAACTATCACCTTCTTGTATCGCATTGACCAGCAGTGGCGCAAAAGCTCGCTTTGCCTGATAGTGCAATGCCTTCCAATTGCCATAATAGTCTATACTTGACCAGGAAACGACAGGCCAACTATCATTAAGCTGCCAGTACAATGTCCCCATACAATAAGGCCGGTTGCGACGATGTGCTTCCATGCCATGGCGCATACCATGCCCCTGAAGTACAAGTCCGATATATACAAAGTCTTCAAACTTCTCAGGAACAACATAATCACGCTCCATATAAGTTCGTATCAAATCGTTACCGATACTGCTTTTCTGGTGTCCGTTCATTACCTCCGATTCAATCTGATAATCTTTCGGAGACGCAAAAGTAGCAATCGTCTTCATTTCAGGGAACGACTGGAAACCGAATTCGCTCATGAAACGAGGCAAATCGGTATCTAATGACTCAAAAGGCTTTTTGCCATACCACACACCCCAGTTATGACTATCGCCAGTGCCCCAGGACTCCGGACGTCCCCAATTTGCGAAATAGGGAGAAGTATGTTTGTAGAAACGCCCTTCATCAAGTTCTTTCACCTTTGCAGGCAGCAATCCCCGGAATAACTTATCATATCCCCGGAACATGTTTTCATATACTTCCGGAGTATAATTCTTTTGCCATCCCCAGTATTTTAATCCTTCCAGAATTTCATTATTCCCACACCACATGGCGAGTGAAGCGTGGTTTCGCAGACGTTTGAGATTATATTCCGCCTCCTCTTCCACTCGCTTCAAGAAAGTAGGATCACTTGGATAGGAAGTACATGCAAACATAAAATCCTGCCAGACAAGAATACCATTTTCATCTGCCAGATCATAGAAACGATCGTCTTCATAAGTTCCCCCACCCCATATACGAACCATATTCATATTAGCCTCTTTCATATCTTGAAACAGAGTCCTATAACGTTCGGTAGTTATATTGGGGAGCAACGCATCATCAGGAATATAGTTTGCTCCTTTTGCGAACATCGGGATGCCATTCACCTCAAAATAAAAAGATTCTCCATCTTTGTCTTTTTCGTTCACTACGCATATCGTGCGAAGTCCGATTCGATGCTGCCGTGCGGCGACCGTTTTGCCATCACACACCACCTGCACTGAGAAATCATACAAATGAGGTTTCCCCCACCCATTGGGCATCCAACGCACGGGGTTCTGAATATCCAATGGAATTTGGACTTGATTTAAACCCGGTTTTAATGTTACATTTTCCTTTACCATCACTTCCTCTCCTCCTTCCAATGAATAAGAGATCAAGACCTCAGCAGGCTTTTCTTTCTCAGAAATACTATTAATTTCCAATTCATTAGAGAGTTTTGCAACCTGATCTGTCAGACTAAGCTGCTTCACATGAAAATCTGCAATAGTAGCAACATCATAAAAACGAAGAGTAACAGGACGCCAGATACCGCTTGTAACCATACGGATTCCCCAATCCCATCCATAACTATAAGGAGCTTTCCTGGTAAATACACTAAGACGTTTTTCGTGGTGATCATTATCTGCCGGATAATTAAATCCATTGGAGGACCACTGTGGAAGGGTTTGTTTTATCGGAGAATGAAAATAAACATGCAGCAGATTCTCCCCTTTACGTAATACTTGTTTTACGGGAACTACATAGCCCACAAACATATTATCTGATTTCAGAATCAGAGAACCATTCAAATAAACATCCGCATAAGTATCCAGTCCCTCAAAGGAAAGCTGGGCGGCATCTCTCTTCAACTGCTCTTCTGTAACGACAAAACTGGTTTTATATTCCCAATCCTCATTTTCCACCCACTGAATCTTCTTTTCATTGGTACCATAGAACGGATCGGGTAGCAATTTATGATGAATCAAATCCTGATGAACAGTGCCCGGGACAGTAGCTGGTAGCCATTTTTCTGTCCCCACCTGTGAGAATGACCAATCGTCATTCAACATTAACACATCCGAAGTGTCCCTGTTTTGCCCATAAGCTAAACCGCAACAACATACAAGTCCATACAATAATTTTTTCATCATAAACTGCTCTCTTTTTCAAGTTTATCTTCCCCAGTCCGTACGGAACGTAGATGCCGGTAAACCATCACCATTGACCAGATTGGCCCGGGTGAAAGGCTGCCAGCCGTAACGTACACGAAGAGGATTCTTCACTTCTTTACTATATACTTTTATTTGATTTCCTACAACTTCGGCTGTAGCCGGATAATAAACATCCTCTGTTTCAGCCACTTCGAATGTCCGTAACGGTTTCCCATCCGATGAATGCATACCTTCAGCACAATCAAATGACACGTAAGCAGCACCATCACGGAACTCTACATTGCGGAACATCGGCCCCGAAGGCGTTACATTCTTCTTTCCATAAGTCTGATTCAAAGCCCAATGTGCCAAACGCTCCCCAACAGGCTGTTTGTGTTTGGGGTGTACATCAAGCGAATCACCCAGGTCACTCGATACTGCCATACCTGTATTAGGAATCTCATACATCATTCTGCGCTGGCTATCACGGAACCATGGCCATGACGGACGATTGATGCTTGACAACTGCACATAATAAAATGGCAAATCTTTATTTTCCCAGTTTTTACGCCAACTTTCAACCAATAGTTTAAACAATTTCTCGTGTGCCTCACGATTATGTGCATTCGATTCACCCTGATACCAAATAATACCTTTAATAGGATATTGTTCTAAAGGACGGATACCGGCCTCATACAGGTAACAAGGTTCATAAGGATGACGTTGCTGTTTGCTATCCGCCTTTTTCACATTAAGAGCGGCACGACCGCGTACCCAGTCTTGGATAAAGTCATTTTGAGTCCAGTTACGTAATATAGCCGGAAATTTATATTCCAATGTATTACGGTCTACCCATGCTTCGGTAGGCGAACCGCCGATTGCGTTACAAATCAATCCGACAGGTACCTTTAGACTGTCCTGCAGCATTTTACCAAAATAGTAAGCTACCGCAGAGAAAGAACCGGCAGTAGCGGGCGAACAAACTGTCCATTCGGTATCTTTATAATATTGCAGATGATTTAATGAATCCAATACGGACTCATCCCATTCAACAGCATCTGTACGCCAGCGCGCCTTCATATCGAACAAACGAATCTGATCATTGGCGGCTTGCGGAATATCCCTTTTAGCAGTTTTACTCCAACCAAGATAGAACTCCATGTTCGATTGTCCGGAACAAAGCCATACCTCTCCGGCTAATACATTATTGAAAGCTTGTTTCTGCTTTCCCGCAGAAACAGTCAAAGTATATGGGCCTCCAGCCTTCAAAGGCTGGAGAGTGATCGCCCAATCACCATTGGAAGCAGTTTTCACAGACTGTTTCTGTTTAGCTATTGCTACAGTCACTTTTTCTCCTGCGTTTGCTTTGCCACTGATAGTCAGAGGCTGCCCATGTTGAAGCACCATATTGTCAGTATACAGTTCAGATAAGTGTAATCCACCGAAATCTCCCGTAATCGCAGAATATACCGTTTTCGCAAGAATGCCGGCACCCTCTACATTAGGATGTACAGCATCCGGAAGAAGATACGGATACGGATAAAGCGGCGCATGGAAATCCATCAACTGAACCCCGGCATATTTAGCTATTGTCTCGATACTTTGCTGAATTTCTCCATGCCAATCACGGGTACCCGACTCAAAACGAGGATGACGATCGGCAATCGGTGTCAGTCGGGCAATAATAATATGACATTTAGGATTAACAACACGGAAAGAATCAATCAATGCCAGATAATCTTTCACGAAATGATCACGATAGTTCGGCCAGTCACGAGGATCCGTATCATTGATTCCCAAGTGAATAACAACAATATCACCGACAAAGGCAAGCGCTTTTTTAAATTCTTCCTGCTGCATGTAAGGGCGGTGTCCTTTATTTAATAAAGTAGCCCCTGATTTTCCGAAATTTCCAACTTCATAAGTATCGCCCAAAAGTTGCTGCAACTGTGAAGGATAAGAATCCGTTGCCGGATTTGGAAGAGTATACCCATACGTAATACTATTCCCCACGCAAGCAACTTTTATCCGCTTCTGTGCGGACAAAACTGCGCAAATCATCAAAAATAGAGATAAGAATAGTATCTTTTTCATTTCTTGTTTATATAAGGTTTAACAATATCCACCCATTTAAGGTAGCCTTTACCCAGTAAGTGTAAACCATCATTTGTATACTCAATATTCATCTTGCCGGTCTTCTCATCAACAAAATGAGAATAGAGATCAATATAGGTCACGTGTTCTCTGTCAGCCAGCCGAAGCAGCCCTTCATTAATCTTTTTCACCTCTTGCCAACGTGACGTATGTCCGCCAAACATCTTATAATGATCGGTTACCGGAAGTACACTTTGCAAATATAGCTTTGTTTTTGGAGATTCTTGTTTAATTTTTTGAGTAATCATACCAATACGATGAACAATTGTATCCGCAGAGGTGCCCCGGCTTACATCATTTATACCGATCAACAAGAATATTTTAGCGGGTTTTCCTTTTAAAATCGCATCCAGCCGATCATAAACACCCATACAGATATCACCACTGATTCCCCGGTTTTTGACATGCTTATTATTCAATAATTCACTCCATTCTCCCCCGTTAGTAATACTATTACCCAGAAAAATGATATCTTTTGAAGTCACAGGCAGCTCCTCAAACAGAGTTGCACGTTGATAATAGAACGTAGAATATTTGCGTTCCTGTGCGTTGCCCGCCATTGAGGCGAGCAACAACATCATTAATAAAATTTTCTTCATTCGTTTTTATTTTTTCTCGATCACTTCGTTTTGTCGGGCGAATAGATAAGTCCGTCCACTGCATTTTCTCCGTCAGGAGTTACAAAAACTGTAGTAAACATCCACTTCACCAACCGCACCTCGGGCATATTGAATTTGCCAACCGGCAATTTCAGGAAAACTTTATTCCAGCCTTTATTCAGATGTACGGCGATAGGCGGACGTGCCACACAATTTTCATTTCCCAACGCTATTTCATTACTCTTTGTACTATGAGTAGCTGTCCATACAGGCGGCTGTATTTCTTCATTATTGATCCAGATACGGCTGCCTTTATAGTCCCATTTACCTTGTAACGGAGCCAAGTCCATTTCCGAACGACCATAATTCTGAAATTCAGCCCATAGCCCTACTTCCTGATCTTTCGGAGAGTAAACCCATGTATAGGCATAAGCCGTATGATTCTCTTGCGGATCTTTATAGAAAGTAGGTACCATTTTCCCCCATACATGACGAAGATAGATACC
The DNA here is from genome assembly GCF_018860125.1 of Bacteroides sp. HF-4919. Lineage (NCBI taxonomy): Bacteria > Pseudomonadati > Bacteroidota > Bacteroidia > Bacteroidales > Bacteroidaceae > Bacteroides > Bacteroides sp. HF-4919. Next base: position 555,166 of record NZ_JAHKNF010000001.1, read on the forward strand.
CGCACCAATGGCAGGGTGTACCCCATACTCTTTTCCTTCATATAAATAAGAATCCTTCAATTCCTGTTCCGGAGGAAAGACTTTATTCAAATCTCCACCATTAGGAAATGCATCAGTAATATTCCATTTTACATTCGTCTGTTTTACATAGGCGAACGGATATCCCTTAAATGTATGCTCTTTATGCCAAAGCATACGATTCTCAAAATCAGCAAATTCTTTAAACTCCGGAGAGTCTTCAGAAGGTAAGATAGTACCATTCTTATCAAAATATTCTGTACCTCCGCCTTTCCATGCACGTTCAGCAATAGCCAGCATATTAGGATAGAAATTATTCTCAAGTATAATATTGCGTTCGTTAGCTACGTAACGGTCATTCCAGATGGCAAGAATTGTCCCTGCAATATCGTCACTTCCTTGCTCAACATTATAAATACGGCTGTTATACAATGCAATGATATCGCCAAAAGTATCAAAATGATTGAGATAATGAAACTTAGAATCAATTGCGGGAATACCTTTTTGGGCTTTTCCACGATAACTCCACAAATGCGTCATATCAATTTCGCCAGGTTTATAATGCCATCCCGGATTCCACGAAATTACTTTCTTTCCTTTGGCACGGACATATTCGACCATTTCCGGAACGAACTTTAGATTGGTAAACCGAACTTCATCCGTACCAATATGAAGATAAGGTACATCAAAAGTCTCGCAAACTTCATCTACCAGCAATTTAAGAATTTTCATTCCTTCCGGGCTCTGCATATCATGACGGAATGTACGGACAAAAGCCTCACTATGCCCCGGCATATCAAATTCCGGGATTAAAAGTATATTATGCGCTTTACAAAAAGCGACTAAATCTTTCGCTTCTTCCAATGTATAGTATTTACCCGGCATACGAGTCGTATTCACACTGTCATTCAGCATCGGAAAAATTTTACTTTCCAGCCTCCACGATTGATTTTCAGTCAGGTGCCAATGAAAGACATTAATTTTAAAACGTGAAAGAACAGCAATTTCACGTTTCAATTCTTCAATCGACATATACGTACGCCCTACATCCTGCATAAAGCCACGTATTCGGAAAGCAGGCCAGTCAACAATTGAACAACCGTTGAATGTTGCCTTTTTCTTTCGCACATCCTGTAACTGGGCCAAAGTTTGCATAGCCCAATACACACCATGCTCCGTCACAGCCTCAACCGTAACTTTACCATTATTTACCACCAGGCGATAAGCTTCGTCTGCGTTCAAAGGTACCTCTTCTAATGAAGGTACCAGTTTCACTTCAATACTTGCACGAGCTTTGTCATCAATGACTCCACCCCTATCGACAACAAAAGCTTCCCACTCTTGCCGAAGCACCGGAGTAGAAAGCTTTGTTCTGCCCAGTACAAAGCTGGAACTTAAAGGAGTGAACTTTTGCGGCTCCGGAAGCAGGTGATATTCACCTGCCCGGACCGTAGAAATTGTGCATAAGTAAATAATGAAACTGATTAAGAAAATTTGTTTATTTCTCATCGGTGTTTATTTAGTTTATGGGGGAAAATTTCTCATTTAATAATGTCTTTCAACTTCACTGCCTGGAATGTCATATGTGCCACACTGCTTTCATAAAGAATACCAACCGTTTCTTTATCAATCATAGTAAGACAAGAATAACCCCAGTTATTGCCTTCATCCAATAAAAGTTGGTGTTCGGGTGACCAAGTCACACCACCATCCAGACTGATTTTAATAGTAGTATTATAACGTCCTTTCGTCGTATTAGGATTAGAGAATATCAATAAATCCTTGCCCAAAACATTATCTTTGGCTTTCACGCTTATCAAACTAGCCATGCAAACCGATTCCGGCAATGCCTTGCGAGAAGATTCATGTTCTGTCCATGTTTTACCCAAGTCTTTTGTAATAGCCACAGCACGACTTCCACCACGATTATCACGCATATTCAACATCAATACTCCGGGCTCGACCTCGGCAACCTGAGCCTCTGTAGTATTCGTGCGTGCATAATTGTGCATTTTCCAGTTTTTACCACCATCTTTGCTATACATGATACCTGCATTGGGTACACGTGTCGAATCAATAAACTGAGTAGGGAATACCAAAGTACCGTCACTCATAGTGATGCCCCGACCCGGACCTTGCAACAGAAAATACCAAGACGGATCTTTTACCTGTTCTGTGATATTAATAGGTGCAGACCACGTTTTACCGTCATCCGTACTTTTGGCAAGAACAAGTTGCGCAGTATGATTCATATCCATACCCGGATGTGAACTCCACCATGCACGTTGGTTACCCATACCATGTGTCCAGGCAGCAACCACCCAAACATTATTTGTTTTTGTATCAACAAGGATAGAAGGGTCTCCTACTCCATTCTGACCGGCAGGCAGACCACCGAACTCCCCAAATGCCAAAGGCAAACGCATTTTCTCCCAGGTTTTTCCACCATCTGTACTACGGCTTAAACCAACATCAACATGCTCTTGCAAGTCCACGCTACTATTATACCGTACATCATAAACTCCCAGCAGTGTACCTTTATTAGTAGTCACCAATCCCGGGATACGGAATGCGGCAGAATTATCATCTCCGGCATGACGTACTCCTACCCCCATGCGGTGTTCAATTCCTTCTTGCGAAACAACATCCAACAGAGCCTTCTTACCATCCAGAGTGACCGAAGCAATATCGGCAGTCACCTTACTGGTAAGGGATGTACCCGGCTTCATTTGCAGACTAATCCAGAAATAGTTGATTCCCGGAAACAGTTTTTGGTTCCCTTTCAAAACAACTTGATTGCCAGGATTACTCACCTCCGATTTTTTTATTGAATAAGAAGGATTGGCGGCAAGCGTTTTTCCCGGAGTGTTACTGGAGATGTATCCCACAGGAGCAAAACGTTTCTTATCTCTGTCCTGCAATGCTTCTGTACCACCATAATAAAGTTTTATAGACTGAATTTCAGACAGATCCACTCCTTTACCAAAATTCAACACTACATCATTAAGAGTCTGGCTCTCTTTAGCATCCAAACGAAGATAGAACAAGACATTATCTTGTCTCTCTATCAAAATAGGAATACGGGTCTCACGAACAAAAATTGTATCTGCGGCTCGAACTACCGGTATAGCACACAGAAAACAGAAAAGCGAAAATAGAATTACAGCTTTTTTCATGGTATCGACTAATTAATATTTATGTTATCGGGAGCAAAGATAGTATTTTTTATTATACAACAGCTATATTAATTAAATATTTTATTATATACCAGCTAATTAATAAATAGCACACAAGCTAAGGGATTGTTTTTAATTCTATTTGCCATAAAAGCCTGTCTAAATTTCCTTCGTCTGTTTTTTCACAGAATACAGATACTCCCAAAAGGATAGAAAGAGACTAAGAAATCAATTATAAAACGACAAATTCCTCTGTTCAAAGTGCTAAAGGACCGAAAACAAACGTATCTAAAATGGTAATTAAACTTCATCCTGGCTACCAGGATGAACTTGGCTTGTACGAAGAAAACATTTCTCTAAAGATCAAGATATACTTTACTCTGAATCTTTCGGATTCTGAGTTTTAACTTTGTGATGAGCATATCTGAAGTCAGAATAAAAAAGAGAGAGACGTTATCTTCAATAACACCCCTCTCCTCTACTTTATTTTAATAATCTATTGAAAACCGAATTATTCTTCAGCAACCTCTCCAATCTTAGTTGGCCAATAAGGATTCTGGTATAATACAGACGTTTCTACTTTTTCATCCGGAGACAGCAATTCCATCTCGCGAACCGGCACAGGGTTGAGATAATGAGCTTTCTGCCAGGTATAACCGTCGTATACGTCATTATTGGCTTTCAAAATGGCATAAGGACGCAAATACTTAAAGGTACGTGAAGAGATATTGGAACCTTCTTCACCGGAATCTTTAAATGTAATCTCAGCACCATTCTCATCTTTGTTAGCCGACTTATACATTTCATCCCAGAAATTACATCCTTCAGGCATATAGTTTTTCGTCAGCAAGTGATCCATCGAACGCCAACGAACCAAATCATCCCAACGCATACCTTCACCAATAAATTCACAACGACGCTCACGACGTATATTTAATAAGGTAGCATCTACAACCTGGGCACCTGAATACTTACCCCAATCTGTTTCCTGATTCAAATCAGTCGCATTGATAGTTTTTGTAAAATCAGGATCCAATCCGGCACGCTCACGAATAGCTCTCCAATACTGAGCCGCTTTGCCTGCCACATTGCCATTCTTCATATAATAAGCTTCCAGATAATTTAGATAAGCCTCAACACCACGGTAAATAATACATCCTGTAGTTGATTCAGCCTTTCCCCAAACATTCTGTGCCATATCAAAGCTGGCATATTTACGAATGCGATATCCTGTCTGGTCTCTCATCTCTTCACGGTTAGACACTGGGTGTGGAGCAAACATTTTCACCGTACCCGCTTCTTCGGTTGAATATACAGGCACAAAATTACTTTCACCAAACATAAACAACTGAAGACGGTTATCACGATTTGCTTTCACATTATCCAATGTAGCATCACCTTTATAAGGAGCCGCACTGCTTGCCGCATACCAAGGTAAACCATCCTGCATCAAGAAACTTTCAACATAGCTTTTCAACAAACCATGATTAGAACCAGATGCAATCCATGCCGGAGCACCATGCATGATAGAGAAGCTACCGGTTTTTGCATATTGGCGCCAGAAAAGCACTTCATCATAGCCACTCAAATCAACAGTAGCATACATCTCAAAATAAGGATTCCATCCGGATGTAATAGAAGGATTAGCCGGGTCCGCAACTTTCGTGTTGGGTGTCAAAGTGATTTTATCTGCCACTTCTTCCGCAGCCTTCATAGCCTCTGTCAAGAAGAAATCAACTTCTGCTTCCACATCCAACGAAAAATTAGGATGCACTTTCTTTCCCGGCCAGTTGTCATCTCCCGGTACCCTTCCTGTACCTTTATGGTACCTTTCGAAAGAAGCTTCATACAATGCTACCCGTGATTTAATCAACAAAGCCGTCTCACGATTCAAACGAGTATTATTCTTAAATCCCTGACTATACATCATACTGGCAGCGTCATCCAAATCTTTCAAGATAAAACGGGCAACCAAATTACGAGGCTGACGAACACCTTTCTCCATCAGTACCGCTTTATCGTCAGGAAGAACTTCCGTTATGATCGGAAAATCACCATAATTACGCAACAGATTATAATACACAAGCGCACGCATCAAATGCATTTCTCCAATATAATGACGAATATCAGCGTCCGCTCCGGCAACTTCACCCGCTTCATATTTAGGCACAGCATTTTCAAAGAAGTAATTGCAATAACGGATATTACTAAAACTCCAGTTGCCATCACTGGAAGGAACTTTCCAAAGTCCTTTTACATAGCGGCTACTGCGCCCTCCGGCTACCATATTATCTGTTCCGCCATCATTATTGGCTATGCCTGCTCCATAACCGCCATGCGAAGAAAAATAGTTCTGATACTTCGCTATGGAATAAGCAGCGAAATGGTCTACTGTCTGAAAATAGACTTCCGGCGTGACAGAAGAAAGCGGTTCTCTGTCAAGAAAGTCATTACAGGATGTGAGTGTCAATGCCCCTCCTGCAATAAAACATGCTTGTATAAACAGATTTTTTATTTTAAGTTTCATAATACTTCAATTTAGAAATTAATGTTAACACCGACAGATATTACTCTTTGCAAAGGATACAGTTTACCGGATCCTGTTCCGGCTAAACTTCCGGTAGCCTCCGGATCGAAAATCTTAGAAAGGCTGGTGATTGTAGCCAGGTTATCTCCTGAAAGATATACACGTACAGAAGAGATTCCGGCTTTTTCTGTCCACACCCGAGGCAATGTATAACCCAACTGAACATTTTTCAAGCGCAGATACGCACCATTCTGCAAATAACGTGTCTGGACTTGGGTATTACGGCCACCACTAAAGTTAACACGTGGATAATACGCATCTAAATTAGCACCCAACGGGTCACCTTCCGGACGGAAGAAATCCCAATGTTCAGTAAATCCGGTAGATTGCCATTCATTTCCTTGTCCGTTAGCCCCCCAGAAATAACATCCGTCCAACCACAGGTCACGTTTTCCGATTCCCTGCATGAAAATGCTGAAATCGAATCCTTTCCACGCAGCATCCAACGTAATACCATATTTAAAGCGAGGGGTTGAATTACCGATAATGCGATAGTCACCGGTATCTCCTAACTTATTAGTACCATTGCTTATTTTTCCGTCACCATCCAAATCGGCATACATGATGTCACCGGCTCCCCAATTGGTTCCTAAAGAAGACTGATCAACTTTTGCCAAATGGGCATCCATCTCTTCCTGTGTTTTTGCAATGCCAATTGTTGTCAATCCCCAAATATCATTCAAGTGTCTGCCTTTATAGTACGAACCTACATCATATGAGTCATTCGGATAACGCAAAATTTTCTGTTGGTCATCAGAAAGCACTAACTTAGCTCCATAAGAAACTTCACCAATCCGGTCTCTCCAATTCAACTCCAACTCAAAACCATATGATTTCATATCCGAGTTGTTGATTTTAGGAACTGAAGTTCCCAACAGACTTGAAAGTTCAGGAGCCGGACCAATCATATCATAAGTATAACGTACGAAATAGTCGAATGAACCAGACAAACGATTATTAAAGAAAGACCAATCCAAACCGACATCCCAAGTCTCTACTGTTTCCCATGTTTTCTTAGAACTGACAATACCCGGATTTGTAGCATAGTTAGGACGTTCGCCATTTACTAACCAACCATAATTAGACCCTACAGGCATAGTCTGATAAAATGGATACCAAGCATCATTGGTATTCGTATTACCCAACTGTCCCCATGAAGCTCTTAACTTTAAACTTCCCATATTGATCTTTTCAGCAAAGCTTTCCATAAATGGTTCGCGGGCGATATTCCAACCGGCAGAAAACGAAGGGAAGAATCCCCAACGTTCTTTTCCGACAAAACGGGAAGAACCATCATATCGGCCATTAGCCTCAAACATATAGCGATCTTTATAACTCCAGTTGACACGTGCAAAGAAACCGGCTACAGAGTTGTCGGCATAACCACCATAAGCCTGTGGGTCATCAGTTGCCGTATTAATAGTCGGTACCCCCGGAGTAATCAATGTGTTTTTCTCAGCCGTAATGTTTCTGGTTTTATATAACTCTGCATTAAAACCAGCCATCACTTTAAAATAATGTCCGTTATCGAACTGTTTGAAATAGTCCGAATAAATATTTGTGGTATAATAATTTTCCTTCCAACTATATTCATTCACGCGAGAAGAACCTGCCGCATAAGAACCATATCCCATATCCCACACTGTATAATAGGGATCTCCATCTACATTGTAGGCATAAACAGGTAATACTTCCCAATGCTGATATTGAGTAGTGGTACGTACACTACCTTCAAGATTGATTTTCCAGTTTTTAATAGGCTCGAAAACCAGTTGCAACTGATTCGTATAAAAATCTTTCTGGCTATTCTGCTTTCCTCCATTTTCCATCTGTTCCACTTCACCTTCGTCCATAGGGAATCCGTTAGGATCATAAGCCGGATGCACAGGCCATTTACGAGCTAAGTTATGGAAAAAGTTTCCTGTCAAGTAAGTAGGACGTTCAAAATCCTCACGGGTCCATTTAGTAGAATACGTCACCTTGAACCAATCAGTGACAGCCGTTGTGATTTTACCATTCAGTGTGTAACGTTGAAACTTATCTGATCCATGACGCATTAAACCTTTCTGATCCAGAAAACTTCCACTAATCAAGTATTGGGTTTTGTCCGTACCACCATTAATACTAAGGTTATGTTCCTGAGATGGTGCCCAATGATCATAAAATTCTTCAAACCAATCCGTGTTTCCATTCGCATTAGCCCATTTTTGCCAAATACCTGCTCCATTATCAACTGTAGTAGCTTTCAGCGTTCCTTCTTGATAGGCTTTGATACGCTCCATTACGGCAGGTGCAAAAATATCACCGCCACCTTTATTGGCAGAAGCACGATTGAAGTACTGAGCAAAAGTGTAAGAATCCATAATGTCCGGAATGCCAATAGCATCAGAAAAACGTGCGCTACCGCTATATGACACATTTGTCTTACCGCTCTTACCACTCTTTGTAGTTACAAGAATCACACCGAACGAAGCTCTTGCACCATAGATAGAAGCCGATGCAGCATCTTTTAATACCGAAACAGATTCGATATCGTTAGGATTGACAGTATTCAGATCACCCTCAATGCCATCAATCAAAACCAATGGAGAAGAACCCGATCCATCACCGATCGTTCCGGCTCCACGAATATTCATGTTCAATGTTCCATCCAGAGAACCACCGTTATTGCCAACAGTAAGATTCAAACCGGGAACAACCCCCTGTAACGCTTGTGAAGCATTTGCTACCGGCCGTGCTTCCAATGCATCAGCACTAACCATACCTACAGCTCCCGTAACGTTCACCTTCTTTTGTGAACCATAACCTACTACAACAACCTCATCCAGAACTTCCGAATCTTCTTTCAGCACAATATTATAAGTGCTTTCAGAACCAACTTTAATAGTTTGTTGTTTATAGCCAATATAACTCACCAAGAATTGTGAATTAGGCGCCACTTTTAACGAGAACTTACCATTTAAGTCAGTAATTACTCCATTAGTGGTTCCCACTTCTACAACACTTGCCCCAATAACGGGATCTCCGGTAACATCTGTTACCACCCCCGAAATCGCCTTTACCTGTGCCATCACATTAAACGATAGCAAACAGCCCAACAAAATAAAAAGGACTTTTTTCATAAATTGATTTTTAGTTAATAAAAAAGGAAAATTATCTCTTCTAAATCTCTTAAATATAAACACCTGAAAATGAGCACAGTCCTATCGGTACTTGGTTATATGGTATAACAGAAATAAGGACAATAAATATGCAATAATCTAAACATCAATTGTTTATCTTACAAACGAAAGATTTTAAAAAAATATTTTCGTACAAATGTTCACAAACAAATTTATTATGGTGAAAAGTAGTGAATCATCAGACTATACTTTTCATCTTTTCTTGTGTTCGGAAGCCACTTTTATGTAAGTGAAATGAAGTGATCCATCTTTCAACACAAAGAAACATCTTATAACATATAATAAGGTTATTAGATATAATCTTTGGCACTTTTCAAGTTAATCAAACAGTATTTCAAAATAAAAACATATTACATTTGTCCATTTTAATGAAAGCAGTCTCATATATAATATAAGAAATCAATATTATATATATAGCACTCTTCCATAAACAATCTTTTATGAGAATCCGGAGCTGATTATCTTAGTTTTTCAATATTATTTCGGTTATATAAAAAATATATTTAAAATATACTTGTGAGTTTTTAATATAATATATATATTTGCAACGGTTTGATAGTATATAAATGAAAAGAAATAATAAATTTAACCTTTTTCATTTATTATTTAGGTAGTAAAAATACCAAGTACCGATAGAACTTAGTAAAAGCAATTATAATTATCTTTATTATTAACTAAAAAGCAATACTTATGAAGAAAACCATCTTCTTGATTTTGTGCTTATTATGCTCTATAGGAGCTATAGCTCAAACAAAATCCATCACAGGTGTGGTTACAGATGGTACCGGTGAATCTGTCATCGGTGCAAGTGTCGTTGAGGTAGGTACAACCAATGGTACAATCACTAACCTTGACGGCAAGTTCTCATTAACGATAGCTACTGGCGCTAAATTCACAGTTAGCTATATTGGTTACAAACCTCAAACAATTACTGTTAGCGCTGCAAACACTTACAATGTAGTACTGAAAGAAGATACAGAGGTATTAGATGAAGTGGTGATTACAGGATACGGTGGCTCACAAAAACGTGCAACTTTAACTACTGCTATTTCAAAGCTTGATAATTCTGTACTTAAAAATGCGGCTTTCAGTAATGCAGGACAGTCTTTACAAGGCTCTGTTACAGGTCTTCGTGTTGTTAACAAAACGGGGCAACCTGGTAGTGAACCGGATATTACATTGCGTGGAGGCGCTACTATTACAGGCGACAACAGCAAAGCTCTTATTGTAGTCGATGGTATTGTTCGCAATAGCATGAGTGATATTAATCCCTCTGATATTGAATCTATTCAGGTTTTGAAAGATGCCGCTTCAACAGCTATTTATGGTGCACGTGCCAATGGTGGTGTTATTTTGGTTGAGACTAAAAGTGGAAAAGAAGGAAAAGCATCTGTTAATTACAAATTTAAAATGGGTGTGAACTTCGCTCGTAAAGGCTATGATTTTTGCGATGCACACGATTATATTTATTATAACCGTATGGGCTACAAAAGAACCGGACGTACCAATGTCGATACACAAATGGGATATGGTATTGGTAATAACTTATTTGATATCCGCTATTTGACAGACGAAAATGCTAATCTGAAAAATGAAGGTTGGTCTTCTATGGCAGATCCATTTTATGATGGAAAAACGATCTTGTATAAAGACTACTCTGGTGAATTGGACGATGTGGTGTTTAACAATAGTGCTTTAACTCAAGATCATTATGTGAACATTACAGGTGGTAATGATAAAGGGACTTTTTCTGCAAGTTTAGGCTACTATAAAGAAGATGGTCAGATTAGAGGTACTGGTTACGAGCGCTTCAATGGTGCATTGAATGGTTCTTATAAAGTATTTCCTTTCCTGACAGTAAAGGCTAATGCGACTTACTCTTGGTCAACTCAACCGGAACTTTGGATCGGTCAATATGAATTTTTCTACCGTACACGTTCTCAACGTCCTACATGGAATCCTTGGAATGAAGATGGTACTCCGGCCTCCGGTTTTGGTACAGGTGACGGTAATCCCGATTATTATAGAGATAAATTGACGAGCGAGAACAGCACTAATAAATCAACCTACAGTGTTGGATTTGCCCTTGACATTTTACCTAAAAAATTAGTGTTAAATGGAAATGCTTCACTTTATCGTTATGACTGGCAGAGAGAGAAGTTTAATAAATCTTATCAAGCTCAATCTTCTGCAACTCCTGATAATACACGTCAGGCTGAGGCTTATGTTCAGAAATACAATCAAATTCAGTTGAACGGAACACTGACATACACAGATACTTTTGCTGAAAAACACAATCTGGAAGCAATGGTAGGAACTGAATACTTCACCTATGATCAGTTCGATTTTGAGGCCAAAACCCAAAACTCTCCAACTGACGATATTCCTACCTTGAATGCTGGTTCTACAAGGACTTATACTTCTACAACTAAAACAGCATACCGTATTCTATCAGGGTTTGGCCGTATCAATTATAACTATGACATGAGATATTTAATTTCATTTGTTGCTCGTTATGATGGTATTTCAAAACTGAAAGATAACCGTTGGGGATTTTTCCCTGGTGTATCTGTGGGTTGGAATATCATGGAAGAGAATTTCTGGAAGGATTCTAAAGTCTCAGAAGTTATTTCTAACTTGAAACCTCGTCTTAGCTATGGTGTAAATGGAAATGTAAATGGTATCGGAAATTTCGATGTATATGGTGCTTACTCTCAAGTAGGTGCAAAGACATACGGAGGTTCAACCGCATTCTACAACTCAGGCTTGGTAAACACCGGATTACGCTGGGAACAAAGTCAGTCATTTGAAGCTGGTCTGGACATCGGATTCTTAAACAATCGGTTAAGTTTCATTCTTGACTACTACAACCGTACTACTAAAGACTTGTTAACTAAACAAGCACTTCCGGGATATACAGGCTTTACAGAGATCATGACTAATATGGGAACTCTGCGTAACTATGGTTTCGAAATGGAAGTAAGAGCCAACATTCTGAATAACCCGAAAGGATTGACATGGGATGTTACAGCCAATCTGTCTTCTGTAGCAAACAAAATTGTGAAATTACCTTATAACGGCAATGAAAATAACCGTGTAGGTGGCTATGAAGTGGCAACCGGACGCAAAAAAGCCGATGGAACTCCTGAAACAAAATGGATTGCCGGCCGTCAGGAAGGTGGTAAACTGGGAGAATTGGTTGCTTACAAACAAAATCATATATTCAAAGATTGGGATGACGTGAAAAAGTATGCCAATAACCGCATCGACGAGGTAGCCAACTTATATGGTCCCGGACTTGCAGCCCAATATGCCGGAAAAGAAGGATGGCAACCGATCGAACCGGGTGATGTTTGTTGGGAAGATATCAATGGCGATGGTGTAATCAATGGATATGACCGTCAAGTAGTAGGAAATATATTTCCCAAAATTACTGGTGGATTCTCTACTACATTGGGTTATAAAAACCTCTCTTTATATGCTCGTTTCGATTACGCTTTAGGACATACCATTTATAATGATCTCGCAGCACGTTCTTTGGGACAGTATCAAGGTTCATTCAATATTATTAAAGAAGTAAAAAAGACATGGAGTGAGACCAATACTGATACAGATTTACCTGCATTCTATTACGCAGACCAGTTAAGCAAGAAAAATATTACACGTTCAAATAACGGTAATACAGCTATTGATAATAACAGTTCACGCTTCTATGAAAAGGGTGATTATCTGGCTTTGCGTGAATTGACATTAAATTATAATCTGCCTAAAGCATGGATCAGTAAAGTTGGTATGACAGATGCATCAGTCTATGTAACAGGACAGAACTTATTCTATATCACCGGATACACGGGTGTTTCTCCTGAACCGGCTGTAGATACAACTTATGGTCGTGGAATAGATAACGGACGTTATCCAACTCCGAGAACAGTTTTATTCGGTTTGTCAGTGACATTCTAAATTATATATGATTAATACAAATAGCATTATGAAGAAAATATTTACATATATGTTAGCAGGGCTTTCTCTCCTGCTGTTTTCAAGATGTGATGCACTGGATATTGAACCTACCAGTTCTATTGCGGATAGTAATTACTGGAAGACTGAAGCTCAGTTCAGTACCTTTAATGTAGGTTTGCATGCATTACTTAGAGAATGTAGTTTTAATTTTTTCTTATTAGGTGAGCCTCGTGCGGACATTTATGGAGACGTTCCCTTTGGAGGAGAAGCCACTCAAGGTATGGAACGCTTGCCTTTCAATACGATAAATAAGGAGAACACAGGAATAACCAACTTTGCAGGAATGTACAAAGTGATCAATCAGATCAATTTGATGATCGCTAAAACCAAAGAAACGACTGTACTTCCCGAAGCTACCAAAAACTATTATTTAGGTGAAGCTTATGGTATGCGGGCATATCTTTATTTTCATTTATTGCGTTCTTGGGGAGATGTTATTCTCTATCTGGATTATACGAATGGAGCCTCTTTAGACTTAAGCAACCTCTCAAAAGCAGCCTCTCCTGCAGAAGATGTGATGAAACAAATCAAAGAAGATATCATTGCTTCTGAAAAGGCATTCGGCAGTGATTACTCTTTCAAATTCGGCAGATATTACTGGTCAATGGCCGCAACACAAATGTTGAAAGGTGAAGTTTATTTATGGAGTGGGCGTCAAATGGGTGGCGGCACAACAGATTATACTACAGCCAAAACAGCTTTACAATCAATTATCAGTAATGTAAATGTCAGCTTGCAGGATGATTTCTCAAAAGTATTTGCTTACAATAATAAAGATAATGCCGAAATTATTTTCTCTATACGTAATGCAAAAGATGAGTATAACATGTGGGACGATAGATTTAGACAAAACTTAGTACCACAGCAGGCATACATGACTGCAACTTACTGTAATAAAGAAGGAATTTCATTTAAAGATTTGCCTGAAGGACAACTTAACGGTTTGATTCGTCTGCAGATAAGATACGATTTGTATAATAAGGCATTCCGTGATGGAGATACCCGTAAGGACGCTTCCATGACAGCTGTTTACCAAAAGCAAGAAGATGGCACAATTAAATATATTGCTCCTTTCTGCAATAAGTATCAGGGAGTCCTGTTGGACGGAGCTTCACAGCGCAGTTTTTTGAATGATTACCCCATTTATCGATATGCAGACTGCCTGTTATTACTTGCCGAAGCAAAAGCGCTGTTGGGAGAAGATCCGGCAACTGAGATCAATCAAGTTCGTGAACGTGCTTATGGAAAAGAGTTCTTTGAGTTAAACAAAGCTACGCTATCTTATCCGAATGATAAAGGAGACTTCTATACGGATAATAAATACATGTCTGGTGATGAAGATCCTTTGGAAGCCATTTTGAAAGAGCGCATGCGTGAATTTATGTTTGAAGGGAAACGCTGGTATGATTTAAGATTATTGGGTGCAGACTATGTGACAAAGCGCACTTCTGCCGTTGCCACCCGCCTATTATGGCCGATTAATGAAAGTGTATTGACAGACAATCCGGCGTTAAAACAGACTCCGGGATATGAAAATTGATTAGTTAATATAACGGGGAATGCCTCTGCGGACATTCCCCGTTTATTTTTCATTCTAAAAACCTATTGATTAAGTTTTATTTTTCATATCCAGGTGTCTGTTTCAGCAACGGGTTAACACTCATAATGTTAACATCAATAGGCCATAACAACTTATATTCCTCACTTGGATCCAAAAGAGGTTTATCCGAAGGATAATTTGCAGTAGCAGAGAAAGCAAGAGATTTGCCATTAGCATCATGCATACGTACTACATCAAACCATCGCTTACCTTCCCAAACAAACTCTTTATCACGTTCCTGAAGGATGGCCAATTCATTCTCTGCATAATTTCCTTCCGTATATTTATTAGCCTCATAATTGGAGCCATATGCACGTTCACGCACTTCATTAATATAATCTGCACAAGGATTTCCTAAACCATTTTCTATTTCAGCCATCATCAATAAAGCATCGGCATAACGGTAAACAATCACATCGGTATCATAAATACGATTGTTGTTCGAGTTGATAGAACCAATAGCCTTAAGCATAACACAACCGAAGCCTTCTTTATTCTTTTGGGTATAATATTCTAAGAATGTTGCATCACGACGAGTATCTTTATCGCTATAGCTTTTCCAGAAATCTTCAGTATATTCATGGCGGAATACACCTCCGGTACCCTTCAAATTTAATGTATCCGTTTCAATCTTATTATCATCACGGTCATATACCTGTCCAATGAACACTGCCTCTTGATAGAGGAACATTCCTCCCCAGTTTGTAGCTTCGCCATCAGCAAAATGTAAGGTGAAAATAACTTCTGCATTATTACGGTTAGCTGTACTAAATACATCGCTGAATTTGTTTAATAGCTGAAATTTGCCTATCACTCCATTCAGAGCTGTTTTGGCAGTTTCTAAATCCGATCTTCCAGAAGCTGTATAGCCATTTATAGAAACTTTAGCAGCCCACATATAGATTTCTGCTTTCAACATCAGAGTGGCAGCTTTAGACCACATTGTCTTATCATACTTATTGGTCACTTCTTCTGTACCAAAATAGTTTTCAGATTTACCGATATCCTCTTTTATGAAGGCCATAGTGGCCTCGGGTGTAGCACGTTCAACATAAAATTTATCCGCAGTCACTTTGCCATCCAGCAACTCGACTGTTGTAACAATAGGTACCCCGCCGTAAGTTTTATAAAGCATAAAATAATAAAGAGCTCTTAAACCATATGCTTGTCCTAAATAGGCTTTTCTGTCTGCCTCACTTAAAAAATCACATTCATTCTCAACTTTTTGAATGAAATGATTAACTTGCATAATCGGGCTATATAATCCAAACCAGTTGCTGAATCCCGGATTATCCTGGCTTAAAGTATTGGTACGCAATATGGCATAGTCCAAACTGGTGTTTTGTGAAGAACTACCAACGCGCTGTGTACCACCGCGCAATTCTCCCAAACAATAAAACATATTATAGTTACTTCTCAATTGAGAGTGCATGCCATTCATAAACCCTTCTACTTGGGCTTTATTATTCCAATAGTTGCCGCTTCCGAAATAGTCTTCCGGAGCAAGATCCAATGCATCGCATGAAGTGTAAAGCACAGACGACACAAATAAAGAAATGATATATATTATCTTTTTCATAATTTGTCTTTTTATATTTAGAAAGAAACATTAATACCAAAAATCACTGTACGAGGTAATGGATATCCTCCATTATTATCTGCTTTTTCCGGTGAGAATAGGTGTTTTGCTTCTGTCAAATAGCCTAAGTTCTGACCTGTAATAGAAAGTTCCACATTGCTCAATTTAGCCTTCTGCGCCCATACAGATGGTAATTTATAGGATAGTGAGAGTTCACGCAATGCCAAATAGTTTCCATTATAGGCAAACATGGATGAGCTACGGCAATAATTACGTTTACCCAATTGATCGGCCCATACATAAGTTGGATATTTAGCATTCGGATTTTCTGGGGTCCATGTATTTTTGGTCTCCTCAATGGTATTATAAGTACCTTGAGCACATGCCATGATCCACATTGTTTTCCAGTCCACTGCGGTGAATCCCAATGCATAGTCGAAACGTGCAGACAAGGTAAGGTCCTTCCAGCTTACAGTAGTATTGATACCTCCTGTCCATTTAGGAACAGTATTCCCAATTTTCACCATGTCATAATTATCAATAACTCCATCACCATTTACATCTTTCCATTTCACGTCACCCGGCTGAATCGGAAGGGCATTGGCTTTTTGAGAATCTGTTAATTTATTGTAACCTTCTGTTCCACCATAAAGAGGACGGCCACTTGAACCGTTATTACCTGTTGTCAAGTCAATCAAGTTAGTCGGGATTTCGTCTTGAGATTTATAAAGTCCTTCTGCCACAAACATGTATAGATCGCCCGGACGTTGACCTTCCTGATATCCACCAACCCACATTTTTTCATCTCCGTTTCCAGTATAAACCTGATAAGCACTTTGACGATTTCTTTCAAGTCCATTGTCCGGCAAAGAAACAACCTTGTTTTTGTTCAAAGCACCATTCCAGTTCAAGTTCCACTTCCAGTCTTTGGAATCAATGATCCGGAATC
Organism: Bacteroides sp. HF-4919; assembly: GCF_018860125.1. Lineage (NCBI taxonomy): Bacteria > Pseudomonadati > Bacteroidota > Bacteroidia > Bacteroidales > Bacteroidaceae > Bacteroides > Bacteroides sp. HF-4919. Next base: position 572,277 of record NZ_JAHKNF010000001.1, read on the forward strand.
CTAATTCAAATTCAAATCCTTGATTCTGGAACTCACCATTGTTTGAAGTAACAGAACTTACACCTGAAGTGGACGGTACTGTGATATTAGCATATTTATCACTAGTCAAACGGTTGTAATATGTCAAGTTAGCATTGATGCGATTTTCCAGAAAACCCATATCCAAACCAATTTCAAAGGTTCTTGATTTTTCCCACATCAGATATGGGTTAGGAATGCTGCTTAACAAGAAACCGGTTGAACCATTATAGCGATTACTGCCATAAGCTCCCTGAACTGTATAATTTCCAACAAAGTTCTTGTTTACATTACCATTTAAACCAAAGCTGGCACGTAATTTACCGAATGAAAGAATAGATGCTGTGTTTTCCATAAATTCTTCTTTGCTGAACACCCAACCCGCTGATACGCCCGGAAATACTCCCCAACGGTTTTCTTTAGCGAGTTTTGAATATCCGTCACGTCTTAAAACCAAAGAAAGCAGATACTTAGATTGGTAGTCATAATTAACACGTCCAAAGAATGACATAATACGTTGACGAGAGTGTGAAGAGTCTATAGAACGCATTCCTTCCTCTTTTGAGGTGTATTCCAAATCCATAAAATCATCGGTGGGAGCTCCGGAACCAGAAGCACTGAATCCTTTGCCGTATGAATCATAGTATTCAAAACCAACCATTGCATCCAAGAAGTTGTCCTTATTGATCTGATAATTATAGTTCAATACGGCATTATATGTTTGGTCTAAAGTACGGCTATATGAAGCAGAGGTGGCGTGAGATGTAATCAAGTTACCCGGAGAGCTCAAATAGTCTTTATTAAAAGCTTCTGTTTTTTCTTCGGAATAATACCAAATGGCTCCTAATTTCAATGAGAGACCTTTCATGAAATCAATTGTGAAAGATTGATTCATCGTAAACTTATCCGTATTATTATCACGAACGAATTGCTTAAAATTGTATTGTTGGTTACCATCACCGGAGTTCGGTCCTAATAGCATATCTCCATCTGCATTATAACCACGGAAAGTAGGAGGTAATGAAAGACAGCGTGAGAAATAGTTAGCCTCAGCTGTTTGCGATGCAGGAAGTCCGTTCCAGGTCGCATCTGCAAAATTGAAACTTGAATTAGAAGTTAACCATTCCTTAAGTTTATAATCAGCATTAAAAGTAAAAGTAATTCGTTGATACCAGTTACCAACTGCTGTACCCTCACTCTTATTGTAGCCCAAGCCGGCATAATAACTTCCTTTATCATTACCACCGCTTACGCTTAAGTTATAATCCTGAGAGAATGAAGGTGTGTTTATATTAAAATCGGCAATGTCTGTGTTTTTATAAATAATTTTATCTCCATATACCGGGTCAATCATAGTCTGCCATCCTTGATTGAGCAGAAAAGATAGATTGTCTGAATAGATCATCGGACTCCAAATAGCAGAACTTGTTTTATTTCCGTCTAATGGCGTTACACCATCCTTGTCAAAATATAAATTACCTGTTCCATAAGGAGTTGCAGTAGTCAATCCGCTTAGAGAAGACCATCCTTTCACATTAGCACCGTCCGGGTGTTTCATGTCTCTAACGTACGCATTCATATAAGCAGTACGCATCCAATAAAGGTAATCACCGGCATTCATAAAGTTATAAGAATCCTTGAAGTAGTTCAAGCCAAACTTTGCTTTTAGATTTACCTCTGCTCTACCCGCCTTACCACGTTTTGTTGTTACAAGTACTACACCATCATTAGCACGTGCACCGTAAATAGCAGTTGCACCGGCATCTTTCAACACCTCCATTGATTCAATATCATCCGGATTAATATCACTCAGCGAAGAGCGTACCTGACCGTCAATTAAGATCAGTGGAGAACCGGAACCATCAAAGTTCGTACCACCACGGAGTACTAAAGTTGGAGCACTACCCGGATTACCCGAAGTCTGACTTACTGACAAACCTGCTACAGCACCAGAAAGAGCTTGAGCCGGATTAGTAAACATACCTTGTTTTAAAGTTTCCTCTTTTACTTTGGCAATGGAGTTAGTCACTTTAGAACGCAATTGTTTACCGCCATAACCTGTTACGACCACTTCATCCAGCATTTCAGAATCTTCCTTCAACTTAATATTAAAAGAATTTCTGCCCTTTACATCGATCGTTTGAGGCTGATAACCAACATAAGATACTTTGATCTTTCCATTGGGATCGACCATTAACGTAAACTTGCCGTCAAGGTTAGTTATTACACCATTGGTGGTACCTACCTCGACAACACTTGCTCCGATGACTGTTTCACCGCTAGCATCCGTAACCACACCTGTGATTGATTTCTTTTGTGCCATGGCTCCGATGGAACATAACAAGCACAAAATCAAGAAGATGGTTTTCTTCATAAGTATTGCTTTTTGAGTTAATAATAAAGATGTTTATATGTGTTTTTAAAACTGTTTACTAAGTTCTATCGGGACGGTAGGCGAAAAATGGAAAGAGAAAAGAAAGAGAGTAAGCAGAAAACAAACTGATATACAGTGATATACAGTTTATTTTTAAAGACCCAAAAGGCTAATATAAGTAAAAAAATAACTTTTTTCGGGCGGTAGACCAATGGTATAAAACAACAGATAAATGTTATAAAAATGCAATATAAACATCACTGCGGACAAAAACAGTGGAAAAAGAAAGCCATTAGAAAAAACATTGATAATTATTTATAATATATATATTTTAACACAATAGAAAAGCAATGCCACTATTAACATTTTATAGTACTAACTGATGGGTACTTGAAGGAAAACAAATTCAGCTATACTTATAGAGATAATTATTTAAAGAAAAAGCTTCATAGAGTTTATATTTAAGGCAGTACCCAAGTATACAGAAAGATACTCAGATACTGCCTTTTCAATTTGTGCAGCATGCTCGCGCAACAAAAAAGAAACTAATCGATTTTATATAATATACCTATCGATCTTCTTTATTTTCTAAATTGTTCAATTTAAGAACCCATGCATAATCACAAGGTAATTCATCTGCGTACAGAGAAGGCATTGTGATTTCAAGATCATTACCTTTTTGTTTCCAAAGGACTTTCTTATCTGATCCTAATAAAGCAATCTTAGTCTTATTCCTTGTTTGAACGTTTTTCAACACAATTTTATTTTTAGGATATTGAGGTAAAATAGCGTATACGTTTTCTCCCTTTTGGGTGAAAAAAACTTCTTTTATCGCATATCCGGGCTCCGGATCGACTGTCTGTTTCAATATAGCATCTCCACTGACGTAATGCTTCTCTTTTGATTTCCACTCCCTGTTACCCTTAGTCCATTGGCATGAACGGTTCCAAGCGCGTGTCCCATAAATCGCTTCTCCGTTTACCTGCAGCCATTTACCTATCTGCAACAAGCGTTCCTGCATTATAGGAGGAATTTTGCCATTAGCGTTCGGACCAATATCCAATAGTAAGTTTCCACCTTGGCTAACTATGTTTGCAAGCGTTAATATTAATGCTTTCGGTGAAGTGTAATCTTCCAAATCTTCATTCTGATTATATCCAAAAGAGAGGCCAATTCCACGGCACTCTTCCCATGGCTTATCAAAAGTACTGTTAGTGCTGCTATATTCTCGTGTATAATAGTCACCATGTTTTCTGCCGGTGTTATTGGCCCAGCGATCATTGACCACGATGCTGTCTTTTACCGGAGATTCTGAATACAACCAAGCTAATGTTCTTTCAGCTTGCCACTGCTTATCATTCAGTTGATCTGGACCGTCAGACCATATCAAATCGGGCTTATAACGGTTCACCAAATCTTTTAACTGAGGAAAGAAGTGCCGTTCATAAAACAAATCCATTGTCTCTTTATTATAAAGTGGATTGTCCCATTCCCTTAAAGAAAAATAGCATCCAACTTTAATGTCTGTTTTCCGTAATGCATCTACATATTCTCCTACCAAGTCACGATGCGCTCCTATCTCCATGCTATTCCATGGGCGTCCATAACTGGAAGAGGCTTCTTTACTTGGCCATAACGCAAATCCGTCATGATGTTTTGTTGTTAATACTACATACTTTGCACCAGAACGCTCAAATAGTTTAGCCCATTCATCGGGATTATAGCTGAGAGCTCTGAACATAGGAGCGAAATCGGCATAGGTGAAATCCCGTCCATACATTTCTACATGATAATCATATACTTCCGTACCTTTAAAATCACCATTACCCATTAGCGTTTTCTTGTCAAGCCAATATTTATACCATTCTGAATACGTACCTTTGGGAGACCATGCCGGAACTGAATATAATCCCCAATGAATGAAAATACCAAATTTGGCATTTTCAAACCATGCCGGAACCGGACGTTTATCAAGCGACTCCCAGTTCGGTTGATAGCTGTTTTGAGCCATTGAGGAAATAGCAACTAATAAACAAAACAGAAATAACCATTTTTTTTTCATATAACCTGTTTATTAAATATAAAATTAAAAATCCAATGCAATATTAACAAAATTAATCATATTTTGAAAATATTCAATTATTATTTATTAGTAATGACATATCTCCCGATATGTCATTACACTGAGAAGTCATAAACCTAACTAATAAATATGACTTTTACTATCAATCATTAAATACAATTTCCAGAAAAAACATTATTTATATCCGGGAGTTTGCTTAATTTCCGGATCCTTATCAAGCATTTTCTGTTCTATCGGCCACAGCACTTTATAAGCCTCTGTAGCTTCATTCAAAATAGGCTGACCATTATTCTTTAAATTGGCTTCTTTGCAGAAAACTAAATGTTTTCCACCTTTGGTCAGAGTCATGCGTAATACATCCCACCACCGTTGTCCTTCTTGGACAAACTCTTTATCTTTCTCGTGTAAAATAGCTAATTCATTTTGTGTAAAATCAGCAGCTTTATAAGCATATACATTTTCATCCCAATTCTTTGCATATGCACGTTTACGAACTAAATTAATATATTTTTCTACGCTGGCATTATCACCTTCCATATTGGCAATTTCAGCTAATGAAAGATAAACCCACGGTAAACGATAAAAAACATAATCACCACAATAAACACGGTTACCCTCTGCGTTGATATAACCTATATTCTTGCAAACATGGGTTCCCCACAGAGCCAGATTGTTTTCGGAATCTTTCTTATATGATGCCATGAAAGTCGCATCACGGCGTGTATCCTTCACATCAAATAGCTGAAAAAGTTCTGGAATATATTCATACCATTGCGCTCCGCCTTTTTTGGCATCAAACGGGTCATCCCATTTAGAACCGTCAGCACGATAACCAGCTTTATCAATTTCACCTTGATTCATATATACATAATTGTTATTGCCGTTTGTAGCTTCTCCTTCTGCATAGCGGATAGCGAATATGATTTCATCATTACCTTTGTGGGACTTGGCTTCAAATACATTCGCAAAATTGTCCAGCAACTTTAAACCATAGTTATTAGCTACACTCTCCAGATGTGATTTAGCTACTTGCAAATCAGCTATATTGGCCTCATTGTCACCTGTGGTGACTTTTGAGGTCCATAAATACACTTCACCCATCAAACATTCGGTAGCGGCTTTGGACCAATATACTTTCTTACCGCGGTTATACGGATCAAAATTTGTTACACTTCCAAAGTTCTCTATCGACAAATCCAAGTCTTTCTTTATTTGCGTCATAACTTGCTTGGGAGTAGCACGCGCCATATACAGTTTATTAGGGTCAAGTACTCCATCAATTACTTCCACGTCAAGTCGTAAAGGCACCCCCCCGTAAATACGATAAAGCTCAAAATAAATAAAGGCACGTAAACCATAAGCTTGTCCCAAATAGAATTTCTTCTTCGCTTCATCCACATAATCGGCCTTGCTTACCCGATCGATAAACAAATTGATATTAGCCAAACGTCCATAGTGGCCTCCAAAGTTTGTTACTCCAGTATTGTTTTTATCAAAATTCTGCAGTATAATGCTACCGCCATTTAGCGCATTACCATCAGAAGCATTGCCACTTTTATAAATGCCGCCTCTCATTTCTCCAAATGTGAAAATATGCTGTCCAGCCACATCACGTATATGCTTATGAATACCATCCATATAACCTGTAACTTGAGCCTCCGTAGTCCAATATGAACCACTACCATAATAATCAATTGGAGATAAGTCTAATAAATCACTACACGAAGTAGCCATAAGCCCCGAAGTGGCTAATAGAACACCAGATATAATAATAGATTTTATATTTTTCATATGCTTGTTTATTAATTATGAGTTATTAAAATGTAACATTAATACCGAAAAGCAATGTACGTGGCAATGCATAACCGGAGCCCGCCTTTGAAACTTCGGGGCTTGCTACATTAGCAGAAGTTATGTATCCCAAGTTCTGACCTGTAACCGATACATCCAGTTTCTGGCAATACAGCTTGCGGGCAATTGCCTCAGGCAAAGAATAGGATAGTGATATCTCGCGGATTGCCAAATAGTTACCTTTATAAGCAAACATGGTTGAAGTACGATAATAATTTGCAGTGCCTAACTGGTCAGCCCATACATATCTTGGATACTTGGCATTTGGATTTTCTTCAGACCAAGTATTGAATACATCGGTTGTAGTATTATATCCACCTTGCATACATCCTAAGAACCAAGGTGTTGTATTATCATAAATCCAATAATCCAAACCAAAATCAAAGCGCCCATATAGGGTCAAACCTTTCCAACTCAAAGTTGTATTAAAACCACCAAACCAACGAGGAGTCGTATTACCAATTACAATCTGATCATAAGAATCAATTTGCCCATCTCCATTAATATCTTTCCATTTCATATCACCCGGTTCGATCTGGAGAGCTTTCGCTTTTTCAGCATCCGATAAAGCTGCATAAGCTTTAGGCCCATATTGATATTTACCTTGATAATTGCCTGTTTTAACTACTAAATCTCCAGGAATTTCGTCCCAGCTTTTATAAATACCTTCTGCTTTATACCCAACTAAGATACCAGGCTCTTGCCCTTCCTGTTTACCTCCAACGAAAACGATCTCATCTACCAGATTCCCTTTTTCGTCCATAATTTTACGCCCTGTGTAGATTTGCTGTCCATCTATACGATTTTTAGGCTGCCCATTATTAGGTAAAGAAACAACCTTATTTTTATTATATGAAATGTTTCCTCCCATTTTCCATGTCCAATCCTTTAGCTTAAGGAGTGTACCGGACAACTCTATTTCGAGACCGCTGTTACGAAAATCCCCATTATTATTTTTTACCGAAGAGAAACCAGTAGTCGTAGGTAAACTTAAATCGGCATACTTATCCATGGTCAAACGATTGTAATAAGTGAAGTTTGCGTTTAAACGATTATCGAAAAAACTCAAATCCAACCCCACTTCAGCTGTTCTTGTTTTCTCCCATTTTAGTCCTGGATTGGGAAGAGAGCCAATTAGGTACCCTACATTTCCATTATACTTCTGAGAGTTATAGGATCCTTGTAAAGTATAGGCTCCAATGCCTGTAGCATTACCATTCACACCATAGCTGGCACGCAACTTACCAAATGAAAGATCCGGAATGGCACTTTTAATGAAATCTTCCTTTCCGAAGACCCAACCCGCTGAAACACCGGGGAAAAAGCCCCAACGATTATTTCCCAGCAGAGAAGAATATCCATCATAACGAAATACTCCTGACAGTAAGTATTTTCCCAGATAATCATAATTCAAACGTCCAAAGTAAGAGAGAATACGATATTGACTGTGCCAGGAATCAATTCCCCGCTTCCCTTTATCCGAGCTTGTCAAGCCCAAGTCCCCAAAATCATCAGTCGGCGCACCCGAACCGGAAGCACTGAATCCCTTTGTCTTTTTGTCATAATACTCCGAACCTAACATGATGTCAACATAATGGTTTTTCGCGAACGTATTATTGTAATTCACAACGACATTATAGGTTTGAGAAAAGTCCCGCTCAAACTTTGCAGAAGTGCTTCTTGATGTTTCAAATTTCCCGGGAGCAGTCTCATAATCTTTTGTAAAACTTTCATATACGCCTTCTGAATAATACCAGTTAGCATTTCCTTTAATAGTTAGGTTTTTCATTGGCTTAATTTCCAGAGACTGAATCATCGTAAACTTATCAGTCTGATTGTCTATTAGCCATTTGTCAGGCTGATAAGACTGATTTCCATCACTCGAATTGGGACCTAAAACCGGATTTCCATCTTCATCTTCATAACGAACCGTAGGAGGCAAAGACATAATTCGACCGAAATAATTACCCTCATCACCTTGAGAACCAGGCATAGAGCGCCAGTTAGCACGGTTATAATTGAAGTTCGAGCTGGCTGTTATCCAATCAGCTACCTTGTAATTGCCATTGAACACAAAGCTATATCGTTCATAAAATGAAGAAATGGGGAGCCCTTCAGATTTGTTGTAACCCAATCCAGCATAGTATGCTCCTTTATCGTTACCGCCAGACATGTTTATGTTATAGTCTTGAGTAATAGATGGATTATTTAAGTTATAATCTGAAGGTTTGATATCTTTATAAAGAAGGGTAACAGACGAATTTATAGGATCTTGCATCTGTTGCCAGCCTTTATTTAACAGAAATTCGTTCTCTTTGTTTTTAACCAGCAAATTCCAGACTAAGTCATCGCCATATTTATTACCTGTACCATATGCGGAAGCAGTATTAAGTGACGATTTATTAGCCCATGGAGTTGTATTATATGCTGTGCGCAGAGCTGTAATAAAATCTTTAGCACCTAAAAACTCATAAGGGTTATTGACATAATTTAGCCCCACCTTTGCTTTGAAATTGATTTCACGATGTCCCGCTTTTCCTGTTTTGGTTGTAATCAAGATAACACCATTACTGGCACGTGCACCATACAAAGCGGTGGCACCAGCGTCTTTCAGAACTTCCATAGATTCAATATCCTCAGGATTTATATCGCTTAGAGCACTTCGTAATTGTCCGTCAACCATGACTAAAGGTGCACCGCTTCCGTCCCAATCAGTGCCACCACGTAGTACAATACTTGGGGTGCTGCCAGGATTACCGGAACTCTGTGTCACTTTTAGACCAGCCACCGCACCGGATAATGCTTGGGCCGGATTTGAGAAAACGCCTACTTTTAATGCCTCCTCATTCACTTTGGTAATAGAGCTAGTTACTTTCGAGCGAAGCTGCTTACCTCCATAACCTGTGACAACAACTTCAGCTAACATTTCAGAGTCCTCTTTTAACTTGATATTAAAAGAGTTTTTGCCTTTCACATCGATCGTTTGAGGCTGATAGCCAACATAGGAGACCTTAATCTTCCCATTCGGATTTACCGAGATCGTAAATTTTCCGTCAATATCGGTAATTACACCATTGGTGGTACCGACCTCGACAACACTTGCTCCGATGACTGTTTCACCGGTAGCATCCGTAACCACACCTGTGATTGATTTCTTTTGCGCCATGGCTCCGATGGAACATAACAAGCACAAAATCAAGAAGATGGTTTTCTTCATAAGTATTGCTTTTTGAGTTAATAATAAAGATGTTTATATGTGTTTTTAAAACTGTTTGCTAAGTTCTATCGGGACGGTAGGCGGAAAATGGAAGGAGAAGAGAAAGAGAGTAAGCAGAAAAGAAGCTGATATACAGAGATATACAATTTGTTTTTTAAGCCCCAAAAGGCTAATATAAGTGAGAAAATAACTTTTTTCGGACGGTAGACTAATGGTATAAAACAACAGATAAATGTTATAAAAATGCAATATAAACATTACTGCGGACAAGAACAGGGGAAAAAGAAAGTCATTAGAAATAATATTGATAATTATTTACAATATATACATTTTAACACAATAGAAAAAGCAATGTCACTATTAACATTTTATAGTATTAAGTGACGGATACTTGAAGGAAAATAAATTCAGCTATACTTATAGAGATAATTATTTAAAGAAAAAGCTTCATAGAGTTTATATTTAAGGCAGTACCCAAGTACACAGAAAGATACTCAGATACTGCCTTTTCAATTTGTGCAGCATGCTCGTGCAACAAAAAAGAAACTAATCGGTTTTATACAATATACCTATCGATCTTTTTTATTTTCTATATTGTCCAATTTAAGAACCCATGCATAATCACAAGGTAATTCATCTGCGTACAGAGAAGGCATTGTGATTTCAAGATCATTACCTTTTTGTTTCCAAAGAACTTTTTTATCTGATCCTAATAAAGCAATCTTAGTCTTATTCCTTGTTTGAACGTTTTTCAACACAATTTTATTTTTAGGATATTGAGATAAAATAGCGTATACGTTTTCTCCCTTTGGGGTGAAAAAAACTTCTTTTACCGCATATCCGGGCTCCGGATCGACTGTCTGTTTCAATATAGCATCTCCACTGACATAATGCTTTTCTTTTGATTTCCACTCCCTGTTACCCTTAGTCCATTGGCATGAACGGTTCCAAGCACGTATGACTTTTATTATTAATTATTGGATACAATTTCCAGAAAGAATAATTAGTTTGCTATTGGAAGATAAATATAAAATAAAAAACAAACCTTCATTTTTACAATAATGGGACTTATCCCTGGTAATACAGAAATAAGTCCCATGCCACTTTTAAATATCTGAGAAAATCTTTCTCCAGTATATCGAATAATTTCTATTTAACATACCCTGGAGTTTGCTCCAACTTGGGATCTTTATTTAGCATTTCAGTTTCAATAGGCCAAAGTACTTTATATGCTTCAGTAGCCTCATTCAAAATAGGAGTGCCGTCTACGCTTCCTTCTGTACAGAACACCAGTGGCTTTCCGCCTTTAGTTAGGGTCATACGTAATACATCCCACCAGCGCTGTCCTTCACCAAGCATTTCTTTATCTTTTTCGTGAAGAATCGCTAATTCATTAGTTGTGAAATCAGCATTCTCATAACCATATTTAGCCTTATCCCAAGCCTTGCCATAGGCACGTTCACGAACAAAATTAATGTATTTAGCAACATCTCCTCCTTGCATATTTTCAACCTCAGCCATCATCAGATATACACCTGCCAAACGATATAATACAGCATCAGCATCCCATACATATTGATTGGTTGTTTGATTGAAATGTCCCATAATCTTTTTAAATATGGTGCCTTGTAGTTTATTCGTTTCTTTGTGATAAGCACTTAAGAACGAAGCATCCCGACGAGTATCTATTTTATCATACGCAAGGAAGAACTGTGATTTGTATTCAATGCGCTGTTGCCCGGTTGTACCAACTTTCAAAGTATCTCCCATAAGTTTTCCGTTTTCATCATTATAACCTACAGTCTTAAAGTTTCCTGTTTGAAAATTATATATGTAGGTAGTATAGCTATTACTAGCTTCCCCCTCAGCATATCTAACAGCCATAATAATTTCAGAATTACCTTTATTAGTTACATCAAAAACACTACTATAAGATGGTTGTAACGTTAAGTTATAATTACTCATCAAATTATTAAGATGTGTTTTTGCTATTTGCAAATCAGTTTCATTTGCTTTGTTATCATCAATTGATACCTTTGCATTCCACAGATAAACTTCTGCTGCCAGATATTCTGTAGCTGCTTTGGACCAATAAGCCTTTTTATTACCTCTGTTGTAAGGATCAAAAGAGTTATTATCACCAAAATACTTCAGGGACTCAGTCAAGTCTGATTTTATCTGTCCCATCAGAGTGGATCCACTTGCACGTCCTGCATACAACTCTTCCGGATTAAAGTTCCCATTAACGACCGGATTAGGATCCAAACGCAAAGGGGCAGTTCCATATATCCTGTATAAATCAAAGTAATAGTAAGCACGCAAACCATAAGCCTGACCTAGGTAGTAACTTTTTTCGTCTTCGGTCATATAAGTTGCATCCTTTGTGTTTTGTAAGAAGATATTTACATTAGCTATCATTCCGTAAAGTTCTCCAAATTTGCTTACTCCCGAACTTTGTGGGGTTAATTGTTGAGTGACCAATTCACCATATGATAGAGAAGTACCGTCTACAGCAGTTCCCACGATACTTGTGCCGCCTCTTGATTCTCCAAAAGTATATTGATGCTGAAAAATCTTATCACGGAGATTTTTATGCAATCCATCCATATAGGCCTGCACATGTTCTGGTCTTTTCCAATAGTTTCCTGTACCATAAGAGTCAATAGGTGCCAAATCGAGTGAATCACAAGCACTGTACAAGCAGACAGTAACTGCCAAAACTCCTAATCGTATCATTATTTTAAAGATGTTCATATAATCATTCTTTTAAAGGTTTGTAAATTTAGAAAGTCAGATTCACACCAAATAACACCGTACGAGGCAATGCATATCCTGAACCTACTTTTCCGTTAGCTCCAGTTTCTGGTGATGAAACATTCTTTGCTCCTGTAATATATCCCAGGTTCTGTCCAGTTATGGACACTTCAGCACGTTGCATTTTGGCAGCACTCGCCCACTTCTGAGGAAGAGCATAACTCAGTGACAGTTCACGTACAGCTAAATAGTTCCCTTTGTAAGCAAACAAGGTTGATGGAGTATTGTAGTTATTCTTACCCAATTGATCTGCGTATAAGAAACGAGGGTATTTAGCATCTGGGTTTGATTCTGACCATGTATCATAGTATAAAGTAGGTACATTATACGAACCTTGCATACATCCCATATACCATGGTGTCTTACTCTGATCTGAGTTTTCATACACCCAGAAATCAAGTGCAAAGTCGAAACGAGCATATAGTTTCAGTCCTTTCCATGAAAGAGTTGTATTGAAACCACCCATCCAATGTGGATTCATATTTCCTACTTTTACTTGATCGAATTGATCGATGGTGCCATCGCCATTTACATCATGCCATTTTACATCACCAGGCTGGATCGGAAAATTCTTTTTAGCATCTTGTTCCTCCGCACTAAGTTTATTCCAAGCTTCTGGACCATAGTAAGTTACTGACCCCATATGTTTTACAATCAGATTACCAGGAATTTCATTATATGATTTGTAAATACCATCTGCTTTATAAAGATAAAGCATGTTGGGTTCACGACCTTCCTGATAACCATCTACCCACATTTTTTCGTTACCTTTACCAGAATAAATTTCATAAGCATCTTGCCGATTTCTTTCAAGTCCATTATCTGGTAATGAAACAATTGTATTTTTATTATATGAAATATTACCAGATGCAGACCATGACCAATCTTTATTCTCAAAAATCTTACCGGACAATTCAATTTCAAGACCGCGGTTACGCAGTTCACCATTGTTATTAGTCACAGAAGAGAATCCCGTTGAAGTAGGAAAACTCAAACTAGCATATTTGTCGGATGTCAAACGATTATAGAATGTAAAATTAGTAGTCAAACGATTATCGAAGAAGCTCATATCAATACCAGCTTCAAAGGTAGCAGTCTTTTCCCATCTTAAACTCGGATTCGGAAGTTTACTGATAAGATATGCCAAATTTCCATTATAGTTAGTGGTAGGTCCATAAGCTCCTTGCAAATCGTATTCACCAATCCCTGATGCATTACCATTAATACCATAACTCATACGCAACTTACCAAATGACATTACCGGAATCGTATTTTTGATGAAATCTTCACGACCGAAAATCCATCCGGCAGATACACCTGGGAAAAATCCCCAACGATTATCGCCTAGCAAAGAGGAATAACCGTCACGACGGAATACTGCTGATAACAGATATTTTGATTTATAATCATAATTCAGACGTCCGAAGAAAGATAAAATTCTCAATTTTTTATGTTCTGAATCAATAGAACGTTTGTTTGCTCCTGGATCAGTTAAACCAAGGTCTGGCAAATCATCTGTTGCCGCACCTTGTCCTGAAGCTTTAAATTGACGATAATACTTATCATAGTATTCTGTTCCAAGCATCAATTCGACATTATGGTCTTTAAAGAATGTCTGTTTATAGTTTAATACCGCATTGTAGGTCTGTCTAAAATCACGGGTATACTGCATTGAACTTGAACGGGTTCTATCATAATTCCCAGGATTCTTTTCGTAGTCTTTTGTGAATTTTTCCTGTAAATCTTCTGAGTAATACCAATTTGCATTCAAATTAACCGATAAGTTTTTCAACAAATCAATCTTAAACGACTGTATCATTGTGAATTTATCAGACTGTAAATCTTGCCACCATTTATCCGGTTGGTAAGACTGATTTCCATCTGCCGTACCTGGACCTAACACCATATTTCCTTCTTCGTCCTCAAAAATCACAGTAGAAGGTAACGAACGAATACGACCAAAATAATTTGCTTCTGATCCATTGGAACCAGGCATACTTTCCCAATTAGCGCGGTTATAGTTTAACGATGATGTACTTGTTAGCCAATCTGCTATTTTATAACTTGCATTTGTCACAAATGAGTAACGTTCATAAAATGTATTAATAGGTATACCTTCCTGACGGTTATATCCGATACCTGCATAATAACTTCCACGATCATTCCCACCAGACATATTTATGTTATAATCTTGTGATAATGCCGGATTGTTTAGATTATATTTATCCAGATTGGTATCTTTATAAATAATATCTTTTCCAGTAATAGGATCAACTACCGTCTTCCATCCCTTTTGAAGCAACCACGAGTTTTCATCATTTAAATACATTGTACTATATGCTGATTTACCATATACATTACCTGTACCATAAGGCTGTGCACCGTCAAGAGCACCATTCGCATAAACACCGTATCCCTTTGTATTACCGGCTTTATCAACAAATAAATTACCTGCATCATAAACAGCTTGTCTTAACGCTTTGATATATTCTCCACCATTAAGAAAGTCATAAGGAGTATATGCGTAATTCAGACCAACTTTAGCTTTAAAGTTTATCTCACGAAAACCTTGTTTACCCTTTTTAGTTGTTACAAGTATTACACCATTACTGGCCCGCGCACCATAAAGTGCAGTCGCACCGGCATCCTTAAGTACATCCATGGACTCAATGTCCTCAGGATTAATGTCATTTAGTCCGTCACGAAGTTGGCCGTCTACAATTACCAAGGGGGAACCTGTGCCATCCAGATTAGTTCCTCCACGAAGAATAATAGTTGGTGCTGCTCCTGGATTACCGGAACTTTGAATAACTTTCAGTCCTGACACCGCTCCAGATAAAGCCTGAGCTGGATTAGAGAACAAACCTGTTGTCAAAGCTTCCTCTTTTACTTTAGAGATGGAGTTAGTTACTTTAGAACGAAGCTGTGTTCCGGAATATCCTGTGACTACCACTTCATCCAGCATTTCAGAGTCTTCTTTCAACTTAATATTAAAAGAATTTTTGCCTTTTATGTCGATTACTTGAGGCTGATAACCAACATAAGATACTTTGATCTTTCCATTGGGATCGACCATTAACGTAAACTTGCCGTCAAGGTTAGTTATTACACCATTGGTGGTACCGACCTCGACAACACTTGCTCCGATGACTGTTTCACCGCTAGCATCCGTAACCACACCTGTGATTGATTTCTTTTGTGCCATGGCTCCGATGGAACATAACAAGCACAAAATCAAGAAGATGGTTTTCTTCATAAGTATTGCTTTTTGAGTTAATAATAAAGATGTTTATATGTGTTTTTAAAACTGTTTGCTAAGTTCTATCGGGACGGTAACCCAAATGTGGAGAAATGGAATAATAAGCACATTTAATAAACAGCTAACATACAGCAATTTAAATAATTCACATAATTATAAAAAAGAAAAAAATAGACCCATTATTTATAAATATTAGCGGTAGCATAAGGGTATAAATGACAAACAAATAAGGTTATATTATAAATATAATCTTCATAATTAACTTATATCATAATAGACAAGACGTTAGTTTAAAATAGTTGACATATATAAATTGGCATATCGAAAAGAGCACAATTAGCTATTAACATTATTATACAAATTGCCAGAGGAATCTTATGAAACATTGTACTTGAAATAATAGAAATAGAGTTATCTTTGTAACCGCGGTTACAGTAACCCCCGTTACAAAGTAAGGACTAAATAAACAAAGAATATGAAATTTTACAATAGAGAGAATGAATTAGCTGAATTACAAAGGATACAAGAATTATCTTTTGGAGAGAACTCTCGTCTAACAGTAGTTACCGGAAGAAGAAGGATAGGTAAGACAAGTCTTATTATGAGAGCCTTTGAAAAAACTCCTACTATCTATTTGTTTGTGGGGAGAAAAAATGAAGCATCTCTATGTCGGGAATTCATAACCTTAGTTTCCCAGGCACTTGATATTTATGTACCAGAAGAAATATCGACTTTCAAATCCCTCTTTCGGTATATAATGGAAGCTGCTACTAGACAATCATTCAATTTGGTTATAGATGAGTTCCAAGAATTCTATAATATCAATAAGGCAATTTATAGTGATATACAAGATATCTGGGATCAGTATAGACAAAAAACCCACATGAATTTCGTTGTGAGTGGCTCTATTTATTCTTTAATGGAAAAGATTTTTCATAATGAAAAGGAGCCGCTTTTTGGCCGTGCTGACAACATTATAAAACTTTCTGCTTTTAGTCTGAATGTATTAAAGAAGATCATGAAAGACTATCATCCCCAATATACAAATGATGATTTATTGGCATTATACTCATTTTCTGGTGGAGTTCCTAAATACGTCGAATTATTTTGTGATAACAGAGTGTTAACCGTTGATGAAATGATTGATTTCATGGTCAGAGACAACTCGCCCTTTACAGATGAAGGAAAAAATTTATTAATAGAGGAATTCGGCAAGAATTACGGTACTTACTTCTCAATCCTGAGCGCCATCTCTGGCGGGTATAATACTCAGACGGAAATAGAAGCACTACTTGGCGAAAAGAGTCTGGGCGGTTATCTAAAGCGATTAATTGAAGATTATAACATAGTAGTACGCCAACGTCCTGTCTTTTCTAAAGAGGGTTCTCAAACTGTCAGATATGAAATATGCGATAACTTTATTCATTTCTGGTTTAATTATTTCGATAGAAATCGTTCACTCATTGAAATAAAAAATTTTGTTGGCTTACGAAAATTAATAAAAGCTGACTATCCGACATATTCAGGAAAAATCCTGGAACAGTATTTTAAGCAAAAATATGCTGAAAGTTATGAGTTCCGTCTTATTGGTTCGTGGTGGGAGCCCAAAGGCAATCAAAACGAAATTGACATTGTAGCTATTTATTTAGATAACAAAAGTGCAATTGTAGCAGAAGTCAAACGTCAAAAAAAGAATTTCAAGCCAGAACTTTTCCAAAAGAAAGTGGAGCACTTAGAGAATAAAGTTTTGGCTAAATACCAAATAAATACAGTCTGTTTATCATTAGAGGATATGTAGTAGATAAATGTTCATTAGTAAAATGATAAAAGTATCTCAATTGAGCAGCCTGTTTTTTGAATCCCCCTTTTATCAATTTGATATATTGGTACAGATCTGACATTTTGTATTTCTTGATGTCTCTACATCGTGCTAATCAGAGGGATGACCGGAACCGAAATAGAAAAAACAAAATCTGAACCGTTTTATCAAATCAAAGGAAAAGTGAAATCACGATTCTACGATCAAAAAGCATATTTTTACCGACTTACGATTTACTTTTGCATAGAGATATTTCAAAAAAGGAACATAGCCACATATTTCTTTTTTCTTAATTTCATTGTCAAATAGAACATATAAAAGATTATTTTCACACTCTTAGCAGTGATTTAGACCGTCTGTTGACAGAGAACTAACAACTTGTTTTCAAGAAATTAATTTCGTATCTGTACGAAGTTAACTTCTTGAAAACACAAAGTTAACATTCTGATTTTAGCCAGTTAATATCTTCCGGTAGCAGTAATGAATTTATATACATTACTTTTGCCAATACAGTATATTATTCCTCAATTTATTCATATTATCTTCTATTTGTAGGATAGGAGATAATATTACAGGATTCTCAAACAAATAAAATACTATCTTTTTGCATCATATCTTATACTGTCACTTACTATATGTCCAATTGTATATTTCAGCAATTAAAAGGAGCATATCAAAAAATAAAACTATATTTGTAAAATCTATAAAATTTAAATCACATGAAAAATATTTTTTTAATAATTGGAATATCACTGTTTTTTAATGGCAGCCTATATGCTCAGTCCGATGGCTGGTCTCCTAAGGATCATAATTTAATCACGTCTGCACGTGAGGACGGGCGATTTTTAAGCTCTTATGGTGTAGTGCACGCTATGCTCAGAAATACTAAGCCATGTTATGCTTTTCATGATGACTTCTCTCCCAAACAATTTCGAAAATGGCAAAAAGGACTTCGCCATGCGATGGAAGAAATAATGAAATTTCCTCAAATAAAAAATTCTCCTGCTCCTGTTTGTATAAAAAGAGAACAGCGGGAAGGTTATCGATTAGAAAAATGGGAATTTTATCCGCTTCCTGAATGCGTTTCTACTTTTCTTGTTTTAATACCTGATAATATAAATAAACCCGTACCTGCCATTTTATGTATTCCCGGTTCCGGAGGAAATAAGGAGGGACTTGCAGGTGAACCGGGGATAACTCCCCAATTGGACGACCGGTACAAAGATCCGAAACTGACCCAAGCCCTCAACTTTGTAAAAGAAGGATATATAGCGGTAGCAGTAGATAACCCGGCTGCCGGAGAAGCCTCAGACCTGGAGAGATATACTTTGGGCTCTAATTATGATTACGATGTTGTATCTCGCCATCTTTTAGAATTGGGATGGAGCTATTTGGGATACGCTTCATATTTGGATATGCAGGTTTTAAACTGGATGAAGACCCAGGATCATATTCATAAAGATCGCATTGTAGTAAGTGGATTTTCTTTGGGAACCGAACCTATGATGGTATTGGGTACGCTTGATACTTCAATTTATGCTTTTGTTTACAATGATTTCTTATGTCAAACTCAAGAACGGGCGGAAGTGATAACTATGCCTGATAAAAACGGACGCCGTCCATTCCCTAATTCCATACGTCATTTAATACCTGATTTTTGGAAAAATTTCAATTTTCCAGACATTGTAGCAGCTTTGGCACCCCGTCCTATCATACTGACTGAAGGGGGATTAGATAGAGACTTGAATCTTGTAAGAAAAGCGTATGCTATAGCAGGCGCTCCCGATAACGTGAAAGTATATCATTATAAGAAATTCGCAGATCCAAATACACGAAAAAATGTAAAACACTTACCTGAAGGACTGGATCGTAATGAATATTTTCGAATGGTAAATGTAGATGGTCCCAATCATTATTTTAAATCAGAACTGGTTGTACCATGGTTGAGAGAATTATTGGAAGAAAGATGAAATGTAGTAATTGAAACCTAAATAAACAATCAATTTTAATTGAGGAGACGGAAAACAAAAACAGGAAGAAAAGAATTTTGTTATCCGCCCTCTCATATCACCATGTATACTGTTCGGTACATGGCGATTCTTTATCTATGATACAATTTACTGTAATACTCCACCAAAGTGGGATATTTCGCCTGTTTCAGTTTGTCATTATTCAAATCAGAGGACGGATAAACGGAATCTACCTTTATGCAGATAGATAGTTATCGAGCTCTGTCTCGTCTTAATGGACGGACAAAAGACATGCCGTATACTAAACAAAGTACACGGCATGTTGGCAATTAAGATTAATCGTATTTAATAATACCTATTCTTGTTTTTTATAAGTAGCATACCCCGGAGTTTGATAAATCAAAGGATCATTACCCAATAAGGTTTTGTCAACCGGCCAAAGCACTTTATGAGCCTCAGTTGTTTCGTCTAAAGTAGGCGTATCTGTTCCAATGCTTCCCTCTTTACAAAAAACGAGATGTTTTCCTCCTTTAGTCAATGTCATGCGACGAATATCCCACCAACGCTGTCCCTCTTGAATGAACTCTTTATCTTTTTCATGAAGAATCGCTAATTCATTTGTTGTATAATCAGAGTTTTTATATCCGTATATTGCCTCATTCCAATTAGTGCCATAAGCACGTTTACGAACAATATTAATATATTGAGCAACATTTCCTCCTTGCATATTCTCAATTTCGGCAAGCATTAAATAGACAAGTGGCAAGCGATAAATAATATAATCACCACAATAGATACGGCTTCCCTGAGCATTCACATAACCAATGTTTTTACGAACATGCGTTCCTCTTAAGGTCAGCTCATTTGTCTCAACATTTTTATTATACGAAGCAATAAATGTAGCTTCACGCCGCGTATCTGTTACATCAAAACTATTATAAATTTCATGTTTATATTCCAACTGCTGACTACCTGTATTGGCAATATTCAATGCATCAAGAAATTTTTCACCATTAGCTAAATAATTATCTTTAGTACTTCCAGTAGCCATTGCATAGGTGAACAAATTATTGTTATTAGTGGCCTCACCTTCTGCATATCTAACTGCAAATATGATTTCAGAATTTCCTTTTCCATTTTTGGCATCGAATACTGATGAAAAGTCATCTAACATTTTCAGTCCATAATTGCTCAAGACGTTTTGCAAATGTGTTTTTGCTATTCCCAGATTCGATTCATTCGCAGAATCATCTCCAGTAGATACCTTGGAAATCCAAAGATAAACCTCACCCATCAAGCACTCAGTAGCGGCTTTGGACCAATATCCCTTTTTATTTCCACGATTATTTGGATCAAATGAGTTATTATCACCAAAATACTCCATGGATTTATCCAAGTCTTTTTTTATTTGATCCATGACTTCTTTGGGAGTAGCACGCGCCATGTATAGTTTATTGGGGTCAATAACTCCTTCTACTACATCTGCAGAGAGACGTAAAGGTACACCACCATAAGTGCGATACAAATCGAAATAGTAAAAGGCTCTTAAACCATAAGCTTGTCCAAGGTAATATCCTTTTTTGGTATCGTCCATATAGGTGGCATCCGTTACTCTGGCGATAAAGAGGTTTATATTAGTCAACCGCCCAAAAATATCACCAAATTTATTAATGCCTCCAGTATGGTCTTCGTCAAAATTCTGTAATTTTATGTCACCATATAACATACCCATGCCATCGGCACTAGTACCGGAACTTATTAAAGCACCACCACGGGCTTCTCCCCAAATAAAAGTATGCTGAAAGGCCGCATCACGTAAATGCTTATGTATACCATCCATATATCCTATTACGTGTGCTTCTGTTTTCCAATATGAACCACTCCCATAGTAATCAATCGGGGAAAGATCTAATTTATCGGCACAAGAAGTACAAAGTACTCCGGAAGAAGCTGCCAGTAGGCTATATAATATTGTAGATTTTATTCTTTTCATATTTATTCTATTTAGTAATTAATTACTTAAAATGTTACATTAAGTCCAAATAAGAGAGTTCTCGGCAATGCATAGCCTGAACCCGCATTAGAAACCTCAGGTGTTGCTACATTGGCAGAAGTTATATATCCCAGATTTTGACCGGTGATTGACACATCTACTTTTTGGCAATATGCTTTGTTTGCCCATGCTTTAGGAAGTGAATAACTCAAAGAAATTTCCCTGATAGCTAAATAGTTTCCCTTGTAAGCAAACATAGTTGAATTTCGTGCATAATTAGCATTCGTTAAGACGTCTGCATATGCATAACGGGGATATTTTGCATTAGGATTCTCTTCTGACCAAGTATTGAATACCTCTTTAGTTGTATTATAAGTACCTTGAGCACAAGCTAAGAATATCTCAGGTAAAGTGTGGTCATAGATCCAATAGTCCAAAGCAAAGTCAAAACGACCATAAAGTTGGAAATTTTTCCAGCGTAAAGTAGTGTTGAAGCCACCGATCCAGTGGGGAGTTGTATTACCTGCTACGACTTGATCATAAGAGTCAATGATTCCATCTTCATTAATATCTTTCCATTTCATGTCACCCGGCATAATAGGCAAAGCACTTTTTTGTTGTTCTTTGGTTAGTTTTTTCCATGCTTCAGGACCATACATTTTTTTACCAAAATAATTACCGGAGGTAATAACCAAGTCCCCGGGAATCTCATCCCAACTACGATAAATTCCTTCTGATTTATAAACGACCATTACTCCCGGCTCTTTCCCTTCCTGATAGCCGCCAACCCATTTTTTTGCATACTCTATTTCACCTTTTTCATTAGTGAACTTTTCTCCTGTATAGATTTGTTGTCCACCTTGACGATTGAGTTCCAGACCGTTTTCTGGTAATGCAACTACTTTATTCTTATTAAATGAGATATTTGCGGATGCTTCCCAACTCCAATCTTTTGTTTTCAGAATTTTTCCAGATAGTTCAATTTCAATACCACTGTTTCGGAATTTTCCATTGTTATTTTTGATAGAGGAAAAACCGGTTGTTGATGGTAAACTGAAATCTGCATACTTATCAGATGTCAAACGATTATAATAGGTAAAGTTTGCATTCAAACGGTTTTCAAAGAAACTCAGATCCATACCAACTTCAGCTGTTTTTGTTTTTTCCCATCTCAATCCCGGATTAGGTAAAGTTCCAATTAGAAAACCTGTATTTCCATTATATACTGCTGTATTATAAGAACCTTGTAAAGTGTAGGCACCAATGCCTGAAGCATTACCATTAACGCCATAACTAGCACGCAGTTTACCAAATGACAAGAACGGAATGGCATCTTTTATAAAATTCTCCTGACCGAAAATCCAACCGGCAGATACACCTGGGAAAAATCCCCAACGGTTATCACCTAATAGAGAAGAATAACCGTCTTGACGGAATACTGCGGATAGAAGATATTTACTCTTATAGTCATAATTTAGACGGCCGAAATATGAAAGAATACGATATTGTTCATGCCAGGAATTAATAGTACGTTTTCCCTCTCCTTTATCTGTTAAACTCAGATCAGAGAAATCGTCTGTCGGTGCACCACTTCCTTTTGCTTCAAATCCACGTTTGTAGTTATCATAATATTCCATACCTAACATTAAATTAACATTATGATCTTTGGCAAAAGTATGAGTAAAGTTCAGGACTGCATTATACGTTTGCGCAAAGTTACGTTCAAACTTGGCGGTACTTTCGCGAGTTTTAGTGTAGTGTTCAGTCAACATATTATCCATATAATCTTTAGTGAAAGATTCATATAAGCCTTCTGAATAATACCAGTTTGCTGTACCTTTGATAAACAACCCCTTCATGATATCAATCTGAAATCCTTGAATCATGGTAAATTTATCTGTTTGATTAAAGTTTTGCCATTTTTCAGGTTGAAAAGCCTGATTTCCATCAGCAAC
Source organism: Bacteroides sp. HF-4919 (assembly GCF_018860125.1). NCBI lineage: Bacteria > Pseudomonadati > Bacteroidota > Bacteroidia > Bacteroidales > Bacteroidaceae > Bacteroides > Bacteroides sp. HF-4919. The sequence continues at coordinate 595,630 of NZ_JAHKNF010000001.1, forward strand.
GTTAGGACCTAAAGTCGGATTTCCATCTTCGTCTTCAAAACGAGCCGTAGGAGGAGTTGACATGATACGACCAAAATAATTTCCTTCACTTCCATTTGATCCCGGCATGTTTTTCCAGTTGGCTCGATTATAGTTGAAATTGGAAGTACTTGTCAGCCAATCTGTTATTTTATAGTTAGCATTTAATACAAAACTATAACGTTCATAGAAAGTACTGATTGGAAGACCTTCCTGACGGTTATACCCCAGACCGGCATAATAATTCCCCCGATCATTTCCTCCTGACATATTAATGTTATAATCTTGTGAGAAAGAAGGATTATTTAAATTATAATCGGCAGGATTAATATCTTTGTAAATAATCATATTTGAAGGATCCAATGGATCAACCATTTCCTTCCAGCCTTTCTGCAGCAAGTAAGCATTATCTGCTGTTTTTCCCATAATATTCCAAGCAGATTTACCTAATACATTCCCTGTACCAAAAGGCGAGGCACCTGTTAGATTAGCCAATGGAGCAATTGACACGTATTCACCATCAGAACATTTATAGCCAGATTTAGCATAGGTAGTACGCAAAACGTTGATATAATCCTCACCTCCCAAGAATTCATATGGATTATTCACATAGTTAAGACCTAATTTTGCTTTAAAGTTTATTTCACGATGACCGGCTTTACCATTTTTAGTTGTAACCAATATAACACCATTACTGGCACGTGCACCATACAAAGCGGTAGCACCTGCATCCTTTAAGACTTCCATTGATTCAATATCCTCAGGATTAATATCATTCAAACCATCTCGAAGCTGACCATCAATCATAACCAATGGAGATCCTGTTCCGTCAAGATTGGTACCCCCACGCAATACAATTGTTGGAGTTGCTCCCGGACTACCTGAAGCTTGTGTTACCTTTAAACCTGCAACAGCCCCAGATAATGCCTGTGCAGGATTAGAGAATAAACCGACTTTTAACGATTCTTCTTTTACTTTTGAAATAGAGTTCGTAACCTTCGTACGTAGCTGTTTACCGCCATAACCGGTAACAACCACTTCATCCAGCATTTCAGAGTCCTCTTTCAACTTAATATTGAAAGAGTTTTTGCCTTTTACGTCGATTACTTGAGGCTGATAACCAACATAAGATACTTTGATCTTTCCATTGGGATCGACCATTAACGTAAACTTGCCGTCAAGGTTAGTTATTACACCATTGGTGGTACCGACCTCGACAACACTTGCTCCGATGACTGTTTCACCGCTAGCATCCGTAACCACACCTGTGATTGATTTCTTTTGTGCCATGGCTCCGATGGAACATAACAAGCACAAAATCAAGAAGATGGTTTTCTTCATAAGTATTGCTTTTTGAGTTAATAATAAAGATGTTTATATGTGTTTTTAAAACTGTTTGCTAAGTTCTATCGGAACCCCAGCACATTATTACTCTCAAAGCATTAAATAGGGAGAAACATTATATTACTATTAATCAATTATTTATAATCACATTTATAAATTAGATGCAAATACATAATGCATATATTTAGTCTATTAAAAGACAGTATCATAATAGTCATTCTCTCTAAAAAGACATTTACCTTATATAGAACATAATAACACTGATTATAAGCAATATATAAATAGAGGAGAGAGAATCTTATAATAAGAAACTCTCTCCTCTCCCATTTGCATAGAAAAAATAAACATCTATCAAATCAATGATGATAGAAATTTACATAACAGCTCTATAATAAAAAACGCCTGGATTATTAATATTAACAATCCAGACGTTTTTTTATTATGCGTTTAACAAACTACAATTTAACTTTTGCTATAAGTTTACGAATCTTACCTTGTCCGATAAGGGGAGCATGGGGATCCTCCGGATATACAATCATGAATTGTCCCGGGAGCAAATCAACGAATGTAGTAGGCACATCAGAGTAAAGAGCACAATCCCCTTCTGCCGCATAAGGTTTCATTTCACTCTTTAGATCTTCAATAGCTTTCCAGCCTATAGTCTCTGTTCCTTCCAACAAAATATGTACATCAATGTAATCGCGATGTAACTCCAAAACTTGTTTATCGCGTGTAACACACTCAGGATTCACATTATTAATAAATAAGTTATCACCATCTATCTCAATTCGTCCTAATTCGGCATGAAGTAAATCATGTGTTTTTACGTAATCAAACAGAGTTTTAAACAGTGGGTGAAGTCCTTCTACCCTTTGGCTGTTCTGTAAATTAGATACAATCATTTCCTTTTATTTTTATTCCATATTATCTGTTTTCGGACGCAGGAAGTAGAGTTGTACTGCCAGTGCTATAAATACAATGATAGCCAACATGGCAAAACCTAAACCTAAATTTCCACCATCGGTCCACTTACCCAGCAAATCTGTGATAAATGCTCCTGCAAATACTCCTGTCATATTCATGATGCCATATGCTGTTGCACGATATTTAGAAGAAACGAACTGACAAAGAATAGGCATATTATTAGCATCAAAAATACCATAGCCGATACCGAATAACAACCCAGCCCCAACAACAGCAACAAAACTATGCCCAAATCCCAATAATAACAAAGAGGGAATCGTCAATCCCAAACCAATTGCACCGGTATATACACGCCCACGAATATTTTTTTGTACCCATTTATCAGAAAGAGTACCACCTAAAATTACACCAATAAATGAAGATAGTGCAATTGTTATAGTCGACATAGGTCCTGCCTGTGACATTGGAATATCAAGGTTTTCAGCAAACAAAGTTGGAAGCCAATTTTTAGTAGCCCATCCCGGCAAACTAGGAGCCGCAAAATAAAGCAATATAACCCAGAAAGCTATATTACTGAATAGTAATGATAAGCCTTTAAACAAACCTGCTTTCTCGCCATTCTTGGATGAAGGTTCCGGACGTTCTACTTTAACATGCTCTTTTTTATCTCTTAAAAATAATACCAAAACAAAGGCATATGCAATACCAATAATACCAAACCAATGAAAAGTAGTATGCCAAGAGAAAGCAGCCGCAACCGTAGCGCCAAAGCCACCAATAGCCTGTCCGGTATAAAGTCCGGTCATGTGAATACCAACCGCCAAAGAACGTGATTTTTCACCATGATAATCAGCAATTAAAGAAAGGCCGGCCGGAATATAAAGAGCTTCGCTCACTCCCATCAATGCACGTAACCAAAAGACTTGATTAAATGTTTCTGCAACTCCCATTAAATAGGTCACAAAAGACCAAACAAAAAGACTGCCAACAATCAACCATTTACGATTCAGTCTATCGGCAATCATACCAGAAATTGGGCTCATAAAACCATAAATCCAAAGGAAAACGGCCATTAAACGGCCAAAATTAGTTGCCGACTGAAGTTCTACAATATCTACTTGCATAGCATCTTTCATCGTGCTAAGCATTTGTCGGTCCATATAATTGAGTAGGGCTACCCCCCATAGGAGGGCAACCACTATCCAAGGATAAATTTTTGAGTTTTTCATGATATAAATAAGAGATTATTTTTCTGACAGCAATTCCTGACAAAGTGCATAGCCTTTCGTCATCATTCTAGGGATGTGGAATGGTCCCTTAAACAAATTTCCTTTTGCAGGCTGAGAAATTGTTCCGTCACGATGAAGATAACCGTACCATTCACCAAATTCCGGATCAGGGAAATGGGCATAAGTCCAATCACTGATTTGTTTATGCATAGCCAAATATTTCTCATCTTTAGTAGCTTGATATGCATATAATGTTGCAATAATGGCTTCTGTCTGTGGCCACCAGAACTTCATATCATGTGCGTAATCTTGCGAAGGCAGGTTTCGACAGTCACGGAAGTTTATAATACCTCCAAATTCCTTATCCCAACCCCATTCCCAGGACCAATCAAGAATCGTAAGCGCTGTATCGACCATCTCTTTATCCCAATTACGACTCTTAGCTTCTTCAAGAATAAACCACGAAGTCTCGATACAATGCCCAGGATTAATGGTACGAGTAGCATTTGTATCAATAAATTCTCCATTGGGACCTACTGTTTCAAGCAAAGCTTTAAACTCCGGATGCATGAAGTCTTTACGCAAAATGGCTATAGATTCCTCTATTTGTTGATCAAGAACCGGATCATTAATAGCAGCACGAATACGTGAAGCTACATTAATAAGAATCATAATAATAGAGTGTCCTTTCATCTGTACGCGTTCACAATATTTCGGTTCCAGAATTCCAGGAGTAGAAAGAAAGCGCCGGATATCATTGAACAGTTTCAAGGCTTTAACAGCGTAATTATGATCGCCCGATGCGATAGCATATTCCGACATCGCAATGGCAGCAAATGTTTCAGAGAAAACATAACGACGTTTACGAATAGGCAAACCCGTTTCAGTCACTTCAAAAAACATACGCCCATCTGTATCGAAACAATGTGCTTCAATAAAATCAAGGGTACTTTTCGCAGCTTCCAGCCATTCTGAATTATGTTCAATGTGATTATATGCATATGAACATGTAAAAGCAAATCTCCCTTGGAACCAAACAGATTTGGTTGTATCCATCAGCTGGCCATCTCGGTCTACGCAGGTATAAACACCTCCGTTTTTGCGATCCCAACCATATTTCATCCAAAAGGGCATGATATTGCTTATCATGTCATTTTTATAAGAGTCAGACCATGTCTGTAGATATTCTGTAGTATTCATAGCAATTGCAGTATTAGTTTATCTTAAAACTTATTGCAACGATCAAAGAAATGAATAGCCTCTAACTCAGCTTTCATACGTATTTCTTCATCATCTGTCATATTCTGGAAAGGAGTACGATTCTTACCTAAATCCAATCCTATCAATTTCATAATCCGCTTTCCACCTACAATATTTCCTCGGAAATGACAGATTACATTAATAACTTCCTGAGAGAAATTCTGTAATTCGCGCGCTTTATCAAGATCTCCGGCTTTCCATGCTTCTATAATACCAACCAGATTTACACCATTATAATTGGTAGTTCCTCCAATGCCGCCTTGAGCACCACCCATAGCCAGACATGGAAGAATGGTTTCATCTTGCCCATGCAGCATATCAAATTTACCTCCTTTATACAAGCGGCACTGATTGTATTCATACATACTCTCAAAAGTATATTTAATTCCCGCAAAATTCGGAATACGTCCATCTACTGCCTCCAGAAATGAAACCATTGATAAGAATGCTCCATTAAATGCAGGAATATGATAATAATAGAATGGAAGATTTGGAGCGCCACAGGCTATTTCTTCACAGTATTTCACGAGTTCTTCGACACGACCCACTTTCGGAAAAGGAGGAGCCATAGCGCCAATTCCCCATGCACCGATTTTCTGAGCATGTTCGGCAAGCTTACGACTTGACTTTACACAGCAACTACCTACATGTACAATTACCTTAAATCCTTCCGGTGAAACTTCTACCCAACGTTCGGCGAGTTTCATACGTTCTTCATCGGTTAACATATATCCTTCACCAGAAGATCCATTAATGAATACACCTTGCAGACCGTTCTTTACTAACATCTTAGCATATGCTTCAATGGGTTCATAATTTACTTCTCCATTTTCATAAAACGGAGTAAAAGGAGCATTGATCAATCCAATAATCTTTTCCATGATAATTTCGTTTTTATATTAATGATATAGAATTTTAATATGGATTAGGAACTAGTTTTTCATAATACACTCGTAATATCCTTAGCATATCGGTACAAATATACGCATATTTATTAAACAATCAACATATAATAAAATATTTTATTAATAAAAAGAAGATTCAAACATCCGCTTAATAAAATTCATTCACTATTATTATCAATTAAAAACAATAGAGAAACATCTTTTCACCCTGAAAAACCTGAATTAATAAACAAATTAACTATCTTTGTAGATATTACCAAAATAATTAATCTATATGAAACAACATCTTTTAAAAGAAATAGAACTAGGAACCAAAAGCGCTCTTCTCAAAAAGAAAATTATTACACATTATATATATAATGGCAGTTCAACAATTACTGACCTGTCTAAAGAGTTGGATCTTAGCGTCCCCACAGTTACAAAATTTATTAGTGAAATGTGTGAGGAAGGCTATATTAACGACTACGGTAAATTAGAAACAAGTGGAGGGCGCCATCCTAATTTATATGGCCTAAACCCGGAATCCGGTTATTTCATAGGAGTTGATATTAAAAGATTTGCTATTAATATCGGTTTGATAAACTTCAAGGGCGACATGATGGAACTTAAAATGAATATCCCTTATAAATTTGAGAATTCAATAGAGGGATTGAATGAATTATGCAAACTCATTTCAAACTTCATAAAGAAACTGACAATAGCCAAGGAGAAAATACTGAATATCAATGTAAACGTTTCAGGTCGTGTCAACCCGGAGTCCGGATATAGTTTCAGCCAGTTTAACTTTGAGGAACGTCCATTATCAGAAGTCTTGGCAGAAAAATTAGGATATAAGGTCACTATAGACAATGATACACGCGCCATGACCTATGGAGAATATCTAAAGGGATGCGTAAACGGTGAAAAGGATATTATTTTCGTAAATATCAGTTGGGGATTAGGTGTTGGAATTATTATCGATGGCAAAATTTATACCGGCAAATCAGGATTTTCCGGAGAGTTTGGCCATACCAGCACTTTTGATAATGAAATCATTTGTCATTGTGGCAAAAAAGGCTGTCTTGAGACCGAAGCTTCTGGTTCCGCACTACACCGTATCTTGTTAGAACGTATACAAAACGGAGAAAACTCTATTTTATCCAGCCGTATAGGAGATGTCAATAATCCTATAACACTGGACGAAATCATTGCTTCTGTAAACAAAGAAGACCTTTTGTGTATTGAGATAGTGGAAGAAATTGGGCAGAAACTAGGAAAACAAATTGCCGGACTTATCAATCTCTTCAATCCAGAACTTGTCATTATCGGTGGAACAATTTCACTTACAGGTGACTATATCACCCAACCTATAAAAACCGCCGTCCGCAAATATTCACTTAATTTAGTAAACAAAGACTCAGCAATCGTAACATCAAAACTTAAAGACAGGGCAGGTATCGTAGGAGCTTGCATGCTTGCAAGAAGCAGAATGTTTGAGTGTTAAAACTCAAGCATTCGCTCCATAAATAATCGGGCAGCCTCCTTGTCAGCAACTGGAGGTGCCCAAGATGCCAGATTCTCCGGAGTAAGAGGTACAAAAGGCCCCTGCTTAATCTCATAAATAACCGTTCCTGATTCCAAGACAATAATAGTATGCCATACGCAAGGAGGAATCTCAATCCCATAACGACCTTGAGTCGGATTCAGATTGACCTTTTCCATTACATTACCCTCATCATCAAATAAAATAGCCAATAAGCTCCCTCGTAAAACCAAGTAAACTTCTTCCTTATCCGGGTTTTTATGGCGATGAGGGGGCAAATAAGTTCCAGGCTCTAAAGCATTCAACATCCTATGAATAGCAGCTTCCATGGATTCATGGAAATTATAATTCATTCGAAGACGTGAATTCTCCTTAGCCTGATCAGTTACTCTATCAAGAAGTTCTTCGGTAATCAGTTTCATTGTTTTTCTTTTGATACTACACAATCTACAGATACTGTAGCCAAAGCACATCCCAACCCTTCAATCCGAAGTAACAACTTATTGTTTCCCTGACATTCAACTAATTCAGCCACTAATCCCTGCAACTGTCCACGAATCACCTGTACAGTAGCTCCTGGAACAAAATCTGTAGGCGCGAACTCAACCAATTCATGGGAACGTTCTATCATCGTTCTGAAAGTTTCCATCTGCACCTCAGGTATAGAAACATATCGTCCCTTTTCCTTCAACAAAAAAGTTACACCATGAATACTGGTTACTTGTGCAATCTCTTCAGAGGAGATATATACAAATAGACATCCCGGAACAACAGGAATAAAAATCTTTTTCTTACGGTTGTTCCACATACGAATCACTGGCTGAAGAGGCAGGTAGTTATCAATACCTATCTTATCCAGTTGTTCCTTCACTTTCTTCTCTGCTCTTGGTGCCGTATATACAGCATACCAACAAGAAGCATTTTCTTTTATTTTTCTGGCTGTTTCTTCCATCCGTTCAATAAATCTTTAACAAAGAGAATCCATCCTATACTACCAACACCCGCTAAGAATACAAAACCAATTAAAATCATGATTTTATTAGGTTTAGCCGGTCTCAAAGGGACTGTTGCAGGTTGTACTACAGTATAAACAGGAGTAATTTCCTGTACTTTAGCTTTCGCTACTTGCAATTGTTGCGCCACTTGAGTGAACACTCCATAAGCCAAATTTACCTCATTTTGCAAGCGCTCTTGCTCTGTACGAAAACTCTGCATAATGATATTCTGGTTGCCATCCATGAAGTGAGCATATTTCTGCTGAGCCTCATAGTAGTTCCCCTGAGCTTCATCAAATAGTTTCTCCGTAAAAGCCAAATCATGACGCGCTTTATTTGTGCGATAATCAGTTATATAATTTTGCAAGCAATGCATTACTGTATCTGTTAAAGCTGCAGAAATTAACGGATCCTGCATTGTTACAGAAAGTGTAGTCACTCCTGTTTTCTTATCTACTGAAACAGATATACGATGACTCAAAGCATCTGCAATCCCGGCCTGATCCGGAGTCAGACAAAAAGGATTTATTTTTGCGTCTCCAAGTTCTTCCGGTGTATCTTTAAACAAAGAAACCACCCAACCTAATGCTTTAAAAGGAGCTGATGCAATCGCCCCCCACCATGGAGATCGCTGATGTTTATCCAAGTACTCATATAGAGTCGTATTAATTTTGCCTTTCTGGTCAGTCACTTTTACATCAAACATTTCCAACAAGAATGGCGTAGAGCTGACAATATCCGGATATAATTCGGGAGAAAGAGCATCTTCTCCACTTGAACTGCCAATATTGATACCAGCCATAGCAGCTAATGCTCCCATACCTCCTGTAGATGACTTACTACCAGTCTCAGGCGCCAGCGTCACACTAGTAGAATATTCTTTGGGAATACTAAAAGCTACCACAAGGCCTACCAACAGGGCAATCCCACAAACTTTAAATACCAATTTCCGACCAGCCCAAACTTTCTGAGCCAACTCTATCAAATCGATCTCTTGTTCTTCAGGTTGTGGAGTCGTTTTATTTATATTCTTATCTTCAGTCATAGTCATTACTTAAAAAGGTTAACCATAGTTGCAATCATAGTAGCTAATGAAGCCGCAGAAGTACCCATTCCTATAATTTCGGCTGCCGACATTCTCTTCTTCGGATCCTTACTTGGCACAATAATCTCACATCCCGGTTCTATTGCCTTGGAATTACCTGTACGCAGACGAGAAACGGTACCATTCATATAGACAACAAAAGCTCTTTTCTTTTTCGCAAGACTTGCAAAACCACCAGCCTGATTAATATAGTACTTCAAACTTTCACCCTTCTTATACAAGACTGTATTAGGATACATTACAGCACCATTGATTTTTACTGTACTTACATATTCCGGCACGAACAGAATATCACCTTCACGCAACACCATATCAAAGTCCGATCCGGGATTAGCCAAAGCCTTTTCCAATTCTATACCCACAGAATAAGTATCAGAAACATCCAGTGTCTTGACAGAGATAGAATCAGCCCCACCTTTATTAGCCATGCGGAGCGCATCTTCCTTGCGCCGTAATTCCTCTTCAGTCATTTTACGAATCAAACGCGCACCTTTTACATAAGCATCTTGAGTAATCCCACCGGCCTTGGCAATCAAGTCACTAAGGCGTTCATTCTTTTTCGATAACGCATAGCGACCACCAAATAAAACTTCACCGCCAACCGTAACATTTTGTTGTTGATGATAAGCAGGACTACGACGAATATACACCTCATCAAAAGGCTCCAAATGGAAATCCTGATCGCCTCCAACAAGGAAACCATCCTTCAACTCAAAAGAGAAAGTCTTACCAACCACATTGCTCAATTCTGTACTTTTTGAATTTTTAATTCGACGGGACACATCAACACGAGCTGTTGAAGCAGCTTCTAATAATCCACCGGCCTGCAAAACAAGATCCTCAACCGACATATTCGACGAGTATAAGTAAGTACCCGGATTGGCAACCTCGCCATGAATAGTAAGTGTCGCTTCTTCTTTCAAATCTTCAATACTTGGAATATAAAGTATATCATTCTTCTGAAGAGGAATATCAGCGACTGTGCCATTCAACAATCCCTTCAGATCAATTTGAATCATTTCATGAGTAAGGTCGTCGTTTTCACGATCGATAATGGCACGATTCAAAAAAGCATCTCCTCTTACCCCTTCAGCTTTCTTTATTAGCTGTTTTACAGTATTTACAGTACCATCAATTTGATACATACCGGCACGATAAACAGCTCCACGGACTTCTACACGATTCTCAAAACGTTCTAATACCGAATCAACAGCTAAAACGTCTCCATCATCCAGTTTAAATACCGAATAGTCCATTTCGTCCACATTATATACTTGATGTTCACGACCCGTTTTACGAATCAGGCGTATAGCTTTCTTATAAGCATCTCCAGTGAATCCTCCTGAGTATTTCAAAATAGTGGCCATCGTCTCGGAAGGTTTCATTTCATAAAACATTGGTCTTTTTACCTTGCCAGTAATTTGTACTAAGGATTCATAAGGATCAACAATAACCACATCACCGTCTTGCAAGCGGACATCGTCATTCAATTTACCTTTCATTATAAAATCGTAAACATCCAAATCGGCTATTTTCTTACCGTTACGCACGACTTTGATACTACGCAGACTACCGATCTTATTAACGCCACCAGCGCGATACAAAGCATGGAATACAGAAGAGAATGCCGAGAGCGCATAAGTGCCCGGTATAGCCACTTCTCCCATAATACTGATTTGGATAGTACGTATATTCCCCAATGTTAAATCGACAGAGGTGTTAGGGTTCGGACCTGAAATGCCGGCATAGATTTTTGAAAATTCACGACGCACCGTATTATTAGCTTCACGAACAGTCATCCCGCTTAAATAAATAGGACCGAGATTATCAACTAAAATACTGCCCTCTGGCGAAATAGTCTGTCTTATTGTTGTCTGAGAAGCTCCCCAAACATCTATAATCACCTCGTCTCCAGGACCCAAGCGATAGTTTACAGGAGTAGCAATATTTACATTAGGCTCGAATGTAAGATTCTCGTTAGTGAAGATATTATGTCCAAAAATCTGTTGTGTCGGATCCTCTTCCGGTTTCATCATATATTCATCAGACCAATCCTCTTCATACATCATGTCCTCATCAGTCATTTCCTGATTATCATCGCCCATACCCCGTTTATTTTTCTGGTTAGCCGATTGACGGAGACCTTTTATATTTTTCTGATTCTTTTGATTTTTCTGATCCTTCAGGTTTTTCTGAGAACGATTCGAATAGTCACTTTCATCATTTTGCTGAGTACGTGTACGAGACCTTGTTGTATTCTGGTTACTCTGTGTACTTGTACTACCATTTCCATTTTCATATTTTTCCTGAATACGCTCGACCTGTTCCTTCGTAACGCCTCTTCTCATCAACTCTGTTGTAATCTGCTTCTGAGTTTTACCCATCTTTTGAGCATCTTTTACATACTGTACGACCTGATCATCGGACATTTGCTGAGCTACAGCTACACCGGATAAGGTAAAAATCAAGAAGAATAGTGTAATAAATCTACGCATAAGATATTCTGATTAATCTTTAGTGTTCCTCTAATAAATTATAAACCGGGCACAAAGGTAACATATTATTTTCATAATATACATTTATTTCATTCCTAAGTTTTCGAAAATAGATTAAAAAGAGGCTTTATCCAATATCTCAAACTCAGAATTCTTACTAACAAACTCTGGAACGATCTTTTTCATAGAAGCAACAATGCCCATGGTGTCGGAAGTATAACTCAAATCTATTAACCTTTGAATTTCTTGCTTTATCTCCTCATAATCATATTCACGAACTTTTGCTATCATTATTTTTTCATGATAAGTAGGACAAGTAGACTCTTTTACATTCAGCAACTCTTCATACAGCTTCTCACCATGTCTTAATCCGGTAAACTCTATTTTTATATTTTTCTGCCCACTTAAATAAATCATTCTTCGCGCCAAATCAACAATCTTCACAGGATTACCCATATCAAAAATATAGATTTCACCTCCATTTCCCATGCTTCCAGCCTCCAATACCAACTGACAAGCCTCTGGAATAGTCATAAAATAACGTATAACCTGAGGATGTGTCACAGTCACCGGACCACCCTTTTCTATCTGCTGCTTAAATCTGGGTATTACAGAGCCATTTGATCCGAGTACATTTCCAAAACGAGTTGTGATAAACTTCACTTGTGCCCCATCTTTTGCATATTTAGATAACTTACGAGCAAGGGACTGAACATAGATCTCGGCAAGCCTTTTACTGCACCCCATAACATTGGTCGGATTAACAGCTTTATCTGTAGAAACCATCACAAACTTATCTACGCCATATTTCACAGCCAAGTCGGCCATAATGCAAGTTCCCAATACATTCACCTGTATCGCTTCAGACACATTATCCTCCATCATTGGCACATGCTTATAAGCAGCAGCATGAAAAACATATTGCGGCCGATACTCCTTATAAATATACTCCATCCTCGTTCGATTAGTTACATCAGCCACCAACATTTTAGCATCAATATCCCGCCAATTATCCAGTAATTCTAATTGCACATTATGTAACGGAGACTCCGCCTGGTCAACCAAAATCAACTTATATGGGTTCAGCCCCGCTATCTGCCTAACCATCTCACGTCCTATAGACCCAGCAGCTCCCGTGATCATAATCCGCTTCCCTTCAATGTGTGAAGATATTTTCCGGATATCAACATGTATTGGATCCCGTTGTAACAAATCTTCAATCTGTATATCTTTTATTTGCACGCCTTGCCTTCCAAGATCATTGATAGGAGGTACTGTAAGAATACGGATATCTTCAGCTATCAACCGATCAATCATGCCGGAAGTTTCAAGGCGATGTACTTTCTCGGAAGAAACAATAATAGCCTCGACCCTTTCTTCTTCTAATATATCAAACAAAGACTCATTATTCGCGTATACCCGGCAACCCATTGTTTGCTTCCCAATAAATCCCGTATCATCAGAAATAAACCCTTTCAATCTAAAATGATTACTTCTACTAACCCGTAGCGATTTGGCAATATTAATACCAGACCCTTTTGAACCATAGACAAAAACGCGAATACTGTGCCTACGATCAAAAGTCATCAACTCATGTATCATTTTCACCAAGATTCGCAAACAAACCATCAAGGAAAAATTAACTATATAAGCTGTAAGAATAACACTAATCGGCAGAACTTCTCCTCCACTCCACCCTATCCAAAGCAAATTGCCGATACAAACAACAAAATAGCCCAGAGTTAAAGAAATAAAAATACGAGAAATGTCAATAAAGGAAGAATAGCGAATTACTCCTACATAAGTACGATTCAGATGAAAGAAACACACATTACATATTACGCAGAATAGAGTTGTCCACACCCATAGTGAGAATTCAAAAACTAACACAGACAAACCTATTTGCAAAAGGCTCGCCAAAAACATTGAAAAAATCACTAAAAGAACATCGACAGCAAGTATCAGCCATTTTGAAGCAACTCGTGATGAAAGATACTTATAATAAAATCGTATATTCATAGTAATATAAAAGTAGATTTATCAGTAAATATGCAAAGATGAGTTTTAATATTTGAATCTACAACTATTTTCTAATTTAATCCTCAACCTTTTTATTTTATAAACATTTTCAGAGAAAATATCACGAAAAAAGTATAGATTCATTTTGTTTTTAAAAATAAAGATGTAATTTTGCACGCCGTAAACGATAAAATGCAACGCCGCTATAGCTCAGTTGGTAGAGCAACGCATTCGTAACGCGTAGGTCGCCAGTTCAAGTCTGGCTAGCGGCTCTTTTATAAGAGATATAAAACATTCAATATAAAAGAGTTAACCATAGGAGGCAGTTTACAAAGCTATTAAAAAAAGTGCCACTGAATCACCCACGAATCATTAGGGGTGTCTGATGGGGTGTCACAAAACAATAGCTTATGGCAACATTATCATTTACTATTCTAAAGGCTAAACCAACAACAGAAAACAAATTTCCTGTCTTGTTGCGCATCTCAGCCAAAAAACAGAAGGCATATATTAAAACAGAGTATCAGTTGAATGATGTTTCAGAATGGTATAACGGGAAAGTAGTCGCCCGTACGGACGCTACAATGATGAATAAAAGACTAGCCTTTGAACTGAAAAAATACACAGAAAGGTTATCCTATATTGAGAATAACGACTGTTATACAGCATCTCAATTAAAGATGATACTTATCCAACAAGAAAACGTAGTCCCTTCTATAATCACCTTCAATGACTTTATGCGCAATCGTATAAAAGAGCTTTCGTCAGAAGGCCGGGAAAGTTATGCGAAAATGAACGAAGATACATTAAAAGTGTTCGAAGCGGCCGAAGGTGATGTGCCAATGATTATAATGAATCATATCACTATAGAGCATTTCGACAGATGGATGAAAGCAAATAATTATAGCGATGGAGGACGCCAAATTCGCCTATGTCATATTAAAGCGAGAATAAATGAAGCCATTAAAAATGGGCTACTTCGATGCGAGGCGCATCCATTTGCTTATACTAAACTTCCAACACCCGACATAAAGGAAATAGATATAAGCGTAGAAAGTGTTAGAAAAATAATCAATTGTGACGTATCACATAGCAAAAGACTATCGTTAGCAAAAGACTTATTTTTGCTATCCTTTTATCTGGGTGGTATTAACTTTGCCGATCTTATACAAATAAACTTCTCTGAGAATGACATCGAATACAAGCGACAAAAAAGCAAAGATCATAAGCGCAAAAATCGAGCAACAAGATTAAACATCATTCCCGAAGTTAGACAAATCATCAACAAATATATAACCCCAAATGGGATGTTAGATTTTGGATATAGCTACACGCAAAAGAATCTGCAATGCTATATCAATACGTGTATGAAGTTACTGGCAAAAGAGCTTCATATTGAGAATAGCTTAACTTATTACTCAGCAAGAAAAACATTCGCTCAGTTTGCGGCCGAAATAGGTATCCCCTACCCTGTCATAGAATATTGCTTAGGACATTCAATAAAAACAGGAATCACCATTAATGTGTATGTAAAGGTTAAACAGCAACAAGCGGATGCGGCTATAAAAAGGGTAGTAGAATATGTTCAAAACCCCGCAATATTCAAAGATTACATAAATTTACGCGCGCAAATGCAAATGATGATGTTATAACAAAGCAAGGCGACTGGATAAGTCGCCTTGCTTATTCCTTTTATCATCGCCCTAATCTAATACAGCCAATTAATCGCTAGGTTGTAAAATGAGGCAGAATAATGATTGCGAACGCACATATTACATCGGTATTCGACACATTTTTTCACATCAACAATAAAAGCGACGTAAAAACTAAGGCACTTCCGTCTTATCCGCCCATTACAATAGTTCTTGTTAAAAATCATTTTCTTATTATACCATAGTCAAGCATAAGGATCATCTCTATATCAATCAAGAGTTTAAGAACATATGATCTACTTTAGAAAGTTTACAATTATTTCGTTTTTTTATTTGCTCTATTTATATTTGCGATAGCAGACATTATATTTCTATTAAATATATCTTGTTTAGAAGATATTTGATTTTTGGTATTACGAACAAATGTTACGGCAGAATCTCGAAACATCTCGTTAATTTCATCAGAATTAGTCACTAATATTTGGCAATCAGTTACATAAGATTGAATTGATACATCTATATCCAATTCTCTATTAACACATCTCTCCACATCTGCAATCCTCATACTTATTTGTTTAAAGGTTTCTGTTATATCAGAAGAAGTTATTTTACCCAAACACATATTCTTACAGAAATCATTATATTCTTTTTTTAGAGTTCGCATTTCATCAATAAAAAAATCTTTTAAGGCCCTGTCATCGTTTAGCTTTTTAGGAACAGTATAAGCTAAAACAAATGCAACTAATCCCCCCATAAGGATATCTACGCCAATTGATATCCATTCAGTAATATTACATAACATAATCAACATTTAATCCATATTTTCTTTTGTAGATTACCATCAATCAATTTAAACCATGCCCGATGTTCCTTCGTTTTTTTGGGCTCCTCTTTTTTTATGCGCCTTTCTTCCCACTCTGGAATAATTTTATTAAAAATTAAATTTATCCAAATAGGTTCTTCTGCTGATATGATTTTTATATACTTTTTTACAATATCTTGCGTAAAATCATATACTAAATTCCCAATAGATTCATCCCAGAATGAAGACATGTAGCCAGCTGTATTGTCAATGTCAATTTCCAATATAGTTTGATTTTCATAGGCCATTTTAAAACTATCATTCAATATCTTGTGATAAAAGCTCTCACCAGAATCAGTTCCTTGAGTACAATATCTAGGCCCTGGATACTCACTAAAATCTTTCAATATATTTATCTGCATACCATATAACTATTTACAAATTTATACAATCGTTATCTATTACCCAAGAAAACAAAACTCCTGGGAATTTACTATTTAACAATCTGTTATTAGATTTTGTTTTAAAGTCTAAGAACACATCATTTGTTAAAACCTTTAACCCTTTTATGTAACCACTCTGAAATTTATCCAATATACAGGGTAGCCCTCTATTTCTATTAACCTCCCCGGTCATTGATCCATATTTACGTTCAAAGGCTCTATATAAAATATCGCAATTTGTTTTTCCAAATAAATATTGCTCTATATCTCTTTTATACTTCTTTTGAAGAGTCGATAAAATACCACAACCAGTATCACACATCGTGAAAGTCACACTATTATCATCATTTTTATGTAAACCAATTATCCAGTGTTTCTTTCTTCCTTTATAAGCATGCTCTACGGAATTTGCACAAATTTCCATTGCTACTGAATATGCAGGTTGGAAATGTTTCTTGGTTGAATTTAAAAATTCCATAGCCTTACTTATAACAGAACCAATATTTCGATTCCTTGTCTTATTTGTACCTGTTTCTATTATTAGATTCTTACTTGAAGAAAAGTGATTTCCTGAATCATCAATCATATGGTTTAAAAAACCTGATTCTACAAACATTTTCTTGCAATCTATATTAATTGGACAATTCCCTTGTACACAAATGCCAATATTTGACAATTCTTTAATTACAGATAATAGCATACATATAGCTGTTGAATCAAGTTTGTCTATATCAACTAGATCAAGCTGTATAGTCTTAATTCTATAATCAGTCTTATAGTTTAATAATTTTACAATAAAAAAAAGCACATCTTCTTGATTATTGAACAGATCAAAATTACTTGGAACTTTCAATTCAATTTCTTTACGACGTCTATTCTTTGAGCTATTAGGAATAGACTTATTTATATACATTATTCCACTAGCTTTTAGAATTCTTCTTAGCTTTCTTTTCCTTTTAGAGCGAATCTTTCTTCGTAATGATCTACCACTTTTATTCTTTAAAAATAAGATATGCCGTTTACTTTGCTTTATAATCATAAATAACCTAGGCTAGTATTAGGTTGCAAATATAATTAAAATACAGATATTATATTCAATATGGTATATCTATTTAAAATCATCAAATAAATTATACTCACTCAGAATCCAATAAAAAACTCCATTTTACTTATCCTCTATAATCCAATATTAAGGTTGCAATACCAACCTTTGTCATCTCCACTTCGTATCGTTGGAATTTTCGAAATTCGCTTATATTCAAACTTTCATAACAAAGATATGGAGATAAAAGGCTGAGAACAATTATAAATTCTAGATAAGGGAATCAGTTTTTCGGGTATAGAAAGATTTCTCTTGAATGAAAAGCCCCGACTCCTAAGAATCGAGGCCAGCAACTTAATGATAAGATGCTTCTACAGTGCGAAGATACTATTTCTTTCCGATAAGGGCAAAAGAAAGCCTCGAATCAGAGAGATGAAGCTTTGCTTAGGGAAAAGAACTGCTTATATCTATTCTACAGTCCACGAATTATCTTTTCTATTATATTTTAATTTATCTCGATACACATGTAAAAGCATTAATGCAGAATCTAATTTGCTTGAATATACCCTAAAACTATTACCTACTACCGAGCCTTTCTTATATGCTTTTTTTTCAAACACCATCCCATATTGCCGCTTTGCTATATCTAAAAAAGTAGAAGATTCTCTCAAGCTATCTAAAAGCATTTCCTTTTCTTTCCTAAGTTTTATCACTTCATCGGTCTGATTATTTGAGAATTTAATAAGATCATCTGTCTCCCATGTTGTTTTATCTAAATAATCTTTTGATAATGAATCTCTATTTATTACCAGATTCATTTTAGAAACTTGGTTTTCAAGATGCTTAGAATAATCAACACTAAAATACAAAAGAATTCCTAAGCAGATGGAAAGCCCCGCTAATATAACAAGTATAATATCTTTATTTGTTTTCATTTTTTGTATTCTCCTTTTTATTTTCAATTTGAATTTTTAAAATCATCAACTCTCCTTTCAGATCGATAATTATATTATCTCTTTCTTTTATAGAATTATAGTATTCGATTTGCCTATCATTCATCTCAATATTTTTAGATCTATCATTAATGAAAAGGGCAACAGTAAACCCCATTCCAAAAATAGCTGCGGCCAAGGTCAACATCCCCCAATTGGTTGCCGCCTTCTCTAAAATCTTATTATATGTATTTTTATTAGATGCCATGCTTTTCTTAACTTATGTAATTGCTAAAAAACAACTTGATATACATAAAGATGATTTAATAAGATAAAACATCCTTCTTTCATCGAAAACTGTCACAAGTTATTTTTTTAGCGCTTACTATGGGACAAAGATAGTATTTATGTGTGATGTAGGCAAAGGATTATCAAAATAATAAATACAGCTTTTACAACAAATATTCTGCTTTATTCATGCTATTTTACGTCATCAAAGTCAAAGTCTATATCCAATTGCTGATATTGTTTAGAATATGCTTTATCTATATTGTGCATGAATCTGGCCCAATTGCAATTCGATATAGTAGTAATTATGTGAATAGCCTCGAGATGCTGTCTCAATTTAGGGGGCCTATTTCCATTGTAAGGGACTGATGATACTTATAATTTCTGTTCCCATTGTCATTTTTAGGATTATTTTTCCTTAACTCTGCGAGGATCAAAGGGGGTATTCTCTCATGTACTATATCATTAATCCATGTACCAACAACCCCAAGTCTTCTATTAGTTTTATCCCAATTCCAATTATATATCTTATATAAGGCTTCAAAGAACGTATCACCAAACACCTTCACCCATTTAGCAGCCTCTTCTGACATAAATGTATTTAGAACTCAAACAAACTATAGCTCACCCCAACCCCGACATAGGGACTTACCTTATTCCCGGAAAAACCGTATCCAGCCTGCACACCCAGCCCGAACCGTTTCCGCTTTGCCCGTTCTCTGATAAATACAGTCCTCGTTTTACTGTACACCTCTATACTATCCAGCTTTGCCCGGTAGCCTGACACATAAGCCGTATAAAGGCTGTCTTTGTAGATTTTCTGCGTAATAGGCAAATACACTGTATCCCGGACTGTATCGCCCGGCACTGGGACGGGAACAACGAACGGGAACGAATCTACAACGCTTTCATAAACCGGAACGGGTATTGTATCCCGAACCGTATCAATACGATTTGTAATGATCGTGTCTCTGACCACTTCACCCGGTACGCGTTCCACCCTTGCCGGGCGGAACACGATAAACAGGATAAGAACTGCAATAACGATATAAGGTAGATATTTCATAGCTTCAACACTTGTTTTCTGTTTCTACCTTCACGGAATGATACGTGAACCCATGAAAAGTCTTTTTCATCGATCAATTGATCGAAGGGTAATTCCTGCCGGATGATCTCAAACAGCTTCTGGTTTTCTTCCTTGCTGCCTACCGTAATATCAGCCGCCTCGCCTAACCGGTGTTGACTGGATGTTGCCCCGTTAACGCTCCGGTTGAGGATAGCGCTTCGATAACCGGAACTTACCCGGATAGGCTTACCGTACTTTTCCCGAAGCGGGTCGAGAACATTCTCAACCAGCTTCGTTAAATTGTGAATAGCTTCGGCCGTTGGGTAATTGTCGATCCCACGCGCTACGGCCGTATCGCTGTGGCTAAGTTCTTTGATTGTAAAATACTTCATTTTATCGCCTCCTTTTGATAATTAGTTAAAAACGGTATGTGCTTGATAAACTCGACGCTAACGACGTAATACAGAAACGATACAACTTTATAGAATGCAGTTCCGGGCGTAGCCATTAGTTTCAAATTGCGTAGAATATTCACGCCATAAAAATAGAATATTGAGTAAGTTATAAACGATACGCATTGTAAGGCCCCGTCCGGATTTCCTTTGTGATCGCCGATAAAGTAAATAGCGGCTACGAGCAGAAAAAATACCATCGCTTCAATGATGCACCGGAATGCTTTTTTTAAACTAAAACTTTCATTATTGGCCAGTAGGCCGGCGGCCAGACCAAACAGGAAGTTAAAGAAGAAAAGAGCAACAAGACTTTTAATATCTCCGCTGATCGGGTTTAGATAGGCTGCTAATCCGGTTAGCAAGCCTACAAATAGATTTTTCATGTAGTCAATCATTGTCATTGTGTTCTATTGATTGATAGTGTATAATCAAACTCCTTATAGGTAGTATCAGTAGTTAGAACTATATTGCTAATACAGTCCGAATTACCGGAGTCTGCGAAAGTTCCAATGTGATTACCTTTTGTCGGAAAGTCTTGCATAAAGCTCCCCTCACACGAAGCGCATAATAGCGCAATAAATACCAAATACTTCATAATTATATTATTTCTTTAAAAACCATTTAACTTTAGTAAAAGTCCCGCTGGTACTGTAAGCGGGAACGGCAATAAATTCCTTTATCCCCCCACGAATGTTGATTAAGTCTGATTCAAACCATTGAGACTGATCTTGCGACTCTGTATGTAGTGTATTCCCGAACGTATCCCCACCTTCAACAAGTACAGTTGTATAGGCTATATCGGAGTTATACGGGGGATAAGTAAAATCCAGTATAGTTACATTAGCACCGTTATACTTTATGTCTGTAGGTAGTACGATGGTAGCTCCATTCGTGCACATGTATTTGCAACTCGTAGCTATGTTTAGATTATCTTTTAGTAGGAATGTATTAGTCATACCAGAAACATTTTGAGCGTCAGAATCCCCAAGCAAGGTAAATGGCGTGTTTACCTTTCCTCTAAATGTACCTATTCTTATATCTACCTCCCCCGTATTGCCGTTCAGCATCAGATTGGGAATGCCGTTTACTTCTGCCTGAGAACGCATTACGCCATTCTTGTACATAAAGTCCGCAATGTTGGCACCATCAGCAAGCAACGTATCTGTAGCAACGAAACTAAATCGGTTGGCGGGCTCCCAGTTGTCATCACCGTCTACCGACACAGGCGGGGTTGATACGGAAGATCCATAGACTTTAACCTGAAAGATATAATTAACGCCGCCAAAGGAATAAAACACAATATCCCTGTAGTTGTCATCCCAAACATAAGGAACCCCGCTTGAATATCTTCCACATACACGGGGCATTGCGCCATTTGCACCATTGGTCCCATCTTTTATGATACCTATGTTTACTTCATCTACATAGTTGGTATTCCAAGCCTCCGCATCCGATTTAACGGCATAGGCCCTTACTCCGAGTGATGTCGTACTCGCTGTTACCGTCATTAGAGTGGAGCTTGACTGAGCGCTACCCACGGTCACTTTCGTACCGTCTTTATCCACTCTTCTATATGCGAGATAAAAGGAATTGCAGTTCTCGACAGGACCGGCCCCCGTCTGCTTCTTGCATCTCACTGTTATGAACATAGGGACAACGCTTCCCGTACTTCTAAATACAACGGTAGTGTTCGTAGAAGTAAGCCAGTAGGAGGTGGAGTCAGTTCCCGGCTTACCATCTTCACCCGGAGGACCGGGTGTACTGGAACCGCCGCCTTGACCATCTTTTACGACACCTATGATTGATTCAGCTACAAAATTATCGGTCCAGCTATTATTATCGCTCAGATTTTGATATGCCCTCACTACGTAAGAACTATCGTAGGAGCTTGGAGTAATTACTACGCTGGATCGCTTCGAGCCTGAATAGTCATGATCACTAATTGTTCCATTTCTGTATTTTTTCACCCTGATAAAAAAATCACTGCATGTCATCGCATCACTGGCCCCTGTCTTTTTCTTGCAATATACAGTGATGCTGCCAGGAGAAAACACGCCGCTTGATGAATAAGCAAAGTTACTTCCGTTTGATGTTAGCCAATAGGACGTGGCATCAGTACCGGGCTTGCCATCTGTGCCCGGCTTCCCATTTTCTCCGTCTTTAGAATACCGTGCCCACAAAGAAGGTACGGAAAAATTTCCCCATATTCCGTTATCCTTTATGCGCTGAGACACCCATTCATACGCATACGAAGAATCAACCCCTACCGGGTCATCAGTCCATCCGGACGCTAAATATTGTTCGTCAGGGGTGGTAGGCTTTATTCCTGTACCTGTTCTCTTGTAGATAAATTCGTGTTCTTTACCATCAACACCGTCTATACCATCCCTGCCATCTTTAACAATTCCGAATGCTATTTCATCTACATAGTTATTGTTCCAAGCCTCCGCATCTGTTTTGTTTTCGTAAGCGCGAACAGATAAGGCTGTCGTTGTTTTAGAGGGGGCAACAACATGTGTGCCCAATGTTGAATTTACAAGAATATTTGTACCGTTTGCGTCCACCCTTCTGTAGACAACATAGAGAGAATTGCAATTCTCGACAGGATTAGTTCCTATTTGCTGTTTACATCTTACTGTTATAAAGATAGGCACAACACTATTCGGTCTGATAATAACCTGTGTAGCACTCGCCGTAAGCCAACGTACTACAGCGCCCTCGCCTGGCTTACCGTCTTCTCCGTCTTTAGAATACCGTGCCCACAAGGAAGGCGCAGAGAATCCGCTCCATGTCTCACCGTCTTTTATGCGCTGAGACACCCATTCATACGCATACGAAGAATCAACCCCTACCGGGTCATCGGTCCATCCGGACGCTAAATATTGTTCGTCAGGTGTAGCGGGGCTTGTCTCTGTTTCGGTCCTTCTATAGATATATTCGTAGATTCTCCCGTCCTTACCGTCTTTACCATCGCTCCCGTCTTTGACTATCCCGAATGCTATTTCATCTACATAGTTATTATTCCACGCCTCCGCATCCGACTTAACAGCATAGGCGCGAACAGAGAGAGCGGTAGTTGTCTTTGATGGGGCTGCAATAGTGGAACTTGTCGGGTTAACACTTGCCGTAACCTTTGCACCGTCCGCATCTACTCTTCTGGTCGCAAGATAAAAAGAGTCGCAGTTCTCGACAGGGCCGGCGCCCGTCTGCTTCTTGCAGTTAACAATAGTCCATATTGGTACGACACTGTTCGGCCGTATGACCACCTGAGTGGCATTGGCAGTAAGCCAGTATGAAGATGAATCAACTGCATAGGCTTGTTTTAACCAGTCCTGATTCGAGTCCGAAGGCTCGGATGTCGTTCCGTTTTCATTCACACAAAGCCACATCGCACGATTATAAGAGACACGGTCATAATATGCGTATCTTTGTCCGGAAACATATTCTCCTTTCTCAATCGGAACCCGAATAGATTCCCCTGTAATATCATCAACCTGGAATATTTTACCGGACATGATGACATTTTGAAATACAGCGGAATATTTAGAGCAATCAATGCCGGCGACGATACGATTTTTCTTTTTCCCAATCCAGCTTTTTTCCTGCGCCGGTTCCACG
This sequence comes from Bacteroides sp. HF-4919, assembly GCF_018860125.1. Lineage (NCBI taxonomy): Bacteria > Pseudomonadati > Bacteroidota > Bacteroidia > Bacteroidales > Bacteroidaceae > Bacteroides > Bacteroides sp. HF-4919. The sequence continues at coordinate 619,741 of NZ_JAHKNF010000001.1, forward strand.
TCCCACGTATTTGCATCATCAAAAAAGGTTATGCTATTGTTACCTAATGTCGAGTCTATCATTATATAGGTCTGACGTTCGGCATCGGTAAAGTTCCCGGTCTGAGCAAGTGTCATAGACGTAGCTGGAACAGATCCGCTTCCGGGTTTAGGCACAACCAAGAATCCTCTCTCTCCGGAAAATGCCGTTACACGGAACTTCATTTCTCTGAATCCCTTGAATGCACCTGATTGTGAGTCTTTGTCATGCCAGTATGCTAACAGGATGTCATCTACTTTAAAAGATAACGCTTCTCCTTCTTCCAATACGGGAAGAACCAGCCATGTATTTTCATCTACCGTAATGAATTGCTCAATGACGCATCCTCCGCCCGGACTGATTATCTGCCGGCCTTTTAATACTATCGCTCTATTATACCGGAGCTCAGGAACGGATAAGAAACCACGTAAAACAAGCCCCCTCGCTTCAATGTCACCGTTTTCGTCAATGATAGCTCCACTTATACCAGGCGTAAAGTTTCCAAAACTAGCGCCTTTCTTAAATAAAGAAAGCGCATGCGCTATAATTCCGCGCAAAAACGTAATGACACCGGATGCGGTATCATCGTTTTTCTTGCTGATATAAAGTTCTTCGATTTTCTTTAATGCAACTTCTATCGCTGCATCTATCTCCTTTAAAGTGCGCTTTGAAGAAAGCGTATTATCATCGGTTAATTCCGTGGTTGTATCCGATTCGGCAATGATACGCGAACGGATTTCTAACAGTGTCCGGAGTGAAGACAGTACGTTGCTATCGGTAAACGACTTTGTATCGGTAGCCTTTACAATGTCAACCGAAGCACCTCCACCTCCACCGCCGTTAACAGTAACGCCGCCGGTTGCCCGGGTGATAACAGCCCCGGCCGGATAGTTCTTTGACCGGGGCTTTGCGGGTATGGATGTAGTTTTAATATCTACCATTTTCAATCATCTTACAATTAAACTGATTCATCGCGAAGTCAATTGTACCGCCCGTGATCGTAAACCGTTTGTTTGGCTGAAACTTATCGGTTATAGTTGTGATAGGAGTAATTGCTTCGTCATCTACCAGTATTTGCGTAAGCTTAAATTTGGTAGCTCCGTACTGATTAATAATGCGCCGGATCAAATGCTCTTCCGGCCGGACTAATTTCTGCTCAATAGAAGAATAGAGATTGTCGGTTAGATAGTTATCGCCTAACATTACTTTGCTGTAGCATGCACCGTCGTTGTTGTAACTGGATATTTTAAATTCGATTTCGTCCAATTCGTTAATGTAATCTTCATTCACGACATTTTCATAATAGCGGTCTATGCTGCTGTTAGATATAAGCTTTTCGTCATCTGGTTTTTGATATACGATCTTAAAGTCTTTCACAAGAACCCCGCCGGCGCTGAAATTTTTTCCGACGGGCATCAATAGAGTAAACTCAAAATCACCTTGCAAAACTCTATCAATGGAGACTATCACACCGCTTATTCCAGTATAAGGCATTGATAACGTTTTTTGGTTTTCTATTGAGACATAATCTTGCTTTGCTTCAACTCTCTCAGGTTTCAATTTAAATGCGTATTCTGGATTTTGCGCCCATGTATTTTTTTGCCCTGCATCTGGCCTGAGACTTCCATAATACATACCACCAATACGTATTTGTGCATAAAGAACATCTGAAACAGAACTATTATCCCATGGTATCATATCATCAGAATTAATAAACTTATAGCTCCCTGATATACAAAATATTCCGTTTGAGTATATAGCAGAAGCGCCTTTGGTGGTCATTACTTTGCACGTACTTAGTGGCCCGGCTTCATAACGTTCTTTAGTCCTTCTTATTTGAATTACGTTTGTAAATGAATAGTCGGTTATTTCAGGAATCCAATTGCCATTTAAATCCTTATTTTGTTTATATGTGCAATATTTCATGGGAATAGCCCCTTCAAATGTGTGTACTATATCTTTGTATTTTTGCAAATCATCAACTTTTATCGTTAGACCTTCTTTGAATACTATCGTTTCCCACTGATTAGGGATAAGAAACACCCTGTGGCAAACTTGATTTTTATCATTTGCATTATCGAGCACTTTTAAAATTTGCATTTCTTCAAATCGCTCTTCTGGTAATAAATTTCCTACCGGATAATTACTGTTTTTTACAATAGCTTTATTGTAACCTCCCAGAATATCGAGTGTATGATCCGCACCGCTAAAGCCGATATTTTGCACACTAACAACATTTCCTGATTCAAATGTATAAGATGAAAAATTAGGAACATATTTATAATAGTCTCCACGGTGATCTACGTCTACAAAGTATAATTCACCTTTGTAGTCAACGCAAGTCCAGTTAAGGAACTTGCATAGTTCTTCAATCACCTCTTTTAGAGTCATGGGTTTATCATCTTCATCGAAGAAGTTTTGTTCACTAATTGTCATGCTCTGTAAGATGTTTGTATTTGCATCATAATCTGCCAAATTTTTAGCGTAAACATGTGGAATATATATAGCCGAATAAGAACCGTGAGACTCGGAGACGCAACGTGTCAATAATTCCCACAGTGAAATAAATCCTTTGTCCGTTTCGTTTTTTAATTTATAGTTGATATACTCTAATGTATTCATTGCAGATACGCACTGAACTTCTAAATCAAATTTGTTGGAAGTGTAATCCTGAGTATATAATTCTGGGGTAACGAATCCAGTCCAAACAATTTTATTACCTTGCTTAAAGTTAACGCGGTACTGCTGATATCCGGTCGAGTATAGGCTTTGCAAGTAGTCGTTTCCTACAACTCTAATAGTAGCTGTAGAAAAACGGGTAGGAACATAAAGAAAGTCATCATCCGCAATTTCTACAGAAAAAGGAGCGTCGCCGCTCCCTGTTAACTCAGCAACTCGCCCTGTATAGCCTTCTTTCTGTATTTCTACCGTATAGTTATCTTCTTCTTTCCGTGATCGAAAGTATAGTGTATATATTGTGCCGTAATTCATCATAATTTTTTTCCTGTTTTCTTCATGTAGTTTTTTAGTTGTAAAAAAATGGTATCGCCTCTTAGTATCCAGTCGCCAGATACATCAATTCTGCGATCATTCTCAGAGGGTGAGATTATGCCCGCCAGATGACCGGAAGGTAGTGAAATGTTGGGGTGGCTAATATTCAATCCGGTATTGAGCATTTTAAATAAGTTCGCTTGTTGTGAACCATTCAAAATCATTTCACCACTATTTAGCATTGCAGGAACTTTATCACCTGCAAACGAAATTCCAGGAACGATACCGCCGTTTGCAAATTTGGGAATACTTGCCATTGCGGCAATTATCGCTGCAACCCCAGCAACCCCCATTGCAATACCGACGAATGGAATACCTGCATGTGCTTTTAGTGCCTCTGAACCAGCCGCCAAAGTATTTGCGGATGCGCTTTTAGTAGCGGAAGCGGCCTCTATTTCGTTAGCCGTAGACATTTCTAAGATTTTTGGGATAGCTTGTGCTATAGTTCCTATTAGGCTGCTGCCCCACTGCAAAACAGATGCAGTATTGCTATCAAACAGGCCGGATAAGCTGCCCATAACATTACTTACATCTCCTAAAGAGTCAGCATACTGCTGATTTAAATCAATATCCTCTTTTTTTATTGGAGATTCGAACTTGGGCAACTTCATGTTTCCGATTTCTTTCCTTAAATCAAATGAACCCTGTTTTTTACTACCTGCATTGTTTTGATAGGCAGCATAGATATGACCTGTCACATCTGATTCTTTCTGCATGGAACGAAGTTCTTTCAATGTACTTTTTAGCTTGCCGATCTGAGATTGAATAAATGCTTGCTGCTCCTCATCTGTTGCTTTTGATAATGCGTTCTGTCTTTCTGCAATCATTTCACTATACATGCTTTCCAGCTTGGCAAACTCTGTACCGGAATCGGAGTAAATCTTGGCTATATCCGGAACTTTAGAGGCTGGCAATAACAATTCACCATCTTTCATTTCGCCGTGCTTGCCTTTGAATACATCACCGTCGATCTGCATTTTTAGGCTTATTCTCTTTTGTTCAAGTTCATTTATTGTGGCCTGAATAGTGGCGCGTGCCTGCCTATATGCAGAACTTACAAGAGTTTTGTTTAACTCCGTTATCTGGATGTCATACCATGAAAGAGTATCCTTTAAGGGCTTTTTTTCTTCGTTTTCTTTTGGATTCTTTTTAGGTTTATTGATTCTATCCCGAACCCTATCAAATGTTTTCTTATCATTGGCAAGTTCCTGATTTATTTGTTTGTACTCTTTTCCCAACTGCACCGCTTTGATCAATTCTTCATCTTTCCATTTTACAATAGCCTGTTGAAACAAAATAGCATCCTTATATTCCTTATTGAGTTCGGCTTGCTTAGAAGCTATAAAATCATTAAGAGATGCCCTATCTTTTGCTTCTTTTGACTCCGGAAATGCCCAGTCTGCAAGCCCTCCGTTTTTTTTACGCCGCTCTAATTCGGCATATTTGATTTTATAAGTATCATACTTATTAGCCATTTCAGACTTTAGAACATCGCGTTTACTTCCGGCAACATCATAGCTAAGCACCTTGGCAAAGTCTTCCAATGTCACATCGTCAGCATTTAACAGATTTCCTTCAACTAATACAGTTTTTAAAGCTGTAAGAGCATCTGAACTGACAGATGACGCCTTGTTTTTTTTATCTTCAAGAGCTTTTGTCCATTCCTTTAATGCGGCCTCCCTTTGCTCTTTTGACGCAGTACTATCCATAGCTACACTACGGGACTCAGCCATAGCAGCATTAAAATCTTCCCGAAAATAGTCGTAACTGATGCGGGCGTTTCCTAATTGATCTAATGCTGCATACGCGTCTCTGGACTTGGATATTATACTATCCAATCCACCCAGAAAATAAGTAAAATCCCCGGTAGACAAACTGGTGAAAAATTCATTTACAGATGTCTGACATGTGCGCATCTGGGCATCAAACTCATCGCTGGTTGTCTGAGAACCGCGTATCGTTTTCATAAACGCTTCACTGGCCCCCACCGCAATGCCAATTGTCCCGGCAAACTTCATTATACCAGCCCCGGCGGTTTTTGCCATACTGGAAATACCGCCTTGAAAGCTGTTAACCGAACCTTTTGCCCGATTTAGGTTTGCGTCAAAGTCATTCGTTTTAAGTAATAGTCGTGTTATTATATCAGACATGATTCATTTCTTTTTCGATTAGTTTTGCTTTTGCCCGCAATCGTTTCACTTCTTCATCCGTAACGGATGTGCGTTTCTTTTCGTCTTCCTTCGCTTCATCCCATGGGAAACGAAGTATATCCGATTGCTTTAGTTGTTTTGTGCTATTCGCCTGAGCGATGACATACGCAATGATCCGGGTCTGCTCCCAGCTTTCCCGGTTACGCCTGCCTAACCCCTCTAAGAAGTAGCGAACTTCTGTGAGCGTCATCCGGTCGAGGAAATAATCAGGTGCAATACCGCCCTCACCTACAACGCGGGCGTAGAGTTCCCGGATACTGCACGCTTCTTCGGAGTCGTCTTTTTTTTTGTGCTATCTGCTGCCTGTTCAAGTAATTCAATCTCTTTTACGAAGAACTCTTTGAAAGAGAGAAACAGAGCCGGATCAGACTCACACGCCTCTATAAATTCATCAAAAGGCATTAAGAATGTATCTTTGTTATTTGCCAGAAGAATAGAGTAAAACAGTAGATATTCGTCCAACATCCGGCCGAACGCAAACTGCCTACCTGTGAGATTTTCGAAGATAAAGAAGGCGCGCAATGTATACTTTAAAATGTACTTCTGTTTTTTGATAGTGATCGTTTTCATTATGATAAGTTTTTTGAGTTAGAAAAAGAAAAGGCGGGATTCCCGCCCTTTCCATCGTTTACGCGGTCGGATCATCCACTATACCTCCATCTCCGGACACTCTGGGGCTAAGTTTTCCTGTGCCTTCGAATGTGGCGGAGAAAGTTGCTTTATCACCATCAGGTGCATTTAATTCTAGATTTGTAATTAAGACATTACCGGAATAAGATGCGGCCGGAAGAGTCCAACCGGAAGAGGGAACTTCATCTGAATCTGCGTTTGCCGGAATACCGAATTTTGCTTCGATAGGCTTGCGTTTTAACATTAAGTCCAAAAGAACATCATATCCGTTTACTTTATCGTCTGCACTGAATAGGTTTTCACTTGAACCGTTCCAAGACAATTTTTTTATGTCTTTTTCCGTCCAAATGCCGGAATCTTTACTTTGTGTGTCAATCGTTTCGGCCGAGATTGACAATTTACAGGATGTAGCCAACGCCAGCGCCTTTCCGCCGACAAATAGCATGAAATCTTTTCCTAATACTGCATTTGCTTTCATTGTTTTCAATATTTAAATGTTAGTTACTCTACTGAATCCGTCTCAATTTCAAATGTAAGTCGCTGGATGAAAGTTTCTTCAATGAAATCTTCATCGGCGGCGATAAGTTTAGCACCCGTTACTTTGAAATCGTCGTATTTACCCCGCTTCCCTTCAAGCGCTTTGCGTGCCGCCTCAATAACCTCGACTGAATTTGAATAGTTATCGCTGGCGGCAATAACCTCAATAGTGACACTATCCCCACTGGCGTATCTATCCTTTGTATAAGCCGGAGTAAGTGCACTACGCTTATACAAAACGAACGGGAAAGAAGTAGCGTTTTTAGTAGAAATAGGATAAATCCTATCTCCGACAAGTTGCGTTAAACTTTCCGACTCACTGAGTTTTGAGAATGTATGTTTGCTGATTGATAAGCTCATTTCTTTTTATCTATTACTTTTTGTATTGAATCCAAAATGTTTCTTTCCAGTGAGTTCTCAGCCTCACTTTTTTTAGAGTCTACTGCGCTTTTAAAAAAGTGAGTGGCCTCTATAATACCTCTGTTTGCTCCTCTATTGGTAGCTCGTTGTTCCGTACCGCTTTCGAAGAATTTCAAAACAAACTGTTTTGAACCTTTCCGCCGTTTGTCGAGTAAGTCAACCCGTGCGCCGGACGCATTGCGGTAAACTGCAATATTTATTTCTTTTTTCAATCCAGCCCCACCCGGAACAGATGCAACCCAATTTTTTTGCGCTTGCTTTCGAATGATACTTGCTGATTTACGGAGTCCGGATTTAATAGCCTTCTTTGCCTCCTTGTCATTCAGTGCGGCCAATAACGCATTAACCTTAGAGGCGTCAACCTCAACCCGGTAGGATGCTTGTACAATATTACTCATTGATTAATTCTGCTTCGATGGTTATAGACTGTGCCTTTCTATCCGGATGGATGAAGGCTATTTTGTATTTACGTCCCTCGTAGACAATGCGCATTTTTTCGCTTATATCTCTGCTGTAACGTACCATGATCGTGACGGTGTGAGTGTTGAGCACCTCGCCGTTTATCTCTTTGCGCGTACCGGATTTATACCGGACACACGCACGCTTCTTGAAAGCTTCCATCCATCTCTCAGACGTACCGCCCAAAGCATCGCGAATCGTCTGGGGATGTAGAAAACTTATAATGTCTGTCAATAGTCCCGCCTGCATTATGTATATCGTTTTAAGGGTTGAAGTAAGAAGGCAATATGACCAGGAATGATATTAGGCGTGGCGAAAGTTATATCTTCACGGTTCGCATAATAGTTTGCAGCTATAATACGAATGGCATGCCAGATTCGCGGGTCTATCCGGTCGTCTTTAACGAACGATTCAATCGGGGCATTGAGATAAGCCTCGATACTGAGTTGTACCGGAATGATCAACCCCTGTATATAAGCGTCGTCATTGTCGAAATCAACATTAAGATGTTGCTTTAACTCTTCAAGTGTTACGTATTCTTTCATCTTTTAGAAATGAAGAAGGCCGAGGCCGAAGCCCCAGCCTTTGATTAATACTTAGTTTGGTCGTTATGCTCCGGCAGATGAAGCTGCTTTCTTTGCTACGGCAAAAGCTTCGCTTCGCGCAGTCACAATATCATAATCTGAGTTTAACACGAAGTTTACAATATTGCTTTTGGCTTGTGTATAGGGGTCAATCACTAAGTCAATATCGCCAAACTGCCCGATGGCAACATAAGAGAACACACCAAAACCGATAGTATCGGTTGCCATATAGGAGGTGACAAGTACCGGATAACCATTAATCTTACCATCTTCAAGAATCATTTTAGGTGATCCTTTTTCAATCGGAGTTGATTTTAGTTGTCCATAAACAGCCGGAGTACAAACATATGCGGCAGTTCCGTCGGTTACATCGACACCCTCAGCCATAACCGCCGTTTCCAATGCGACAACATTAGCAAAAGACGGGGAGTCTGTATACGTTACAGAAGCGTCTTTAACGAATGGGCCGGAACTGGCGCCTTCTAACTGTGTACCTGAAAACATCCATTTGTTCAGAAGTCGTGCGCTTCCCAGTGAAATTTGTTTCAAGACAACATCTTGAAGCGAGTAATTAGTCTGACTGATAGCCCGTTTTGACACCGGAACAGAGATAGACACACGCTTAGGAGTGGATTTTATTTTTCCGAGTGAAAGTTTTGTATCTCCAATTGCGGCGTTTTCACCCGCAATGCTGGCCTCAATAGCCTGTAAAGTGGGGAATATAAGTTCTCCTACAAGCCCGCTTTGCATTTTGATACCCAGCTTATTAATGATAAGCCCTTTTTCCAGCGGGTCAATGATTTCTCCGATTGTAACAGGCACGATATCAGCAACGGTAGCTGTATCGGTCACAGTCAAACCGCGTTCAACTACTTTGATTCCGTCCTCAGTGACAACCCCGTTATAGTCATCAAGTGATCTATGATATACCACATCGTAAACCGCTTGCGGAAACAATGCTCTTGTTGGAGTAATCCGATCTCTTTCCGGTTCAGTATCGAGACTTCTACGTTCGATCTTCATTTGCAGCAAATCTTTTTCATTTTTCAAAGCTGCAAAAGTCTTGGATTCATCCTCGGTGAGTGATCTTTTTTCGACTTCTGCCGCATCAAGCATTGTGCGCATTTCTTCTTTAATTTCTGCAATTCTGTTAATTTCCTTTTTCATTGTTAGATAAATTTTCGTAAGTTATTAATTTGTTCTTTGTAGTAATTATCTGTTAGTGAACTGTCTATTTCCTCTAAACTTCGCAAAGTGACGTCCGTTCCATAATAGGCAGGGTTGGCAACAATCGAAATATCTGAAATTCGATCTATTTTGTGAACGATTCGATAGAGTAACCCGTCCGACTTCTTGTACGTGACGTTCTTTTTGTCATCTGTAGAATAAGCAAATGATGAACCGTACAAATCACCTCTTGAAATCATTTCTACTGCATAGTCGCCATCCGGAGTATTAGGAGCGGATAACTTATATCCGAGTCCGTAATCATTCACCATTAAAGAAAGAGAACCGGTTCCATATCTTGAACGGGCTATCATCCGTTGTGCGTTATGCTCAATCAGTGCCCTTATATCACATGATTGAATTAACTCGTCTGTTATGGCGCCGCGCTCGATCACTTCAATAAAGAAGCACTTTGTTTTCTGGTCAAAATTAAGCCTGCTCTCCTGATCGAATACGGCGGCAAAGCCTTCTATCATCCGGCCTTCCGAAATCTTGGGTGATGCTATATCCGTATAACTTCTAATTTCCATACCGTTTTTACCATATGTTTTTTATTCATTATTTGGTAGCTCGCTTTTATTTTCCCCGGAAGATTCACCTCTGATTTTAGGACTGTCAATCGGGGCGACATTGCAACTGGTCATAACAGTATCACCACCGGGAACAGGTGGCAATCCTTTCATTGCCCGTAAATGGTTTGTGGTAAAAAGACCAAGTTCGTAGCCTCCTTTCATGTAGGTTATCTGCGTTGCGAGATCAGTTTGGTACAAAACATCAATATCGTAGCGGATACGGTACAGATGCGATACACTGTCAGGAATTAGCTTCACATTGAGTTCCGCCTCAAACTGTTTGAGAATAGGAAGTAATGTGTCAGTAAGGAATGACACTTGTCCCATTTCTGAGGCTTTGTAGTTTGTGGGTTGTCCGGCAAAGACCTTATCAGGATGTACGCCGAACATGCGGCAAATCTCTAAAATAGAGTGCTTCATCTGTTCCAGCAATTGAGAGTCAATCGGATTTATCGAAAGCTGATGAAAAGAAGCGTCGCCGCTTACTGATACGATACCCCGGCCGGAATTTAATTCATTCTCGATCCGTTCGGCAACACTTGATGTCTGAGTATCAGTCATACCGGCAATTCCCTGAGTGCCTTCTTTGGCTCCTGAAACAATACCTTTTATCTTGCTTCCATTTTGAAAAAGATGGAGCGCTTGATTATCTGCGCTGCCCCCAATGCTGAGTACGCGGGAACCGTAATAGATTGTACTTACTCCTGTGTAACCTCCATCGAGACTTTTGTTTTTAAGATGTATAACATCATCAGCCTCAAAGGTTCCGTTTACTCTGTTGATAGGGTCGCAAATCTTATATATATTGCGAAACTTGTCATAAGTTACGGTATTAGGCGCACACAGTATAAGTTCGCTTATTTCTCCCCATGTCCTGCGAATAAAAATGTAGGCATTTCCAGCCAACACAACCTGTATAACTGCATTCTGCATCAGGTCATAAGAGTTTTGCCTTAAATTCGGGCGGCGCACAAGCAGTTTGTATAGTTCGTGGCGTTCATCAACAGAAAAATATCCGTCTTGTTTTCGTTCTATCAGCAAAGGCAGTGAGGCTATTGTTCCGGAAAGAATGGAAACGCATCTGTATACCGCCGCAAGTTGCATTGCTTTTTCGGACGAATTTACATTAACGGGTTGAGCTGGAACGGAGGTTATACGTACATTTGCATTTGTGTTACCCTGATTTTGAGCAATACTTCCATTGCCTAAACCTTCGGAAATACTACGTATTTGTCTTGTTAGAATATTGAAAATCTTCATATTTTAATTTGTATAAGTGTTAAACAGGTAAAATGTCATAAGATTCGTTATCGTTGAATCGATCTTACTATTATGCGTTCGTTTGATCGGCTTTTTATTCATGTTTCTATCTTCGTCAAGAACGGCATTACCAAAGCAATACGGCGTTATTGGATTCGGGTCAAATGTTATTTTATTGCGATGCAGCGCGAGTTCAAACGATTCTATAGGACTTGTAAACGTTCCGTATGTCTGTTTTACCGGACTTATGTAGTCATTTGCATAGCCAACCGATGCGGATAATAGATTTACGAACTCAGCCGACTTATATGGGTCATATCCAATTCCGAGAATTTTCAAGTACTTTGCCCGGGCTAAAATATCATTCACGATCATTTCGTAGTCAATCACTTCGCCCGGACATAGCTTCAAATATCCGGCCTTGACCCATCCTTCATATAATTCCCGGTTAGGGTGTCCGGGCAAAGCGCCTTCCGGAAAATAGTAATCCGTAACGGAATGAAATGACTTAGTATCCGGGGAATAGATATTATACGTTACAGTTGAAAAGTCATCACGTACCGATAAATCAACTCCTACCATCGTAGGCGGGTGACTTGTGATCTTATCTACAGGGATAGCCTTATACCGTTCCTCGATCTCCCTTGCCTCAATCCATTTCGTTTCAGAATTGACCGCAAAGATGTTAAGGAGCTTTGTGCGAAACTCTAATGCGTCAGGTGCGCTATATAGCGCCTTTTGATAAGCGTCCTTGTAAAAGTCCTCGTAAACCGTGATCCCCATGTGGGGTTGTACTTTATACCACGTTGCCGGATCACCTTCTTCATCGTCTATGTCGGGTTCAAAGATGTGGGCGAAAATAGAATCGTTCTCAGCCTCACCGCGTAGAATGGCTTTATATATTGAAAGCATTTCAGTGAACGGGGTTGTATGCTTGTCTGAGGCGGTTGTTATTACGATGGTCAAAGGGTTGAGCCGTGCACCCATTGAAGAAGTTAAAACGTTCTTCAAAGCGGCGCTATCGGCTTGCGAATATTCGTCTACTATCACCGTGCTTGCATTAAGCCCATCCAGTTTGTCGGGACTGGACGCCAAACACCGGGCGAAAGAGGTTTTGCCCTTTATTTTGTTATTTATGATCTCTCTGTTAATCTTAAAATGTCGCAACTTCCGGTCTAACGCTTTCAGGATGTTGCGGATTTCATCAAAACATATCTTAGCCTGATTGTAGGAATTGGCGGCAACGTATGCTTGTGCATTAGCATCGCCAAACAACAAGTCGAATACTGCCAAACTTGCGATACTTGTCGTTTTGCTGAATTTACGAGGGACAAATAGCAGAGCGTCACGAATCAGGCGTTTATTTGTCCCTGGTCTATAAAAACCGAGTATGTTCGTGAATTGAAATACCTGAACCGGAGTTAGCTTATATCGCGTCAGCCCCTTAGTGCCGGAAAACTTCAACTTTTCGTAAAACACAATAAAGCGGCGGACCTTACCGGGTCTAAAGTCGTATTTATCCAGCAGATAAAAGAAACGACGGATCGCAAGTAACTCGTAAAGGTTATGCGCCTCCGGGTTGCCTATACATCCGGCTATATAAGTGTTTAACCGGATATCCGCTTTATCTAACTGATAAGAGTTTATATCAACGGAGCGCAATGCGTCAACGGTAGCAGTCTTTAGCTGTATAAGTTCCTCCTTATTCATAGTCATCCGCCTTGTTTACTTCGTCAATTAATTCGGTTACTTCGTCGGCTTCACCTGATGCAAGGGTCTGCAATGTCAAACCAAGTTCGCGTAACTGTTTGCGAGTGGCTTCAAGCGCATCAAACAGAGTTTTAAAAGCCGGATGTGCAACCAGCTTTTCATTATTCTCGCGGGTTATCTCTTTAGTGAAAGATTTCATCCGCTTTTTTGAGATGTCAGATAGAGCAATCCGGAACGCCATATAAGACCCGGCACAAAGCTCTATACACAAATCAAGTTCAGGGGTGTATGTGCCTTGTGCTTCCATTGCGGAACGGATTTTTTCTGTTATGTCGTCTAAAGTTGCCATGTTTTTACGCGCTTTTTACACGTATGTTTTTTAAGTAAGTATTTGGTAGCTCGTAGATTGTAACGGAAAATGTCACCCCCAACGGATACCCCCTCGTTTTGAAAATTCTCCGCGCGTGTAAAAACTGGTGGGCGTGGGTTTGGACGGTCTGTCGCCCTCAAAAAAAGACCACCCCGCTTTGTATATATACAAGAAGATATTTATATTTGCAATAAATTTTACAATATAAATCTTGCACAAATGAATACTAAGAACATTTCCTACATACTTTCAACTATAAGTGTGTTCGCTTTCATGTATTATTATTTCTCGTTAGTTATGATTTGGCATTGTTTGGCGCCATTTGATTTGGATATGACAAGTATTATAACATGGGATGATATACAATTTACTTTTGCTTCTTTTTTAATACCGTCACTCATTTCTTTTTCTATTGTGTTTGGTGGAATATCACTAATTGCTGCCCCTCTGCTTGATTCATTAAAAGAGCGGAAAGATAAGATTTTAGAGTCTTTAAGTAAGTATATAAGAAGATATTCTAAAAAGAGGTGTTTGTTTTATTGGGGAGGATTATTGTTTTTGATATTAATAATTGTCACAACTTCGTTTATACTAGACTTATATCCAGCGGCAAGTATCTATTATATAATTGCAGGCGCTGTCTTTGCATATTGCAAATATGGAAGAGGTGATATTATTTTTCATTTAATGATTTTCATTGCCATGATATTTTTTTGCTCTGATGTAAAGAAGAGAATACCTCATTTCTATAATACTACTGTTAAAATTGAGTCTATTAATGGAGATATAATAGAAACGGATGCACAACATAGATTAGTTTTTCTAGGTACTAAATATATTGTCGTTCAGGAAGACTCGACAAATGCGAAATTATATCCAACTAATGGAATAAAAAATATAGAATGGATCAATAAATAGTTAAGAGGGTACGTCAAAAGTAGACGTACCCTCTTAATTTCATTTCAAAAACTTATCCGCAAAACGCTCTGTTGCCCGTCTATTGTTTGCCTGAATTGCTTCTTTCGAATGGCTAAACGCGCGTCGGTGTATCTCAGAGTGGCACGCATGGCAAAGGCTCTGTAAGTTCGTTCGATCAAACATAAGGTGTTTCATTCCGAGTTCATGCGAAACGGATTCAACCGGGGTTTTGTGGTGTACTTCGGTTGCAAGCGTACTTAATCCGTTCGCCTCGCACACTTCGCAAACCGGATTAGCTCTCAGTTTATCGCAACGTAGGTTCTTCCACCGCTGCGAGTTGATCATTTTAATGTAATATGGGTTTCTGCTCATTGTGTTTTATTTATTTGTTCATAGCTAAATAATATCCTATCGCATTGATAACATGCGTGCAGTTCCTTTCTGGTAGCTTCAATATTATTGGTTTCAATGTTCACATAATGCGTATCGGTTACTTCGCCCGATACACATTGAATCCGTTTAATTAAATACTTCATTCCAGCTTATTCATACCAGCAAGTAAATACTTGATGCGCTTACAATTCCCATCGCATCGGGTTGACTGAGTTTCTTTCTTGTGAGTCACATTCGCGCAACCCTTGCTGACTCTTGACGGGCACATCTGTTTAAATACTGTGACTGCATTTGCTGTCGTTTCTTCTCGCTGTATTCGAATAGCCTCTGTTGCGACTGTTCGAATCAGGCCACGCGAACGAACTCGTTCCGTTGTGGTCTGTTGAATGTAATGTTCTGCTTTATTCATGCTTTGTCATTTTAGGTTTATACTTCCAGCCGTTCAACTCGTATACACGTTTCCGGGCTTCTTCTCGGTCGATGTAAAGTGGTTCGTTACGAACGGGACTTGATATTTGTGTTTTCCCGTCTGAATAATCACACACGCATATTCTGTAATTTCGTCCGTGTATAGAATATGAATATTCTCCTACTTTCATGTTTGGCTCCTTTCTAATTTGATTTGAGGATTATTCTTTGAATTTATTTTTCTTTTGGACAAGTAAAACTTCCGTCGGCTCATCATCTTCCCATTTCACATTGGGAAAATCTTCTTTATCCAAACGAACAACAATTGCACCGTCAGTGAATCCCCATGTATTAGGTAATTTTATTGCATGGCCACCGATGAACAGATTAAGTATTCCATTCCTCTTTCTTACAACATACATCTTTTCCATAATTTGATTCCTTTCTGCTTTGTTATACTCTATTTATCTTATCATTGATTCTAAACATACTGTCACTTATGAAGTCGTATATCTTATACATAAGCTCCGGTTCTTGCTCCTTTGGAGAGTAAACCATAACTCTTTTACCTGCACCTTTCATCCATCCGGCTTCTGTATTAGCAGACCGACCACAAGGAAGAACCATAACACAGACATCCGCCCATTTCATAGCATTGAAATCTAATTCAAAACCTTTCTGTGCAATCGGATGATTGAGAGCCTCCCGATACTGCTGTGTGGTCCAGTTCTTCCAATTAGGATCAATATTCGACCATGAAAAGCCATAATTCATGTCACTGTTTGGATGTGTAAAATCATACACTTCGTGACCTTCATTTCGGAGAAACGATACAACATCCTGCTGATATGAGTTTCTCCAGCTACTTGCTACATAAATTTTTGCCATAATATTTTTTCTATCAATTAAAAATGTATATTTGCTTCTGTTTTTATACCTGTGGCCGAATGGTTAAGCTCCAACTTTCAATTGGATATGTGGTTCGAATCCTACCAGGTATATACTGTTACTAAAAATAAACAATCATTTTATGAAAGAATTCCTGCTATCAATAATAGCTGGGATGCTATCAAATAAAATATCAGATTGTATCAAAAATTGTCAGAACCCCATCCCAGTAACAGCGAAAACAACAACTTACACATACTTAAACCTTGGTTTCTACAAGCGGATAAGGATACGTGAAGAGGGTTGAGAGTAGACAGGGAGGCGGATTTACACCCCGCCTCCTTTTTATTCATTCCTGTATTGTTTTAAATTAATTCTCCACTTCATCCCCTCTCTTTGGTTTCCGAACCGGGATGCGTAGTTCTTTTTCAGTGAACTTGCTCGACATATACCGTTCTGCATCCGGCCAGTTCGTAAAGCATAAATCCGGATCAGTATAAAGCCTTAGAAGTGTCTCGTTCAGCTTGTCGAGTGCCCCGAATCCGCTTGAATTGATCTTTTCGTCTGTTTTAAACTTGCTGTTTAAGCATTCGTAATTCTCTGTAACGAATCGGTCGATATACTTCCGGTTCTGTTCGTTCACGGGCTTATGATGTTCCGGAACATCTTGCAAATAATTTGCGTTGATTGGTTTCTTAATCATTATTTAAAATTTAAATCGTAGTTGTCCGTTCTTCTCGTCTTTCACGTGTTGCGGCAATGCCCGTTTCGGCTTTGAGTAGTTGAACTGCCTCTCAGCCTGCGCAAAGTCGCTGAACATTTCCGTAATTTCGTCCGGTATGGGATCGTCATTTTCTTCGTGTTCCGGATCGGCTACTCTCAGAAATGCACCTACCAGATATTGCATGATTTCGTAGATACTTTTGAATTTGTATTTAGCTCTGATAGCGTCGAGCCGCTTCCAGTCATCGAGGTCTATGCGAACTACTGACTTTTTAAAGTCACCTGCTGGATTCTTATTTCTTTTTATCGGTGTCATCGTCTGCTGCTGCCTCCTAATTCGATCACATTAAACATTTCATTAATTCTATCAGCGATATAAGCGCCGTATTTAAGTTGCAAATCTTTTATTGATAGATTTGTTGTTGCATGCGTTAAGGCTTCTCTCCTGAGCTCGTATCGGCACTGAAAGATATATTGCATTACATTCAACTCTGTACCGAAGTATTTTGCCGGAATGGGTTCACGCCCTAATTCATCGAAGCACATCATGCGCGGACTGCCATTGTTGTACGTGTACAATTCCAGTGCATCCTTGCCTCGCATAGAAAAGCTATTTGCAATGAATGAAGCAGAATCAATACGGAAACCTCCCATCGGATAACCGCCTTTATCCTGTCCGCTTACAAAGTATCTGTATCGGTTCATTATCTGCATAATGGTAGATTTTCCGGTTCCGACCGGGCCACAAAGCAAAATACCTTTTTCCGGGTCCAGTTTCGACCTGTCCTTTTCCATGTACAGAAATATTTGATTCATCACATTTCGGTTTGATTTGTCTATTTGAAAATTGCTGCATACAAAACGGCAACACTCTTTAAACCATTCTGCCCGATCCTTTGCGGGCACAGGGTCAGATGTCGGCCTTCCGAATGATAATAGTTGTTTGATCGACATCATTTGTTTGCTCCTTGTTTCCATTTCTACAATTATTTTTAAGTTCAAAAAGCCCTGCCCAGTTGTTGGCGATAGACTGATTAACGATTTCATTTGCTACATTCGCATCATTTCCGCTTAATCTGACTAACTTGTCATAGCATGCCTTAACAGACCGATCAGATTTATATTTTTCTCTTCGTTCTTTTTTGTATTCCAGCCACAACAGAAAGACATCTAAAAACTCAAAAGAGATAAAAGAAAGCTCGTCGAGAGATAGAGAGAGTTCTTTTAGTTTAGTTTCTGTTTTAGTTTTAATATAGTCTGGCGCATCGGCTGGCTGATTGGCTCCCATATTGGTTGGCGCATCGGCTGGCGTATCTCCTTTCTTTTCGGTTGGCTTTTCGGTTGGCACATCTACCGTATTTTTTCCGGTAGTCGGCTTTTTCTTTGGCGATTCATCTTTGAACTTTTTAGAGAAAGAATATAAACCGACTACTCTTCTGCTTTTACCCGATTTATAATAAACCAGTCCTGCATTAATTAGAGATAACCGTGCCCGAACTAAAGTTTTCTCGTCGATATTGAGGGAACAGCATAGTTCAATGTTTGAGCAACTGAAAACGTCCTCCCAACCCTCGCTATTACAAACTGCAACTAATTCATAAAATAGTGCTTGTTCGGTAGCGGTAAGCCTGTTGCGTCTGCGTGCTCTTCGCATTTGTTCCATTAACGTATATCCATCCATATTATCGAGAAACATAATAACTGCACGGCCTTACGCCTACCGATCTAAAGACACTCAGAGCGGAGCAGTAACACATATAATTCTTTTCTTCACCTCCATACTTACACCTCCGGCAGTCCGGTTTACTTTGTGATTGAATGATTTTCTTTGCCATGATTAAACCTCCTTTATTCTGATACCATGTATGCTAAGCATCAGTTTTCTTTTGATTATATACTCTTTCGTTTTCATCCCTTTCGCATCTTCCACCACTAATTCGCCATCACGATAATAAACGAAGTCGGCATAGTAGGACAGGGACTTCTCCAATAGCTTTCTTTTCTGCAGCATCTTCCGGATTCCCTTCACTTCATAATACTCGTATTGCGCCGGAATAAGCTCGTATTTACACTGTTCCTGCAGACCAGAGATAATCCCCTTTTTCTCGAGCAGTTTCAGTTCTTGCGCCCGTCTATACTCGCGAATAGAGTCGTATCCTTTGTACTTGGTATTGTTGTATTTTGCCATCTTGATAATATTTGTTAGTAGTGGAGCGAGGCGGAATCGAACCGCCTATACTGCTGTCTTTACTGCGCGCGCCGCTGCTCTATCCTTTAAGCTACGCTCCGTTAACCGGGACTTTCACCCGGTTTGTTGTTACTTATCTTTTGAACGATATGGGTAGACATCCATAATTGCAGTTTCTTTCAATGCAATAGATTGATATTCCGCCATGGTATTTTTCATACCTTCATCTACTTTCTTCATAGCATCGCGGAGATCGGCAGCCTGTACAAGTACATTCGTATAGGTTCGTTTCTCCTTTGCGGTCTTTTCATCCAGCACAACGAAAGCAAGTCGTCCGGCATACCATTTATCGGCCGCTTCTTCATCAGATGGAAAGAGTTCGCTATAATTGGCACGTTTTATATCGGTAACGGTAAATTCGCCAGTGATAAACGGTGTCGTTTCTTCGATAATACGTGCTTCCGCTTCGGTGAAGCTGAGTGCATCGACCAAATAGGGTTCAGTAACTTTTTTGTTAACTCCGTCTGAGTCTATTTTCTCGTAACGGATTTTGCATAAAAACCAAGTGTGCATCATAATTGTATATTTTAAAATGTTATGTTAATGTGTTGTGACAGTACTTGCTAATTTCAATTTCTTTAATTGCTTTTTTAGCCTTGTTATTTGATTTTGTACCGGGACATTGCCTTTTGCTTTCGGTTTTAATGTTTCAATTTCAGCCTTTATCGCTAAAACTTCCTTAGCCTTGTCGATACATTCCGGAAAATCCCGACCACTCCGTAATGATTCGTCTATCATTTCATTTGCCAGTCGTACCCGGTCATACAACTTCTGTATGTTTTCAGTGTGATCACTCCGGTGCATTTCAAGCAGACGCCCGTCATTTACATAGCCGTCATAGATGACATAATATAGGGTATCTATATCCGGGCGACCGAGGAAATGCCCGAGAAACTGCCAATAGTATTCATCTTTGTCGTTAATTTCCTGTAGCAGTTGTAGTGACTCGATCTTTCCTTGTGACATCGGGCACTTAATTTCAACCAGTGCCGATACTTTTCCATCAAAGCCATATACATAGGCATCCGGCGAATCGCCAAAGCCTTCAAACGGCTCGTTAAATACGATGTCCTCAAAATCGGTAGTACAGGACTTGATTTCATTTAATAGCTGCGTACGTAGCCATTCCACGGCGAGCGGTTCATTTTCGTGCCCCCAATCGAAGGCCTTTGCTGTGCCGTTTTCTCGGGTTACTCCGGTTCGGCGTTCATAGCGAACAGCAAACATCACATCTAAAGCGGCTTTGCCAAATGGCGTACCTTTGCCGGCTTTCATCAGATCAGGAAGAACGGAGGCTGTAATCAGACCACGCCGTTTTTCTTTCCATTCAAATTCTTTTTGTTCAGCGGATTTCATATTTTATTATTTAGAGGAAATTTAATATTGTATTTTATCAGTGCCTTTTTACTACGATCAAGCAAATTATTATCGAAAAGTGCTCCATTCTGTACAATCCATTGCTTTACAGCTTTAATGCAAGCGTATTCATTCTCAAAATAAAATGTAAACCGCTTACATGCAGACATACCGGAGGTTACTTCGATGGCATAATAGATAACCGGATCAAAACTATTTGTTATACAGAACTGAAAGCCATGCGCCTCAAATAATTCACCTTCGCAAACCCTGACACCACAAGTTGTTGCCCGTTTTATTCTAATGGATTTCATGTTTCTGTAATTCTTTTATTTGTTCTTTGGTTAGTTTGTACTTAGCGATAACCTGATTTACTGTATAGCCGCCTTTTAAACCGTCTATAATGTTGTTCCAGATTGCGGAGCCGGTTTCAACGGTTGATCTGGTATCATCCAGTTTCGGCGCAAATGGTCTGATACGAAGTGCATCTACCATTTCTCCTTTTACATTTACACGAGCGGAGCCGACTTGCATAGCCTTATTGATCCATTGCTCAATATCTGGCGTTTTAAACAGTTTCTCCAATGTTTTACAGTTGGTTTTGTTAACTACCATCGGTTTGACATTCTCGTGAAAATATGCGATTAAGCACATATCTTTCTTACCGTTTTCCCCGGTCACTTCTTCGCGCTTCATTTCTCGGATAGTAAGGATTAAATCTTTGCCTTCCGGAAGGCTGTGAGCGCCCAGATATGGGTAATTAAATTGGGTTTTCCAGTGTGTCATAATTGATTTATTTTTATGGAGTTAAAGGTTAAAATAACGATTGTTGGACTCGGGATAAAACCAACTTATTAGCCTCTCTAAAGAAATCTTTCTTTATTTCAAATCCGTATGCTTTACGTCCTAATTGGGCAGAGGCTAACAAAGTAGAGCCACTACCGGCACACGGATCTATGACTACATCACCCTTGTCGGTGAATATTTCTATCAATCTACGAAGTAGCGGTACCGGCTTTTGCGTTGGGTGCACCTTGGGAGTCTCACCGTCCCGCACCCAGTCGAAGCAGTTGAATATCATTCGTCCGTCATTGTTGAACTTAGGGAGTTTGTCTCTATATAAAAGCAAACCATACTCACAGTTGCCGACAATCTTCATGTTTGCCTTTAAGACTTGTGCGGAGAAGTCTTTTCTAAACACAAGGTTTATGTAATTATTCAGCCCGTAACGTTTCCCGAGTTCAATGTATCTGAACTGATCTTCAAATTCACAGAAGATAATCATACAGGGAGCCTTGCTCTTCTCCTTCGGTTCTTTCATCAACATTTGGCTACAGAAGTGCATAAACTCTGCGGGTCTAAAGTCTTTATCTGTATCAAAGAACTCTTTGCCAGCCAGATCGCTTTCGCCATTCTTGTTATCGCCATCGACATACCAAGAAGGATTGGAGGCGTAAGCGTTGTTTCCAAGATTGTAGGGCACATCTGCAATAATTAATTGCGCTTTGGGAATCCCGTATACTTTATAATTTTGGAAATGGTCATTAAATAATTCTATAGTTTTCATCCTTTTTCACTCGTTTTTAATCAAACCCTATCGTTTCATCTCCCTGATAGTACTCCGCGAAGCAGCCCGGACATACCGTTATCATTTTCGTACCGTGTCGGCCGTTCTGCACCGCTTCAACTTCGACTTCAATACCTTCGCCCGTTTCTATTTCGGTTCCGCAATCTTCGCAATGAACATGATCGGCCGGGCATTCGCCCAGAACGGAACAGAGGCGGCAATTACCGATACAATTCAGATTTTCTCTTTTCATTTCTGCGTTGATTTACTTCGTTACATACTATCACATACAGTACCGTTACAATTACGGCCAGAAGTGCGATGATTAATTTACCCGGTTCCGGTTCGCCTTCTGCAAGCAAACAGGCGAGAAACATGCCGATTAGGGCGAAAGGGGACTGTTTAGGAGTTAACATACTGAGGCGTATTTAGTGGTTAGCACTGTGTGTCTTAAAACGTCGGCTGCATTACACTCCCATCGTCCGTTTTGCGCTGGTGTAGTTTTAAGTGCCCTGATTTTGTTTTGAGCAACAAGCCTTTCAAGTCTCCTTTGCCCACCTACAAGTTTTTGAGCGGTGCGTTTGCTAAATGTTATGTCTTTAGCTGCTTGCAATATTTCTTGATACCTGTCTAACATAACTCTATTATTTATTGCGTTTCACAAATAGTTTATCGTCTTCAATCCAAGTCGTAAACACTTTGCCTTCATCCGTTTTAATGTCTGATGCTGTAGTTCTTACTGACTTTCTTCGATCTTTAGGGAAGGCTACTTTTGCTCCGATCTCCATTTCAAGAAGAGTCGGCTTAATTGGTGTTGATGTTTCCATTGTTTTACTTATTATTTGTTTTTACTATTTTGCGTAATTGAATTTGGCCATGTATTTTTCAGCGCCCTTCATCGATTTGAATGTTTTACTTGAAGATGCTGTTACTGCGATGTAGCTAAGATTGCCATTGTATTCATTTACCATGATTGCACCGGTTAATTCGCTATTTACTCTTTTATAGTCAATGATTGCTTTCATAATTCTATCTATTTAATTTGTTATTTCTTGATTGATTGATTAACTTTGATGCGACAAAGATATACGCAATTGCGTAAACATTAAAATTTAAACGTATTAATTTTATGCAATTGAAGTAATTTAGATTATTTCTAAATAATTATGTGCTATGACTACAATAAATGAAAGAATACAAATAGTTGTAAATGAGCTTTTTGATGGTAATAGATCAGAGCTTTGTAGAAAATCGGGAGTACCGATAGGTACAATGTCTTCAATATTAGGAGAAAGGCAAAGTAGTCCGAATATTGATATTCTGCAATTAATATATTCTGCAATTGCAGAATTTCCAGTTTCTGTAGAATGGTTTTTTACAGGAAAAGGAGATATGAAACGCAAAGGTGATGTTACTAAATATGTTGAAGAAACACGTCCAAGAATCCCATATACAGCCGCGGCGGGGGCTATTTCTATAGCAATGGAAGGAGTTACAAAGAGCCAATGCGAACAAATTCCTTTGGTAAAAGCATTCCCTAAATACGATTTTACCATTCAAGTACAAGGCGACAGTATGACACCTGCATATAATTCTGGCGATGAAGTCGCTTGCCTGTTTATTAAAAATTCAAACTTTATACAATGGGGGCGGGTTCATGTGTTGGATACGGCGCAAGGGATCGTTATAAAAAGAATTTATGATGCCGATGATGCGATATTATGTGTTTCGGAGTTTTCTGAAAAGTATCCTGAATTTAAGATACCTAAAAGTGAAATATACTCTGTTAGTTTGGTTGTCGGACAGTTGAGATTGTAAGAGTTGTGTCTAAACATGAAATATGCAATGAAAAAAAATGTAATGGTATTATTATTGTTGATTTATCCTGTAATATGCTTTGCACAAGACGATATTAAATTGGGATTATATCTTCGAGGAAAGGCAGGGGAGATAAGCATGATTCCTCCTTCGGCGTTTGCAGATGGAAAGAATAATTTAGACCTGATTGGGTGGGAAAAACCAAGTATATCCTTAAGCCTTAGGAGTACTGAATCTAAAACGGTCACAGATAATCAGAGGCCAGAGTTTTTCTTTTTTTTTATAGATGAAACCAAAGATCGGATGTTGAATGCGAAGGAAGTTGGAATGATGATAAGAAATTATCCTTTTATATATGGCATTACGCCTAATGATTTTATACTTGTTCGTTTGTTTAGAACAAATAAAAACAGGGCATTAAGATTGGAAAAAGAAAAGGTACTTTCAGGGAGTAGATACAGAGCCTTTAATATTGATACAATACCGTTTACTGCAATACCAATGCAAAATAATGCGTTTAAAGTCATAGTTGACTCTGATATACCTTACGGGGAGTATGGCTTTCTGTATAAAGGAGATGTTCCTTATGAAAGAATCATATATGACTTTTGTATTAATCGGAAATAAACACTATTAATCCCAGAATCAATCAATTGAAACGCTGATTTTAACTGTCGGTTTTGCACCCGATTTGATATATTGAAAAATCATATTAGACAAATCAAATAATGAAATTGATTCAGATATACGTCCAAATTCGTTTAGCGATTTCTTATTGATTGAAATTAAAACAGCTTGCTCTAAACAAAATTTTCTTAGTTCTTCATCGGTCATAATATTGCTTTTATTATTATGCCGGAGATAGTTCAAAAAGGTAGCGCTAATTATATATAAAACGATATGAAACAAAAATAATATTAACCCGACACACTATCAGAGTGTCTATAAGAGTGTCACCAAAATAATAGTGAAAACGAGACAAGAAACTAACACGTTATAAATCAACGATGTTAGTTCTAAATCCTCAGCCGAAAAGCGTTTTTTCGTAACGCGTAGGTCGCCAGTTCAAGTCTGGCTAGCGGCTCTTTTATTATCCAAAAGGTGTAACTTGTATATAAATACCTGTTACACCTTAATTTTATCCATACAATAGCTGCTAACAATAATCATTGGAATACAATAATGCCTACGTACCCACATATTACTCGAAATTTCAAGCTTTAAATTTTCAATATCATGAAAAACAAGCGAAAAAAGTCGTCTAAAAAATATCATAGAAATTCGTTTAAGAGTATTTTCGGAATAGCCCTATTTGCAATCTTACCTTTAATTTATGGAATCTATCTTTGCATACCGGAGATTCAGACTACCCTCTTTCAGACAATAAAGGAATCAAAAAAGAAAGCTGTACCTAACTGTTTACGTTATGAGAATCTGGAGATTCCAATTTCTCAACACTCGCTAAACGGACAGCTGGTTTGTCACAAGGGATACACTGTATCTTATAATACAATCCAAAAGATTCCAAACTGGGTAGCTTATGAACTCACTCGACAAGAAACAAAGGGAAATGCCCAAAGAAACAATCAATTCCTCGCCGATCCTTCTATCAAAGGCAATATGGCAACTAATTCTGATTATTCACATTCCGGATTCGACAAGGGACATATGGCCCCCGCTGCCGACATGAAGTGGAGTAACGAAGCTATGAAAGAGTCTTTCTATTTCAGCAATATATGCCCGCAACACCCCGAATTAAACCGGCGAAAATGGAAAGACTTGGAAGATAAAGTACGTGAGTGGGCAGTAGCCGACAGTTCCATCTTCATTGTCTGCGGTCCGATAATGAATAAAGAATCCCATACAATCGGCAAGAACCAGGTAACCGTACCAACAAGATTTTTCAAGGTCATCCTTTCTCTTTACGGTTCTCCCCCCAAAGCTATTGGATTTGTTTTCAACAACGAACCTGCAACAAAACCACTACGAAATTATGCAGTCTCAGTTGACAGCGTTGAACAGCTCACCGGCTTAGATTTCTTTTCTCCTCTTCCCGATTCTTTAGAAAATAAACTAGAGAGCCAAACAAATATCGCTTTGTGGAAAATATGAACGGGAACAAAAGCGTATATCAAAAACTAAAAATGAAAAAGTAAATACCCCTAAAAAGTAAATAATAACTAAACAGACAGAAAACATTTATTATCCAAGAACAAACATCTTTGAAATCTTCTTAACTTTGGCACAACTTTATAAATAGTGAATATTCTATATGAATAAGAAAAGAAAAAATATATTTTTCAGCATACTGGCTATTATTCTCTTCATTGGCATTGCTGGTTCCGGAATAGTTTATTACTATTTGTTCTATCCTCAATTTCATCCAAGTAAAACCACTTATATTTATATAGATCGTGATGACACTACAGATTCTATTTTCAACAAAATAAAAAAGCAAGGAAATCCTCATAACTTTGATGGTTTTAAATGGATGGCCCATTTCCGTGAATTTAGTAAAAACATCCACACCGGACGTTACGCTATCAAACCGGGTGATAATGCATACCACCTATATAGTAGGTTATCAAGAGGATACCAAACACCTGTCAATTTGACCATCGGAAGTGTACGAACTCTGGACAGATTAGCCCGCAGCATAGGAAAACAGTTAATGATTGACTCCACTGAAATTGCTACAGCGTTATACGATCCCGCTTTCCAAGAGAAAATGGGATATACGAAAGCTACCATGCCTTGCCTTTTTATCCCTGAAACCTACCAAGTATATTGGGACATCAGCATAGAAGACTTTTTCGCCCGGATGAAAAAAGAACATAATAAATTCTGGAACGAGGACCGATGTTTAAAAGCTAAAACAATCGGAATGACACCTGAAGAAGTTTGTACATTAGCCTCCATTGTAGAAGAAGAAACTAACAACAACGATGAAAAGCCGATGGTTGCGGGATTATATATAAACCGTTTACATACAGGTATGCCTCTGCAAGCTGATCCAACAATCAAATTCGCCTTACAAGATTTTAGTCTGCGCAGAATTACCAACCAGCATTTAAGCATACAGTCTCCATATAACACTTACCTGAATACGGGTCTTCCTCCGGGCCCTATCCGGATACCTTCTCCCAAAGGGCTTGATAGTGTATTGAATTATGTAAAACATAACTATATTTATATGTGTGCCAAAGAAGATTTTTCGGGTACTCATAATTTTGCTTCCAACTATGCAGACCACATGGTCAATGCAAGAAAATACTGGAAATCACTGAATGAAAGAAAGATTTTTAAGTAATCCCGTGATAAAATGATCTTAAAAACGTATCTTTGCCCGATATTATAACAGAATACGTGATTAACACCAAAAGAAAATAAGATATGAGCAAACAACTCTTACTTGGCGACGAAGCCATTGCACAAGCAGCACTGGATGCCGGACTTTCAGGCGTTTACGCTTATCCCGGTACTCCATCCACTGAAATTACCGAATACATCCAGATGGCTCCTATCACGAGCGAACGTAACATACACAACCGCTGGTGTGCCAATGAAAAAACGGCTATGGAAGCCGCCTTGGGTATGTCTTTTGTCGGCAAGCGTGCATTAGTCTGCATGAAACATGTGGGAATGAACGTAGCTGCTGACTGTTTTATCAATTCAGCCATCACAGGCGTAAAAGGGGGACTGATTGTAGTTGCGGCAGACGATCCCAGTATGCACTCTTCACAGAACGAACAAGATAGCCGTTTCTATGGCGACTTCTCATTAATACCCATGTACGAACCGAGCAACCAACAAGAAGCTTATGACATGGTATACAATGGTTTCGAATTTTCCGAGAAAACCGGTGAACCGATACTAATGCGCATGGTAACACGTTTGGCTCACTCTCGTTCAGGTGTAGAAAACAAAGCACAAAAAGCACAAAACGAAATCTCATTCAGTGAAGATCCACGCCAGTTTATCCTGCTACCGGGCAACGCACGCAAGCGTTATAAAGCATTACTTACACGTCAGGATGAATTTATCAAAGCATCCGAAGAATCACCTTATAATAGATACGTAGATGGCCCCAATAAAAAAATGGGCATCGTAGCCTGTGGAATCGGCTATAATTACTTGATGGAAAATTATCCTGACGGTTGCGAATATCCCGTTTTGAAAATTGGGCAGTATCCACTTCCCAAAAAGCAATTGATGCAATTAATCAATGAATGTGACGAAATCCTCGTATTAGAGGATGGACAACCATTCGTTGAGAAGCAACTGAAGGGATATCTGGGCATAGGATTAAAAGTAAAAGGTCGTCTCGACGGTACATTGTCACAAGATGGAGAATTAAATCCGGACACCGTGGCACGCGCTGTCGGCAAAGAGAATCGTTCCGAATTCAGTGTTCCGAATCTTGTAGAGATGCGCCCTCCGGCTTTGTGCGAAGGCTGCGGGCATAGAGATATGTATATAACATTAACTCAAGTATTGAAAGAAGAATATCCTACTCACAAAGTATTCAGCGACATTGGTTGTTATACGCTGGGAGCAAATGCACCATTTAACGCAATCAATTCTTGTGTAGACATGGGAGCATCTATCACTATGGCTAAAGGTGCATCCGATGGCGGGCTCCATCCGGCTGTCGCTGTAATCGGAGACTCTACTTTTACTCACTCCGGAATGACCGGACTTTTGGACTGTGTCAACGAGAATGCCAATGTTACCATTGTCATATCCGATAATGAAACAACAGCAATGACCGGTGGACAAGATTCTGCCGGCACAGGCCGACTTGAAGCTATTTGCGCCGGATTAGGCGTAGATCCGGCTCACATCCGTATAGTTGTTCCTTTAAAGAAAAACTATGAAGAGATGAAACAGATCATCCGTGAAGAAATAGATTATAGAGGAGTATCCGTTATCATCCCACGCAGAGAGTGTATACAAACATTAGCACGTAAAAAAAGAAGTAAGTAAGCCATGAAAAAAGATATCATATTATCAGGTGTGGGTGGACAAGGTATCCTGTCCATCGCTACAGTAATCGGAAAGGCCGCCCTCAAAGACGGTCTGTACATGAAACAGGCAGAAGTGCACGGCATGAGCCAGCGTGGCGGAGATGTACAGTCGAATCTCCGAATCAGTGACCAGCCCATTGCATCAGATCTGATCCCCTCAGGTAAATGTGATTTGATCATCTCCCTTGAACCCATGGAAGGGCTTAGATACCTCCCCTACCTCAGCCATGAAGGTTGGTTGGTAACAAACGAAACTCCATTTGTTAATATCCCCAATTATCCCGCTGAGGCAGATGTTATGGTAGAAATCAATAAACTGCCGCATAAGGTTGTTCTGAATGTAGATAAAGTAGCCAAAGAAATAGGCTCTACACGAGTTGCCAATATTGTTTTATTAGGTGCCACTATCCCATTCTTAGGCATCGATTACGAAAAGATACAGGATAGTATTCGTGAAATATTCCAGAAAAAAGGTGATACAATAGTCGAACTCAATTTAAAAGCCTTGGCTGCCGGAAAAGAGATCGCAGAAAAAACGATGAAATGACCAGGAACAATTGAATATAGAAAAGGTGATAATGTGATCGGGACAACCGTTGCATTATCACCTTGATACATTATCACCCCTACTTAAATAATTTATAAGCCATGAATACAACATATTGGGAAGAAGAGATAGAGACCATGAGTCGTAAAAAACTGCAGGAACTACAACTCGAGCGACTCAAGAAAACAATTAATATAGCAGCCAATGCCCCTTATTACAAGAAAGTATTTCAAGAGCATGGCATCACTTCGGAAAGTATCCAATCACTGAACGACATCCGTAAACTGCCCTTTACCACAAAAGCAGATATGCGAGCCAATTACCCTTTCGGACTTGTCGCCGGAAATATGAAAGAAGACGGAGTACGTATTCACTCTTCAAGCGGAACAACAGGAACACCAACGGTTATTGTCCATTCACAGCATGACTTAGATTCATGGGCCAATCTGGTTGCACGATGCTTATATTGTGTAGGCATACGTAATACAGATGTTTTTCAAAACAGTTCCGGTTACGGTATGTTCACAGGAGGACTCGGATTCCAATATGGAGCTGAACGGCTGGGAGCTTTAACTGTACCTGCCGCTGCCGGTAACAGTAAACGCCAGATCAAGTTTATTACCGACTTTAAAACAACTGCCCTCCACGCCATCCCCAGTTATGCCATCCGCTTAGCTGAGGTCTTTCAGGAAGAAGGGATCGATCCATGCAGTACCACTCTCAAAACTCTCGTAATCGGTGCAGAACCACACACAGACGAACAGCGAAAAAAAATAGAACGCATGTTAGGTGTTAAAGCATACAATAGTTTTGGAATGACCGAAATGAACGGCCCCGGTGTCGCGTTTGAGTGTACAGAGCAGAATGGCATGCACTTTTGGGAAGATTGCTATTATGTAGAAATCATTAATCCCGAAACCGGAGAACCTGTCCCAGAAGGAGAAATCGGAGAACTCGTACTCACTACCCTTGATCGGGAAATGATGCCGCTCATACGTTATCGTACACGTGACCTCACTCGTATTTTACCGGGAGAATGTCCCTGTGGACGTACCCATATCCGAATTGACCGCATCAAAGGCCGTAGTGACGATATGTTTATCATCAAAGGAGTCAACATCTTCCCCATGCAAGTAGAAAAGATATTGGTACAATTCCCCGAATTGGGAAGCAATTACCTTATCACACTTGAGACTGTTAACAACCAAGATGAAATGATTGTAGAAGTAGAATTGAGCGATCTTTCTACAGACAATTACATTGAACTTGAAAAGATACGTAAGGACATTACCCGCCAGCTAAAAGACGAAATACTTGTCACGCCCAAACTCAAATTGGTAAAGAAAGGCTCTCTACCACAAAGTGAAGGCAAAGCTGTCAGAGTGAAGGACCTGAGAAACAATAAATAATCATCCAATGAACCCAATATGCCGATGTACCATCCGAATACATCGGCGCATTGGCATATTGGGCACATTAACTTATTATTATAATCATGCAATTACTTAAAAAAAGAATCCTGCAAGACGGAAAATGCTATGAAGGGGGAATTCTCAAAGTAGATAGTTTTATCAACCACCAGATGGACCCGGTACTAATGAAGTCAATTGGCGTAGAGTTTGTGCGCCTTTTTGCCGGAACAAACGTCAATAAGATCATGACCATAGAAGCCAGCGGAATTGCTCCGGCCATCATGACGGGCTATTTAATGGACTTACCCGTCGTTTTTGCCAAGAAAAAGTCGCCAAGAACCATACAAAATGCCTTGAGCACTACAGTACATTCATTCACTAAAGACCGTGATTATGAAGTAGTCATCAGCTCTGACTTCCTTACCCCAAAAGACAATATATTATTTGTCGATGACTTCTTGGCCTATGGAAACGCTGCTTTAGGTGTTATCGACCTCATCAAACAGTCTGGTGCCAATCTGGTAGGAATGGGATTCATCATTGAGAAAGCATTTCAAAACGGACGTAAAACACTTGAAGAAAGAGGAGTAAGAGTAGAGTCTCTTGCCATTATTGAGGATTTATCCAATTGCCAGATTACAATAAAAGATTAACTCTGTAAAAAAGCCTTTGTATTCTCCCGGACAGGCTATACAAAGGCTTTTCTTTATAATACTTTCTACTTAGCTGATTCGTGTGAAATACTCACATTAGGGTTTAAATACTGCCCTTTACTTCTGGTTCTTTTCCCATATTGCACTGCATGCTTCGGACAAACGTGGTAACAAGCCAAACAAGATGTACAGTCCATCCCCCACACCGGTCTCCACCCTATCACAACTACATTCCCAACCGGACATATTCTTTCACAGCGCTTGCAACCGATACAATCATCAGTAACATAAAACGGTTTTGCAGAAGTCATAAAACGATTAAAAAGCGGATTCAGTATCTTCGTTTTCAACCATGGAAAACTCCCCTCATTGCAATGAAAACCCGTCTCACGAGCATTTATCGAGTAGTTAACTTCTTCTACCCTGCCGACAGCTTTTTCTAATTTCTCTTTCTCCAATTCTTTCTTATCCACGTCAAATCCGGGAAGCAACACATAATTATTAGGCATCGTCACCGAAAATCCGGCATTACACTCTATTCCTTTACGAGATAACGCCCTGCAAAACACTTTCTCCGTCAATCCTGTATCATCTCCGCAAGAACACACGAAATAGACATATTGGGAGTGATAATTAGCCAAAGTGACCCAATCCAGAAACTGCAACACGGCCAACGGAGGTCCCCATGAATAAACAGGAAAAATAAAACCTACTTTTTCATTATCCGCCAACACAAACTCTTTTATTCCATCCCTAATGGCATTCGGCATAAAAACAAGTGTTTCGTTTTGTACCCTTGCAATCTGCTCCGCAATCCATTTAGAATTTCCAGTTCCTGAAAAATAGAATATCATAACTATATGTGTATTTAAAAGAAAACAGCATAAAAAAAGGACGGTAGTCTTTAAATGATTACCGCCCTTTTCCTTTATTAAAAAGCCGCACCGATGATGTGATGAAACTCCGAATGACATGATTTGAGTGCCCGTCCTCTTTGTAATCCACCGACTATAAAGTTATCCCGAAGGATGTGGCCCGCCATTGAGAAGCGAAGCTTGTCTCGGTTTTCAGTTTAATTGATGAGTTTCCCGATCCAATCAATGCGGCTAATATTTTACTACAACAAATGTAGTTACTTTTAGTGAGATAAACAAGGAAAAAGAAGATTTTGTTTCTCTCTTAGACTATTTTTTAAATTATAAACCCAGCTTTAAAAATGAAAAATGCCGGTTACAGTTAATGTAACCAGCATTTTGTAAATCATAAAACTGTCGGAACTTAAGCTGCTTTAGCCTTAGCGACTACAGCTTTGAAAGCTTCCGGATGGTTAACAGCTAAGTCAGCCAAAACCTTACGGTTGATTTCGATACCGGCTTTGTGCAGACCACCCATCAGTTTAGAATATGACATTCCTTCCAGACGTGCAGCAGCATTGATACGTTGTATCCAAAGAGCACGGAAGTTTCTCTTCTTGTTTCTACGGTCACGGAACGCATAGGTCAAACCCTTTTCCCAAGTGTTTTTAGCTACGGTCCATACATTTTTTCTTGCACCAAAGTAACCTCTGGTCAATTTCAAAATTTTCTTTCTTCTTGCTTTTGAAGCAACATGATTTACTGATCTTGGCATAGTTTTCTCTTTTTTGAATGTTAGCGCCGTTACTTCACGTAACGAACTTGAAGCTAAAGCATTCGGTTAATAACTTTAATAATACTTTGTACGCTTTTGATTACTTCATAGCTAAGAGTTCCTTAACCTGGCTTACATTTGTTGTATCAACAGTTGTTGAATAACACAGGTTTCTTTTTCTCTTCTTAGACTTCTTAGTCAAAATGTGACTGTGAAAAGCGTGCTTTCTTTTGATTTTACCTGTTCCGGTAAGGGTAAACCTTTTTTTAGAACCGGAGTTAGTCTTCATCTTTGGCATCTTAATTGTTTTTAAATTATTAAATTATATGGCAACGCACTATACCTGCGCGTTACGCATTTTTCTTACTCTTCATTGTTTTCAGCAGGCTTTTCTGCTTTTACTGTAGCCGGAGCAGCTGGTTTGGGAGCCGCAGGCTTCTTTACAACTCCTTCTTTCTTCTTCGGAGAAAGCTGAATCGTCATACGTTTACCTTCCAGAATCGGCAATTGATCGACTTTTGCATAGTCTTCCAGATCATTAGCAAAACGCAACAGAAGCACTTCACCTTGTTCCTTAAAAAGGATGGAACGACCTTTGAAGAAAACATAAGCTTTCACCTTGTCACCATCTTCCAAAAAGCCTTTAGCATGTTTCAACTTAAAATTATAGTCATGGTCATCCGTTTGCGGACCAAAACGTATTTCTTTTACGTTTACTTTTACCTGTTTAGCCTTTTGTTCCTTCTGACGCTTCTTTAACTGATACAGAAACTTGGAATAGTCAATAATACGACAAACAGGTGGTTGGGCATTGGGAGAAATCTCCACGAGATCCATTTCTTTTTCTTCAGCCAATTTTAATGCCTGAAAAATGGGATATACTTTAGGCTCTACATCATCACCTACAATGCGGACTTCTTTCGCACGGATCTGTTCATTGATCCGATATTGCGATTTCATACTGTCATTCTTCATTAAATAACGTTTACTTCCAGTTTGTTTTTTATTGTCTACCAAATTAAATTATGTATTAAAGTAAAAGCTGTCTTTAGAACATTATCAAAATGCTGTGCTTTTACAATTGGGCGCAAAGTTACCATTTATTTATCATATTCTGAACTTCTTCGTTCAAAATTTCACCAAAATCTTCAAATTTCATGGTTCCTTTGTCTCCTTCTCCCTGTCTGCGGACAGAAACTTCACCATTTTCAGCTTCTTTCTCGCCGACAATCAGCATATACGGAATGCGCTTCATCTCGTTATCACGAATTTTACGGCCGATCTTCTCATTGCGATCATCCACAATTGCGCGAATTTCTTTTGTTTTCAAGTAAGTCTTCACTTTTTCCGCATATTCATTGAACTTCTCACTAATCGGGAGAATAACTACTTGTTCCGGAGTCAGCCATAACGGGAATTTACCGGCGGTATGTTCAATCAATACAGCAACAAAACGTTCCATAGATCCGAATGGAGCGCGATGGATCATCACCGGACGGTGCTTCTGGTTATCCGATCCCATATATTCCAGTTCGAAGCGCTCCGGCAGATTATAATCCACCTGAATAGTTCCTAACTGCCAACGACGACCGATAGCATCTTTCACCATAAAGTCCAATTTAGGACCATAGAACGCAGCTTCACCATATTCGATCTTAGCTTTCAGCCCCTTTTCTTCGCAGGCCTCAATGATAGCTTGTTCAGCTTTTTCCCAGTTCTCATCACTGCCAATGTATTTTTCACGGTTCACTTTATCGCGCAAAGAAATTTGTGCTTCAAAGTTAGTGAAATCCATAGAACGGAACACGATTGAAATAATATCCATCACACGAAGGAACTCTCCCTTCACCTGATCCGGACGACAGAAAATATGTGCATCATCCTGTGTAAAGCTACGCACACGTGTTAATCCATGAAGTTCACCGCTCTGCTCGTAACGACACACAGTACCAAATTCAGCAATGCGCAGAGGCAAGTCCTTATACGAACGAGGGAAATTCTTATAAATTTCACAATGATGAGGACAGTTCATCGGTTTCAGGAAGTATTCTTCACCCTCTTCCGGTGTATGAATGGGTTGGAATGCATCTTTACCATATTTTGCATAGTGCCCCGAAGTCACATACAATAACTTGTTACCAATAGGCGGAGTAATCACTTCCTGATAATCGTAACGAGTCTGGATACGGCGAAGGAAATCCTGCAAACGCAAACGCAAAGCAGTTCCTTTCGGCAGCCACATAGGCAATCCCTTACCCACCGTATCGGAGAACATGAAAAGTTGCATTTCTTTACCAATCTTACGATGGTCACGTTTTTTAGCTTCCTCCATTAAAGCCAGATACTCATCCAGCATTTTCTTTTTAGGGAAAGTAATACCATAAATGCGAGTCAGCATTTTACGGTCTTCATGTCCGCGCCAGTATGCACCGGCAACAGAAGTCAGCTTAATAGCTTTAATAGGTGCGGTTGTCATCAAGTGAGGGCCACGACAAAGATCCGTAAAGTCACCCTGTGTATATGTTGTAATATGTCCGTCTTCCAACTCCGAAATCAGCTCACATTTATAAGTTTCCCCACGGTCACCAAACATCTTTAAAGCATCGTTTTTTGCGATATCCCGGCGAACCACAACTTCTTTCTTTGCAACCAGTTCAGCCATTTTTGCCTCAATTGCAGGCAGATCAGACTCTTTGATGACAGCCTCTCCCGGATCAACGTCATAGTAGAAACCGTTTTCAATAGCCGGACCAATACCGAACTGAATACCCGGATAAAGCTCCTGCAAAGCTTCAGCCAACAAGTGAGCACTTGTGTGCCAAAAAGCATGCTTACCCTGTTCATCTTCCCATTTATAAAGCACTACCGAAGCATCTTCATTGATGGGACGTCCCAAATCATAAATCTCACCGTTCACTCCACACGCCAATACATCTTGCGCCAGACGCGAACTGATACTTTCTGCAATTTGCAGTCCGTTTACTCCCTCGTTATACTCACGAACAGAGCCATCAGGAAATGTTATTTTTATCATAATGTTATGTTATATTTTTCATTATTGCACGCAAAAATAAGGATTTCTTTTTGAGTTTACTATTTTTTATCTAAAAAATGTTATTCCGGCACTTCTGTAAATCGTTTCAGAATATTATAGGCCGAAACAATGCCCAACTCGCCTGCCTTACTTAAGTCAGCTATTCCATTCTTATTGTTACCCAGGAAAATATGTGTCAATCCACGATTAAAATAAGCCTCCGCAAACTCTTTATTCAATTCGATAGCTTTGTCATAGTCCGCAATTGCCGCACGATAATCTTTCAACATGGCCAATACATTGGCACGGTTATAATACGCATAAACAAAATCGGGGGCTAAAGAGATCACATGATCCAAGTCACTTTTCACTATATCATAGTCCAAGGCACTGATTTCCGACTTCGGTGGAGCGGATATACCCGGTAGTGTGGCCGGTGCTGCCGAGGCTGCATTAGCTTCTTCTGCCTTTTGATATTCCAACTGCTTGCAACGCACCAAGGAACGCATAAAGTAAGCAGGGAAGAATTTATCATCCAACAAAATGGCCTGAGTCAGATCTTCAACAGAACTGGCAAAATCTTGTACCAGATAGAAATCAAGTGCACGGGAGAATCGTATACGTGCATCCTGCGGATTTTCAACAATTGCCGAAGTATGTGTATCAATCAATGCAAAGTGGAACTTCACTTGTTCTTCGGTAAGCGGTGATTCCATATTAGTGATATACAAACGTTTTGGTAAAACACCGGCACGATTCAAATCATCTATATACTTATAATAATGTACCGTCCGCTTCACATCGCTCATCTTCTCGTAATAGGTAAGAGCATACATCGGTTCCATCTTGATATTAACATTACGATCCTGTACCCTGCCCCGAATATCACTCTTATATTTCTGTTCCACTTCAGAATTATCTGCGATAACGATTTTCCGGTAATTATTCATATCCTTATCGGACTTTTTACGAGTTTTAGTCTCCTCTTTCTTATTACTTTTTTTATTATCAGCCACGGTCTTATCGCTATTACTTACACCATTTTGCTTGTCAAGTTGCGCTTTCATGACTTTAAACTCGTCCATTTCAGCACCTTTACGGTCGCCGATCTTTCTCCTTGCCTCTGCACGTTGATAATATCCGGCCAAAAAGTTCGGATACATATCAATCACAGTTGTATAATCTTTAATGGCTCCCCGGTAATCCCCCGTTTGTGCACGAAGTAATCCTCGGTTAAACGTAGCCATCATGTTATCCGGTTCTATTTGCAGTACAAAATCAAAATCCTCAATAGCTCGATTGTCATCTCCTACTTGTGCCCGAAGCAAACCACGGTTATAATGTCCGATAAAATTATTCGGATCAATATCAAGAGCCAGATCATAATCACTCATAGCTCCCCGCAGATTATTCTGATGGAAACGGGCTAAAGCACGATTAATATAATTCCCGGCGTTTCTGGCATTCAAATGCGTTGCATGATTTAAATCCGATTCTGCCTCTGCATATTTTCCCTGTTGTAACCTGACGATGGCCCGGGATGCCCAGGCATCAGGATCATACTTATCCATCTCAATAGCTGTATTGAAGTCATTCAAAGCCCGCAATGTATCCTGTTGCTTCAAAGCCACCTCTCCTCTCATCAGATAGGCTCTTGTATATTTGGGAGCAACTGCCAGCAATTTACCCAAATCATCTTCAGCAGCTTTATAGTCTTCTTTCTGTATATGGCATAAAGTCAGATTATGCCAAAGCGTAATATTTTCAGGGTCAAAATGAAGTGCTTTCTTATAGTCTTCAATAGCCCCATCATACTTATTCTGTTTAATCCTTGCAAGCCCACGAATCTGATAAGCACCCACTACAAAAGGATTCCTGTCAATGGCCGCATCACAGTCATCTTCAGCTCCCTGATAATCATCCAGGTTGATCTTGGCAAGCCCTCTGAAAAAATAGGGTTCATACAGGTAAGGTTTTGCATTGATCACTTGATTAAAATACTGAATAG
This sequence comes from Bacteroides sp. HF-4919, assembly GCF_018860125.1. NCBI lineage: Bacteria > Pseudomonadati > Bacteroidota > Bacteroidia > Bacteroidales > Bacteroidaceae > Bacteroides > Bacteroides sp. HF-4919. The sequence continues at coordinate 657,418 of NZ_JAHKNF010000001.1, forward strand.
AAAGGACATAGTCCTCAAAGTACAACGCGTTTCGGGCAATCATCATTACCCTGTCTGTGTTTATCTGAGCATATATAAATGTAGGAAACAACAATAATGCTGCTAATATCTTTTTAATCATCGGCTTCTGAATACTTTTTAAGTAGAGCAAAAGTAATGCTTTTCATCTATTAAACAGGGATAACGGACAACTTTTTATATTTTTTGATTATTTTATAGGACCCCTCCATCCAGATATTCAGTAGTCTATACACCTTCTTAACACCTATTAACCCTACATTCATTATTAATTTACGATTATTTCGTAGATTTGTAATATGCCCATAAATCAATATATGAAACGGATTATCCGAAAATTAAAAATACAAAAAGAAAGACATCTGTACAATATTGCAAACAGGGGTTCTTTTATACATAAAATAGTATCAACATGAAACCAAAATCACTTCTTTTACTACTACCTTTCCTGCTGCTTTCTTGCAGCGGAAAGAAGAACAGTGACCAGCCGTCCGAAGCAACGGTCCAAATTACAGAACCAGAATTCCCTCAAATCGTACCTTTCGAAACAGGTATCGAAACAGAACGGGAAATACTACTGAGTGAAATAGCCGATTCAATACGGTATATCCCGTTGGAGACAAACAATAAATGCCTGATAAGAGGGTTAAAGGGAACCAATATCATCCAGACAAAGGAGTATTTCTTCCTACCATGGCTCGATAAATTATTTCAGTACACAAAAGATGGTAAATTCATACGGACACTGGGCCGCAAAGGCGGTGGACCGGGTGAATTTAACTGGATCATGCAGATTGACGTGGATGAAGAAAAAGGATTGGTCTACATGCTAACAACTACAGGAAAAATCAATATCTACTCTATGGAAACAGGTAAATTCATCCGTGCAATGAAAGTCCCTAATATAGAAGTTAGTGAGTTTGCGATGTTACGTGTTCAGGATACAATTGCCGCAACATTCATGCGCAATAATAACGGAAGACGAAAAGAACGCATTTACCTTTCCAACCTGAAAGGTGATACGTTGCAAATCTTCAATCGTTGGGACCTATTTGAGCTAAACAGCCAATATCGCTGGATGATCAGTAGTGATATAGATCGTTATATGTTCCATTACGAAAACCATACCTGTTATAAAGAATATTATAACGACACCCTATTCACTGTCACTCCAGAAGCTTTAGAACCCCGATATATATTCCAGATGGGCAAATACTCATTACCGATGGAATGCAGGTTTGAATATCTGGATGGAAACGGAAAGCGTTTTCAGGAAATGGCCGCTCCTTACATACAGTACAGTGCCATAGAGACTGACTCCTACATATTCATGCCTTATTCTAATTGGGCAGGAGGGAAAGCGCGAGAAAGACAAATGGCTATTTACGACAAAAAAGCCAAAAACTGTTTCAAAGTAGCCACAGGCCATATAAAAAATGACTTGACTCCTGGTTTACCATTACGCCCGATAACGGCACTTGACAGCCACACACTGTTATATGTATGGGAAGCTCCTGAACTTTTAGAAAAAGCGGAAGAAACGCCTTCCATACTTCAAATCGAACAGTTGAAAGGCTTAAAGGAAGACGATAATCCGGTAATGATGCTGGTATATTTAAAGCAACCATAACAGGGCTCTTTTAATAAAAACATCAAATAGCCGTTGCAGGATATTTGAGATGCAGTCCTGAAAAAGTAATGGGTAAAATTGATTTATATGATCAACTTTACCCATTGCTTTTTATTCGAAAATCTCAGGTATATCATTTCACCTGCTTCATCTTATAGGAGCTACGAGCCTTTCCTTTCAACATCGTATTCAGTTTTCCTTTTATCATTTGTTTACGCAAAGGAGAAATGTGATCTATGAACATTTTCCCGTCCAAATGGTCAAATTCATGCTGCATAACCCGTGCCAGAAACCCTTCTACCACTTCGTTATGCTCTACAAAATTTTCATCCATATATCGTACGTGAATCTTACTGCCTCTCTTTACAGACTCGTGTATGCCGGGCAGACTAAGACATCCTTCTTCCATGGATACTTCGTCACCCTCCACAACATCAATATGTGCGTTTATATAAGCCTTACGAAAATCCTTGTATTCAGGATAATCTTCTGAAAGCACATCCAGGTTAATAACAACTACGCGGACAGGTAAGCCAATCTGAGGAGCGGCAAGCCCTACCCCATCGGCATGATCCATCGTTTCAAACATATTTTCAATCAGCTCTTTCAGGTTCGGATAATCCGGCGTGATATCCTCCGCCACCTGCCTGAGAACTGGCTGACCATATACATAAATAGGTAAAATCATATCTTATAATTATTCTTTTTAAATATTGTTTCTTCTTACAAACGTTTACTTTCCAGATAAGACTGCAAAATAATAGTTGCGCTAATTTCATCGACCAATGCCTTGTTCTGTCTGTCTTTTTTCTTAAGCCCGGCTTCAATCATCGTACGGTGTGCAAGCACAGAAGTAAAACGTTCATCTACATATTCAACGGGAATATCAGGCAAACGTTTTCTTAACGAACGTACAAAAGGCTCTATATTTTTCATATTTTCAGAAACCTCATTATTCATCTGCTTCGGCAAACCTATAATAATGCGTTCCACCGGTTCCTGTTTTACATAATTGGTTATGAAATCCAGAAGTTCATGACTTGGTACAGTTGTCAGCCCGTTAGCGATAATCTGCATCGCATCACTCACAGCTATTCCTGTACGTTTTCGTCCGTAATCTATTGCTATTATTCTACTCATATTTGGAGTGCAAAAATACGATTAAAATTTGGATTATCCCCTATTTAACAAACAAAAAGGGTATCCGTTGTGCGGATACCCCTTCCATTATTTATCGGGCTATTGCCTCAATAAAGTTGTATTATTCCAGAATCACAACGCGGTTCAAGAAGTTCTTGCCAAACATGTTGGCAGTTCCACCGAAGCCTACCAGTTCAAGCTGATCCTTGCTTACACCTTCTTTAATAAGTGCATCGTAAACAGCCTGTGCACGAGCTTCAGACAACTTCTGGTTCCACTTGGCGCTACCGGTAGCTTTATCTGCATAACCTGCCACCTTATATTTCTTATCCGGATTAGCCTTCAGGATCTTAGCTGCCAACTGAATATTAACCATACCATAGTCGTCAATCTTAGATTTGCCAATCTGGAAGAAGATAGCGCGAGGTCCGGCTACTTCAACTTCCTTCACAACTTCTTTTGTTACAGGTTTCACGTTAGCCAACGCGTTCTTGGCATCAGCCAAGTCAGACTGAGCCTTAGCCAGTTCGCTTCTGTAACGATTCAGTTCTTCATTGATAGCATTCTGGTCTACCTGAGAACCACAAGATACGAATCTCTTGCCACCAAATGTATAAGTTACACCTGCAGTCAGAGAAACAGCGCCGTCGGTATGAGCAGAGCTAATATTACCGAACGGAGAAGGAGAAACCTCGCCTCTTGCTTCAATGTTGATATCTAAATACTTATTGATATTGAACTGTCCAGCCAAACCAACAGAACCGTTGATCAGTGCATTTACTTTATCCTGATTACCATAAGCTTTGGCAAATGTCAAACCGGGACCTGCAAATACAGAAACTGTGAACAAACGGTCCGGATTGTAACCGCCAATAGCATTCGACAAGTTAAACATACCGTCCGCACGCAGAGTGAAGTAATGTTTATTCTTGCTCTTAATATAAGTATCGGCAGGTTGTCCGTAGTTAGAATACAAGGTAGTCCATGCGCCAGCCACCTGACCACGGATACCCCAAACCGGATTGAACAGTTTACCAACTGACACATTGATCAGCGGAGTTATGGCTTTACCAAAGCCATAATCAAAGTTGTCCGGGTTTACACAACCCTGAGCGCCAACACCTACACTCACAAAGATATTGTCCTTAAAGCTTTCGCTATAGAACGTCTCTTTAGTCTGAGCAGTAGCTGCAGTAGCACCGGCCAACAATAAAGATAATATTACTAATTTACTTTTCATTGTTTTTTGTTTTTAAATATTTCAACTCTTTTAGTTTCTTATTTGCTCCGACCATTCTGCTTACTTCAAATAAATCTTATATGTAAGCCCGCCGGTAAAATATTTCATTCTTTGCAATTCTACCTGCGCATGCAAATGGTTGAAAAGCAAATAGGTAGCACCAAACGCGAAGTCCTTTGCATCATATTCTGCGATCACTGTCAGATCAGGAGCAAAAGATGGAGCATAAGTGAGCCCTCCGGCTAATCCATTCAAGTGGTAATCCACTCTTCGGTTGTACAGATATGACAGATGCACACCTATCTTCTCCTTTCCAACCGGGATATGCTTGGTGGCTGCGACATAAAAACGGCAAAAATAGCCATTACCATCGGCAGAACCTACTTGCCCATCGCCTGACTCAGTATAAGGATCAGAAGTTCCCACTACAACAGCCGGCATATGCTTCCACAATTGTCCTTCTTTCAAAACTCGCAAACGGGCAGAAAAATATCTGTCCTGATTCGTAAACTTCTTCTTTCCAACTTTCCAGTCAATCCCTATAGTCTGCGACTGAAACAGCGTACATGTATAGGCTATTTCGAGCCAGGGAAAGATAGTCACGTTCAAAAAGTAATTATACGTATGGTAGTCCCATGTAGGAGGAGTTATCTCCTTATTTAGAAAATTTCCACCGATCATCACTGTCTTATCCCGTTGCATTTCTGCTGACGGAGCATGGAGCAAACCGGTAGTTCCGTACGTCAACTGAGCCGAAAGTGCCAAATGACAGCAAAGGAACAAGCCCATAAGAAGTATCTTTTTCATCATTACCTGCAATTTCTATACTTTCGGTTCAACTCGTACTTTTTAATTCTCAACAATTACTTTTACCTCTGATTAGTCGTTAGATCCACCACCGGCGTTCGGGTTGAAGCCGTGAGAGTCATGAGAATCGTGAGAATCGTGGCTGTAATAGTTAGGATAGATCATTACGCTGTTCTGGTAAGAAACGATACCTTCATAATATTTGCCAGAGATCAGGAATGTCAGCTTCTTAGAAACCAATTGTCCTTTAACTCTATAGCCAATAATACCATAACCGCTCAATACGCTGATCTTAGCATAACCAACCTTCTGTACGAAACCGGCATTCTTATTCAAAGCTTTAGCAGCATTTGCAAGGAAAGCAGCCTGAATATCAGTAGAAACAGCGCCTTCTGCTCTTGTTGCAGGAGCAGCCACTTCTTTTACATCACCTGTAAGTTCACAACCTTCATTGTAGAAGTAAGGAACCAAGATAGCGGCATCTTTAACAGAGTTTGCAAATTCAAACGGAGTAGTAACCAAGATCGATCCATCAGCCTGAGCTTCAGCAGTAGTAGCTCCAGTAGTAACGTCACCGGTCAACTCTTTTGTAGTTTCCAGACCAGCCTTTTCCTCAGCTGTAGCTGTTGCGCCATCCCACATATTCTTAACTGTTTCAGCAGAAGGTTTAGCTTCTTCAGCCGCTTTAGTTACCAATGCTCCGGCTTCAGATTCAGTAACATCAGTCTTAGGATCAGTCGGAGAAACTACCGGAGGAATAGTTGCTGCTTCAACAGAAACCAAAGCAACGTCTACAGTAGCAACACTTGTCTGGCCGTCACTAACCTGGTTCAGGTATACTTGTCTTGTTACAGAATAATAACCGGTTGCAGAAACTTCCAAGCTATATCCTTCTGCTTTATAAGTAACTTCTTTGTTGAATGTAGCTCCAACTGATTCGCCACCCAATGTAACTTTAGCAGTAGTCAAAACCTGACCTGTAGTTGCGTCAGTAATAGTACCGGCAATATAATACTTTGCAGGGGCTGGTTTTGTTGCTTCATCAACTTCTGCTTTCTCGTAGCAGCTTGTAAACAGTGTACCGCAAACTGCCAAAACGGCTAACGCTAACTTAGCGCCATTACCGAAAAATTTACTTTTCATTTTCATCTCAATAAAATTAAAAATTTAATAATTCTGATTTTACAAAATATGGATTAAAACTATTATCATTCATTACATTATCACTTGCCTGAGAGTTATACCCTTTACCATATATACGTTCATTACCCGCATTATATTGGAATCCGAAATTATTAGGCATTACTCTTGGGATATACCCCTTTCTCTTATATTTGTATGGAGGCAAAGCTATCTGAAACAAGAAACCTCCATTCAGTCCTTTATTACCTGCATGTTGCACTTTCATTCCATAAAAGCCAATAGAGGCATAGCGAAAATGGCGAACCATATCAAAACGGACTCCATATTCTTCCTCCAAATATCGCTCTCCTTTTAAACTAAACTGTGTATTGTATTTCGGCCAATAGAAATTAGCTCCGATAGAACCGGTCAGAGTCCATTTGGTACCATGATAAAAGGCCCAATCTTCAAAATACCCTCTTCCGGTATACCCGATACGCGCATCTACTGAAAAGCGCTCATCTTTAAAGAAGTGTTTTGCTTTTAAATCACCTCCCCAGCGAAACTTATTAAAAAATCCGACTGAGGCGGTCAGAAATGTGCGTTGAGGCAAACGCACTGTCTGTGACAAAGTCACAAATCCGGGACGGATCTGCTTATACCTTTGACCATAATCATTATAGATAGGGAAAATCACTTGTCCGGTCAGTTTCATTCCCTTCCACAAAGAAACTTCTATGGCAGGAGAGACATTAACCACTATTTCATAGACCTTAGACAAAATATAGTTTCTGAATAATAATTCCGGATATACCACTATATCTACCTTAAACAAAGAACTGTTTTGCTTCTTAATACGTCTTGCTTGCTTCCATCCTTCTCCCAAATCATAACTTACATTCCAGTCGGCCCGATTTGCTTCAGCAATACTATCTCCTTTCATAGGCTGATAATAGAGAGATATCTGAGGTATATTATTGTCCAAAACTATTAACCTACATGGCTTATTTTCGGGTAAACCCATCTTTTGAATCAAATCAACAGCTTTACCTATTCCGACTCCTTCAAGACGATAGGCTGAATTCTGTATCACAAAAACCCGTTCCTCATTATCTTCTGTCCACCCTACATTCTCAAATCCCATTTTCACCAGTGCGTCAACAGTAGCCTCTCCTGTTTGACATACACCTTTTAAAGGGAGTAAACAGAATGATATGAGTAAAATTCTGAGCAAAGTAGCGTCAATTGTTATGTTTTTCCTCATGTAAGGGCTTTTGTGATTCATTTGTTTGCTTTAAAACTTATGTACCCTAAAAATTATAGATACAAAATATGGTGCAAAAATAGACACAATTTTAATAATACCAAAGAGTTTTACATGTTTTTTCGCAGATTTGTATCAGTTTTTTTTCATTCGAACTCCTGCTTACTTAAAAATAGACCAGAAAAACCATTTATAATCTTAAATAATATCCATTATATATTTTAGAATCACTAATAGAGCAAGTTATATAAATAAAGAAGTGATAAAATAAAATAGAAATATATATTAATACTAAATTTCCAATAAAATACCGCTATATTACAAATTTACTAAATCCGGGTAAAATCAAGTAGTAGCTAATCTAACCAAATGCACAATTATTACCAACTAAAACAGAAATGCATCGGAAAGACCAGTATATATATAATAATGTATTCATATATTAATATAAACCTACTATATAAAGCAGTTGAATTAACAATGTTAACTACAAAAGCAGCCAATTATATTCTTAGATTTACGAAGTTAACCTTATGTATTTACGAAGTTAATATCTTGGGTTTACGAAGTTAACTTTAACACAGTGTTAAAGTTAACTTCGTAAACCCAAGATATTAGTATTTAATGTCACTGTTTGTCAACATCTTATGTCTTATTAGCTTTTTATCGTTACTCCACAACATTCAGGCATAAGATTGAGGTTCACATTTTCGCAACTACATACCCGAACCATTTATCACCCTCTCAAGTTATATCCGGAATCAGATCAATAGCTTTCTCTTTACTTTCATCTACTATCTTGGCATATATCTGAGTTGTTTGAATGTTAGTGTGTCCCAGGAGTTTGGACACGGTATAAAGATCAGCCCCAAGAGTAATCATCATCGTAGCATGAGTATGGCGTGCCGAATGAAATGTGATATGTTTTTGAATACCGGCTTTAGCAGCCCATCTTGGCAATATCTCATTGGTCCTTCCTAAACTGATCAGTCCTTTGAATACTTTCTCTGTATCCTGAGCCTTCCCACGGACCGGGAGTTGTTTTAAAGCTTCATTACTCAAAGGAAGCGAAAGGAGTTCCTGAGTTTTCTGCTGTGTCATATGCAGTTCTATTTTCCCTATCTTATTTTTTTTTAGATTTCCCCATGTAAGTGCCACTATATCACTATGTCTCAACCCACAAAAACAACTAAATAGAAAAGCCCTCTTCAAAGTCTTATTATGAAAATCCGTTTGCGATAATGTTTTAACTTCATCAATAGTTAAAAAGGCCCTTTCGGTTCTTTTACGTTTAGGTTTTTCCTCTTTTTTTATCTTATCCATCGGGTTTGAGATTATAATTTCATCAATTATGGCACTATTAAGGCAATAATGAAAAACTTTATAATAATATACCTGAGTATTGGCATTTATATGCTTTATACTTTTGCAATGCTTCTGAGTTGCAGTTTTCAAGTACTCAATAAAGCCGAGTATATACTTTTTATCTATCTGCCTAAGCTTAATACCTAATTTATCATAACGCTGGAGATGATATATCAAAGTATACATAGACACTTTTCTTGAAGTTTTTTCTATATCCCTGTCTGCCAAATACTTTATATAGTCTATCAGTGTTATATCCTTTTTCTCTTTTTGATGGTTAAAGCCATATATTCCATTCTGCAATTCTACAATTCTTTGAGCTTTCACCGCATTAGCAAGCTTCATAGTACTCTGATTTAAATCTTTGTCTTCCCGCGTATGCTCAGGTATTATATATAACTTTAAAAACTCATATTGTCTCTTTCCATCTATATATATATATAAATATATAGACTCACAACCATTCGACAGACACTTGGTTCTAATTCTAACCGGTTCTTTAATCCTTACTTCTTTTTTCATATTATTTGTTTGCATGTTATTAGTTATAAATATAGACATTATTCCGTTATAAGTAACAAACAGGTAACAAAAGTCTCAGAAAAAAGATTTCTAAAGAAAAATGATTAAACGATATCCGCCTACGAAACTCAAATAAATCTCTGTTTTCTAATCACTTATCAATTTCACAAAGATTCTTTATGAGTCTTAATTAAAGTAGCAGCTCGGTAACATATATACTTCATGAAAGTAAAGATCAATCAGAATCATAATAAACCAAGCAAAAGTGATATCTATATAAAATACTATATATCAATATTATACAATCAAACAGCAAGTAAATCCATATTACGTAAACCCATATATCGATTTCCCGAAAGAAAGCCATGTCGAATTATCGTTTTGAATAACAACGTTCCTCAGATTTCTCTTTATTATCAGCCATCTAAAAAAGACAGTACCATAGATATTAGCAAACAAGACTGGGAAGTCAGCTATAATCTTGGAAATAGCTGGAACAAAGTAAAAAGGAATAAAAAAAAGAATAGCTCTTTGTATAAAGTAGATATCACAATATATCCGGAATTATCACTAAAAAATCTGGTAATAACGCAAATCTATCAAGTACTTTTCAATTTATCACCCGCCATAGAAGTCTCTTTATGGAGAGGGATGAAATTCACCGCTCAAATGGTGATTCCGGTATACAATGACGGATATGCCAGCAGATACGATAAAGTGCATCCGGGTTTCCTTGAACTATCACAAACGGTTCGTTTACCTTATAACTTATGGGCAACACTGTCTGTAGGTAATTTTAATAATAGCCGATATGGCATTGATTTCAATCTGATTCATCATTTCAACGATGAACGTTTCAGCGTAGAAGGACGTATAGGATATACCGGAACCGGATATTGGGAAGGTTTTACTATGCACTACGGCACAAAGATGCGTACAACATGGTCATTGGGAGGAAGTTTCTATTGGCCCCGCTATAATGTAGAACTAAATGCAAGAGTGGAACAATATCTACTGCAAGAAAAGGCGGTCAGAGTAGAAGCAATCCGGCATTTTCGCTATGCCTCTATCGGCTTTTATGCCATGAAAGCCAAGAATGTAAAAGCCAATGGAGGTTTCCGTTTCCAGATAGCCTTACCTCCTTACCGATATAAACGTAAAGGATATATCCCCCGGATCACACCCTCCAACAATATGGGAATGTCCTATAATGCAGGAAATGAACAATATTACTATAAAACTTATCGGCCGGCACCCGATGACAACATAATGAAGAATAATAGTTTTAATCCATATTTTGTAAAATCTGAGTTATTAAATTTTTAATTTTATTGAGATGAAAATGAAAAGTAAATTTTTCGGTAGTAGCGCTAAATTAGCGTTAACCCTGTTAGCAATGTGCGGTATGTTCGCAAGTTGCTACGAAAAAGATGAGATTGATGTACCTAAAGTGACCGAGCCTACAGCAACAACATATCGAGTTGCAGGTATTGTTGCAGATGCTGAAAGCAATGCTGTGATGGATGGTGTAACGGTAACCAATGTTACAAACTCAAAGTCAATGACCACCGCCGCAGACGGTAAGTACGCTTTGGAAGCCAAAGTAGGAGAAACCAACGTAGTGACTTTTGCTAAGAGCGGCTACAAAACAGTGACAAGCTCTGTATTTGTTACCAAACAGGAAAATGGTTCTATCGTTGCCTATACGATTGATGCCAGAATGGAAAAAGGCAAAGAAACAAAACCGACAATGGATGTAGAATATCAGATTGAAGGTTCCGTATTTGATGCAGAAAGCGGTGAAGCCGTAACTATTAAAGCTGCAACCATTCCGGGAGTACTGACAGCAACTATCCAGAATGGTAACAAATTCACAATGTCTAACGTAAGTCTGGGTCAGCATACAATCTATATTACTGCTGACGGATACAAACCGACTACTGCCAATGTTGCCATCAGTGAAGTAACAGGTCCGGAAGGCGAAGGCATTTTCATTGCAAAAACTCCGGTAACCGTTTCTATGCAGAAAAACGAAGTAGAGATTGCTCCTAAATATTATCTGTCAGGAAACATCTATAATCAAGATGGTGGTATGGTAACCAAGGCTGAAGTTACACTAAACCTTTCAGGATATGAAACTGTCGCAACTGCTTCCAACGGTTTTTATAAGTTCGAAATTCCAGCCGACAAGATAAAGGGGCTGACTAAAGCAACTGTAACAATCCGCCACAATAGCTATAAAATTTATGTATATACCGCATTTATAGCACCGGAAGGTAATGGTCAGGTATCTAACACCGTAGTCAACGTTACACTGATTCTGAAACCTGACACAGAAAAACCTGCTGATGACGATAATGTATTTATCGGCGGTAATGTAGAAATTGAAATTCCAACAGAAAATGCTGTAGAAGCTGCTCCGGAAAAAGCAGAAGGTGAAAAAGTACCGAGCAAGTCTGCAGTAGAAGAATCAATCAACAAGGTATTGGAAGCTGCAGGATCGGATATCAAGATAACTCCGGCACAAGCAGAGCAAGTGGTTAACACCATGGAGAAATACATCGCTAACGGAACTTTGACAGAAATCGATAAAGTAGCAGTTCTTCCGATCGAAAAAGAAACTACTTTCAAACTGGAATCTAAAGTGATCGATACCAATAACGACAAAGAAGAAACAGTTACTGACGAAATTGTTCTTCCGGCCAACACAGTGGTTATCTTCACAAGCGGCGTGGCAAGTACTCTGAACATCAGCCGCACCGACGAAGGTAAGGAAGGTGCTTCTATCCGCGAATATGACGGTACTCCTACCGGTACTATCTTCGTTACTCCGATGGAAGTGAAGTTCACACCTGCAGTTGTTGTTGCTCAGGGAGAAACTCCTGAAGTTGCACTGGCTACTCTCTACTTCAACGAAAAGACCAGCACTTGGGAAGCTGAAGAAAACTACGCAACTTATCAGAATGGTGTATTTGTAGGCAATGTCCACCACTTCTCTAAGTTTAAATTCGGTTTTGAAGAAGCTGACAGCCAAGCTGATGCAGAAGCTGCATTAGACACTATGAATTTTGATAAGGCATGCTACACTGAAGGTGAAACAGCTAAAGTAAAAATGGAAATCAACTGGAAGGGTGGCATCAAGTGCGAAAACGGTGCTTCTGTAGAAGAAATCGTTAAGAAAGCTCATTCTTCTTTGACCTCAACCACCATCAAGATGGTTGCTGCTGCTTTGGAAGAAGCTATTAAAGATGACAACGCTAATGTTACTCCGGGAGCAGCCTTTACAGATAAAAAATTCACATACGAACTGGAAGTGCCTGCTTACACACAGTTGACCGGTTTCAAGGTAACAAGAAACGTTATCAAAACGACTTATACATTACCGTTTGCCGTTTACAACAAAGCGACCAAAGCTATTGAAAAGAAAACAGCTACAGTTACAATCAGCAAGGTTTCTTCAGTAGTAGTGGAAACTATAGAAGCAATCGGTCACGGACATGGTCACGGACACGGTGATGATCTGAATGCCGGTGGTGGTATCATCATCTCTGAATAATCGAGAAAATAAATGTAGTAATTGAAATCATTGAACCGAAAGCGTAGAGAATGTATACAATAAATTTAAAACGAATCTTCATCGTATCGCTATTTATAGCTATACCCTTTATGCTTTCGGCTCAATTGACCTACGGTACTACGGGATTACTGCATGCCCCTTCGGCAAAGATGCAAAAGGATAAAACAGTGATGCTGGGTGCTAACTTTATGAATAAGGAGATAACTCCTCCGACGTGGTATTATCATACGTACAATTACTACCTGAATGTAACCATTCTACCTTGGATGGAAGTGGCATATACTTGTACTTTGTTCAAGGCAGAAGCTCTTGGATTAAAGCCTTATGGTTACTCAGGGTTCACCAATCAGGACCGGTATTTTTCTCTCAGATTACGAGCATTGAAAGAGGGACAGTTCTGGAAATACATGCCCGCTGTGGTAATAGGAACCTCCGATCCTTTTACCTCGTCCGGTGACGGAGTTGTCGCCCCGACCGAAGGTAACGGATATTTCAGCCGTTTCTATGTCGCAGCCACCAAACATATCCGATTGGGATCAGAGACAATAGGAGTACACCTCTCCTACCTTTATAACAAACGGATAGAATACAAACTGAATGGGATCGCGGCAGGTATCAGCTACAATCCGTCTTTCCATCCGCAATTGAGATTGATTGCCGAATATGATTCGAAAGATTTTGCGTTAGGTGCCACCTATTTGCTTTTCAACCATCTACACGCACAAGTGGAATTACAAAAGATGAAGTACGTTACGGGAGGATTGACACTCCAGTTCCGCTTGTCCGGGAAAAATGGAATAAAAAAGCAAAAACGAAACAAAGAGTTAAAATAAAAAATGAAATAACATGAAAAGTAGAATAGCAATATTGTCTTTACTGTTGACAGGCGCAGCCATCTCCGCCTCAGCCCAGACCAAAGAGCATTATTATAGCGAGAAAGCTAAAGATAATATCTTTATCAGTGTGGGTGTGGGAGCACAGGGATGTGTAAACCCTGACAACTTTGATTATGGCTTCGGACATGCCATAACTCCGCTGATCCATGCATCAGTCGGTAAACTGTTCAACCCTATCTGGGGTATCCGCGGTCAGGTAGCCGGATGCTGGAGCACATTATACTCCGAATACGGTATGCCGGAAGGAGAATATAACAAAATGAAGAATAAAAAGTACTTCACTTTGCGTGCCGACGGATTGTTCAATTTGTCAAATGCCATCGGAGGCTACAACCCCGACCGTTTGTTCACCGTATCAGTGTTTGCCGGTCCGGGACTTACGTTTGCCAAGGCTTATGGCAACCAGGATAAACTGGATGCACTGATTAATGGTTCTGTTGGTCTGATGGGACAATTTAACATCAACAAATACCTGGACATTAATGTAGAGGCAAGAGGAGAAGTTTCCCCTTCCGTATTCGGACGCTATAGCTCAGCTCATACGGATGGCGCTGTTTCTCTGACAGCAGGTGTTACTTACACATTCGGAGGTAAGAGATTCGTATCTTGTGGTGCCCAGGTAGACCAAAGTGCTATTAACGAAGAGTTGAATCGTTACAGAAGTGAATTGTCAAAAGCTCAGTCTGACTTGGCTGATGCTAAGAACGCACTGGCTAACGTGAAACCTGTAACAAAAGAAGTTGTGAAGGAAGTTGAAGTAGCCGGTCCTCGTGCTGTTTTCTTCCAGATTGGCAAATCTAAAATCGATGACTACGGCATGGTTAACATCCGGTTGGCAGCTAAGATCCTGAAGGCTAATCCGGATAAGAAATACAAAGTGGCAGGCTATGCAGATGAAGCTACCGGTAGTGCAAAGTGGAACCAGAAACTATCTGAAGCACGTGCCCAAGCTGTATATGACGCTCTTATCAAAGAAGGCGTAAGCAAAGATCAACTGGAACTCATCGGTTTCGGTGGAACTGCCAACATGTTTGGCAAGAACTTCCTGAACCGTGTTGTAATTTTAGAATAATAGGGTTTCGATTTCCTAATAGAGCGGGAAACAAATTGCTCTATACTTTGAAAAGGTACGTCGCTGAGACGTACCTTTTTTCTTGCCTTGTCAAGCCATGACTCCCCGCTCCGGAATATTTTCTTCCAATGTAAACTAACAAAAAAAGATGTGTCCATTATTCATGAACACATCTTCGCTTATCCTTTTCGTCTGACAGAGTCCTAATATACTAACTTCACATTGTCAATATAGAGCGAGTTTCCAGGCGATCCGATATATGCACCACCATGACTGGACGTAAACTGGAGTACCATATGTGTCGGTACATCGTCAGCTTCTCCCCATGCCACTTCATGGATTGGGACACTCTCCCCCTTACTGTTCACCGTAAAATACTCAGAAGCCTGAAGACGCATCATATGAGCCTTATATGCCGGATCATTAGTTATATCGCCATACATAATATTGTAAGTGGCACCATTTTTCCAATCAGTCGAATGATAATAATAGTTCACCATTGTCCCGATACGTTTGGCATATACATTCCCTTTGGCATCTTCCCAACGTTTCTGCAACAACAAAATAACAGCAGGGAAATCCTTGCCCGGCACGTCTGTTATCTTACTGAATCCCGTTGCCCGTATGCGGTTTTCACGATCGGACATTTTCACTTTATAGTCAAACTGGATAGCTGACGGACGTTCGGTAAACGGCACTCCCATCTGTAACATTTTATTAGGATTCTTAGTGCTTTTAATCGGTTCATGTACTGTCCCCAGAAACATAGATCCTGCCGCCAGAACTGTGATATCTACAATTCCGAGCACTTTCACACTCTCCATACGGGTATCCAGACGTGCACAAAAGCCATCTCCTCTTGCTTCAGGAAACACCGAAGTATTGGTCTTCGTAATCCCTGACACGCGTGCCATAACGTTAGAAGTAGCCCATGGAGACCCTCCTTTATTCGTATAAGGTTTCGCACCTACAATGGTTTCCGTAGGTCCAATGGCATATACTTTTTTGGTATTTCCACCAATAATACCCGATTCTTTTATCTCACGTGTCACCCACTGATCCATATTCCCAAAAGAGAACATCTCCACCTTCTGCTGCGCCACAGCAGGAGCAGAACACAAAGTTACCAGACCTGCCACCCATAAGCGATATGTCTTCTGAATCATCTTTCCTCCTTTCTTTTATAAACTATAATCCCATTGCTTCAGTGCAAAATCCCAATGATCCTGCACCAGCTGAACAGTACGGTCATCATACTTATATTTGTTTTTCTTATATCCTTTTTTACCTCCCACATACTTTTCTATTGCACCACGTGCTTCGGAGAATCCGGGAATATCCAAAGCATGGTAAATATTCTCAGTCATTCCCATAGCGTCTGCCTCAAAATCCTCAAATTTCACTTCCATCAGGTTTCCCTTGGGAATGAACTGCTTATCAGCTTCATATTTATGGTACAATTTAGCATAAATGGAAAGAATATTGTCCTCCAACTCGGCGGGAGTAATATCCTGTAATTTCAATGGCTGAATCGTATTGGTAAAGAAACTCCGTGTAGATTCAAATACTGTATACGGATTGCGCATCAGATAAACAAACTTCGCATTGGGGAACATTTTTACCAGCTCCTTCACCCGTCCTGTATGAGGGGGATTCTTACTGAGAAACTGGGTACCTTGCGTATTCCATAAAGAAATCTTGATCAACTTGGTAAATGTCTCCTCAAAAACCTTCAATTCAGCTTCGCTGATATCATCAAAAAGCAAATATTTATCAGCATATTCTTGCTGGTATTTGGGTAGGAACCAGAAATTATAGTAGGTATAAGGCATCATATTGGCAAGTGCGAACTCTTCTTCCTGCGGTAAATCGACGGCCAGTTCCATATTATCCGTCGGACGCTTATCCGGCATAAGCCAACTCATATTTTTCTTGAAGAACGGCTGGCCCCACATCATTAAATGTGGAAATACGGTTTGATAAGTCGTGTTATAGCCGAAATGTGTATCGCATGAAAAAACATTGTGCACAAAAGTAGTTCCACTACGCCAGTGACCAAGAATAAAAACCGGATCATGCTCTAATGGTTTATCTGCCAGTATCTTCTCATAACGCTTATCCTGAAGAGGAGCCAAAGTAGACAGTAAACGGCAAACAGCCTTTGTCAGACGATATTTACCTTTATAGGGCGCATCGACCTCCCTTCCTCCCGTAATAGCTTTAAATGTTTGCCAGTCTGCACCCACCAGAGTATTTATAGGAAGTTTATTAAATTCAAGTAATCCCATAATAATGTGTTAGTTGTTAATGTGTCAACAGGCCGTAACCAGCCCGTCGGCACATCGAATCATTATTTACTTTTCTATTCTGACTTCGAAACCTTGTTCACTCAACGATTTCACAGCCTTTTCAATCGCTTCATAATGCTCAGTCGTTATGCCCAGTTTTGGCAGGTTCAGAACCGGAAGATCATCAGAAGCATTCATGTCTTTCCTTTCAACCCGATCGATAATCATCCCCACAGCACTGGTATTATTGGTAATCGGATCAATCAGAATGAACGAGCCACACGATTTATTCTTCTGATACGGATCAAAGAACAACTCTTTGGCTGTAGTAAACACCACACGTGCTATTTCGTTCAAAGAAAGGAAAGGGACAGATGAATGTTCCATCGTATTGACATCCACTTTATACTTAATGCTATCAATACGGGTACGGCTAACGTTCGTTGTCTGTTTGATAAAAAACGATTTGTTGACATCCATCGGTTCTTCATCCATCCACACCAACATCGCTTCAAAATTACGGTCTACAATAGGCAGGTTGTCCGGATGAACCAACATTTCTCCTCTCGATACATCTATTTCATCTTCAAGTGTCAGTGTAACCGACTGTGGAGGAAAAGCATACTCCTGTTCACCATCAAAAGTAACAATACTCTTAACATGAGATACCTTACCGGAAGGCAAAGCCATCACTTTATCCCCTTTACGTATGACACCGGATGCCACCTTACCGCAAAATCCGCGGAAGTCAAGATTCGGACGAAGTACATATTGTACGGGAAAGCGGAAATCATCAAAATTATTATCACTGTCGATATGCACCGTTTCCAGAAAATCGAGTAAGGAGAGTCCTTCGTACCACGGAGTTCTTTCCGACCTATCCACCACATTATCTCCATCGAGTGCCGAAAGAGGAATACAGGTTACGTCAGGAATCCCCAGAGGAGCTACAAACTTTTTATACTCTGTTACTATTTCGTTGAAACGCTCTTCCGAAAAATCGACCAAGTCCATCTTATTGACTGCCAACACCACATGCTTGATTCCCAACAAAGAAACCAGGAAGGTATGACGTCTTGTCTGAGTGATCACTCCCATGCGGGCATCTACCAGAATAATAGCCAGATTGGCCGTAGAACCACCGGTTATCATATTACGGGTATACTGTTCGTGCCCCGGAGTGTCAGCAATGATAAATTTGCGGTTATTGGTAGAGAAGTAACGATAGGCCACATCAATCGTAATGCCTTGTTCGCGTTCGGCCTTCAGCCCATCCAGCAACAGAGCATAATCAATGTGTTCTCCTGCATTACCCAACCGTTTACTATCGCGTTCCAGCGCATCGAGCTGGTCTTCATACAATTTCTTGCTATCGAACAGCAGACGCCCGATCAATGTAGACTTTCCATCGTCTACCGAACCTGCCGTCAACAGACGCAGCAAATCTTTCTGTTCGTCTTTATCCAGAAATGCTTTTATATCTAATTTATCTGCCATAGTTGTAATATTTAAAAATATCCTTCGCGTTTCTTCTGTTCCATGCTACCTTCCTGGTCGAAATCAATAACGCGGGTTGTACGTTCGCTCTTGGTAGTAGTCATCATCTCTTCCACAATCTTCTCAATGGTGTCGGCTTCGCTCTCGACAGCACCTGTCAACGGCCAGCACCCCAACGTACGGAAACGTACCATTTTCATCTCAATCTGATCACGATATTTCTCCGGCAGACGCTCATCATCAGCCATAATCAGATTTCCGTCCATCTGCACCACAGGACGCTCCTTGGCATAATACAATGGTACAATCGGAATATTCTCCAAGCGAATGTATTGCCAGATATCCAGCTCGGTCCAGTTGCTCAACGGAAACACACGTATGCTTTCACCTTTATGTACGCGAGCATTGTAAATATCCCACAATTCCGGACGCTGGTTTTTAGGATCCCATTGATGAAACTTATCACGAAAAGAGAATATGCGCTCTTTGGCACGTGATTTTTCTTCATCACGGCGGGCACCGCCAAATGCGGCATCAAATTTATATTTATCGAGTGCACGCAATAAAGCTTGTGTTTTCATCAGGTCGGTATGTACCTTACTTCCATGTGTAAACGGTCCTACTCCCGCATGAAAAGCTTCCATATTGCTTTCCACAATCAGATTCCAACCATACTTTTTAGCATATTCATCACGGAACTGAATCATTTCCTTAAATTTCCATTTAGAATCGATGTGCATTAAAGGAAACGGCACCTTGCCCGGATAGAAAGCTTTCTCGGCGAGGCGTACCATGACCGAAGAATCCTTTCCGATGCTATACAGCATAACCGGATTCTCAAACTCCGCCGCCACTTCGCGGATTATGTGAATGGACTCGGCTTCGAGTTCCTTTAAGTGGCTTAATTTATATTCCTCTTTCATTGTTATGATTATTTCTTCATCTATATTCTATTCATGTCTGCTCACACGGGGCAATACAATGTCCAACAGACGCTTGACTGACTCTTCAAGTGAAAGTGTTGAAGTATCAAGTGACAAGGCCGGATGCTCCGGAGCCTCAAATGGAGCGGATATCCCGGTAAAGTTTTTTATTTCTCCCCTGCGGGCCTTGGCATACAACCCCTTCACATCGCGTTTCTCACATTCGGCAAGCGGAGTGCTGACAAATACTTCTAAAAAATCATCTTGCCCGATAATGCGGGCTGCCATCTCGCGGATATCATTATTAGGACTGATAAAAGCAGCAATCGTAATAATACCGGTATCAATAAAAAGTTTGGAAACCTCAGCTATACGACGAATATTTTCCACCCTGTCGGCTTCAGAAAAGCCTAAATTATTGTTTATCCCCGTACGGATGTTATCTCCGTCCAAGATACGGCACAACAATCCACGTTTATGCAATTCGCGTTCCAAAGCAATTGCAATCGTACTTTTGCCCGATCCGCTCAGACCGGTAAACCAAATCATCACGCCATGCTGCCTCAGGAGTCCTTCTTTATCCTGCCGGGTCAGCATCCGGTCGAATATTGGATATATGTTATTATTTTCTTCCATTATAATATGTTAGATGTTGTTTCAGTCATTAAAACGGCCAGATTAAAGGAATCAGGAAAATAGAAATCAGGAATGTTATAAGATTTAAAGGTAATCCGATACGGACAAAATCCATAAACTTATAGTTACCGATACCTTGTACGATCAGGTTAGTCTGATAACCAATCGGTGTAGAGAAACTGGCCGATGCAGCCATACAAATGACCACAAAGAACGGCATCGGATCGACTCCCAACTGGGTTGAAAGCGACAAAGCCAACGGAAAAGCCAACGCAGCGGCCGCATTGTTTGTAATCAGTTCCGTAAACAGATTGGTAATAATAAATAGAACCGCCAGCAATACATGGGGACCGTAATCATCGCTCATGCCGATTATGAACTCTGCCACCTTATCGGCCACTCCCGAGTTCACCATTGCCTTACTGATGGCAAAAGCACAAGCAATCGTTATCAAAATGTCCCACGAAATATATTTAGTGTACTTGCGTGCCGGGAAGATTTTAGTCCAGGCCATGATAATAGTAGTAACGGAAACAAAGAAAAACATATCCAGTTTCATGTCCGGAAACATTTCCTTCACTATTGGAAGTTCTCCGACAGTAGCACCTGCTATCATCAGAATCAACAGAATCAATGCAAACCAGCGTTTCCCTTTTCCCGGTACAGGTTCGTTATCATTGCCGTTGGCCAACAACACAAACACAGAAGATTCTCCCCAAGTAGGAATAAATGTATCATCTGCCATCACTACCAATGTATCACCTTCACGCAAAACAACCTCTTCCAGGTTATTGACGAACCGCTGTCCGTTGCGTTTCTTGATTTCTTTGACCTCAGCACCATAATGACGCTTGAAATTAAACTCACCCAACGTTTTATTAATACCCGGAAAACGGGCACCAAGCACAGCTTCCACCCGGTGGAGTTTATCTCCTTCTTCTATCTCCTCATCAGGTACGGCCGTATCGGGACGTGCATCAGGGAGCAACTTTTTAGAAAAAGCAAACAGATAAATGATGCCGGCAATTGCAATAAAGATCCCCACTTTACCCAATTCAAACATCGTAAATCCTTCATGTCCGGATTCCAGTATCATTCCGTGCACAACCAAGTTGGTAGACGTACCGATCAAAGTACAAATACCTCCCAATATAGTCACATACGAAAGAGGAATTAAGAATTTGGTAGCAGGTAAGTGGACGGTACGCGCCCATCGTTTAATGATTGGAGCAAAAATAACAACAACCGGAGTATTATTCAAAAAAGCCGAAATAAAGGCAACGGAAGGTAATAAACGCAATTGTGCCCTGAATACCGTCGTTCGCTTCTGAGGAAGCAACTTTTTAATGACCTGCCCCAACGCTCCCGACTGGCGGATACCCTCGCTTACCAAAAAAAGCAGGGCTACGGTTATCATCCCTTTATTACTGAATCCCTCGAGCATCTCCTTCGGAGTCAAAATACCTGCACAGAGAAACAACACCACTACTGAAAAAAGTATCATGCCGGGACGCATCTTGTCCAGAATCAAAGCAATAACCATCCCCAATAAGGATAATAACACAAACGCAATTTCAAATGTCATAAACGCAAACAATTAGTGGTTTATCTTCTCTTCTCAACAATAAACCAAGGATTCAGCAAATTTTCTTTATTATACTGCAAGGGAACATCTTTTTTATCCGCCTGATAAACCTCCATTCCCGCAGCACGTGCTATAGCATGTCCGGCAGCAGTATCCCACTCCATAGTAGGAGCAAAACGAGGATAAACATCCGCTTTACCTTCAGCAACCAAACATATTTTAATAGAACTGCCACTGGATATCAACTCCACATCGCCGTGTTTCTGCTTCAATGCCTCAATGTATGTCTCTGTCTCCGGAGTCAGATGTGAACGGGAAGCAACAACCACAAATTGATTTTGCCGACCGCCCTGCGGTAGCCGTACGGAAGCGGCAATCAATTTATCAAGTGTGGCATTATCCTCTAAAGCTGTAATATCCGACAATTTATAAGCACCGATCTCTTCACCGGCAAAATAGAGTTCTTTTTTCACCGGCAGATAAATAACTCCGATAATAGGAACCCCCGCTTTCACCAAAGCTATGTTCACTGTAAATTCACCGTTTCGCTTGATAAATTCTTTCGTACCATCCAAAGGATCGACAATCCACAACATTTCCCACTTACGACGGGTATCATAATCCAAATGTCTCCCTTCTTCGCTCAGAACAGGAAAAGGAGTTTCATTCAAAATAGTGGAAATTATTATATGTGCTTTCCGGTCAGCAATGGTCAAAGGAGAATTGTCAGCTTTCCGCTCTATTTCGAAGTCCGAAGCCGGATCGGTATAAATAGACAATATCTCCTCTCCTGCTTTCAGGGCTGCATCAACAGCAATAAATAAGTATTTATGTTCCATTTTATTACGCAATTAAAACCTTGTTTCCGACAAGGCGTAAAATCCCCAGGTAAATAGAGACACAAAAGTAAAAACTTTATCTCTTTAAAAAGTTTTTAAATAGCTAATTATAACTTCTTTTAGTAGAAACCGGCAAAACCCTAAAAAACCTTTCATATCAAAAAAACTATTCAGCTATACCTCCAATTTTTTATATGACACAGACAGTGCTAAAAAGAAGCTTCAAAGATAAAACATACGCTCCAAACAACTTCTCTGACGGAGCGTACAAATTAACATTGTTAATTCCTCTTTTGTATCATTTGCTTTCCATTCACAAACATCAAACCTTTTGCATTAAAAAGACTTGATATTTACCCACAAAAGACTTGGTTTAACACAATGTTAAACCAAGTCTTTTCCAAGCTTAGAACAAGCACTGCCATATCACTGGTTATAAGCAAAATAGTACAATACAGCCTTCTTTATCTAAAGAATCTTTATCTTATAGTTTCGGAAAAGATAATTGCTATTTAAGCAAGTAGCAACTCTCCCATCTGAATATATGAAAATAACGAACGGTAATTATACAGCTTAAAAGATGATTTATATAAAGAGTTTGTAAGCCTCTTGCGAGTATTAGACTTTTTTAATAACTTCACGCCGTACTCCGCGAGGATTATGAAACCAACCTATTAAGATTTAAAATCAAAAAAAAGAAAACACCAATAACTGATTATCAAAACCTACCACAATGAAGAAAAGTATTATTCTGCTATTTATTAGCCTACTTTTATCCCCGCTATGCATTAAAGCGCATCAGCCAGAATTCTCCACCGCCGGATTTTTCCGACTGGCTGATTCCGGTCGGGAGGTCTATTCCATGAATCCTGCATGGCGCTTTTATAAAGGAAATTGCGTTGGCGCCGAAGCTGTTAACTTCAACGATCGATCATGGGAGGTAGTTTCCTTGCCCCATGGCATCGAATACTTGCCTACTGAAGCCAGCGGCTGTGTTAATTACCAAGGTGAAGTATGGTATCGCAAACATTTTACACCGGATGCAACCTTGAAAGGCAAGAAATTATTTCTGCACTTTGAAGCCATTATGGGTAAAAGTAAAATATATGTAAACGGTAAACTACTATCCGAACACTTTGGAGGTTATCTACCTGCAGTTGTCGATGTGACAGATGCCCTGGAATTTGGCAAAGACAATCTGATTGCCGTATGGGCCGACAATAGCAATGACCCTAATTATCCCCCCGGAAAACAACAGGAAGTGCTGGACTTCACTTATTTCGGAGGAATATACCGGGACTGCTGGCTGGTGGCACATAATCAGATATTCATTACCGATCCGAATTATGAAAACGAAGAAGCAGGCGGAGGATTATTCGTCGCTTATGACAATGTATCGGATCTCTCGGCCGAAGTATTGCTCAAAATACAGATTCGGAACTCCGGAAAAAAAGCTTTTAAAGGAGTCGTCGAATACGAGCTTCAACAACCGGACGGACAACAAATAGCTTTTCTGAATTCCGTCATTCGTGTCAAATCCGGTAAGGCAGCCAGTTCATCTGATAAGCTGACGGTAAAAAATCCAATGTTGTGGAGCCCGGAGACACCTACACTATACAATCTGATTGTCCGCGTTCGTGACGAACAGGGCAACGTAATAGACGGATACCGCCGCCGAATCGGGATCCGCAGCATCGAATTCAAGGGAGAAGCCGGATTCTGGCTGAACGGAAGGCCTTATGAAACACCATTGATAGGAGCTAACCGCCATCAGGACTTCGCGATAGTGGGCAATGCAGTGCCAAACAGCATTCACTGGCGCGATGCCAAAAAGCTGAGAGATGCAGGGATGAAAGTAATTCGTAATGCACATTGCCCGCAAGACCCGGCTTTCATGGACGCTTGCGATGAACTTGGACTGTTTGTAATTGTCAATACACCGGGTTGGCAATTCTGGAACGATGCCCCTGTCTTTGCGCAACGGGTATACAGTGACATCCGGAATATGGTTCGACGGGACCGTAACCATCCCTGCGTATGGATGTGGGAACCAATCCTGAACGAAACCTGGTACCCGGCCGACTTTGCCCAGAATGCACATGATATAGTAAAAGCAGAGTATCCGTATCCATATTGTTACAGCGGATGTGATAGTGAAGCCAAAGGAAAAGAGCATTTCCAAATACTTTTCACCCATCCGCTCAATGGAGGCGGAGGAGCCTACTCAACCAACCATATCAAGAAACAGATCACTTACTTCACACGTGAATGGGGTGATAATGTAGATGACTGGAATTCTCACAACTCTCCCAGCCGGGTGGCACGCAACTGGGGTGAACAAGCCATGCTTATACAAGCGCAACATTATGCTTGCCCACCTTATAAATATACCAGCTATGATGCCTTATACCGCACTCCCCGACAACATGTAGGAGGCTGTTTATGGCATTCGTTCGACCATCAACGCGGTTATCACCCCGATCCGTTCTACGGAGGTGTGATGGATGTATTCCGACAACCCAAGTATTCTTACTATATGTTTATGTCCCAACGATCTCCCCGGAAAGAGAAGCGTCTTTTCAAGACAGGTCCGATGGTTTATATCGCCCATGAAATGACCCCGTTCTCCGGTAAAGATGTCACAGTCTATTCTAACTGCGACGAAGTGAGACTTACTTATCTCAAAGGTGGAAAAACACAAACCTATGTCCGCACCCCGGAGAAAGAAGGGATGCCTTACCCCATCATTACTTTCAAAGACGCATACGACTTTATGCAAGACAAAGCATTGTCACGCCAGGGCAAACAGGCCGACGTATACTTATTGGCAGAAGGGCTGATAGACGGCAAAGTAGTAGCTACGCATAAAGTTTATCCGGCACGACGACCGGAAAAACTACTCTTATGGATAGATAATGAAGGAGTAGATCTGAAGGCAGATGGTTCTGACTTTATCACTGTTATAGCTGCCGTTGCCGACAAGAATGGTAATATCAAACGTTTGAATAACTATACCATCAAATTCCAGGTAGAAGGTGAAGGACGTATCTTAGGCGGCGCAAATAACTTGGCTAACCCGGCATCTGTTCGTTGGGGAACGGCTCCGGTACTGATTCAATCTACTTTAAAACCCGGCAAAATCAAAATCACGGCCAGTGTTTTATTCGAAGGGTCACAAATGCCAAGTAGTGCCGTATTAGAATTAGAAAGTAAACCGGGAACCTTCCCTCAAATTTACAGTCAGGAAGAATCTGCATTTATTCCGACCTTTACCGGACAAGGAACAAACAGTCTAACTCTAAAGTCAGAAACACAACTGGAAAAAGAAAGATTGCAGAAAGCTAAGAATGCCGAAAAACTGAAAGAAGTAGAACAGCAACAGGAGGAGTTCGGCGAAAAGAAATAATCACATCACTATTTGAAAAAGGCAGTAACTTCACAGTTACTGCCTTTATCCGGGAGCAAACATCTGTTGCTCCCGAAATTACCAAAAAGAATTTCTTTATTAATAGATTCTATATAACAACCAGGCACCCTGGAAGTCTTTTCTATTAGGATATTTAGCCTTGAAAGCATCACGTGCCTGTGCAGCAGAAGCTCTATCGGCAAATGTATTTACAATCACACGATACATGGCTGTTTCAGCATTAAAAGCAATAGTTGCATTATAACCTTCTTTATCCAAAAAATCTTTCAGACCTTCTGCATTTGCTTTCAAACCAAAACTACCGCATACTACGCTATAATCTTTCAATCCATCGGCACCTGAAACCACTGTTACCTTTTCCTGACGAACGCCTGCAGCATTATCAACAGCTTTTTTAGTTTCTACCGGAGCAGTAACCACCGGAGTGACCTCTACGGGAGCTTCTACCTGCGGTTCAGCCAATTCCTGTTGTTTAGCTTTCTCGTACGCCTTTTTATAAGCGCTTTCGCTGGATTTACATGAAGCAAATGCCAAGGCAACGCATACGCCCATCCCTAATACTACTAATTTTTTCATAATCTATACACATTTAGTTAATAATTTCGTATCCACTGTTTGAAGGGGACAAAATAATAGAATTTTTATCACCCCACAAAACAATCTTCCTAAAAAACACCTTTTCAGAAATCTCAGCAATCCTTTTTCCTATAAGAAATCGTACCGGTGGCCTGATAAGTGGGCATCACCAATACCTCGGCTATCTGTATATGCTCGGGGGCAGAAGCAGCATAATAAACGGTTTCAGCAATGTCATCTCCGGTCAGCGGACGAATGCCCTTATAAAAAGCATCGGCAGCATCTTTATCTCCACGATAACGGACGACCGTAAAATTAGTTTCCACCATTCCCGGTTTTATATTCGTAACCCGCAGGGGAGTATCTACCAAATCGATCCGCAGACCGTCCGAAAGTGCTTTGACGGCAGCCTTAGTAGCGCAATACACACTTCCACCGGGATAGGCTGCATCACCGGCTATCGAACCGATATTAATAATATGCCCGCGGCTACGCTCCACCATTCCGGGAACCACCATACGCGTGATAGCCAACAATGCCTTAATATTGGTATCAATCATAATATCCCATTCGTCCAAATTTCCTTCAAACTCTTTGTCCACTCCAATCACAAGACCGGCGTTATTCACCAACACATCGATATTTTTCCACTCTTCCGGTAAAGAGGCCAATGCTGCGGAAGCCGCTTTGCGGTCACGTACATCAAACGGCAACAAACAGACACGCACCCCATATTTAGTTTCCAGTTCCTTTTTCAGTTCTTCCAGCTTTGCCACATTACGGGCATTCAAGATCAAGTCCGAACCCTGTGAAGCAAACTTACGTGCACAGCCTTCACCAATACCGCTGCTTGCTCCTGTTATAAAAACGATTTTACCTTTCATTTCTCATATATTAATTTAGATTTCCCATATAATGAGACACAAAAGTACGCTTAAACCTCCGATGATATGCTCTACACCTTAGTTAAATAAGATTAAAGCATTACAGAAAAAAGGATTTACGTCTTACTATTGACCTATCTTTGTGCTATATAACATAACAGAGCCGAGAGGCTCATTCAATTATTGTACATGACATTTGAAAATTTGAATTTGATAGAGCCTATTTTAAAGGCTTTAAGACAAGAGGGTTACACCTCTCCCACCCCGATACAAGAACAGTCAATCCCCATTTTACTTCAAGGAAAAGATCTATTAGGTTGCGCTCAGACAGGCACCGGTAAAACGGCGGCTTTTTCTATCCCTATCTTGCAAAAATTGTATAAAACGGACCATCGCAAAGGGATCAAAGCATTAGTGCTGACACCAACCCGGGAACTTGCGATACAGATTGGTGAAAGTTTTGAAGCATATGGCCGTTACACCGGTCTGAAACATGCCGTTATTTTCGGCGGAGTAGGACAGAAACCACAGACCGACGCTTTACGGGGGGGGATACAGATATTGGTTGCAACTCCGGGCAGATTATTGGATTTGATATCACAAGGATTCGTTTCCTTGAATTCACTTGACTTTTTTGTTTTGGACGAAGCAGACCGAATGCTCGACATGGGATTTATCCATGATATCAAACGCATTCTGAAACTGCTTCCGACGAAAAGACAGACTCTGTTCTTCTCGGCTACCATGCCACCGGAAATAGAGACACTGGCAAACTCGATGTTGACAAAACCGGAAAAAGTGGAGGTAACCCCGGCTTCTTCGACTGTGGATATCATCTCTCAACAAGTTTATTTTGTCGAGAAAAAAGAAAAAAAAGACCTGCTGATTCACTTGCTGAAAGACGCCTCTATCGAGTCGGTACTTATTTTCACACGCACCAAATACGGAGCTGATAAACTGGCACGTATATTGACCAAAGCCGGCATCGGCGCAGAAGCGATTCACGGCAACAAAACCCAGAATGCCCGCCAACGGGCCTTGACCAACTTCAAGAATCACACCCTACGCGCCTTGATAGCAACCGATATCGCCGCACGAGGCATCGACGTAGATCAGCTATCGCACGTGATCAATTATGAGTTACCCAATGTACCGGAAACTTATGTGCATCGCATCGGACGGACAGGACGTGCCGGACATGAAGGTGTAGCCATCTCTTTCTGCGAATCAGAAGAACTTCCCTACCTGAAAGACATTCAAAAACTGATAGGGAAAAACATTCCTGTAGTGAAAGAACATCCGTTTGTCACTGCCGAAGGCGCCAAAGCTCAGGAAGAAAAACAAGAAGAGATTAAGGTCAAAGCAAAAGCCAACAAAGTATACCGTGGAAGCCGGGCGAACGGTGACTTCTGGAGACGAAAAAAACAAAAGCCCAATCAGCCTTCTTCTAATAAGCAAGAAAGAAGGAAATAATCCGTTGCAGGCAGGGTAGATGTGATTTCATTTCAGATCATTGAAGATATATAAGTCAAGTTAATGATAAAAATAGTCAGAAAGCATCATATATACAGAGACATGGTATAAGAAAAAATTTCGAAAACTTATAGATCCATATAAAGGTATGAAGCAACTGTTCCCATTCCGGAACAGTTGCTTTATTGATTAAATATATCACCGATATGAATATTCCCAGATAGAGTTGAGTAAAGAGAGAACAATTGACCTAAAAAAATGAATATTTAACAAAGTATGTACCAAAGCAGTTTCATGCAAACATAAAGAGGAGAAATTTTCGCGTTTTAGAAGCCTCAGATTTAAACAGAGTATTATTTTCTAAAAAAATCAAGGCAAACAGAACAAGTTTTCAATAAAAATGTTAGCTTTGTAATATGATCATTTAAAAACAAAAGATTATGAAAGGACTTAATGTATTAGCAGCTTTTCTGGGCGGTGCAGCCGTTGGTGCAGCCCTGGGTATTTTATTCGCTCCTGAAAAAGGAGAAGATACTCGTCACAAAATCGCAGAGATTCTTCGCAAGAAAGGTATTAAGCTGAATCGTAACGAAATGGAAAACCTCGTTGATGAAATTGCAGCTGAAATCAAGGGCGAGGTAATTGACTAAATGAACAAGACCAAAACAGAGCTATCATGTTTACAGACGATAAAAGCATTGAAAATATCCAGCAACTGTTTGCTGAGTTCAAGAAGTTTCTTGTACTCCAGAAAGAATATACCAAACTGGAATTAACGGAAAAGTTAACTATACTCTTATCCACGTTAATAATGATTTTAGTGCTCACTATCTTAGGTATGGTAGCCCTGTTTTATCTGCTTTTTGCGTTGGCTTATATTCTTGAACCGTTAGTAGGCGGTTTGATGGTAAGCTTCGGCATCATAGCAGGCATCAATGTTTTATTGATTGCCATCATTTATTTTTTCCGCAGGCAACTTATCATTTCGCCGATGGTAAATTTCCTTGCAAATCTATTTCTCAACGACTCCAATAAAAAATGAAGCAATGAACAACAGCACACCTACTCCGAAGAAAATTACGCTGGAAGACATTGCTCAGCGTAAACAAGAAGTGTTGCAGGAAATCTGTGACCAGAAACAAGCCATGGCGGATACCACCCGCCAAATTTTTGCCCCCCTTGCACCTGCCGCCTCCGGCGGTAATGCGTTAATGCGCTCTTTCAATACCGGTATGGCCATTTTTGACGGTGTCATGCTGGGTATGAAAATGATCCGTAAAGTTCGCGGACTCTTCCGAAAAAGATATTAAAAAAACACCCGGACATACATCATTGCATATCCGGGCATCTAATATAAATACGTTGAAGAATGTCCTTACACGTACGTTTCCAGTAACTTCACGTTCCCTTCTTGAGGCACAATGGTCAACTCTTGAGTAGTAGCAGGAAGCAAAACAGTTTCTCCTGCACCCAGTCGCACTTCGTTGCCTTCATTATCTGTCATCAGGCAAGAGCCTTCTATACAAATAAAAATTACGAATGAATCCAGTTCCGAATAATCACAGCTGATCTGTTCACTCATATCATAAACCGAAGTTGTGAAATAAGGACATGCCACCAACTCAACCGGTTCATCTTTCAAAGGTTCGTATTTGGTACGATAATCATCAAGCACTTCGTAGTTGATCGCATCGAGCGCCTGGCTGGTATGCAATTCACGTGTTTTTCCATTAGCGTCCTTACGATTAAAATCATAAATACGATAAGTGATATCCGACGTCTGCTGAATTTCAGCAATAAATGCACCGGCACCAATACTGTGAATACGCCCTGCAGGCAGGAAGAAAACATCTCCCGGATGAATTTCATATTCCTGAAGAACATCTGTAATTGTATTATTGTGCACGCGTTCTTTATATTCTTTCGGTGTAATCTGTTCAGAAAATCCCGAACGCAACTTAGCTCCTTTGTCAGCGCCCACTACATACCACATTTCTGTTTTACCTTTTGAGTTGTGGCGTTTTTTAGCCAGTTCATCGGTAGGATGCACCTGTATAGACAAGTCTTGCTTCGCATCAATGAACTTTATCAGCAAAGGAAACTCATTGCCAAAACGGGCATAGTTTGCTTCGCCTACCAGTTCCTCACGGTATTTTCTCACCATGTCGGTCAGTGTAAGGCCTTTATCGGGGCCGTTAGCTACGACAGATTCGTTGTTCTCAACGCCGGATATTTCCCAGCTTTCCCCAACTCCCTTCAAATCATCATTCAAATGCTTGAACGGGATAATTTTGTCGCCCCCCCAAAGCGTCTGCTTCAGAATGGGTTCGAATTTTAACGGATACATTTTTGTTTTTCTTGTTATAAACTTAGATTAAAAACTCATGATTTTAACAATCAAGGGACAAACATACGAAAAATATCAAATAATACACAGAATCCGAGCTTTTAATTAAAACTAACATGAAAATTTTATCTTCGCATTACAACTTAGGATGCATTCTCTGGAAACGCTAAACTTTCCTAAATCGCCGAACAGATTTACAAAGAATAATTTGGGAGAACGAAAGAATTTCCCTTTATTTGCAAGAAATTTTAATAATACCAGACATGATTAACACATTCCCAACTGAAGGAAATCTGTCAGGGCTCAGCCGGAAAGATTTTCAAAAGGATATAAACGATAAAAAAACCGATTTGTTTATCCTCAAAAACAAGAAAGGAATGGAAGTTGCCGTAACAAACTACGGATGCGCCATTCTATCTATCATGGTTCCGGATAAAGACGGAAAATATGCTAATGTAGTACTCAGCTATGGTACACTGGATGCACTGATGCACGGACCGGAACCTTTCTTAAGCACCACTATCGGACGTTATGGTAATCGCATCGCCAAGGGCAAATTTACCCTGTATGGTGAAGAACATAATCTCACGATCAACAACGGCCCTAATTCACTTCATGGAGGCCCCACCGGATTTCACGCCAGAGTATGGGATGCCGAACAACTTGAAGAGGGAGTGATCCAATTTAACTATACTTCGGCTGACGGAGAAGAGGGTTTCCCCGGTAATCTGGAAGTTGAAATGACTTATCGCCTTGAAGAAGAAGAGAATGCGATTGTCATTGAATACCGTGCCACTACAGACAAAGCAACAGTCGTAAACCTGACCAATCATGGTTTCTTCAATCTGGCAGGTACTGCCAACCCTACCCCGACAGTAGAAAACAACATCGTCACAATCAACGCAGATTTTTATACTCCGATAGATGAAGTATCCATCCCGACAGGAGAAATAGCCAAAGTAGAAGGTACTCCAATGGATTTCCGTACCCCGCACACCATCGGTGAACGAATTAATGATAAATTCCAGCAATTGATACATGGTGCAGGTTATGACCATTGCTATGTACTAAACAAGATAGAAGCGGGTTCTCTGGACCTGGCAGCTACCTGCAAAGAGCCTAACAGCGGACGTACTATGGAAGTATACACCACAGAAGCAGGCGTACAACTATACACAGGTAACTGGCTGGGAGGTTTCGAAGGGACAAACGGAGCAACCTTCCCAGCACGAAGCGCAATCTGTTTCGAAGCGCAATGCTTCCCCGATACACCGAGCAAAGCACACTTCCCGTCGGCTACTTTACTGCCGGGCGATGAATACCAGCAGGTAACCATCTATAAATTCGGAGTTGAAAAATAAATAAGGAAATAACTAACCTCATTTTTATAACTAACAACTTTTTAAAAACCATGACACAACAAAAAAAGAATTATGTGTTGCCTATTGCAATGATGTTTGCGCTTTTTGCAATGATTTCATTCGTAACAGGACTTACTAACCCGCTCGGACTTATTGTAAAAGAGCAATTCCAGGCTGCCAACTGGATGACGCAGCTGGGTAATGCGGCCAACTTCATAGCTTATGCCTTTATGGGACTCCCGGCAGGTATGATGCTCAAAAGAATCGGTTACAAAAAGACAGCCCTCACTGCCGTAGCAGTAGGATTTATCGGAGTCGGCATTCAAGTGCTTTCGGGACAGATGAACTATCAGCCCGGAGAATTGACTGTATTTTGGGTTTATCTGACTGGTGCTTTTGTTTCAGGTTTCTCAATGTGTATGTTGAATGCGGTAGTAAACCCGCTGTTGAATACACTTGCAGGTGGTGGTAAAAAGGGTAATCAATTGATCCAGTTCGGTGGTTCTCTGAATTCTATTTCTGCTACGATCGTTCCGGTATTGGGTGGTTATCTGATCGGTACCATCAGCCAGGATACACGTATCAGTGATGCTAACCCTGCATTGTTCATCGCTATGGGTATCTTCGCTGTCGTATTCATCGTATTGGCCATCATGGACATTCCCGAGCCTCACAAAGAAAGTGCAAGCGATCATAAAGTAAAAGACACTCACAGCCCGCTTTCATTCCGTCACTTCGTTTTGGGAACAGTTGCTATCTTTGTATATGTAGGTGTGGAAGTAGGTATTCCTAACTTTATCAACCTGTTCCTGACCACTTCACCGGATGCAGCCGGTGCCAAAGGTTTCGGTATGGATACGGCTATGGCAGGTTCAATCGTAGGTACTTACTGGTTCCTGATGATGATCGGTCGTCTGTGCGGTGGTGCTTTGGGAGCTAAATTCTCAAGTAAAACTCAGTTGACAGTAGTTTCTTCACTGGCTCTGATCTTCTTGCTGATCGGTATGTTTGCCCCCAGTGCAACAACAGTAGCTATGCCTGTATTTAAAGGAGGCGCCAGCATCGGCTTCGGTATGGAAACAGTACCTGTAGGAATCATGTTCTTCGCACTTTGCGGCCTCTGTACTTCTATCATGTGGGGTGGTATCTTCAATCTGGCAGTAGAAGGATTGGGTAAATACACAGCAATGGCTTCCGGTATCTTCATGGTAATGGTTTGCGGTGGTGGTATCCTCCCGCTGATCCAGGGCGCTGTAGCCGATGTAACCAGCAGTTATATTGCAAGTTACTGGGTTATCTTCGCAGCTGTAGCATACATGCTGTATTATGCACTTGTAGGTTGCAAGAATGTAAATAAGGATATTCCTGTTGAATAAAAACATAAATAATAACTTTTAATACCAAAACGATCATGGATATAGAACACGTAAGAAGTCGCTTCATCAAACATTTTGATGGAACTACAGGATTTGTATATGCCTCTCCGGGCCGTATCAATCTCATTGGCGAACATACCGACTACAATGGCGGATTTGTTTTCCCGGGAGCTATCGATAAAGGAATGATTGCCGAAATCAAGGCAAATGGTACAGACAAAGTAAATGCTTATTCTATCGACCTGAAAGATTATGTTACTTTCGGATTGAACGAAGAAGATGCTCCGCGCGCCAGTTGGGCAAGATATATATTCGGCGTATGCCGTGAAATGATCAAACGTGGTGTTGATGTGAAAGGATTCAATACAGCTTTTTCCGGAGATGTGCCTCTGGGTGCGGGTATGTCCTCTTCAGCAGCTTTGGAAAGTACTTATGCTTTCGCACTGAATGATCTGTTCGGTGAGAATAAAATAGACAAGTTTGAATTAGCCAAAATAGGACAGGCTACAGAACACAACTATTGTGGTGTAAACTGTGGTATTATGGACCAGTTTGCTTCTGTATTCGGAAAAGAAGGCAGCCTGATCCGCTTGGACTGCCGTTCTCTGGAATACCAGTACTTCCCGTTCAAACCGGAAGGTTATCGTCTGGTATTGCTTGATTCGGTTGTAAAACATGAACTGGCTTCATCAGCATACAACAAACGCCGTCAGAGCTGTGAAGCTGCCGTAGCTGCTATCCAGAAAAAACATCCTCATGTAGAATTCCTGCGTGACTGTACAATGGATATGCTGGCAGAAGCAAAAGCTGATATCAGCGCAGAAGATTATATGCGTGCCGAATATGTTATCGAAGAAATCCAACGCGTACTCGATGTATGTGATGCTCTGGAAAAAGGAGATTACGAAACTGTAGGCCAGAAAATGTACGAAACTCATCATGGCATGAGCAAACTTTACGAGGTAAGTTGCGAGGAACTCGACTTTCTGAATGACTGCGCTAAAGAATGCGGCGTAACCGGCTCACGTGTAATGGGTGGTGGTTTCGGTGGTTGCACCATCAATCTGGTAAAAGACGAATTGTATGACAACTTCATCGAAAAAGCCAAAGAATCATTCAAAGCTAAATTCGGCAGAAGCCCGAAAGTATATGATGTAGTTATCAGTGACGGTTCAAGAAAACTGGCATAAAGATTTAAAAACTAATATTCAGAAGGCAAGGCACATCCTAAACAGATGTGCCTTTCTTTTTGTTATGTAAAAAAGCTATCTTTTTATGGTAGATAAATCCCACTAAAAGGTTATCTTTGCGAAAAATCTGAAAAAACTAAATTAATCAATAGATATGAACGATAGTAAACTTATGAATCGTGCGGCTGATAATATCCGCATATTAGCTGCGTCGATGGTAGAAAAAGCCAATTCGGGACACCCGGGAGGCGCCATGGGCGGTGCTGATTTTGTGAACGTACTCTTCTCTGAGTTTTTGGTATACGATCCGCAAAATCCACGTTGGGAAGGTCGCGACCGCTTTTTCCTCGACCCGGGACACATGTCACCGATGCTTTATTCCGTATTGGCTTTCACCGGAAAATATACATTGGACGAATTAAAGCAATTCCGTCAGTGGGGCAGCCCTACTCCGGGACACCCTGAAGTGAATGTAGACCGTGGCGTTGAAAACACTTCCGGCCCGCTGGGACAAGGACATACTTATGCAGTAGGTGCAGCCATTGCAGCAAAATTCCTGAAAGCCCGCTTCGGCGAAATAATGAACCAGACTATCTACGCATACATATCTGACGGAGGTATCCAGGAAGAAATTTCCCAAGGTGCAGGCCGTATAGCCGGTACACTCGGACTGGACAACCTGATTATGTTCTACGATTCAAACGACGTACAGCTTTCTACCAACACAGAAGATGTGACAACCGAAAACGTAGCCATGAAATATGAAGCATGGGACTGGAAAGTAATCACAATCAACGGCAATGACCCGGACGAAATACGTAAAGCTTTGATTGAAGCCAAAGCTGAGAAGAGCCGTCCGACCCTGATCATCGGTAAAACCACCATGGGTAAAGGAGCACGCCGGGCAGATGGAACCAGTTATGAAGCCGATTGTGCAACACACGGTGCACCGTTAGGCGGTGACGCATATGTAAATACAATCAAGAATCTGGGTGGAAATCCAGAAGCTCCATTCACTATATTCCCCGAAGTGGCCGAACTGTACGCAAAACGCGCGGAAGAGCTGAAGAAAATTGTTGCCGGAAAATATGCAGCCAAAGCAGAATGGGCAAAGGCGAATCCCGAACTGGCCGCTAAATTGACAGAGTTCTTCTCAGGAAAAGCCCCGAAAGTAAATTGGGATGCCATAGAACAGAAAGCAGGCGGAGCAACCCGTGCCGGATCTGCAACCGTATTAGGTGCATTGGCCACTCAGGTAGAAAATATGATCGTGTCTTCGGCTGACTTGTCTAATTCAGACAAAACAGACGGTTTCCTGAAAAAGACCCATGCATTCAAAAAAGGCGACTTCAGCGGTGCCTTCCTGCAAGCAGGAGTTTCTGAGTTGAGTATGGCTTGCATCTGCATCGGTATGTCTCTGCACGGAGGTATTATTGCTGCATGCGGTACATTTTTTGTCTTCTCGGACTACATGAAACCGGCTCTTCGCATGGCTGCCCTGATGGAGCAACCGGTGAAGTTTATCTGGACTCACGATGCATTCCGTGTCGGAGAAGACGGACCTACTCACGAACCGGTAGAGCAAGAAGCACAAGTACGTCTGCTTGAAAAGCTGAAAAACCATAAAGGACACAACTCGATGTTGGTACTCCGTCCGGCAGATGTAGAAGAAACAACAATTGCGTGGAAGCTCGCCATGGAAAATATGTCGACTCCTACAGCACTGATCCTTTCACGCCAGAACATCGTTAACCTGCCCGTAGGAACCGATTATTCACAGGCTGCTAAAGGTGCTTACATCATTGCAGATGCCGATGAAAATCCAGATGTAATCCTGGTAGCTTCGGGATCGGAAGTTTCCACACTGGTTGCCGGTGCCGAACTTCTGCGCAAAGAAGGTGTAAAAGTCCGCATCGTTTCTGCTCCGTCCGAAGGATTGTTCCGCAATCAAAGTAAAGAATATCAGGAATCGATACTCCCTGCAGGTGCCAAAGTATTTGGTCTGACAGCCGGACTACCGGTGAATCTTGAAGGTCTGGTAGGATCCAACGGTAAAGTATTCGGTCTTGAGTCCTTCGGTTTCTCCGCACCATACAAAGTACTGGATGAAAAGCTTGGATTCACAGCAGAAAACGTATACAATCAGGTAAAATCAATGCTCTGATCAATCATTCAATGTGCTAATGTGCCAGCTCTTCCGGACTGGGGCATTAGCACATTCACTATATTAGCACATTAAAGAAAAATGAAGAAAATTGGAATTTGTTGCGACCATGCCGGTTTTGAATTAAAAGAATATGTAAGAGGTTGGCTGGAAGCAAAAGGCTGGGAATACAAAGACTTTGGAACATACTCGACAGACAGCTGTGACTATCCCGACTTTGCCCACCCGCTGGCTCTGGCTGTAGAAGCCGGTGAATGCTATCCGGGAATTGCCATTTGTGGCAGTGGAAACGGTATCAGTATGACACTTAACAAACATCAAGGTATACGTGCGGCACTTTGCTGGTCAGCAGAAATTGCACACATGGCACGCCTGCACAACGATGCAAACGTACTGGTCATGCCCGGCCGTTATATCAGTACCGAAGAAGCGGACATGATTATGACGGAGTTCTTCTCGACTGAATTTGAGGGCGGACGCCATCAAAAACGTATTGATAAGATCCCGGTAAAGTAAAACCATACGGTCTCATATCAGTAGAACGCCAATTCTTATAATAATACGAGGCTGTGTCGAAACTCACCACGGAGTAAGACAGAGTAGCACAGAGTCTTTTTTTTGCTAATAATCAACAACTTAAAATCATCTCTGTGTTACTCTGTGTCCTCGGTGGTGAGTTTCGACACACCCTCTTCTATTTACAGGCAATCCGGCATACTTCTCTATCAGTGCTTCTCCTTACGTTCAAACTCACCTTCTTCAGTATAGTATTTCCACGTACCTTTAGGTTGATTATTTGCATACTTCCCACGGAATTTCAGTTTACCATTTTCGTAATATTCACGGTAACGACCATGACGTTTTCCTTCTTTAATCTCCGCTTCGCTTTTCAAAGCACCTTCCGGATAAAACTCCCGTAATACATTTCCCGGAAGAAGAAGTTCATTGATTACCAAGTGATAAGAATACCTTAAATTAAGCACATTAAGATATAAAAAACATAATTCTTCAAAAGTCTGATATAATCAAAGAATTGTAAACAGTAGGAGCTACAAATACCTACAAACACATCAAAAGAGTATCAGATTGACAAAGAGGCATACTATACTCAGATCTCTATTTTTTTCGGTTTTCCTATTTTTCACAATAGAGATGAACAGGTTAAAAGATAAAAAGCTATCTTTGTGACTCAATAATCCGGAAAATCAAAAGATATGGATCAACTGAAAACCATCAAAGAGCTTATCAACCAAGGAGATATAGAAAAGGCGCTTCAGGCACTTGACGAATTTCTCCGGACTGAACCAGTCGGAAAAGATGAAGCTTACTATCTGATGGGAAATGCTTACCGCAAATTGGGAGACTGGCAAAAAGCTCTCAACAATTATCAATCCGCCATCGAACTCAATCCCGACAGCCCGGCTCTCCAGGCACGCAAGATGGTGATGGATATTTTAAATTTCTACAATAAAGATATGTATAATCAATAAACGTAATAAAGACAGATTATGGCAAAAATCAAAGGAGCAATCGTAGTCGACACGGAGCGTTGCAAGGGGTGCAACCTGTGTGTGGTAGCTTGTCCGCTCAACGTAATATCCCTCGCCAAAGAGGTGAATGTAAAAGGGTATAATTATGCCCAGCAGATTCTTGAAGATACCTGTAACGGATGCAGTTCATGCGCAACTGTATGCCCGGACGGATGTATCTCTGTTTATAAAGTTAAAGTAGAATAAAAGAAAAGAATATGGCAGAAGAAGTTGTATTAATGAAAGGAAACGAAGCCATCGCCCATGCGGCCATCCGCTGTGGTGCCGACGGATACTTCGGATATCCTATTACTCCGCAATCGGAGGTGTTGGAAACTCTTGCCGAACTGAGACCCTGGGAAACTACCGGTATGGTAGTTCTTCAGGCAGAAAGTGAAGTGGCAGCTATCAATATGGTTTATGGCGGTGCCGGCAGCGGCAAAATGGTGATGACTTCATCATCAAGCCCCGGTGTCAGCCTGAAACAGGAAGGTATCTCTTATTTGGCAGGTGCCGAACTTCCATGTCTGATCGTGAATGTGATGCGCGGTGGTCCCGGATTGGGTACCATCCAGCCCAGTCAGGCAGACTATTTCCAGACAGTGAAAGGAGGAGGGCATGGCGACTATAAACTTATCGCACTGGCTCCGGCATCTGTTCAGGAAATGGCAGATTTTGTCGGACTCGCTTTCGAGCTTGCGTTTAAATATCGCAATCCGGCAATCATCCTTGCAGATGGTGTCATCGGACAGATGATGGAAAAAGTCGTTCTTCCTCCCGCCAAAGCTCGTCGTACGGAAGCAGAAGTCATAGCACAATGTCCTTGGGCTTCTACCGGAAAGACGAAAGACCGCAAGCCCAACATCATTACTTCACTGGAGTTGCGTCCGGAAGAGATGGAAAAGAACAACCTGCGCTTCCAGGCGAAGTACAGAGTAATTGAAGAAAACGAAGTACGTTTCGAAGAAATAGACTGCGAAGATGCAGAATATCTGATCGTAGCTTTTGGCTCAATGGCACGTATCGGTCAGAAAGCCATGGAGCTGGCACGTGAAGAAGGCATTAAAGTCGGTATGCTTCGTCCCATCACTTTATGGCCGTTCCCGACAAAAGCAATTGCCGAGTATGCCAATAAGGTAAAAGGTATGCTGGTAACTGAGCTGAACGCCGGACAGATGGTAGAAGACGTCCGCTTAGCGGTAAACGGAAAAGTGAAAGTAGAACATTTCGGCCGCCTGGGAGGCATTGTGCCTGACCCGGACGAAATAGTAACTGCATTGAAAGAACAATTAATCAAATAACTACAGTACGATGAATCCCGATAAAATAAGAAACGTATTGAACATACTGTTTATGATATTGGCCCTGGCGGCTATTATCACCTACTTCGTAGCGAAGGATGACTTTAAGGTGTTTATCTACGTATGCGGCGCGGCAATCTTTGTCAAGCTGATGGAGTTTTTTATACGGTTCACCAACAGATAAGTTTCTGAGTTTTTGTGTTTTCAAATCCGTGAGACTTAAAACCTCCGAACTTAAAACCATAAGTTCAGTGACTTAAAGATTAAAAAAAGAAGTTATGACGAAAGAAGAAATAATCAAGCCCGAGAATCTGGTTTATAAAAAACCGACTCTGATGAATGACAATGGCATGCACTATTGCCCGGGTTGCAGCCACGGCGTAGTACATAAACTGATTGCCGAAGTAATTGAGGAGATGGGATTGGAAGACAAAGCAGTCGGTATCTCACCTGTAGGTTGCGCTGTATTCATATATAATTACCTTGACATCGACTGGCAAGAGGCTGCCCATGGACGTGCACCCGCACTTGCTACAGCCATCAAGCGCCTCTGGCCTGACCGCCTGGTATTTACTTACCAGGGAGACGGCGACCTTGCCTGCATCGGTACGGCAGAAACCATCCATGCACTGAATCGTGGTGAAAATATTACGATTGTCTTCATCAACAACGCCATCTACGGTATGACCGGAGGACAAATGGCTCCTACAACCCTGATGGGAATGAAGACGGCTACCTGCCCTTACGGACGTGATCCGGAACTCCATGGCTATCCGCTGAAGATTACTGAAATCGCTGCTCAACTGGAAGGTACAGCTTACGTAACCCGCCAATCGGTACAAACAGTTCCCGCCATCCGAAAAGCTAAAAAAGCGATTCGTAAAGCATTCGAGAACTCAATGAACGGAAAAGGTTCCAACCTGGTAGAAATCGTTTCAACCTGTAGTTCCGGATGGAAAATGACTCCGGAGAAAGCCAACAAATGGATGGAAGAACACATGTTCCCGTTCTATCCTTTGGGCGACCTGAAAGATAAATAATAATTTAATATTATTAAGATGAAAGAAGAAATAATTATAGCAGGATTCGGTGGACAGGGTGTACTGTCTATGGGAAAGATTTTAGCTTACTCCGGACTGATGGAAGGCAAAGAAGTGACCTGGATGCCGGCTTATGGTCCTGAACAACGTGGTGGTACAGCCAACGTTACAGTCATTGTAAGCGACGACAAAATATCCTCACCGATTTTGAGTAAATATGACACGGCCATCATTCTGAATCAGCCTTCACTTGAAAAGTTCGAAAGCCGTGTGAAGCCGGGAGGTATCCTGATTTATGACGGATACGGAATCATTAACCCTCCTACCCGCAAAGACATCAAAGTATACCGCATCGACGCAATGGACGCGGCCAACGAGATGAACAATGCCAAGGCATTCAACATGATTGTACTGGGAGGATTACTGAAGCTTCGCCCCATCGTTACATTAGAGAATGTAGTGAAAGGCCTGAAGAAAACATTACCCGAACGTCACCATCACTTGATTCCGATGAATGAAGAAGCCATCAAAAAAGGTATGGAACTGATCAGAGAGGTTTAAGCCGACCGAGAATTGAGAATCGAAATTTAAAAATTATTAGCTATGCCACAGCCCGGGAAACCGGATAATTTTTAAAATTCAATTCTCAATTCTCATTTTAATAAGTATCTTTGCGGCTAATTATGAGACGAATCCTACTTACATATATACTCCTTGTCGTAGGTTTACTGACCGCACAGGCACAGTTCAATCCTACACAACAAGTCGATCCCCGTACCGGTAGAGATGCCAACGGTAACCAGATAGACCCGGCCATGCGGGTGCATGAGGACAGTACAGACGTTGAAATACAAGGACTTCCCCCAAAACTCTATATGTGGCATGTCAGCGAAAACCTGGGAACAATCCAGAAAATACCCGCTGATACGGCAACCCACATGTTTCAAAACACCAATTTAGTGGAAGGCCTGAGAGGGCATTATAATTATCTGGGTAACTTAGGTTCTCCCCGCCTGTCACGCCTCTTTTTCGAACGCCGTGACGCAGAACCGACCATTTTTATGGAGCCATTCTCCAGTTTTTTTGTCCGTCCTGACGAATTCAACTTTACTAACAGTAACGTGCCTTTCACCAATCTTAGCTATTATAAAGCCGGTAATAAAGTGAACGGAGAGGAGCGATTTAAGTCCTATTTCTCAGTAAATGTAAACAAACAACTGGCATTTGGTTTCAATTTCGATTATCTGTACGGACGGGGATATTACAACAATCAAAACACTTCTTTCTTTAATGCCGCACTCTTCGGAAGTTATATAGGCGACCGCTACGAAGCGACATTGCTTTATAGCAACAACTATCTAAAGATGAATGAAAACGGCGGTATCACCGATGACCGTTACATCACCCGCCCGGAAGAAATGGCAGAGGGAAAAAAAGAATATGAATCACAGAACATCCCCACCTTGTTAAGCAAAAGTGCCAACCGTAACAAAGACTTTTATATATTCCTCACCCAACGTTACAAACTGGGATTCACTCGTGAAGTGGCCAAAGCCAAAGACGATACCACCAGTACGGAAAAGACGGAATTTGTTCCAGTTACCAGCTTCATCCATACAATGAAAGTGGAACGTACCCGCCACCAGTTCACTTCGGAGGACGAATTGTACAAAATCTACCCGGAAGCTTATATCCAGCCGGGCAATAAGCTGGTGAATGACTCTACCAGCTATATCGGAGTAAAAAACACGTTAGGAATCGCCCTGCTCGAAGGTTTTAATAAATATGCCAAAGCCGGGTTGACTGCTTTTATCTCACATAAGCTAAGTAATTACCGGCTAATGGACAGAGACTCCGTGAGCGTAGATAAATACAGTGAACACGAAGTTTTTGTCGGAGGTGAGTTGGCCAAACGGCAGGGAAAAACGCTCCATTACCGTGCCATGGGCGAAGTTGGTATTCTGGATAAAGCGATTGGTCAGTTCCGTGTCAATGCCGATCTTGACCTGAACTTCCGCTTATGGAAAGATACGGTCAGCTTTATTGCCCGCGGATCGATCAGCAATACCCTTCCGGCATTCTATATGCGTCATTATCATTCTAAATACTTCTACTGGGATAATGACAATATGAACAAAGAGTTCCGCACACGCCTGGAAGGCGAGCTGAACATCGAGCATTGGCAGACCCACCTGAAAGCCGGAGTAGAAAATATTAAGAACTATACGTACTTCAATCAAAAGGCACTCCCTCAGCAGAATGACGGTAATATTCAGGTACTTTCCGCCACTCTGTCGCAGAATTTCCGATTGGGTATTTTCCATCTGGACAATGAAGTGACCTGGCAAAAGTCGAGCAACACTACCGTATTGCCCTTGCCGGAGCTTTCACTTTACCATAATTTCTATATTCAGACGACCTTGGCAAAAAAAGTGCTTCATGTGCAGTTGGGAGCCGATGTACGCTATTTTACCAAGTATTATGCCCCGGCGTATACTCCGGCCATCCAGCAGTTCCATCTGCAACCGGAAGACGATCAGGTAAAGATTGGCGGTTACCCCATCATCAATGTATATGCCAACCTGCAACTGAAGCGTACACGTCTTTTCGCAATGATGTATCACGTCAATCAGGGAATGGGTAACTCGAATTACTTCCTGTCGCCCCACTATCCCATCAATCCGCGCCTGTTTAAGATCGGTGTTTCCTGGAACTTCTACGATTAATCGCTACCATGAATCTATTGAAGCCTAAATATCTGAAATATGTAG
This sequence comes from Bacteroides sp. HF-4919, assembly GCF_018860125.1. NCBI lineage: Bacteria > Pseudomonadati > Bacteroidota > Bacteroidia > Bacteroidales > Bacteroidaceae > Bacteroides > Bacteroides sp. HF-4919. Next base: position 701,278 of record NZ_JAHKNF010000001.1, read on the forward strand.
TATTAGGACTGATATCAGCCCTCGTTGTCACATTCTGGCCTCGTAAAGAGAAGCCGCAAGGACATCCGCGCGACTACGCAGAGATCGAAGAAAGCGGCATCCTCCATGCTGCCACAGAATATAACTCCATCAGTTTTTATGTGGATGGAGATACCGTTTCGGGATTTCATTATGAATTGATAGAGGCATTTGCACGTGACAAGGGCTTGCAAGTACAGGTCTCTCCGGTGATGAGCTTCAACCAACGGCTGGAAGGATTAGCCAATGGCACCTATGACGTAGTAGCTTATGGTATACCGACAACAAGTGAACTGAAAGACTCTCTGCTCCTCACCTCACCCATTATCTTGAGCAAACAAGTCCTGGTGCAACGCAAAGCCGAAGAGAACGACTCGCTTGCTATCAGAAGCCAACTCGATCTGGCCGGCAAAACACTGAACGTAGTAAAAGGTTCTCCATCCATTCTTAGAATACGCAACCTCAGCAATGAAATAGGTGATACAATCTATGTAAACGAAGTAGAAAAATATGGTTCCGAACAACTGATTGCGATGGTTGCGCATGGGGATATCGATTTTGCCGTATGTGACGAGAGCATCGCCCAGATAGCCGTAGATTCATTGCCTCAACTCGATATTAATACTGCTATCAGTTTCACCCAATTTTACTCGTGGGGAGTCAGCAAGCACTCCCCTGCTCTGCTCGATAGCCTGAATACATGGCTGTCCGACTTCCGAAAGAAAGGTGAATATCAGGCCATCTATCGTAAATACTACGGAAAGCAGTAACAACTCCCTCCCCTTCTTTCCAATTCATTTAAAGACTACGATTACCAGTTGCGCAACTGGTAGCATACGGAGTTGTGCAACCGGAGAATGTTAACTAAGAAACGGGCACAGACAATCTCTATTATGATAACTGTTAATCATTCGTCGCTTTCAGCAGAATTGAGTATATTTGCGGATGGATAAATAAAAAAATATGAGCGATAAGATTATAAAATGGGGATTCATTGGTTGCGGAGAGGTGACCAAATACAAAAGTGGACCTGCTTTTCAGAAAGTAGAAGGCTCCAAAGTAGTGGCAGTCATGAGCCGTGACGGTAAAAAAGCCAAAGCCTATGCTAAAGAGCGGAACATACCGAAGTGGTATGACGACGCACAAGAGTTAATAGACGATCCGGAAGTAAATGCCGTATACATAGCCACTCCGCCCTCTTCGCACGCCACTTATGCCATTATGTCCATGAAAGCCGGAAAACCGGTATATATCGAAAAGCCAATGGCGCAAACTTACGAAGAATGCGCCCGTATCAACCGTATTTCTCAAGAGACAGGAGTACCTTGCTTTGTAGCTTACTACCGGCGCTATCTGCCTTATTTCATGAAAGTCAAGGAACTGGTAGACAAAGGAACTATCGGAAATGTGATTAACGTGCAGATCCGTTTCGCCCAACCCCCACGCGACTTGGATTACAACAGAGAGAACCTGCCTTGGCGTGTACAGGCAGACATTGCCGGAGGAGGATATTTTTATGACCTTGCCCCCCACCAGATCGATCTTCTACAGGAAATGTTCGGTTGTATTCTTGAAGCCAGCGGATATAAGAGTAACCGTGGGGGACTTTATCCAGCAGAAGATACATTGAGTGCTTGTTTCCAGTTCGACAACGGCTTGGTAGGAAGCGGTTCATGGTGCTTCGTTGCCCATGATTCGGCTCGCGAAGACCGCATTGAGATTATCGGTGATAATGGCATGATCTGTTTCTCCGTATTCACCTATGACCCTATTGCCCTTCACACCGAAAGAGGACGTGAAGAAATAGTTGTAGAAAACCCCGAACATGTGCAGCAACCTTTGATTCAAGCTGTGGTAGACCATCTTCTTGGAAAATCGATTTGTTCCTGTGACGGCGAAAGTGCCACAACGACCAATTGGGTCATGGATAAAATACTTGGAAAGATCTAAACGATAAACGTTTTAGACTATGAATGAATCATGCAACGCTAAACGATCAACGATCAACGGTGAACAATGACTGATGAACAATAGAGATTGTTTTTTCCTTATGCCTTCGGCTTATTAAAGCACCATTCGTCATTGATCGTTCAGTGTTGATAATTACTTCATCGTTTTTTTTCTTTTCCATGTCACGTTTTCCTTCCTCTTCCGTCTTGCTTATGTAAATGGAACTAAAACAATTCAAAATAGCCGTTCTTCCACTCCGCGACAAATTGCTAAGTTATGCGCGGAAGTTGACCGATGACCATTCGGATGCCGAAGATGCCGTGCAAGAAGTAATGCTGAAACTATGGAACCTCCGTCTAAAACTGGACGAGTACCACAGCATTGAAGCACTTGCCATGACAATGACGCACCATACCTGTATGGACATCTGGCGGGGAAAACATCCCGACAACCTATCGCTCGACAGCGTACAGGCTGCCAGCCCGGTTGCCACCCCCGAACGCTTACTGGAAGAAAAAGACGAATTCCGCCTGATGCGCGAAATAATCGGCACGCTACCGCCTCTGCAACAAACCATCCTAAGGATGAAAGATGTAGAAGAGTATGAAACCGAAGAAATCGCCGAAATAACAGGATGCAGCTCCGAAGCCATCCGCAGCAATTTATCCAGGGCACGAAAAAAAGTGAGAGACATTTACCTGCAAACCATACAACAAAGAAAAAGGAGAAACGAAGCATGAATATAGAAGAATTATTGAACAAGTATTTTGAAGGAGAAACCACCTGTGAGGAAGAACGTGAGCTCCGCCGTTTTTTCACCCGGGGCATCGTACCGGAACATCTGCAGATGTACCGCCCGATGTTTGCTTTCCTCAACGAAGAGAACCGGCAGAGCAAGACTGCCGTCCCCGAAGTTCCGAAAACTTCTGTCCCTCTGCGCCGCCGTCTACTTTACATATTCAGCGGAATGGCTGCCGGAATATTGCTTATATTGGGTATTGCCGGTCTCAACCGACATTTCAACACCTCAACCGCTAATTATGTAATCATTGACGGGAAATGCTATACCGATGCCAAACTGGTACGCGAACAAGCCATGATCGCGTTTCGTGATGTCAGTATCAGCGAGGAGGAAGTATTCGCTACGCTGTTCTCCGAATAAAAAAAGAAAATAATAAAAGAAACGAAGTATGAATAAAGTCATTCGCACCACATGGATTATCCTGCTACTTACTGTCGCCTCCGGCATGGCAAGAGCACAACAGGGACTACAAATAGCTTCCGTATTCCAGAAATACGGTAAACAAAAAGGAGTGACTATGGTAGAGCTGTCCAACGAAATGCTGGAAACCTACCAGATGACTCTCTATAAAAGCCTTGTCTTCAAAGATGTCGAGGAAGCACTGCCCACCATTCTCAACTGTCTGGATGCCGACAAAAAGAAAGCTAAGAAAGTGAAGGAAGTGGTGGCAGGCGGCCAAATCCAGTCCGGCTATTATCAATTGCCCCAGCTAAAGGAAGACGTCAACCGGTTCATCCTGTTCAAAACCGGCAAAAAAGGATCGGCTACCTTGATTTACATCGAGGGCGAGTTGGATGCAGACGATTTGGTAACCATGTTATTTATGAAAAAAAACTAAACATTATAAGAATATGAAACACATTTATTTATTACTGTTTATGCTGATCCCGATGACGGGAATGGCTCAAGAAGGCATTTCTCAAGACACGACTCTTTACGTCAACGGACGCAAAATCCTGATTAAAGAAAACGAGGGGAAAATAAAGGTAAAACTTTACGAACAGTCTTCGCACGGCGATACGATAGAGAACGATCAGATTTTTGAGGGAATCTATACGGACGGACAAACCACCGAACGCCGCACGGCATTCACCGTCCCCTTCGTCAAAAGAAAGAACCACTATCGGTTCGACCCGCATATTGCCGGATTCTATATGGGATACACACGGCTCTCTGACGGCATCAATTTCAATACTCCTGACGGACTGAATATAAACGCCAACAAGTCCTGGGAAATCGGTTTCAATCTGTTTCAAGGCTCCCTGACACTCTCACGTGATCGCCAATGGGGTATAACGACCGGTTTAGGCTGGGGATACCGCTCTTTCCGTCTGAGCAACAACTATGCCTTCAGACAAATAGAGGGAGTCACCGGCATTGTTCCGGGCGTTCCCGACGAGGAAGTGTATACCAAAAGTCGGTTACGTTATTTCTACTTCCGCATTCCGGTAGCCCTGGAATGGCAAAAAAAATTCAGCCACAGCAACGGCCCACTATTCTTTTCAGCCGGACTTGAAGCGGAAATCCGTCACGGGGCCAAGTCGAAAGCAAAAGTCAACGGACATAAAAAGAACCTGGACAGTAACCTGAATGTCCACCCGGTAGGCATTAACCTCCTGGCACAAGCAGGTTACGGTGACATCGGAGTGTATTTGCGCTACTCTACCTACAGCCTCTTCGAGCACAAAAAAGGTCCCGAACTTTATCCCTACTCTTTCGGCCTCTGCTGGTATTGGTAACAGGAAGCCTGACGGATGGCAACTATATCCCCCGTCCAATGGCATCAACAGTCTGACTATTCAAAAAGAATAAGCTGATTTCTCTGCCGGAAGGAACAATCTATCGTTCATATTGTTTATATTTGCAAAAAGCGTATAACAATATTAACGATAGATTTTTATATCACATGACCAAAGAAGAACTAATGAGGAAAGCCATCGAACTTTCCAGGGAAAATGTAGCAAACGGAGGAGGTCCCTTCGGAGCTGTCATAGCAAAAGATGGAGAAATAGTGGTCACAGGCGTCAATCGTGTAACAGCCTCATGCGACCCTACCGCCCACGCAGAAGTAACCGCCATCCGTGCTGCCGCCTCAAAACTGGGAACTTTTAACCTGAGCGGTTACGAAATTTATACTTCCTGCGAGCCCTGCCCCATGTGCCTGGGTGCTATCTATTGGGCACGATTAGACAAGATGTACTATGGCAATAACAAGACAGATGCCAAAAACATCGGGTTCGACGACTCGTTTATCTACGATGAACTGGAACTGAAACCGGAGAACCGCAAACTACCATCCGAAGTATTACTCCACGACGAAGCAATCAAAGCTTTTGAGGAGTGGATGGAAAAAGAAGATAAGATAGAATACTGATAAAACAAGAATCCCCGTAGAACACTGCATCGTCCTTCGGGGATTTCTATACACACAAAAGTTATAATTTAATTGCTTGGGAATCTGTTTAGAAACGCAGACCTAAAGTAAACAATACTTGGCTACGGGTATTTGTTACTTTGGTTGTTTCCGGTGTCAGCACCGTAGTTGCGTTGTTCTCCTCATACTTATTTACGAACGGATAGAAATCTTCTTTATATGCAGAGAATTTATAAGCCAAATCTGCATAGAACATAGATCCACGATATCCAATACCCAAAGTATAATTGCTCAAAGCTTTCGTATTTGCCCAGTCAGTATCTGTCTGAATAGAATAATAAGGCATATCTTTGAAAGCATCTCCATGGAAAATTGCCGAAGAGTAATTATAACCGGCACGCAAAGCAAACTGGGGAATCACTTTATATTCAAGGCCAAGACGGAGGGTATTTACACCTTTCATCATAGGTCTCGTACTATTTTCAAACGTAAACTCTGAACTTGAACCGGTCGGTCCTCGGAACTTCATCGTTGAATAATCCTGATATTCATATTCAGCACCTAATGCCAGACTGGTACCCACGGTGTATCCTAAACTTACATTGTAAGTCCACGGAGTCTGAAGCCGGAATTCACGTACCATATCTCCATTTCCGGGTAACTTATCCCTCGTATCTATAGACCACTGATCTATCTTCCCTGTCTCAACATTCAACACATCCGATTCCAAATAAGCACTGGTCTTATAATCCAGATTATAGAATGTAGGAGTATGGATAGCAAGACCGATACGGAACGGAGAATCTTCGAACGGACGAAGAATCGTACCTAATTTTACATCAAAGCCGGAACCTCTTACTTTATTCCAACTTCTTAAGTTGTAATTCTGTGGTGCATGCGCTCCTGTATATGCTTCGGAATAATAAGTGTACTTACTATAATCAACAGCATATGCTCCAATAGTCAATCCCAAATAAAACCGATCATTAAAATTGAAAGCAATATTAAAATCATACTGATCGATTCCTCCACGTTCCTGTGAGCTAAAGTTGGCAACACCATCATCATACATACCATAATAATTGCCCGGTGTTGTATACAATGGTTTACCATTGACGTCATATCTTTGATTCCCATCTTTATCCACATACGGAGAATTAGGCTTGCCGGCTGCATTCATTTTATCAGTTGTAATATCACTAATCAACCAACCGTCATATCCCAATATGGAAAGCCATCCTATCTCCGGATCATCGTAAGGATGATCTCCCCATTTTGATATACCGCTTGCCTGTTCGGCCATCTGATAGGTCTGCGAACTGTTACCAAGTCCTCCTGCCATCTTCATATTCTTATAAAAAGACTTAGCCTTGTGATAGTTAAATCCAAAATTCACATAACGCAAAGAAGTTTCATTGCCAATCTTAGATGCAAATACAAAACCCAGATTATCAAAAGAACCTTGCATTTTATCCGACTTAAATTTATCTCCCAAATATTTGCTTTCCGTCCCGTATGAAGAAAAGCCGAAAGAAGTCATAAAATCATTACTGCGATAGATACCGATACCGGCAGGATTCGTTCCGATTGTAGAGATATCCCCCCCTAAAGCTCCCATGGCGCCACCCATGCCGACAAAACGGGCGGTTCCGTTCAAGTCCTTTCCTGTTATCTTGGCAGCATCGTACACAGTCTGTGCACTTATCGGGGCTGCTGCTACCAACAGCCCCAAAGTTGCTAAAGTAATTATTTTTTTCATCGTCAAATGCTTTTTTAAGTTAATACCTCCATTATCATCTTCTGCCCCTTGAAGAGCCACCACCGCCACCGGAAGAACGGGAAGAACCACCACCGCCACCGGTAGAATAACTACGTGAACTACTACCTGAAGGTGAAGAATAACTACGCGTAGACGAACTGCTGCTGCGAGAAGGAGTACTGTTGTACGAACGACGAGTGGTACTCTCATTGTAACTACGCGAAGGAGCCGTAGAACTGCCACGAGTATAAGTAGAGCTGCTTCTTGTACTTGCTCTTCTGCCTCCTTCCGAGTAAGACGGAGAACCTGTAGTAGTGCTTCCGCCGCGAGTTCCTTCATAAGAAGAACTACTGCGTGTACTACTTGGACGGGTATAGGTACTTCGACGTGAAGAAGAAGCATCTGTACGCGTAGTAGATCCCGGACGTTCACCGACTACACGCGTTCCTATCACACGTCTGGCAGAGCTCTCTCCTCTATTGTAAGAAGATGTCCCTGACGAACGAACGGAAGAACCGCTATTGGAGCGTACCGCACCTGAACCATACCGGCGAACAGTTGAAGAGTTTCCATAACTGCTTCTCACAGCAGACGAACCACGGCGGGTATAAGTATCGTATCTTCCTGCCCAGCTACCTCCGCCACCCCATCCGGGATGATAGTGATGATGGTGTCCCCAGTAGCCGCCATACCAGCCGCCCCAGTAACCACCCCAATAACCGGGATAATAGCCTCCCCAGGCATAATAAGGTGAAGACCAGCCCCATCCCCAGCCCCATCCGGGACCATAAGAGTTATAACGCCAATCCCACCACAAGCGGTTGGTAAATGTTGGGAACGCATAAGCATAGAATCCGTCTGTATAAACGTTCCAATCCCAAGAGTTAGCTCCATAAACAATGTCCCAGTAAAGCGGACTGCTGATGCTCACCGCAAAACGAGGATTACGGAAACGAATGATACGTTCGGCATACTCGTAGTCATCCTGTGAGCCATTGAACCCGTTCACCCATTCACCATCCGGATCGGAGACAGCTTTTTCTTTTACATATAATGTATCGTCCTCCATTGCGAACTCATTATCTTTAGCATCGTAACGGCGGTTATACTCATCCACATCACGCATATCGCGTTTGTTTCCTTTACGGTCCTGAACCACTACCGTAGTACCCGGAGCCGTATAAATATTCGTGGTGACTGTCCTTTTTTCCGGTACCTTCTTTACAGGAGTCTTTTCTGCTTCCTGCTTTTTTTCCTTAGAAGGCACGAAATAAAGGTCGTCATTATTGCTTTGTGCCATCACAGCCAGTGGAAGGCACAGGGCAAACAGCGATAATAAAACAATCTTTTTCATATTTCCGTGGTTTATTGGTTACTTTATCTTTTTATTCACGTTACAAAGATAAGCAAGGTATTCACGCTGTCGGATAGATTTTCCCCAAACAATAATAGGGATTTCCCTATTTTGCCGTTCTTTAACTTAACAAACCTCAACCCGATAAAAACAATGTTTACTTTGTTTCTATCCCTTTAAATCGTACTTTTGCAAATAAAAACACCTATGAAGTACTTTGAGTTCACTTTTGATACACATCCTTGCACCGAAACGGTGAATGATGTGCTTGCTGCCGTGTTGGGCGAAGCCGGATTCGAGAGTTTTGTCGAACGGGAAGGCGGACTGACTGCTTATATTCAACAATCACTCTATAATGAAGAGACGCTGAAAACTGAACTGGCAAACTTCCCGATACCGGATACGGAAATTACTTATGTATTTACCGAAGCTGAAGATAAAAACTGGAACGAAGAGTGGGAAAAGAATTTCTTTCAGCCCATTGTGATCGGAAACCGTTGTGTGATTCATAGTACATTCCATCAAGACGTGCCCAAAGCGGAATATGACATCGTGATCAATCCGCAGATGGCTTTCGGGACGGGTCACCATGAAACAACCAGCCTGATTATCGGTGAACTGTTAGATAGTGAGCTAACCGGTAAGTCCTTGCTGGATATGGGATGCGGAACTTCAATCCTGGCCATCCTTGCACGGATGCGGGGAGCTCAACCTTGTACAGCCATCGATATTGACGAATGGTGTGTACGTAATTCGATAGAGAACATCGAACTGAACGGAGTGACAGATATTGCCGTTTCTCAGGGAGATGCTTCGGCTTTGGCAGGAAAAGGACCATTCGATGTAGTAATAGCCAATATCAACCGGAATATCTTACTGAATGACATGAAACAGTATGCAGCATGCATGCACCCGGGATCGGAGCTATATATGAGCGGATTTTATGTAGATGATATTCCGGTCATCCGACAGGAAGCGGAAAAGAACGGATTTACATTTGTACACCATCAGGAAAAGAATCGGTGGGCAGCAGTAAAATTTGTACTCTAATTAAAGTTCCTTTGAACATTCATCCTGTGCTCAATCATCTAAAAGAGCAGGAAACATAACAATAAATGCAAATCCCACAAATATTCTGATTTTGTATCCATCAAAGAAATTAGTGGGATTTGCGTAGCTTACCTCTGAATAAAGTTCTTTGTTACTCTTGAAAGGTCCTTATTGGCTCTCAAACTCTTTTTTTACCTGTTTGCACCAGTCTTTTATTCGTTTATCAGTCATTTCCGACTGATTTTCAATATCAATAACCAGTCCACACCACTTGTCATCCCGCAAAGACCGTGAGCGTTCGAAACTATATCCGTCAATAGAGGTGAAACCAACAAGTGTGGCTCCGTCATTCTCAAATACTTCGGCAAGAATACCAATACCATCGGCAAAGTTTTCAGGATATTTCACTTGGTCGCCAAGTCCGAAGATGGCAACTTTCTTCCCTTTCAACTGAAGAGTACGGAGTTCGGGAAGTAGTTCGTCCCAATAAGTGGGCAACTCACCATCGAACCACGTGGAAGCTCCGACAATAAAGTTGTCATAAGCCTCAAAATCGTTTTGCCAGGCATTTTCGATAGCCACAGATTCGGCGGAAGCACCGAATTCCTTTTGTATCTTTTCAGCTACCCAAGAGGTTTTATCAGCTTTGGCAGCATAAAATATTCCTATCTTTTTCATGATTGCTTGCTTTTAATTAAAATTCCAGCAACTCTTTGGCTGCTTTATATATCTTTTCATCATTCGGCAGGATGGCACGCTCCAATATCGGATTGAAACCTACCGGAGTAAAGGTGGAGCCAATACGCTGTACCGGAGCATCCAGATAACGGAACATCTCTTCGGCAATCTGCGCGGCAATCTCAGCACCGAAACCGGAGAAGACTTTATCTTCATGTACAACCAATACTTTACCGGTTTTCTGCACAGAGGCAAAAATAGCCTCTTTATCCAATGGGATCAACGAACGGAGATCAATGACTTCGACACTGCCCAACCCCTCCTGAGCAAGACGTTCGGCTACGTTCAGGCAGAAATGAGTCGTATTCCCATAAGTAACTACAGTCAGGTCGGTTCCTTCACGACGGATACGGGCTTTACCAAAAGGGACCTCAAACTCTTCGGGCACAACAGCAGCAGCCTCTACTGAGTTGTAAAGTGCTTTCGGCTCCAGATAAAGAGTGAAACCTTTGGAACGCATACTGGTGCGGAGTAATCCGGCAGCATCGTCGGCAAACGACGGACAAACGATGCGGGCACCGGGTAAAGTCGTAAGAGCCCCTTCGAGGTTCTGCGAATGATACAATCCACCGCCAATGTAACCACCGGAAGCCAGACGAAGTGTTATATTAGGAGTAAACTTACCGTTACTACGCCAATACTCGTGCGTACACTCCACGTACTGTTCTACGGCTGGCCAAAAATAGTCGGCAAACTCAGCTCCTTCGATAACAACATGTATTTTAGGGTCGAAGCGACACATACCGTTAGCGGTTCCCACAATATAGTCTTCAGCAATCGGGGCACTGAATACACGTGCATCACCAAACTCTTGCTGCATACCTTTGGTTACATTGAATACACCTCCTTTATCCTTATTGGCTACGTCCTGTCCCCAGATAAATGTATCGGGATTACGACGGAACTCTTCTTTGAGAGTTTCGTTGATGGCATTCACCATAAAACTCTTCTCTCCTTCAACAGGTCCCGGAAGCCCGTCTTTATACTTTTGAGGGATATAAGGTTCGGGAAGTACAAAATCATAAATACTTTCCGGTTTCGGATCGGGAGCAGCCAAGGCCTTACGATTGGCTGCGGCAAGTTCCTTTTTAGCGGCAGCCTCTATTTGCTGGAGATCTTCCTCTGTCAGGCGTTTATAGCGCAATAGCATGCGGCGGAATTTCATCAACGGATCGGCCTCTTTCACATAAGCCAACTCGTTTTCGTCACGATAAAGCGTATGCTTATCCGAATTGGAGTGCGAACCGATACGGACACAATTAGCATGGACAATGACCGGAGTACGATTGGCAATAGCAAACTCACGAGCTTCGGTCATGGCATTCATCGAGTCGAACACATCTTTCCCATTGCAATGGATGATACGGAGATTCTTAAAACCGGAGAAATTATCGGCCACTTTACGGTTGGCTGTCTGATCCTTTTTGGGAACAGAAATGCCGTAACCGTTGTCCTGAAACACAAAAATCACCGGAAGACGTTCGTTACTGGCACCGTTAATGGCTTCATAGACAAAGCCTTCGGAAGTGGCGGACTCTCCGTGTGAAGTGATCGCAACACCTTTATGTCCATAATATACCATGGCGCGTCCCACGCCTGCCGCATGAAGATCATGTGTGCCGGTAGCAGAAGAGATATTCTCGATGTGCCATTCCGGTTTGGCAAAGTGATTGGACATATGACGTCCGGCACTGCCCGGATCGGTAGCTTTCGAAATTCCGTTCAAAATCAGCTCCTCCGGTGTCATTCCGGCAGAAAGAACCGTAAGCATATCCCGGTAGTAAGGGAAAAGATAGTCTTCACCAAGGGTAAAAACCTGCCCTATAGCGAGTTGGATACCGTCATGTCCGGCATAAGGAGCATGATAAGACCAGCCAAGGGATTGCAGCAGATAGGCGGGTGCTTTCTCATCGAGAGCGCGGCCCAGGGTCATCAAATGATACCACTTGCGGAGGGTCTGTTCGTCAGTGGTTTTTATATCATATTTCTTCATTTTCAATCTTTTTAGTTAGTTTCACACAGCAGTCACTCTTTCCAGTTCTCCAGATAATCGGCAATGAAATGCAGGAAGTTACCTCCCAACGAACCATCCACCACCCGATGATCGTAAGAGAGCGACAAGTACATCTTATGACGAATGGCAATCACATCGCCTTCGGGAGTCTCCACTACGGCCGGCTTTTTTTCGATAACTCCCACGCCAAGTATTGCTACCTGCGGCTGGTTAATGATCGGCGTACCGAACAACATCTTAAAAGTGCCGAAATTGGTAATTGTAAACGTACCTCCGTCAATATCATCGGGCATCAGCTTATTCACCCGGGCCTTTTTCGCCAACGAATCGATAGCTACGGCAAGTCCGTTAAGATTCAGGCGATCAGCGTCGTGAATCACAGGGACAATCAGGTTTCCGTCATCCTGAGAAACCGCAATGCCGACATTAATATGTTTCTTATACAGAATGTTATATCCATCCACAGACACATTCACTTGCGGATAGGCAGCCAATGCCTGTGCCGTAGCCTCAGCAATAGCAGGCATATAAGTCAGTTTCACCCCTTCACGACGGAAGAAGACATCCTTATTCTTTTCACGCCAGCGAACCAACCGGGTGACATCGACTTCAACTACGTTGGTCACATGCGGAGAAACTTTCTTCGACATCACCATATGGTCGGCGATAATGCGACGAACACGATCCATCTCTTTCACCTCTACCGATGCGTCCGAAACAGAGGGGCTGAGGGACTGGGAAGCCACAGCTACAGGTTTCTTTGGCATTTCAGCAGCAACCGGAGTCGCAGGTGAAGAAGCAGGAGTGTTTACCTTAACCGCTGAAGACACCGCAACAGGGGCATCGGCAACCGGAGCACCTTTTTTCATTTCAATATAATGACGGATATCTTTTTTACTTAACCGTCCTTCATAACCTGTCCCGGGGATCGCATCCAGTTCTTCCTGGGGAATCTTTGCCTCCCGTGCCAGTTGGAGCACTGCCGGTGAGTACCAACGTTCTACTTTCGAGACAGTAGTTTCCGCTTTCACATTCGGAGCAGACGCGGCACTTGAAGCTTCCGCCGCTTCGGAAACAGATGTACCTTCTGCGGAACCTTCAGTTTCCGATGTTTCTACGGAGTCTTCTCCATCCATATCTACAATAGCAACTACAGTGCCCACGGGCACAGTATCACCTTCTTTAAACAATATCTCCACCACCTTTCCGGAAACGGGAGAAGGGATCTCCGCACTCACCTTAGCGGTGTTTACTTCAAAAAGCACATCATCTTCATTGATCCTGTCGCCCACTTGTACCGACCATGACAGAATGGTTCCTTCGGTAATACTTTCGCCCAGTTTGGGCATTTTTATTTCGAATCTTGCCATACATACAATTATTTATTCTTTCACTTGTTTAAGTAGAACAAGATTTTGAAAAAGAATGTTTTAAGTTAGTGTTTTTTTTAAGTAATAGCTTGAAAAAAGAAGATTGCCAAGTAACTGATAAAGCACCCATCACTCCCCCTGAAAATCACCGGGCGATTATACAAAAATGTTCTTAGCGAACATTTTGGAATATTTTAAAGTGAAATTCAAAAATAATAGGTTGTACTGCTCAAAAAAGCGTTTCCAAGATACTGCTTTAATGAAAAATTACGTATTTTTGTATACTTGTTTTTAAACTGTAACGTTTTTCACTAAAATCAGTAACAAGGATATGACATATTTATTAACTCTTCTGCTTCTCCTGACATCTTGTGCCGTCATTATCTTATCAGTCATTCTGATCCAGATGTCAAGGCACCGACGAAGTACGGCAAACGCACTGCAAGATGCTTACGAAACACTAAAACTGCAAAACCTACGTACCGAAGCGATTTTAGGTGATCTTCCTGTTGGTGTAGAAGTATATTCCAAAGAAGGAGTTCTGATAGGATTGAATGAACGTAGTTGCAAAATCTTCGGAGTAACCGATAAAAAAGAGTTACTTGGCTCCATACCAATCATGAAAAACCCCGTCATTCCACTGGCTGTGAAAGAAGCTTTTCAGCACCAGAAGAAAATACAAATAGACTTTCCTTATGATTTCTCTATCGTGAATAATACAGGTTTCTACAACACTAACCGCAGTAATGAAATAAAACGTATCAGCTGTAACGGTACACCGGTATTCGACTCTTATGGTAAAATGCAGAATTACGTTTTTATCATGAATGACATTACCAAAGAGTATGAACAAGCAAAGCAACTGGAAGAAAGCATCCGGCTATCTCATGAAGCTATACAGGCTTCAAATCTGGTACTCTGGCGATATGACAACCGGAGTCGTTTGTTTTCATCCTATAACGATCCGGTGACCAATTATAACAATGATGCATTGATGCCAACCGAAGAATATATTAGCGCAATGCATCATCTCGAAGACCTTGCCAATGTCCGCGAATATATCAATGCAATGGATGAAGGAAAGGATTTTTCTTATGAGATCCCCATACGGGTGAAAACAGCATACGATCCCGACTGGCAGGACTGTATCATAAGCGGTACTCCCTTTCTGAAAGATGAAAATGGAAAAATATTGGTTTATACTGGCTTCCGTCGTAACATCTCGTCATGGAAAAAACTGAATGACGCGCTCCTGAAAGCCAATCAACAGAACGAACTGATACTCAATAACAGTAATTCCGGCCTGGTTTATATCTCAACTGACCATATAGTACAATGGACTAACCTGGGCACCTGCTCCACCAGCATCTCAAACGAAGCTTATAAGAAAGGAACATTCTGCTATCAATCCACATACGGTCGCAATACTCCCTGCGAAGATTGTGTAATGCAAAAAGCAATACTTTCCCGGCAAACAGAACGACATGTCCTCAATTTGAATAACCGGCTGATAGAATCCTACGCTACACCTATTTTTAACAGCCATGATAAGGTAGAAGGTGTAGTGCTCCGGCTTAACGATGTTTCGGAACGCGAACGCCTGATCTCAGAACTAAGTGAAGCCAAAGAACGTGCAGAACAATCGGACAAATTAAAATCGGCATTCCTGGCAAATATCAGCCACGAAATACGGACACCGCTCAATGCCATAGTCGGCTTCTCAAGCTTGCTGATGAATACTGAAAGTCAAGAAGAAAAAATGGAATTTAACCGGATTATCACTACAAATACGGACTTGCTGTTGCGCTTGATTAACGACATACTTGACTTATCGAAAATTGAAGCCGGATTTGTAGACCGGAAGATAGATAAACTCGACTTGGCAATCTACTTCAATGAGCTATATCACTCGGCACAACAACGAATGACAAATCCGGACGTGAAACTAATCTGCGAAAATCCATACGAACACTGTATCGTACAATTAGATAGCAAACGAATGGCACAAGTGGTGCTGAATTACACGACGAATGCAATCAAATATACTCCCAAAGGAACTATCCGCATGGGATATGAACGTTGTGACGGAGGGCTCCGCTTCTATGTGTCAGATACAGGTATTGGCATTTCGGAAGAGAATAAACCCCGTGTGTATCACCGCTTTGAGAAATTAGACGAATTTGCACAAGGTACAGGATTAGGTCTTTCTATTTGTAAGGCAATTACCGAAGCCTGTGGTGGACGATTAGGTTTTGAGACAAAAGAAGGTGTAGGATCTACTTTCTGGTCATGGATTCCATGTGAGTTCTGCGAACCTGACACAAAAGAGACTGACATTATCGAAGTTTCGGACTCCGACTCTTCATCCAGAGCTATACAGAAACCATCAGCCGGATTCAATGATCTGACAGATCCCCAGCCAAAGAAAATATTAGTAGCTGAAGATATCGATAGCAACTACCGGCTGATAACCGCCTTATTAAAACACACCAACTATAGCCTCCATCGGGCAATGGACGGAATCGAAGCTGTAGAAAAAGCAAAGGCAGAACAGTTTGACCTGATATTAATGGATATGAAAATGCCACATCTCGATGGGCTGGAAGCTACACGAAGGATAAGAAGAACAAATGAAAGCCTACCCATTATCGCCTTAACAGCACATGCATTCAACTCGGACAAAGAAGCAGCACTTGAAGCCGGTTGTAACGCATATATCGTAAAACCGGTAAACAAGGAACTTCTGCTAAAGACTTTACACGAATATCTTGATTAACATCATATTGCAGGCCATCCTATGATTATTCATCAAGTGCATTGTATTTGTTCCTACGCAACTCTTTAATGACTGTTTGTTCTGCCTTGTTGAATCCCTCGGAGACCGATGTCTCTGCAAAATATCTGAAAATCCAATTCCGGAACCTATCTGTAGGTATAGCCGGATAAAAATACTCTTTCAGATTCGTCACCTCACTACGGACCGAACGTACAGAAGGATGTAATCTGATATTTTCCTCTGACGGGGCTACGGCAAGCAGTGTATTCAGCAGTTTCAAATCCGTATCATACAGCAATGTGCAATGATACATCGCACGATTGCGATGTACGCATTGCGCACTGCCCGAAACCTTTCGCCCACTGACATAAATACCCAACCGTTCATCACCCGTCGCTGCCACTCCGGCAGCACTCAGCATTGTAATCGTTTTCTCCAGATAAGTCTCAAAACGTGCCAGGCGGGTAGTCTCAATAAATGTAAGATTGATATTACCCAGATCGTGATATACTGCGCCACCACCGGAAAAACGGCGGAATACAGGGATCTGCTTTTCACCTGCTGCCGTTAAATTCACTTCCGCTTCCATCCGTTGATGCTTACCGATAATTATGGAAGGAGCACTTTGCCAAAGCATGAATACATCTTCCGTACCCTGTTTCAGCAAATACTCCTCAGCAGCCAAGTTAAAACCGGCATCCGTTGAAAAACTGTTGATGAAACGCATCAGGCAAACAGTGTTTCATGATAAATCTCACCGACTGTCGGGTGTGGAAAAACACTCTTTCTGAATTCATCGACCGTATAGCCCCGTTGGATAGCAATGCCCGCCACGACAATAATTTCCGAAGCCGGATTACCCAGCATGTGACAACCGATAATTCGATCATTATGATCGATAATCAGTTTGCAGAGTCCGTTACCTAATTCATTCTCGGCAACAAAACGTCCCGAATAAATCATTGGAAGCTTCTGTACCCGATAATAAATACCCTTAGCCATCAATTCTTCCTCTGTTTTACCAACGCCGGCAAGTTCAGGATTAGTATAAACCACACCGGGAACACAATTATAATTCATTGGATCATCTATACCCAAAATATGGTTAACAGCCACCTCTGCCTCACGGATAGCGGTATGTGCCAACAGTGAATAACCGGTAATATCACCACAAGCATATACACGTGGATGAGAGGTCAACATATGTTCATCCACTACTACACCGTTCCGGTGTAATTCGATATTCAGTTTATCCAATCCTACCTGAGTGATATTAGCTTTCCGACCTACACTTACCAATATCCGGTCAGCTTCAATAAACGAGCTCTTTCCATCCTTCTCCACTGTCACCCCTTTATCACTCACTTCTGTTACTTTTGTATTCAAATAGAAGTTTATACCTTTCTTTGTATAGTCGCCACGCAACATGGCACTCGTTTCTTTATCCATTACTCCGAGAATTTCCGGCATCATCTCGATAACCCGTACCCTGACGCCCATACTATTAAAGAATGAAGCAAATTCCATTCCGATTACTCCCCCACCGATAATGGCAAGTGAAGAGGGAAGAACGGTACTGTCCAATGCTTCACGCGAAGTCCAGTAATCTATATCCGAAAGCCCCTTTATAGGAGGAATCACTGTATCCGATCCTGTACAAACCATCAGATAGGTCGCCTCGTAAACATCTCCGTCACAATAGATGCGGAAGCCATTTTCACCCTCACCTTCTATCACCGCTTCTTTATCTATAATGGTCACTCCGTAAGAGTTCACCGTCATTCTTACCCCACCCGTCAGTTTCTGTACCGTCTTATTTTTCCGGTTAATCATTTTTTCCATATCAAATGTGGGAGCACTATCTACAGAGACACCATATTTCGGGGCACTCTTGATGCTATCAAGTATCTTGGCAGAATAGAGTAATGCCTTCGTAGGAATACATCCTTCATTGAGACACACGCCACCCATTGCTTTTTTCTCAAACAAAACGGCACGTAATCCGTTTGCTCCTGCCCGCTCGGCAGCGGTATATCCAGCGGGTCCCCCGCCAATGATAGCTATATCATATTTCATAATCGTATAATTTTTAAGTTATTCCTACTATTAACAACAAAAAAGGATAGAGCTTAGTTTTAAGTTAATCCTGTATCTTTCATATGAAGAAGGAGAACAAAAGTAACAAGTCGCTTTTTTACCATAAACATAAGAAGGAAATATGTACTTTTGCAGCATCCATTAAAAATGGTCATAACATTATCATTAATAAAAAGAAGAAATGACACTGTTGATGTTAATCATAATCCTTTTAGTATTATTGCTGGGGCTCTATGCTTACTTGGGCGGATTCTCCGAGATTAAAGTAAGTACCCAAAAGTCCGGTGGAGAAACTATTGTCTACCAAGAAGTAACAGGCGACTATAAACAGACTAAAGCAATAACCAACAAGATCTATTATTACTTGTTGCACAAACTTAAAATAGAAGCCAACAGAGGCATAGGTATCTTTTATGATAATCCGAAAGAAATAGCCAAGGATAAGCTACGTTCGGAAATCGGTTGCATCATTGAGTCTAAAGACACTAACCGTTTGTCTATCAACGAATGCATGTACAAAATAAAAGTTCTACCGTCAGAAGACTATGCAACAGCTGAACTTCCACTCAAAAACGGGCTTTCCATATTTATTGGTTTTATCAAAGTATATCCTGCGCTGGATAAATATATATCAGAACAGGGTAAAAAGAAGGGTTCGGTCACCGAGATTTATGATATTCCAAATAGAAAAATTATTTATAGGCAAGCCCTGTTGAAATGCGATCAATAAGTGATGGCAGACCACAGAGAAATCTTTGGCAGACCACCAAAGAATAGGAATATCTCTTCTCAAAATAATTAGATAGAAGTAGTTTTACTAAATCTGCTATTCATATTTGCAGAGAGCTGAGATTTAAAGAGCTTGTAGAATGTCATCCGATTTATAGGCATACAGATAAAAACAATTATAAAATAACATTTTACCAAAGAATCCATTTTTAGTAATATGAAGAAATTACTCTGTCCCCAGTGCAAAATCGCTGGTATGTACGTAAAAAACAGCCAAGGAGAGCGGTTATTAGTATACATCACCCAAAATGGAACAGTAGTCCCCAAATATCCGGAAGCCTCAACTGAGGGATTCGACTTTACGGAAGTATATTGCTTGGGGTGTTCCTGGCATGGCTCACCCAAGCAATTAACAAAGATTTAAAAAAGCAACATTTACAGACAATGTCGCCACCTCCTTTCCGGGGAGATGGCGACCGACTGAAACACTTCACTTCTCATCTGAATAAGGCATATAAGGGCTACACATATCCGTATTGTAACAGAGATTTCGCATAACTTTTTCCGTATTAATTAGATGTTTCAATTGTCCCACTGCCTGAAATCAATCCAAACCATCTTCGACATTTTGAGATCCGTTTTAGCCGAATCGTGTCCATAGCGAATACCACAGTTATAATGCACATAAGTCTTTTGCAAATTGATAGCATCGGTAATGGCAACAGAAACAACTCCGGGTTGCGCATCAGCTTCCAGAGAATAAATACACTGCTGCCGATGGAGCTTCATACTATTGTTGATGTGAGCCAGATAGTTCTGGCGAAGAGTCCAGCCCCCCCATGTTACATAATTGGGAGTCATTGCCTGCGCAGCATCAATCCACCGCAACCCCTCGCTCGTTTCGTAAACAAAGGCTTCTGCTCTATCATAAAACTCTCCGGGAATAAACTGCCAGAGTTTACTGTATAGCCCATTGCCATATTGTCCTTTACAAGAGTAATCCATCGACAATGTTTTATAAGATATTTCAGTAGACGATTCCTTGCCAAACGATACTTTGAAAGCCTTCCAAGGTTTTTCTTCCAGTTCAGCAGGTGATACGGATACAGATACTTTCCAAAAAGAATTCTCTGTATAGTTGGTTCCATGATTCACCGTTTGCGGCTGATAACTGATTTCCCGGAAAATACCCCCATCCGAATGGACAGTGATCTCACTGGAGGCTTCCCGCATCAGGTTCCAGATGTAAGCATAGACATTGGCTCCTTTGGGCGTTGTATAGTCTTTGATATTAGCAGTGAAACCATTTCCCGCGTCGTTCGTTATACTCAATATACAATTGTTGTTCTTACTGTATATCTGGAAGTTATAGGCATCTATCGCCCAGGAGTTATCTATAATCACATCGGGTGCTGCCCCCTCTTTCATCTTATAAGGAACCGCCTGCATGGAATAGTTCATATCCCCCTGAGCATAACCGTAGATACGGTTATAAATTTCTATCCGCTTCAAAGCCTCCTTATCTGCCATTTGTGCATTATATGCAGGATCCGGATCGGTACCTTTGGGCAAAATATCCGCAGAACGGGTCAACAGTTGCTGGTTGAAAGAGGCCGCTCCCTTACCAATCATATTGTTTTTGGCATATGGATCGGCAGAAGGAAAGATTCGGTAATGCTGCACATTATCATAATTAATGGCATAATAACCCGGCTCCATATAAACTCCTATTAATGAAAGCATTTCGTTCTTTTGTTCCGGAGTATCCTGAGTGGCAATAACATAGAAATCTCTCTTATAGAACTTCAGCATGCGGAACAGAGAGACCGGATATTTACCGGAAACAACATCTTTGATATTCAGGATAACCGTCACATAGATATCCGGATTCTTGATATCGGCATCGAGTTCTGTCTCAGGATTTGTCATCTTATCATAGTCCACAATTGTCTTTTTCCCTATTTCCCAGGAAGTGGGAATGTTGTTGAACAAACGGGAAGTAATATCTTTCACTTCCGCATCATCAGTTCCCATGCGTACCAAGACTACATCTTTCTTATCGATCTCATTATCTTCATCAGGCACCGGAACATCATCGATAATATCCCTAACACATGCCCCTAAAAGAATGCTTGAGAACAGAAGTAGCACATATATCATTTTTGTTTTCATAATAATCTTTTTTTAATGGTTCGTTTTACCAGTTATTATAGTCAATCCACACCGTAGTTGTTTTATGCACATCTACTGTGGCATCATAAGCAGTGCCGGCACTACTTGGCAAAGGATGAATCACTGCGGCTCCCCAACTCGTGAACCAGGCTCCTCCGCGCTGTAACACCATTCCGTCAGTTATTTCAATGGCTACAACACCCGCCGACGCGCCGGTTGTACGAGCAGTAATAGCACACTCCTGATTGTAATTGAGCAAATTCTGGTTAAACTGCAAGTCATTGTTATAATCGCAAAAAACATTATCCGTGCCTGGGGTTCCCGCCACATGGTTGTAGAGAATATCATACCATGCGGGCGAAATCATGGCAACCCCATCGATCATACCATCTGCTTTCATTGCTTTATTCCCCTTGAAAAGGATTTCAGGATACCATTTCCAGCAATAATCCATCTCAGCATCGGTAATAGTACGGGTCACTTCACGGGTCATTTCCGCCAGCTGATAGATGATAGACTTTCCCCAACGATACTCACCCTTTAAAACAGGACTCGCTCCCAAATCAAACCCTACACTCTTTTCATACGCATGTTCAATGGTACTCTCGGTTTGCGGCAGTCCTGGTGCAAAATCAACCAATTTGAGATCTAATTGAGACTGTTCGTCGTCACGGATATTAATCTTTGTATAAGCATTATTCCGTAATCCCCATATCAGTGCCCAGAGTTCATACATGGGTGGATTATTCAAAGATACCAATGAATTATCGAGCCTGTTAGAAAATCCGTTGCCACCCGAACTGTAAACAGCAAGCATATTATCTCCATTGGTTGGCGCATAAATACGTAAATTATAAGCGTCAATAGTCCATTCTCTGTCAACCATCCCATCATACCTTTTATCTTCCCTTGGAGCATAATTCCTTGTTTCAGCAGTATAAGGTAACAACGTTTCATATCCAGTCATATGATACTTGTAATCACTGGTATAAACATAGAACCGGTTACTGATATAAATTTTCTTCATAGCATGCAAAGCCCGTTCGGTAACTTCAGGGGCAGAAGGATCATCCGTTGGACCGGGAGAAGAAAGCATACTACGGGTATGGGGGTTAAGACCATTCGTGCCACAGAGTTTCTTCAAAGCGTCCGGATCATTTGTGTCATAATAAGCATAACGCTGCTCGCGCGGGAAGCTAACTTTATAATACCCTTTATCTACATAAAGTCCGAAAAGTTTCAGCATCTGTTCCTTCAAATCTTCCTCCTTACCATCTTTGGCTATTAAAATCACTCCCTGACGATTGTGACGGATATCCTGTATCATTTCAAAATTATAAGTACCTGCTAAAAAGTCAGCGACATTGCCCACAATTGTCAGGTCGTTCAATGTATCTTTTGCCATAGATTCCAACGTTGCCAGCTTATCTGTACCGGGTAGATCATTAAAAGATATCATCTTGTCGTAATGGTTCACGGTTTGCAGTCGAACTGCAACTTTCTTTGTTTCCGCACTCGTTCCATTGAGCCAGATTAAGTAGTTTCCCGGACGGGAAGCTACATCGACATCATCCATATTCATAACGGTTGCAGCCGATAAATCCTCTGCACTGATCGGTTCGTCCGTATCGCAGGAGTAGAATGCAAGCAAAACAAATAGAAAAATGAATAAAGTTTTCATATCCATATGTGTTTAATAGTGAGACAATATGCCACATTTACCGGCTGAAATGTGACGGGTTCAATTACTTCGTCTATAAAAAGAGAACGTACAGCAAAAAGAATAGGTTCAAATCAACAGCAATTAAGGTTAATGTACAGTCTATCAAAAAGAAGTAATCTATGCATGAAAGTACTGTAAATAGTACAATGTGGAAAGTTATTAGAACTTTCTAATTAGGTCATTTTAATTATTCCGGACAAGAAAAATATTCTATTTTAATAATGACAAGACATAAAACAGCATATAGAGTAATCAAAATCATCAGACAGAAGGGCACTCCATATTTAGTAAAGTTTTTTAGAATACAGACGCAGTATTTCCCGGTTAACGAAGTTTATCATCCCGGTAAGTAAACCAATACCTTCCCTCACGGGTTATACCACCAGTATTCACCCATTCACGATGTATCATGGATAAAAGTATTTTAATCAATAACGTTCAAATATTCGATGGCAGCCACGAGCAGACTATCCAGGGAAATGTACTGATAGAAAACAGCCGGATTAAAGCCATTTCAGAAACTCCGATCCCTACAGACGGAATTAGTAATCCCACTATCATAGACGGAAAGGGAAAATTCCTGATGCCCGGACTAATCGATGCACACTGGCATGCTTATATGTCATGCAATACAATGATGGATCTGCTGACTGCTGACACCGCTTATACACAATTCAAAGCCGGACAGGAAGCAGAGGCCACGCTACTACGCGGATTTACGACCATCAGGGATGCCGGTGGTCCGGTCTTCGGACTAAAACGGGCCATTGATGAAGGTATTCTTTCCGGACCACGTATCTATCCAAGCGGTTCCCTTATCTCTCAGACAGGAGGACATGGAGATTTCAGAGCGGTGTATGACGAACCGCGTCCATTCGATTGTTGCGGATTAACGCATACGGAAGAGATAGGTGCTGCCATTATTGCCGATGGAGTGGATGCCGTAACTGTTGCCGCACGCAACAATCTCCGCTTGGGAGCCAGCCAGATCAAGTTGATGACAGGCGGCGGAGTTGCTTCTCTATACGATCGGTTGGAAGACACACAGTTTTTTGAAGAAGAAATTCATGCTGCTGTCAAAGCGGCAGAAGATGCGGGAACCTATGTAATGGTGCATGTCTATGTGCCCAGAGCTATTCAACGAGCTATCCATGCGGGAGTAAAAAGTATTGAGCACGGACATCTGATTGATGAGGCGACTATGGAACTGATTGCGGAGAAAGAGATATGGCTCAGTATGCAGCCTTTCACTTTGGGAGATAATCAGTTCCCTACGAAAGAACAGCAGGAGAAACATGCTTTAGTAGTTCAGGGTACAGACCAGACATATCAACTGGCAAAGAAATATAAGGTCAAGTTGGCATGGGGAACAGATTTACTATTCAATCCGGCCAATACGAAAAATCAGAATCAAGGTATCCTCAAATTACAGAAATGGTTCAGCAATTTTGAAATTCTTAAAATGGTGACACATGATAATGCGGAGTTACTGGCCTTATCCGGTGCAAGAAACCCCTATCCAGGAAAGTTAGGCAGTATAGAAGAAGGAGCCTGGGCCGATTTAATCCTGGTGGATGGAGATGTACTGAAAGACATTACACTACTGGGCGATCCGGAAAGAAATTTCGCAATGATTATGAAGGGAGGAACAATATACAAGAATAAAATTTAATCTCACGTAGAAAAGCCCGACTCCCCTCCAAATAAAATTCCGGTTAACGCAGAATCAGCGATAACCGGAATTATATCCATTTAAACGGAAAGAATTAAGAATCCGCATATTACACAGATCGTTTTTCTCCCGTTACTGTAATTGAGTAAATCCCGACATTTCCGGATTTATACTTTCGGATCGTGTCTTCATCCAGATGTTCATATAACACTTCATCAGGAATAAGAACCGTTTTAGTCCTCGCAATACGAATATCCACAAAGTCGGCCTTTTCTATCTCCTGCAAATAATCTTCCTTTTGAATAGCACTTGCGATGCACCCTGCATACATCGCCGCATTATCAGTAAACTTTTTGGGGAATGTTCCATTAAGTACAACATCGGATATACAGAAATGTCCGCCAGGCTTCAGCACACGATAAATCTCTTTGAAAATAATATTCTTTTCAGGAAGCAGATTAAGTACACAGTTGCTCACAACGACGTCTGCCGTATTATCCAGTAAAGGCATATTCTCTATATCACCTTCCAAGAACTCCACATTGACATATCCCCGTTTAAGTGCGTTGTTACGTGCTTTTGTTATCATTTGAGGGGAAAAGTCAATACCAATGACCTTACCGCTTTCACCTACTTCCGCACGGGCAATAAAGCAATCATTCCCTGCTCCCGAACCTAAATCAACCACTGTATCACCTTCACTGATATTGGCATATTGTGTAGGTAATCCGCAGCCGACCCCTAAATCCGCATCAGGTTCATAACCTTTCAGATTTGTATAGTCCTCACTCATTATGGTAAATACTTTTTTTGAAGCAGCCAAAGGGTTTCTACCGCAACAGCAACCTTTCAGCTCTTCTGCATTCAGAGCGAGCTCACTATAACGTTGTTTCACTAACTCCTTTAAATCTTGATTGTTTTTTATCTGATTCTTTTCCATCTTGTTCTCATTTTTAATCATACTATAATCTTCCGTATCCAATACTCTTCATTAAAGCCCTATTGCAAGAATATCTGTTCGTAAATACACGAACATCTTTCGTAAAAAATCCCTTTACCCACAACATGATGTCCCGGTACAGGTGCAATCGTTTAAAAACTCTACGAATAACAACCGGGCAAACTCCCAGTTCTCACGGTTGATGCAATACCGAACTTTAGGCGCTTCTATTTCTCCCTGAATTAATCCTGCATCTTTCAGTTCTTTTAAATGCTGTGAGACGGTTGCCTTGGCAATAGGCAACTCTTCATGGATATCCCCGAAATAACAACTATCCTGTTTCGCTAAGAAACTAAGGATAGCAATCCTCGCCGGATGTCCCATAGCCTTGGCAAAGCGGGCAAGCTGCTCCTGCTTTTCTGTGTACTGCTTTGTTTTCACTTTATCATTCTCCCATTGTTTATTGTTCGCAAAACTACGAACAGATTCTGAATTGACAAAACGAAGCAAGTTCTTTTTAGGAATGATTAAGAATATCTTATACCGGTCTCCAAAAGCTAACTATATCTATTTCAATGAAAGATAACAATACACATAAAAAGAGCTCTGAAATAAAAACTTCCAGAGCCCCTACCTCTTAAATACCTGTTTGTTACTCAACCACCATGATGCGGTCATTTAATCCCACTTTCGTATTTTCTTCCACAAAAATCTCTTTCACCACCCCATCAGCCACCGAACGAATTTCATTCTCCATCTTCATGGCGACCAACACACATAGCGGATCACCCTTCTTCACTTCGTCTCCTTTCTTCACATAAGTTTTCAGGATAACACCCGGCATAGGAGCCACAACCACCTGACGTCCTACGACATCTGCTCCGTTACGGGCATTATGAATCTTTTCCAACTCCCCTTTCAGTTCAATCTGATAAAGTTCCCCCTTATTCATAATGGTATAGGAGGAATGGGAAGTCGGAGATATCTGTACTCCGTGCGAATGATGATTGATGATGATGGAATAGATAGAATCACCTCCTACATTATAGTCCACATCATATACTTTTCCGTTAACCGCCACTTTCTTCACAGGCCCGTCTTCCAGTATCTCCACTTTATATTCACTGTCGGGCACATCCTGTATCTTGGCATAATAGGTTGCTAATATTGTTGTCATAATCATTCTGAGTTTAATAGTTATTGGCAGTCATCTGCAACTTGCCGTAATATTTCCAAAGCGAATCTCCTACTACCGGAAGCGTAGTGGCGCGTGAAGCAGCCTCTTTTTCTTCTTCATAGTGCTTCAGCGCAGCAGCAATCACCGCTACAGTCGGATCGGTATTCTGCCTGCGCTTCAGGTCTTCCTTGTCGAAACGGGTGTCGATGAAAGTAGTATCGTATTCTCCTTTCAGGAAAGCCGCATTCTTCAACACACGCTGGTGGAAAGGAATCGTAGTCTTGATACCCAAGATCTTATATTCCCGCAACGCACGAGCCATATTCGAAATAGCCGAATCACGGTTACGCCCCCAACAACAAAGTTTGGCAATCATCGGATCATAATGCAACGAAACCTCAAATCCCGCATAAGCCGCACTATCCAAACGAACATTACGTCCTTCGGGAGCTTCACGAACGGTTATCACCCCGGGTGAAGGCATAAAGTTGTTTTCAGGATCTTCGGCATAGATGCGGCATTCGATGGCAGCACCCCGAAATTCGACATCTTCCTGCCGGTAAGGGAGACGGTTGCCCGCAGCCACCAGAATCATGTCTCGCACTAAATCCACTCCCGTACATTCTTCCGTCACCGGATGCTCTACCTGCAGACGGGTGTTCATCTCCAGAAAATAAAAGTTCTGGTCTTTGTCCATCATAAACTCCAGCGTTCCGGCACTGTAATAGTTGATTCGTTTGCAGGCTTCCACTGCCACCTTCAGCATTTTGGCTCGTGTTTCGGGCTTCACAAAAGGAGAAGGCGACTCTTCGATCACTTTCTGGTTACGCCGTTGAATGGAACATTCACGTTCGTACAGATGAATCACATTGCCATACTTATCGCCCAGTATCTGCACCTCAATATGATGCGGATTCTCGATATATTTTTCAATATAAACGGCATCGTTGCCAAATGAAGTTCCGGCTTCGGATTGCGAAAGGCGAAGTGCGGTTTCCATCTCCTCTTCACTGCGTACCAGACGCATACCTTTCCCACCACCTCCGGCAAGTGCTTTCAGCATGATGGGATAGCCTACTTCGGCAGCCACCTTTTTGGCTTCGGCAATGCCTTTCACCGGATCTTCCGTGCCCGGTACGATCGGTAAACCAGCTTCACGCATAATCCGGCGGGCCTCAGTCTTAATACCCATTCGGGCAATAATATCGGCACTCGGACCAATAAAGATAACCCCCTCTTCCTCACAACGACGGGCGAAGTCTGCATTCTCAGACAGAAAGCCATATCCCGGATGAATGGCAGCTCCCGTCTTTTTAGCAATCTGCAGAATCTTCTCCGGCTTCAGATAAGAGGTATCTTCCGGCGAATCGGAGATACAATAAGCCTCTTCGGCATAACGTACATGCAAGGCACCACGGTCTACACGGGTATAAATAGCCACCGTAGCAATATTCATCACCCGACAGGTTCGGAAAATACGCATGGCAATCTCGCCACGGTTCGCAACTAATATCTTTTTTATCATACGATGTTCTCCTCTGCTTTAAAGTGGAAGGTTTGAATGTTTCTTCGGCGGATTGGACTGCCGCTTATTAGCGAGCATCTCAAAACTGCGTATCAGGCGCATACGGGTTATGGCCGGGTCGATAACTTCGTCTACATAGCCCAATTCGGCAGCCCGGTACGGATTGGCAAATTTACTGCGATAATCATCCTGTAGCTCTTTTCTTTTCGCCTCGGCATCTGCGGCTTTGTCAATCTCTTTGCGGAACAGAATATTCACCGCACCGTCCGGCCCCATTACGGCAATCTCGGCAGTAGGGTATGCCAGATTCACATCTCCCCTGATATGCTTGGAACTCATTACATCATAAGCACCGCCATAAGCTTTACGGGTAATGACAGTTACTTTAGGTACAGTGGCTTCGCAATAAGCATAGAGCAGTTTAGCACCGTTACGGATAATGCCGCCATACTCCTGATCCACACCCGGAAGGAACCCCGGCACATCGACCAGCGTGAGCAACGGAATATTGAACGCATCGCAGAAACGCACAAAGCGTGCCGCTTTGATAGAAGCATTGATATCGAGTGTTCCGGCCAGTGCCAACGGCTGATTGGCCACCACTCCTATCGTTTTCCCGTTCAGGCGGATATAGCCGATAACGATGTTACGGGCAAATTCTTCCTGCAATTCAAAGAAACTATTATCATCCGCCACGGCACGGATCATCTCTTTTATATCGTATGGCTGATTGGGGTTGGTAGGCACGAGTTCCGATAGTTCGGGCGTAAGCCGCGTCGGAGAATCGGTGGTAGCCACAAACGGAGGTTCCTCCATATTATTGCCGGGCAGATAAGAAATCAGTTCACGGATGTAATTAATACATTCAATATCATTTTCAGCAGAGAGATGTGCCACCCCCGACTTCATGGTATGGACATCCGCCCCTCCCAGATCTTCTTTGCTGACCTCTTCCTGTGTAACACTTTTCACCACATCGGGACCGGTAATAAACATATAACCGGAATTTTTCACCATCAGGATAAAATCGGTCAATGCAGGCGAATAGACCGCCCCGCCCGCACACGGGCCCATGATGGCACTGATCTGCGGAATGACACCCGAGGCTAAAGAATTGCGTAAGAATATCTCCGCATAACCGGCCAGCGAACGGACTCCTTCCTGAATGCGGGCTCCTCCGGAATCGTTCAGCCCGATGATGGGTGCTCCCATCTGCATAGCCATATCCATCACTTTACAAATCTTCTTGGCATACGTTTCGGACAGTGCACCGCCAAAAACGGTAAAGTCCTGGGCAAAGACATAAACAAGCCGTTTGCCGATCATTCCGTATCCAGTCACAACCCCGTCACCGGAAATCTTCTGTTTCTCCATACCGAAATCGGTACAACGGTGGGTGACCAGTTTATCGAGTTCAATAAACGATCCTTTCTCCAGAAGCAGGTCGATACGTTCACGTGCTGTCAGTTTTCCGACAGAATGCTGTTTCTCGATACGGGCGTCTCCGCCACCTTTTTCAGCTTGCCTGTTCAACTCTTCCAGGCGATTGATAAGCTCTTTCATAGGCTATTATTTTAAAGTATATGTAAAGTTAGCATGTAAAAAAGAGAATAGATGTAATCCAAATTACAATTGCTCGTTTATTTTCACTCTCTTTCCCGAAGAAAATGAAAAGTTTGGAATCCCGACTTTATTAAGATAACAATTATTTGCTTAAAAATGTTAGCGTGCATGTCCTATAACATTATTTTGAGTATGAGTCAACAAACTTCCCCTCTCAGACGTTTAATCTCGCAAATAGTTTATGTAAAAACCTAGACCAAAATGAAAATGAGAACAATCAAACATTTTTTAGCAGCATGCTTCCTGCTTGTGTTTGCCACAGGCATACATGCACAAGAGCAGGGAACAAAAACTTATCTGCCCAAGTTTGCCATCAAAACCAATGCCCTCTACTGGGCCACCAGTACTCCGAACCTGGGATTTGAAGTGGCTTTGGCGAAAAAACTTACTCTTGACGTATCGGGCAACTACAACCCCTGGAAATTCTCCAAAGACAGACAAATCAAGCACTGGCTGGTACAACCCGAACTCCGTTACTGGCTTTGCGAACGTTTCAACGGTAGTTTTTTCGGCCTGCACGGCCATTACGCCGATGTAAACATGAGCAATCTCGATATATTCGGGTTGGGCAACTACCGTTATGACGGCAAAATCTATGGTGCAGGTATCTCTTACGGTTACCACTGGATACTCAAGAATCGCTGGAGCATGGAAGCTACCATCGGTGCAGGATATGCCCGCCTGAATTATGATAAATATGCGTGTGGCAAGTGTGGTGAGAAGCTGGGACATAACAACAAGAATTATTTCGGCCCGACGAAAATAGGACTCAGCATTATTTATACTATCAAGTAAAGCCCCACACACATTCTCCGGAACCAATTATAAAAAATTAAATCAATAGTAACAATGAAAAGAAAAATCATATATTTCCTCTTGGCCCTCGCAGTTGTTATGCCGGCCAGTGCCCAGAAATTCTTTAAAGATGCCATCAGTCTATCCGATGTTTCGCTGTGGCAACAAGGCAATTCGCTTTATGTAGACATGCAGATCGACATGAAAAATCTAACGGTCAGTCCCGAACGTATGCTCACACTTACTCCGCTCCTGACAGACGGACAGCACAACGTAGCGCTGGAAGAGATCATCATTAACGGTAAACGCCGTCAGAAAGCTTACTTACGCGGATTAGCCATCAGCCGCGAACTGCCTGCCGGTATCGTGGTACCTTATAATAAAAGAGAAGTACTAAATTATGCCCAGGTGATCCCTTACGAACCCTGGATGGCAAATGCTTCATTGAATCTGGTTGAAAACCTCTGCGGATGCGGCAATAACGAAGAGATGCTCGCACAAGAACTGATCACCAACGATGTCTCTACCGAAGCCAAACGCCTGAGCGCCATGGTACCGGTGGTTGCTTATATTCAGCCTACCGTAGAAGTTGTGAAAAACCGTAGCGAACAGTATGAAGCTCACCTCGACTTTCCTGTCAGCAAAGCTGTGATCCAGCCGGAATTCATGAATAACCACAAAGAGCTGATGAACATTCATGCTATGTTCGACAAGATTCAGAATGACAAGAACCTGACAGTAACAGGAATCAGTATCGAAGGATTCGCTTCACCGGAGGGTCCGTTGAAATTCAACGAACAACTGTCGCAGAAACGTGCCGAAGCTCTGAAGAATTATCTGACTACCAACGAAAAAGTTCCCGGCAAACTTTACAAAGTAACTTTTGGTGGTGAAAACTGGGACGGATTGGTACAAGCATTGGAAAAATCGTCAATGAAAGATAAAGATAAATTTATCGGTATCATCAAGAATACGACTGACGATGCACGCCGCAAACAGGAAATCATGCGCGTGGACGGAGGCGTACCCTACCGTACGATGTTGAAAGAGATTTATCCCAGACTCCGCAAAGTGAACTGCAAGATAGACTACACCGTAGCCAACTTCGATGTAGAGCAAGGACGGGTGGTGATAAAAGTCAACCCGAAATACTTGAGTCTGAATGAGATGTATCAGGTGGCCAACAGCTATCCAAAAGGAAGCAACGACTTCGTGAATGTATTCGACATCGCTGTACGTATGTATCCGAACGATGAAGTAGCCAACCTGAATGCCGCCGCCGTATCACTGACCAAGAAAGATCTGGAAAACGCAATCAAGTATATGGATAAAGCCAACCATCAAACAGCAGAATTCATCAACAACGTAGGTGTATACAACTTCCTCAATGGAGATGTACAACGTGCTGTCGCTGCCTTCAACCAAGCTGCCCAGATGGGTAACGAGGCCGCTAAAGCCAACCTGCAGCAGCTGCAGCAGATCTTGAATATGAAGAAAAAATAAATCCCCGGCATTGGGGTGTAGCCATCCGATGAAAAGGGTGTAGCTATCCGGACCAAAGAGTGTAGCCTTTCCATGCGGAGGGCTACACCTTTTTTTATTTACCGCTATACAGCAAAAAAATAATTATTTCATCCGTCAAAACAGGTTCCGGTTTTGTTATATCAATATCTTAACTTAAACATCAACTATTAAAAACAGACAATTATGACACTGATCCTTGCTATCGTTCCGGTATTGCTCTTGATTGTATTAATGGCATTTTTTAAAATGCCGGGTGACAAAAGTAGCGTCATCTCCCTCATAGTAACTATGCTGATAGCTCTTTTCGGATTCCATTATGCGGCAGACAACTTGGTATTTTCATTCGTATACGGTGCACTGAAAGCGGTTTCTCCTATCCTGATTATCATCCTGATGGCTATCTTCAGCTACAATGTATTGCTGAAAACAAAGAAGATGGAGATTATCAAACAACAATTCTCTTCCATCTCTACCGATAAAAGTATCCAGGTACTGCTCCTTACCTGGGGTTTCGGAGGGTTACTTGAAGCTATGGCAGGTTTTGGTACAGCTGTTGCCATCCCCGCCGCTATCCTGATCAGTCTGGGATTCAAACCCATTTTCTCAGCTACCGTCAGCCTGATTGCCAATAGTGTGGCTACGGCTTTCGGTGCCATAGGTACACCGGTACTGGTACTTGCCAAAGAAACCAATCTGGATGTACAGGTGCTGAGTACGAACGTCGTACTGCAACTTTCCGTACTAATGTTCCTGATACCGTTGGTACTGCTCTTCCTGACCGACCCGAAAATAAAATCATTACCCAAAAACCTATTTCTGGCACTGCTGGTAGGCACTGTATCTTTAGGCAGCCAGTACGTTGCGGCCCGATATATGGGGGCCGAATCACCGGCTATCATCGGCAGCATCTTGTCTATCATCGTTATCGTTATTTATGGCAAACTGACCTCTCCGAAAAAAGAGAAAGAACAGAAAAGCATGTTGAAGGGTAAAGATATCCTAAACGCTTGGAGCATTTATCTGCTGATTTTGTTACTGATCATACTGACCAGTCCGCTTTTCCCAGGACTCCGAAGTACGCTCGAAAATAACTGGGTGACACGTATCAGCCTCCCCATCAATGACTCCAGCGTGAACTATACCATCGCCTGGCTGACACATGCCGGAGTTCTGCTTTTCGTAGGCACGTTTGTAGGCGGTCTGATACAGGGAGCTAAAGTGAAAGAACTGTTTGTCGTTTTATGGAACACGGTGAAACAATTAAAGAAAACGTTCGTCACCGTTATCTGCCTGGTGGGGTTATCTACCATTATGGATACGGCAGGCATGATTTCCGTGATTGCCACTGCACTCGCCACAGCCACCGGAAGCCTCTACCCTCTCTTTGCTCCGGTTATCGGCTGTCTGGGTACCTTCATCACCGGAAGTGATACATCCTCGAACATCCTTTTCGGAAAGCTGCAAGCCAGCGTAGCAGGACATATCAATGTCAGTCCGGACTGGTTATCAGCCGCCAATACGGTAGGTGCGACAGGAGGCAAGATCATCTCTCCTCAAAGTATCGCCATCGCTACATCGGCAGGAAACCAACAAGGGAAAGAAGGAGAAATCCTGAAAGCAGCCATCCCGTATGCATTGGTTTATGTAGTCATTACGGGAATCATTGTGTATATATTCAGTTAACCATTAACGGTATTGATAAAAAAGGTGTGTCGCAACTCTTATTCACCGCAGAGTTATGACACACCTTTTGTCTATTGTATTAATCTATCTGATTTTTCAGAAACAGGTCATATAAAATCAGTTGACTATGATTTCTTATTTCAGATTCGTATTTGCATTCGTCTCTTTTTCAGGAATAGAATACAAATAATACTTACTATTGGGCACAAACTTCGTTCCATCGGGGAAGCTGGTAAACCAATGTCCTTCCGGATGATACTTCTTGAAAGTGCCGTTCTGCTGCCAGCAATCGTACTCTTTAGCAGCTTCCACATCAGTCAGTGCCACACGTACCACAGGACGTTGCGTACGGAGGACATCAGTGATACCAAACCCTTCGCCCCACAATTCGCGACGACGCTCCATCAGAATTTCGTCAATCACTTGTTCCTGTGTTTTTCCGGTAAGATCATAGTCAGTCAGTCCGCGGGCATTCCTTAAAGTGTTAAGCGGTTTTACCGCTTCGCCCAATTGACCTTTACGTGCCAAAGCTTCGGCAGCTATCAGATACATCTCGGCAGAACGCATAATGACAATATCTCCCGTCTGATCAGAGCGGATACGGAACTTGCGGTATCCCAGATAACCTTCACGCATCCACTGGAACAATTCCAGACGGATATCACCTTCGGTAAAAGTATCCTTGAAATGCGGATCGGCCATAAAACTATTATATGAATCGGGTTCCACCACATCCAGATAATAGAAGTTATAACTGGCATCGGACTGGCTGACAGATTGCGGATGTCCCCAGATCCACTCGGTATTCGATATATCGTTGAAACCCATATAGTTTTTGGCGTCCGTCATCAAAGTATATCCTTTGGCTGCTTCAAGCGCGGCTTTAGCAGCTTCGTCCCACTGTCCGGTGAGCAGATAAGTACGGGCCAGAAGTCCGTTTACCACATCAGTGTTAGGTTTATATTTCGACTTGTCGTTCGGACGTACATAGCCGTCAAGAAGCCCTTTGGCACGGTTAAGGTCATTAATGATCTGTGTATAAATCTCTTCAAGAGTCGCCTTCCCCTTAGGTTTGGTATTCGGATTGGTGGGTTCGGTATACAACGGCACACAAAGAGCATTCTTATCTTTCAGATAGGTGAACTGATAATGCTGTGCCAAATGAAGATAACAGAAAGCACGTACGGCGAGTGCCTGTCCCTGGGCATGCCGGAATTCCGGTGTATCATCATCCCCGGTAGCCTGGATAGAAATGGCCGTATTACAGTTATCAATGGTCTTATACATCAGATACCAGGCAAAAGTGGTACGCCCGTCGGAAGGCATCACCACGTCGTTGAACTGATAAGAAGAATTAAACCCATACATGGGACGTGAAACTACGTCATCAGCCATCATGTCGTCCTGGCACATCAAAGCACGATAGCCGATGTTGGCATAAGTGGTACCATATTCGAACAGATTGTACCACGCACCGTTAAAGATGCGTTCGGCATTCGAAGGCACGGGTACGAGACCGGAATCTACGGCATCTGTCGGCTTATTGTCGAGGAAGTCGCTGCTGCAACTCCCCAAGAACAAAAGAAAGAAGAGGAGGAAAAAGGAAACCTTACCTTTGGGAATCTTATCTCCGGAGGTATTACTCACGGAAGCCTCTCTCCCACCCTCTGTCCGAAGAAAAAGAGAAGAGGAGATACGTCTGTTATTGTTAAATCGTATTGTTCTCATATCATCTGTTATTTTATACTTTACTATATCTGTTATATATGATTTATTCATGATTAAATCGAGCTGAAGCATACTATTGCAACAGTACCTTTTCTGAGGATTAAAACCTTAGAACGAAACATTGATTCCTCCTGAAATGGAACGCATAGCCGGATAACGGTAATATGTCAACCCACTGATATCCTGTTCGGGATCGAGTCCCTGATTCTTCGAAACGGTGAGCAGATTATCGGCCTGTACAAACAATTGCAGGCTGTTCAGGCTGATCTTCTTTATCATCGGTTGCGGGAAGTTATACGATAGTGTGATATTCTTCATCCGCAGGAACGAGTTATTAAACAGGTTACGCGTCGAATTTGCATTCCAACTGTTCGATACGGTTTTCAGTGCCGGTACATCAGTATATCGATTCTCCGGTGTCCAACGGTTCAGAATTTCTGTCGACCAGGCACGTCCGGTAGAACTTCCGTTATGCCATAGCATAGTCACGTCACGGTCCACGATATAATTTCCGATACTATAGGCAAAAATTGTCGATAGTTCAAAACCCTTATACGAGAAAGCAGTATTAAATCCCCCGTACACTTTGGGTAAGGATGATTTGCCGGTATAGTAATAATCCGCCTGGGCATAGTCATTGGTAGTCGTACGCCCGGTGATCTTGTTATTGGCATCCTTCACATTTTTGTACCACAACGGATCCCCGTTTTCCGGATCAACTCCCGCCCATTTTTTCATGTAGAAATCATAAACAGAACGTCCCACAGCCAGTTTATGAACTCCGCTCACAGGCATATCTTTCAATGGAAGGTCGGTCACGACATTCTTATAATGTGTCAGGTTAAGCCCCAATCGCCACATAAAGTCCCGGGTATGGATTAAGGTACCTTTCAGATCAATTTCCACACCGGTATTCTTCAATTCGCCTACATTCTCGTCCACTGAATTATAACCGAGTGAAGGGGCCAACGGACGGGAATAGAGCAAATCTTTCGAACGCCGCTGGAAGAAATCGAACGAACCGGAGAATCGATTGTTGAACAATGAGAAGTCAATGCCGGCATTGAAATTCAGGTTGGTTTCCCACTTCAGTTTTGGTGTAGCCAGACGATCGGATACCAATGCATTCTCTCCGTTATTGCTCACCACCGAATAAAGTCCGCTGCTGGCATAATACGTTCCTAAATTATCGTTACCCTGCGCACCATAACTAACCTTCAATGTTAGGGCAGAAAGCCAGTCGCTCGTAGCCACCATGAAGTCTTCACGATCGATACGCCAGGAAGCACCGACGGACCAGAAATTACCCCAACGGGTCTCTGGAGCAAAACGGGAAGATCCGTCCCGCCGATAAGAACCTGAAAAGAAATATTTGCTTTGATAGTCATATTGGGCATTTAAGAAGTACCCTACCAACGAGTAATTAACGCGGTATCCTGTCCCTCCGGTTACCAGCGAACCGACAGCCAGTTCGGGAAAATCGGGCAATGCCATATTCGAACGGGATGCCCGCAACACATCGTAACGGTAAGAATAAGCCTCTTGTCCGGCCAACAGGTTGAAATGATGCTCTCCGAGGGTTTTGTCATAAGTCAGGATATTATTCCAGGTCCACGAAAAAGTACGGTCGTTTTCACGACTCGATGAACCTCCGGTATTAACAGCCGGGCCTATTTTAGGGTTGGTATAGTCGAGTGAATTATAATTGATCAGGTCGAAGTTGAAGCTGGTTTTAAACTTCAATCCTTCGATAAAGGTAACTTCAAGGAAAGTACGTCCCGAAAATTCATCTTTCATACGCTCCGACTTATCATTGGGTAATGTAGCCGGAAGGTTCCAGTTAGCCATCGAACCGGACGGACGGTAAGAACCGAAATCGTATATCCGCTGTCCCTCGGAATCCAGTTTATAGGTTCCGTCTTCGTTCATCTGATAGATGGGATAGAACCCGTTCATCAGACGGCCGGCATTGATGACGTTACTTGTTTTCGTATCCGATGATACAGGATAATTCTGCAAAGAGTGGGCAAAGCTCATGTTCACTCCTCCCCGAAGCCATTTGGTCATCTGGCTTGTCACGTTCGAACGGAGATTAAAGCGTTCATAGCCGGACTCCAAGGCAATACCTTTATCATTCAGATATCCGGCAGAGAAGTAGTATTGATTGGTTTTACCCCCTCCTGAGACATTCAATCCCAATTCCGTACGAAGTGCCTGCTGCTCCATGGCATCCTGCCAGTCGAAATTCCAAAGTGGAACGGCCCCGTCCACCAATTT
Source organism: Bacteroides sp. HF-4919 (assembly GCF_018860125.1). Classification (NCBI taxonomy): domain Bacteria; kingdom Pseudomonadati; phylum Bacteroidota; class Bacteroidia; order Bacteroidales; family Bacteroidaceae; genus Bacteroides; species Bacteroides sp. HF-4919. The sequence continues at coordinate 739,148 of NZ_JAHKNF010000001.1, forward strand.
TCCATCCGTGCCTACCGGCTGAGGGTATTTAGCCCCATAAGGATTGGGACCACTCCCCATCAGTTTTCCTACCAAGTCTTTAGAAGCTTTGATAGCCGCTGTCTGAGGAGTATAATTCTTTGTATCCAGTGCATATTGGTTACGTAAAGCCTCCCAATAAAGTTCGAAGTACTGATCGGTGCCGATCCGGTCGTAATCGCGTACCGCGCGATTGGAACCACCGAAGCTGGCTTTCACATTCACCGTAGTCTTCGAATCGCTTTGTCCCTGCTTGGTGGTGATAATGATTACACCGTTGGCTCCACGCGAACCGTACAAAGCAGCCGAGGCCGCATCTTTCAGAACGGTCATCGATGCGATATCTTCGGGGTTGATAGAGTTCACACTGCCGTCATAAGGCACACCATCCACTACATAAAGAGGTGCGCTGGACGCATTGATGGATCCGATACCGCGGATACGTATGGTTGCATCGGTACCCGGCTGACCGCTTGCGGCACTTGCCTGCAGACCGGCTACGGTTCCTTCAAGGGCACGTGACACACTCGAGGTTTGTAACTTTGCTATCTCGTCACCTTTAACGGTAGAGGCGGCACCGGTGAAACTATATTTTTTGGCAGTGGCATAGGCTACTACCATCACTTCTTCCAATTGTTTGCTGTCGGGCACCAGTTCGACATTGATCACTGAGCGTCCACTCACTTTATGTTCCACAGATTTCAGCCCGATAAAACTGAATACCAGCGTACCATCGGACGGTACATTAATGGAATACTTACCGTCGATACCCGTAATGGTACCGACACTGGTTCCTTTCACTAATACCGATACACCGGGCAACGGGTCTCCTTCGGACACAACAGTGCCCGAAACACGTATGTCATTCATTGTCCCGGCATGTAATGCTGCAACCGAAACCACAAAGAGCAACGTAAATAATAGACGTAAATTGGTCTTCATACCTTAAGTTTAGTTATGTTTAAATTAGAATCTTTTGTTTAACACACAATCCGGCAGATTGTTGTTAAAAGCTTTGAAATTGTTGTTTTATTCTTGAAGGTGTGTCAAAAGCCACCTACATTTTTTAATTAATTTTCACAAATCATTCCATGCTGCAAAAGTAGAGTATAGGGGTTGTTCCCGAAATCCCTTTTATAGGGGATTCTTGTACCGCATTTGTGGTAGGGAAGATATCCTTCATCTGTTCCTTGATTCCGGAGTCGGATAACAATAATCATTTACATTAAATATCATCTTCGATACCTGCCCGTACAATAGGCTTGTCCCTGCCCAACAGTCACCGTGTCTCCGCCCAACAGTCACCGTGTCTCTGCCCAACAGTGACCACGTCTCCGCCCAACAGTGACCACGTTCGGGAATAATCTGCCCTACAAGTCTTCTGGGAGGTCATGATATCCGGGAAGCAACACGCACGGCAGTCCCGGAAAACATGCGAAGAATATCAACAAGCAGTAATCTTTCCAACAAATATCTACCCGCAAACCGATACGATCCCTTGGTCATTCCGCGGATTCTTTGTAGCTTTGCCCCGTCCGGTAACATGATATTCCCCATATAGCTTATGAAAAAAGAAAGGTATATATCGCATTCGTTCATCCGCTTCCGCCAGTGGAGCCGGAAAGCCTATGCCATATTCGCCACTTTGGGATTGTGTGTCACCATCGGACAATTGAGAAAGAATGTCACGGAATGTGCGTTGTGTAAGCAACAGACTCCACATGCGGAAGGAATTGACCCGCAACGTGAAACAGAAGATTCTGTCCCGGAAGAAGATTGGGAGAGTACCGTACTGTCTCCCACACCCTTACTCTTTCTTTTCATTCCATTTCAATCTTTGAAATATTCTTATTCAGGTGCCGCACAGCAGGCTGTTGCGACATCCGTTTTATACATTTTATATAAAGAGGTTGCCTCCCATCCAAATGGGACCGGCAACCTCTTTTTTAATTCCCCATCCTATGACCATTGAAGAAATCAAAAACCAAGTATTACAGGGAACGGCGATCAGCCGTGAGCAGGCCGAATGGCTGGCACAATTTCCCCGAAAAGAAGAGTTGTACGATGCAGCGCACGAAATCACCCGTTTCTGCGCTTCACAGGAGTTCGACATGTGTTCCATCATCAATGCCCGTTCGGGACGCTGCCCCGAAAACTGCAAATGGTGTGCACAGTCGTCCCACTACAAGACGAAGGCAGATGTATACGATCTGGTGAGTGCGGAAGAGTGTCTGCGTCAAGCCAAATACAACGAGGCGCAAGGAATCAATCGTTTTTCACTGGTGACCAGTGGTCGGAAACCTTCGCCTAAAAACATGAAGGAACTTTGTGTAGCCGCACGACGGATGCGACGTCACTCGTCTATCCGGCTATGCGCCTCACTGGGACTATTGGACGAAGAAGAATTACAGGCACTGTACAATGCCGGAGTCACCCGGTATCACTGTAACCTTGAGACTGCTCCTTCACATTTCGACTCACTCTGCACCACACATACACAGGAGCAGAAACTGAAGACCCTGCATGCCGCACGACGGGTGGGAATGGACCTTTGTTGCGGAGGTATCATCGGTATGGGCGAAACCGTGGAACAACGAATCGAGTTTGCCTTCACGCTCCGCGAGCTCGACATTCAATCCATCCCGATCAACTTGCTGCAACCCATACCGGGCACTCCGCTCGAACATCAGTCACCGCTCAGCGAAGAAGAGGTACTGACAACAGTTGCCCTTTTCCGTTTCATAAATCCTACAGCCTACCTGCGCTTTGCCGGAGGACGTTCGCAGTTAACGCCCGAAGCTGTCCGGAAATCGCTCTATATCGGCATTAACTCCGCCATTGTGGGAGATTTGCTGACTACTCTTGGCTCTAAAGTATCGGATGACAAAGAGATGATTCTTTCGGAAGGCTACCATTTTGCCGACTCACAGTTCGACCGCGAACACTTATGGCACCCGTATACTTCGACTTCCAATCCACTTCCGGTCTATAAAGTGAAACGGGCTGACGGTGTCACCATCACATTAGCAAGCGGGCAGACACTGATCGAAGGTATGTCATCGTGGTGGTGTGCGGTCCACGGATACAATCATCCGGCATTGAACCGGGCAGCACAAGAGCAACTCAGCAAGATGTCTCACGTCATGTTCGGCGGCCTTACGCACGATCCGGCTATCGAACTGGGCAAACTGTTGCTGCCGCTGGTTCCGCCTTCCATGCAAAAGATATTCTATGCCGATTCAGGTTCGGTAGCAGTTGAAGTAGCAATGAAAATGGCCGTACAGTATTGGTATGCAGCCGGACAACCGGAAAAAAGTAATTTCGTCACCATCCGCAACGGCTACCACGGAGATACCTGGAATGCCATGTCGGTATGCGATCCGGTAACGGGAATGCATAGTATTTTCGGTTCGGCACTCCCTATCCGCCATTTCCTCCCCGCCCCTACTTCACGGTTCGGAGACGAATGGGATCCGGAAGACATCCGTCCGCTGGAACAACTGCTGGAAAAGCAGTCCGGAAAATTGGCAGCTTTCATTCTCGAGCCAATTGTACAAGGTGCGGGAGGCATGCGGTTCTATCATCCGGAATACCTGCGGCAAGCTGCACACCTCTGCCGACAGCATGGGGTATTGTTGATCTTTGACGAAATAGCGACCGGATTCGGGCGTACCGGAAAATTCTTCGCCTGGGAACATGCCGGAGTAGAGCCGGACATCATGTGCATCGGAAAAGCCCTGACAGGAGGATACATGACCCTGTCGGCAGTACTGACCACCAACGAAGTAGCAGACTGCATCTCCAACCATTTCCCGGGTGCCTTCATGCACGGGCCTACGTTTATGGGAAATCCTCTGGCATGTGCCGTGGCGTGTGCATCGGTACGGCTGCTTCTGGAATCCGGCTGGCAAGAAAACGTAAAACGGATCGAAGCGCAACTAAACCGTGAACTGGCTCCGGCACGTAATCTTCCTCAAGTGGCGGACGTACGGGTATTGGGTGCCATCGGAGTGATCGAAATGAAAGAACCGGTGAACATGGCACACCTCCAACGCCGTTTTGTAGAAGAAGGGATCTGGCTGCGTCCGTTTGGTAAACTGGTATATGTAATGCCCCCGTTTATCATTACATCCGAACAGTTGACGAAACTGACGGAAGGAATGATAGAATGTATAACCGACGGCTCCACCTGTCTCTAAACGAATACGATTCACCACAGAGGACACAGAGGACACAGAGAATATCTTTCTCTTAAACATCCATATAAACAAGAGATTAAAACTCTGTGCCCTCTGTGTCCTCCGTGGTGAATTAAACTCAAAAACATTACAATCATGAACTATAATCAAGAAACGGAAGGCTATGAATCCGTCCGTTTCTTTGAGGAGTTGAAACTTCTCAAAGAACAGAATAATTTCCGTATCCTCCCTACCCTGATTCATCAAGGCAAAGAGGTCATCATTAACGGGCAACGGATGCTAAACCTATCGTCCAACGATTACTTGGGACTGGCCAATGATACTGTCTTACTAAATGCTTTCTGGCAGACAGTAAAACCGGAAGAAGTTAAATTCTCTTCCTCTTCCTCCCGTCTGCTTACCGGTAATTTTGCCGCATACGGTGAACTGGAAGATCTCTTGTCTTCACTTTTCGGAACAGAAGCAGCATTGGTATTCAACTGCGGATATCATGCCAATACAGGTATTCTGCCGGCCGTATGCAACACAAAGACACTGATCCTTGCGGACAAACTGGTACATGCCAGCCTGATAGACGGTATCCGGCTATCGGAGGCCAAATGTATCCGCTACCGGCACAATGAATACAGCCAATTGGAAAGGTTAGTGGAAACCCACCACAAACAATACGAACAGGTGATAATCGTTACCGAAAGCATCTTCAGTATGGATGGAGACGAAGCAGACCTGCCCCGGCTGGTCAAGCTCAAACAAAAGTACCCGAACATACTGCTCTACGTGGACGAAGCCCATGCTGTCGGGGTTCGGGGGACCGGTGGACTGGGATGTGCCGAAGCTTACGGATGCATAGCGGATATCGACTTTCTGGTAGGTACTTTCGGGAAAGCGCTGGCTTCCTCTGGGGCATATATCGTGTGCGGGCAAGTAATACGGGATTATCTGATTAACAAAATGCGTCCTTTCATCTTCACCACCGGCCTTCCGCCCGTCACCCTGCAATGGACTTCATTCGTACTCCGCCATTTGGCCGGATATCAGGCAAAGAGGGAACACTTAGCGGCCATCGGCAACCGTTTGCGGGCTGCGCTCCGGGAGAAAGGTTATTCTTCCGCTTCAGTCAGTCAGATCGTGCCTATGGTAGCGGGTGAAAGCGCAACTGCCTTACAGATAGCGAAAGAGTTACAACGCAAAGGATTCTACGCATTACCTGTACGTCCGCCTACAGTACCGGAAGGTACTTCCCGCATCCGCTTTTCACTGACCGCAGACGTGACGGATGAGGAAGTCGAAAAACTCATATCAACAGTAAATGATAATCGATGAACTGTAAACGATGAATGATAAACTGTGAACGATAAACAATAAAGCTATGATACTTAAAAGACTATATCAATCAAAATATTCTCAGAACTCTCCTCTCCCCGGGAGAGAGACCGGGAGTGAAGTCATTCTCTTCTTTACCGGATGGGGAATGGACGAAACTCCCTTCATACATTATCTCCCGCAACATAGAGACTTGATTATCTGCTATGATTACCGTTCCCTTGACTTTGACAAGACGTTGCTCTCCACATATACCCAAATACAGGTTGTAGCCTGGTCAATGGGAGTATGGGCTGCTTCACAAGTGCTGCAAGGCAGTAACCTCCCCATAACGCAAAGCATTGCCATCAACGGTACCCCTTTCCCCATCGATGACGCAAGAGGAATCCCCCCCGTCATTTTTGAGGGCACACTCAGCAACCTCAGCGAAGCAACGCTACAGAAGTTTCGCCGGCGGATGTGCGGTTCGGGAAGTGACTTTAAGGCTTTCTGCGAGATAGCTCCCCAAAGAACGGTTGAGGAACTGAAAGAGGAACTGGCCGCCATCCACAGGCAATGCAACGAACTGCCCCCATCCGCCTTTGTCTGGAATAAAGCGATTATCGGAGAATCAGACCATATCTTTCCGTCCCGGAATCAGGAACAGGCGTGGGAAGGGCATTGCACTGAAATACAACGATATGAAGGAGCACATTATGACGATAAGATATTGAAAGAGAACCTCTCTCCCATTATTCCCTTTTCCAAACAACTGATCGCCCAACGCTTCTCGAAAGCAATCGATACCTATCCTCACGAAGCCCGCGTGCAACAGCAGATTGCCCGGAAAATGTGTACCCTGTTACAGCAGCACCTCCCCCGGCAATCTTTCCGCCGCATCGTAGAGTTCGGTTGTGGCACGGGTACTTACTCGCGTTTGTTGCTCCGTTCGTTTCGTCCGGAACGCTTACTACTGAATGATCTCTGTGAAGAGATGCGCCACAGTTGCGAAGATATCCTGAACGAACAGGTTTCTTTCCTGCCCGGAGATGCCGAAGCACTTGCTTTTCCCCACGGAACGGAACTAATCACCTCGTGTTCCGTCCTGCAATGGTTTGAGCATCCCGACGCTTTTTTCCGCAAATGCGAAAACATCTTGAATGCAAAGGGATACATCGCCTTCAGTACATTCGGGAAAGAAAACATGAAAGAGATCCGTCAACTGACCGGACAGGGACTCGCCTACCGTTCGAGAGAAGAACTGACTGCTTCGCTCTCGGCACTATACGACATCGTACATACGGAAGAAGAAATCATCTCACTGAATTTCAGCAATCCGATGGAAGTACTTTATCACCTGAAACAAACCGGAGTGACGGGTACCTGTAACAGCGCCTGGACCCGGAGCAAACTGAACCTCTTCTGTCAGGAATATGAGCGTCTGTTCAGCCCCGGTAAAGGCTCTGTTTCACTGACCTATCATCCCATTTATATCATTGCGAAAAAGAGATAATAACGACCTGCGGGTCTCAAACATAAGAAGTATGAAAAAGAATGTGTATTTTATCAGCGGCATCGACACAGATGCAGGCAAGAGTTATGCCACAGGTTATCTGGCACGGGAATTGAACCGGAAAGGCCAACGTACCATTACCCAAAAGTTTATCCAGACCGGAAATACCGGTCATTCGGAAGATATCGACCTGCACCGCCGCATCATGAACATTGCCCTTACCGATGACGACCGGGAAGGATTGACCATGCCTGAAATCTTTTCTTATCCTTGTTCCCCACATCTCGCCTCACGTATCGACGGACGGCCTATCGATTTCGACAAGATAGAACGTGCCACAGAAGAGTTGAGCCACCGTTACGACATCGTCCTGCTCGAAGGTGCCGGCGGACTGATGGTTCCACTCACCGAAGAGTTCCTGACCATCGACTATGTAGCGCAAAAGGGTTATCCGTTGCTTTTTGTCACTTCGGGCAAGTTAGGCAGCATCAACCATACTCTCCTCAGTCTGGAAGCTATCAAAAGCCGGGGCATCGAACTGGATACGGTGTTATACAACCTCTATCCCACAGTCGAAGACCGGACTATACAGGAGGATACACGGCTATTTATCCAACGGTATCTGAAGAAGCATTTCCCGGAAACTAAATTCAGGACAGTACCGGAATTATAAATGCCACGGTACACGATTGCAAAATCTCTTTCACCACAGATTAACGGATTACACAAACAGACAATTCACGGATAAGCAACCCCGGCTGTTATATCTTTGTGTAATCTCTTAATCTGTGTATTTTAATTGCTGTTTACGGAAACTTTATACCGATGATAAATGTTTATTCCATGACATTAGTTTTTAGACACATCAGGTTAAATAGAAGTTTTCAGTATGAGTTTCAACATTGTAAAAAACGACAAGAAGCGTGTCATCATCGTAGGTGGTGGCTTCGGTGGTCTCAAGTTGGCCAACAAGCTAAAGAAATCTGGCTTTCAGGTTGTTTTAGTAGACAAGAACAATTATCATCAGTTTCCTCCCCTGATTTATCAGGTCGCATCCGCCGGACTTGAACCCAGCTCTATCTCCTTCCCTTTCCGGAAGATTTTTCAGAAGCGAAAAGACTTTTACTTCCGCATGGCAGAGGTACGGGCCATTTTCCCCGAGAAAAAGATGATCCAGACTTCCATCGGTAAAGCAGAATATGATTACCTGGTATTGGCAGCCGGCACTACTTCGAACTTCTTCGGCAACGAGCACATCGAAGAAGAAGCCATGCCTATGAAAACCGTTTCGGAAGCCATGGGATTGAGAAATGCTCTGCTGGCAAACTTTGAACGGTCAATCACCTGCGCCACAGAACGTGAGCGACAGGAGTTGCTTAATGTTGTCGTAGTGGGCGGGGGAGCCACGGGAGTGGAGATAGCCGGAGTACTTTCGGAAATGAAAAAGTTCGTACTCCCCAATGATTATCCGGATATGCCCAGCAGCCTGATGCACGTCTATCTGATTGAAGCGGGAGACAGACTGTTGGCCGGAATGTCCGAAGATTCATCGCGTCATGCCGAACAGTTCCTACGTGAGATGGGAGTCAATATCCTGCTGAACAAGCGGGTGACGGACTACAAAGATCATAAAGTGGTGTTGGAAGACGGTACAGAGATAGCGACACGCACCTTCATCTGGGTGAGTGGTGTGGCAGCCATCACCTTTGGCAATATCAGCGGAGAGTTACTGGGACGGGGAAGAAGAATCAAGGTAGACGAATTTAACCGTGTACAGGGAACTGAGCATATTTTCGCAATCGGCGACCAGTGTATCCAGACCACGGACAAGAACTATCCCAACGGACACCCGCAACTGGCACAAGTAGCCATCCAACAAGGAGAGCTGCTTGCCAAAAACCTGCAAAGACTGGAAAAAGGAAAACCGATGCAACCGTTCCATTACCGCAACCTGGGATCGATGGCAACCGTAGGACGCAACCGTGCCGTAGCAGAGTTCAGCAGTTTCAAAACCGCCGGATGGCTGGCTTGGGTGATGTGGCTGGTTGTTCACTTACGTTCCATCCTGGGAGTCCGAAACAAAGCAAACGTATTGCTTAACTGGGTATGGAATTACTTCACTTACGACCAGTCTCTGCGAATGATTGTTTATGCAAAAAAAGCAAAAGAGGTGCGTGACCGTGAAGAACTGGAAGCGAAAACTCATTGGGGTGAAGAGAACCATACACAGCAATAAAGGAATTATCGCTCCGCTCAGGAATCGGAGAAATAAAACCAACTGATTTTGCAATGACTTTTAATTCACTACAGAGTACACAGAGAGCATAGAGTTTTTAATCTCTGTGTACTCCGTGTACTCTGTGGTGAATCGTATTCGTATCTATTGCGTCAGGTTACTCATATCGTAATGAACGTGCCGGTTTCCCCACTATAATCTTCACTGTCTGGCAGGCTACTGTCACAAACGAAATCAGCAGCATCAACACTACCGGAATTATAAAGAACCATGCTTTCAGGTCCGTGCGGAAAGCATAATGACTCAACCAGGCATTCATGCTGAACCAGGCGACGGGCAGCGCAATGACTACTGCTACCAGAATTAATTGGAAGAAGCCTTTACCCAGTTGATAGAACAGATTCCAACGGGTAGCCCCCAATACTTTCCGGATTCCCATCTCCTTGGTACGCGTCGAGCACGAAAACATTACCAGTACCCACAATCCCAAACAAGAAATGAAAATAGCCAGACCTGTAAAACAGCCGATCATGACACCGAACACCTCATCCTGCCGATACTGATGATCGAAGAACTGGTCGAGGAAGAAGAAGTCGTAACTGGAATCTTCGAAATAGCGATGCCAGATCTCCTCAACCTGTGACACCAGCTCCTTCGGGTCGCCGGACTTCATCACAACAGAGATATACCGTTGCGGCAACCAGTCGATTTTATCTTTATGAATCAACATAATCGGCGTATAATTTTTATTGAGTGCCTGCTGGTGATAATCCTTCACCACGCCGATGATCTGCATCGGAGAATCGGTACACTCCACCTCTATCTCTTCGCCGAGAGCCTCTTCGTTAGAAGCAAATCCTAAGTTACGGACAGCAGACTCGTTGACCACCAACTTATTCACGTCGTCTCCATAATCCTCAGAGAACCCGCGTCCAGCCACAAGCTGAAGTCCGTAAGCATCGATGTAGTCCGGGTCACACACCAGCATTTCATAGAGCCGGTTTTGCTTCAAAGCGTCGCTTTTCCGGCGATTGGATAAGAAAGTAGCCACCTCCTCACCCGGAACCGCACCAGAAAAAGTGACCTTATCCACCAAAGGCAGACGGGCAATAGCTTTCTTCATGGCTTCGAGTTTGGTATTCATCCCTTCGGTCCGTCCGGGGAATTTCACCACCAGGGTCTGGTCCGTCTTCACTCCCAACGACTGACTGCGCATGAAGTTCAACTGCGCAAACACAATCAATGTACCGCACAGCAGAATCATGGAAGCTGTATACTGAACAACCACGAGCACTTTGCGAGTGCCTTCTCCCGACTTACTGTTGAGGAACTTTCCCTTCAGCAACGTAATCGGTTTACGATTCAGCAGTGCCAGCGCAGGATAATAACCGGAAAGGAAAATACCGCCAACTAACACGAACAACAGTAACAACCACCAATATCCGGTCAGCCAGACAGAGAAGGTAACCGTACGGCTTACCAACTGATTGAAATACGGGAGAACCAGTTCAATCAGCCCCACAGCCAGCACAAAAGCAACCAGGTTCATCACCAAAGCCTCAAACAAGAACTGTGAAATAAGCTGTTTGCGGAAAGCTCCTATCACCCGGCGTACCCCTACTTCCTTGGCACGTTCCATCGAACGGGCTACGGTCAGGTTGATATAATTGATCCAGGCAATTGCCAGAATGGCTATGGCAGCAAAAATCAGGGCAATCATCGCCGTGCGGTTTCCCTTGATCTCGGCCTCGTATCCCACTTGGGGTTTGAGATGGATATCGGCCAATGGAGTCAGTGAAACGCCCCAGATTTTGTTCTTCAAAGCCTCGTCCGTCTTATATTTCTCCGCCATTGCCGGAAACGCTTCTTCTATTTCTGCCTTCCTTTCGGGAGAATCGAGTAATACGTAAGTATAGACCTCGTGCTTATACCAATAATCATGCAAATACTGTCCGAGCGATTTATAGGAAATCAGGAAATTGTAATGGACATGTGAATTGGAAGGCATCTCTTTCATAACACCGGTCACTTCGCAAACCACCTTGTCATAAGGTCCAGTAAAGATAAGTATCTTACCGATTGGATCTTCATCCTGAAAATATTTACGGGCAATCCGTTCGGTGATGACCACCTGCCGGGGCATGGAGAGGCAAGTGGCCTTATCTCCTTTCACCAACTCAAAGTCGAACAAACGGAAGAAGCTGGGATCGGCATAAGCAATCTGGTTTTCACGTAAAGTAAGTTCACCATACTTCACAATCTGTTCCGGCTGATACAAGGAGACCACCCGCGTATAGTCTTCAATTCCGGCCAGATTCTCTTTCATGGCCGAACCATAACCAAACGAACTGCTGGCCCAATAGTCGGTCTGTACTTCGCCTTCATAGAAAGTGCTTTCCACACGGAAAATGCGTTCGTACTTCTCGTGCATCTTGTCGAAACTGAACTCAAAAGTGACATAAGTCAATATCAGCAAGGCAGATGCCATGCCGACTGCCAATCCGAAAACATTGATGAAACTGAATCCCTTCCGTTTCATCAGGTTACGATAGGCACTATTCCAATAATTCCCTATCATACGCTCTCTGTATTAGTCCCGGAAGTTTCGACCAACGGACGGTTGATATTCTCGGCTACGATCTTCCCATCGAGCAGGCGGATAATCCGGTGGGCATAAGTCGCATCACGCTGCGAGTGAGTAACGATGATGATGGTAGTCCCCTGACGGTTCAGTTCCCGTAGTAGCTCCATCACTTCCACACCGTTTACCGAGTCGAGGTTTCCGGTCGGTTCATCGGCAAGCAACAATTTACAGTCCGTCACCACGGCACGGGCTATGGCGACGCGCTGTTGTTGTCCACCGGAAAGCTGTTGCGGAAAATGATTGGCACGGTGCAACAAATTTACTTTCTCAAGTACCTGTTTCACCTTTTCTTTCCGTATGGCAGGTTTCATGCCCAGATATACCAGAGGAAGCTCCACATTCTCGTATACGGTCAGTTCGTCAATCAGGTTGAAACTCTGGAAAATAAATCCCAGATTTCCCTTACGCAGAGCCGTCAGTTGGTTCTCGTTCATCTTATCCACCTGTTTGCCTTCGAAGAAGTAAGAGCCGGAAGTGGGTGAATCGAGTGTACCCAGGATATTCAGCAGAGTAGACTTGCCACACCCGGAAGGGCCCATGATAGCTACAAATTCTCCCCGCTCCACTTGCATAGTCACTTCATTCAACGCTTTGGTCTGCACCTCCTCGGTGGTGAAGAGCATAGACAGTTTTTCTGTTTTAATCATAATCGTTATATATTATATTAGTTATTCATATTTTAAAATGCGCATAGGTTTCTGGCGGATGGTACGCCATACCTGTTGGAGCACAGTGAGAAAGGCTATCAGCATCAGCAGTACAAAAGTGGCTGCATATATCCACCAGGACAGCGAAATGTGGAAAGCATACGTTTCCAGCCAAGCATTCATCAGCACTGCCGATACAGGAATACCGATTGCAGATGCCAATACGGTAAGCAACAACAGTTCTTTGGTCAGGACAAAGAACAGGCTGGTTTTATTTGCGCCGAGCACTTTGCGGATACCCACCTCCTTCAAACGTGACAAGGTGGAAAACAGGGTTACAATCCACAATCCAAGGCAAGCAACAAATACGGCAAGCAATGAGGCGCTGGCAAATATCCAGCCAAAATTACGATCGGATTTGTATAGGAATTCATTAAAATCATTCAAAAAGAAATAAGAAAATAAAGAAGTCGGGAAGTATTCACGATACATCTGTTCAATTTCCGTCAAGACGCCGGCATCCCCCTTTCCTTTCAGACAGACAGAAATATAAGGCGTTGCAATAAAAGGAACACGCTCTTTCAAAAAGAAAATGATAGGCTTGTAAGCCACGGCAAGCGATTGCTGGTGGTAGTTCTCCACCACTCCTATTATCTCAAGCGGGTCACTAACCACTTCCATTTTAAGTTGTTGCCCCAACGCCGCTTCTGCCGATTCGTAGCCCAACAGCCTGACAGCTTCTTCGTTAAGCACCACCCGGTTAAGATCGCCACCATAATCTTCGGAAAAACTTCGTCCGCAAATCATACGAGGCATATAGGCAGACAAATAGTCGTAGTCTACAGAAAACATCTGTATCAATTTTACTTGTGAGGGATCGCTTCCATACGGCCGATTGGTAAAATAGTTGGCAACTTCCACACCGGGAACAGCTCCCGAAACTGTCACGTGACTTACATCCGCCCGTTGCTTCAAACGTTTGGTGAAACTCTCCATGCGCAGCGACAGTCCCTCGGTGAACGAAGGATATTTAATGACCAGAATGCGGGTATTCAGATCCGATTCGGCCTCACGCTGCATGTAACGGACCTGTTGAAACACAGTAAACGTACCTGCAATCAGAACAAAAGAAGCCAGGAACTGAACAACAATCAACGCCTTTCTGATCCGGTTGCCTCTCTTTCCGTGCAACAGTTTACCGCGCATAATCTCCGACGGACGGATAGTGACCATCAGCCAGGAAGGATAAAGCCCTACAACCAACGTACCGATGATAACCACTCCGGCTACAATCCCCCAGAAAGCGGGTTGCATAAGTATGTCTGTCCCGAAGCTTTGCCCTGCCCAGCGATAGACAAGAGGCAAGAGGAGTTCCAACCAGCCGAAAGCTATCAACGTAGCCAGCAAGTTCATGAAACCGGACTCAAGAAGTCCCTGGATAATAATCTGACGGCGCGAAGCACCAAAAGCTTTACGGAGCCCGAACTCCCGTCCACGCTCCAAAAAGCGGGCTACGGTCAGGTTCAAGGCATTTGCCCAACCTATCAGCAGCAGAATGGCGGACATTACGAACAAAATAAGAACTGCCGTCCGGCTTCCTTTCACCTCTTTCTCGTATGCTTTTTGAGGAGTAAGGTGAATGTCTTTCAACGGGATCAGTTCTACAGCCCAGGTTTTATGTTTCAGTGCATCAGTCTTGTACTTGTCGGATATGTCACGGAAAGCCTGTTCAATTTCTCCCGGAGTCTTTCCGGGCATCAGGCGGACGTAAGTATATACACCGTGAATGTACCAGATGTCCTGCCGTTCCTTGGGAATCGTATTGTAGGAAAGCAGGAAATCGTAATGCAGGTGCGAACGGACAGGCATATCGGCAATAATGCCCGTTACTTCAAAGTTTTGCTGTGATGAAGAGGTACTGAAGGTCAGTATCTTGCCTATCGGGTCTTCTTCACCAAAATAGCGGCTTGCAGCGCTTTCAGTCAGTACCACCGTATTAGGGCGCACCAGTTGCCCGGTCTTTTCTCCTTTAACTATGGGGAAGTTAAATATTTCGAAAAAGGCAGGCTCGGTATAGCAGTAATGTTCCTCGGCAAATCTCCTGTCGAAGTAATTCACCACCTGCTCGCGATCCTGAGCCGTAACACGGACGTACTTCTCAATTCCCGCTATTTCCCTGTTCATGGCAGGAGCATGCCCATAAGCCGTAGTCGCCCAATTATCCGTCAGCATCTCGCCCTCATACAGTCTGCTTTCAACACGATACACACGGTCGGTATCATGAAATGAATCATAACTTAACTCCGACCAGACATAAAGCATAATAAGAAGTGCCGCCGCAATGCAGACCGACAACCCTGTTATGTTTATCAGCGTCAGAGACTTTTTAACCCGCTGGCTTCGTATCACTTGCGAAATGTAGTTCATAGTATTCGGTTCTTATTTCAATATAAGTTTCTCGTTATCCCCAAACAATTCATATCCGGATACAATCACCCGGTCGCCCGGTTTCAATCCCTCAGTCACTTCATAATATTGCGGGTTCTGCCGTCCGATCCGGATGGGACGGCGCGTGGCAAAATTACCACTTTCGTCAACAACATACATCCAGCGGCCCCCGGTTATTTGAAAGAATCCGCCACGAGGAACAAGAATGGCCTGGGCAGGATCTCCCAACTGGAGATTGATGTGATAAGTCTGTCCGGCACGGATGTTCTCGGGACGTCCGGAAGTAAATTGAAGGTCGGTGCGGAACTGGCCCTCCTTTACCTCGGGATAGGGTTTGGTCACCTCGAGTTTATAGTTTCCTCCGTCACGGGTAAAATCAGCCGGAAGTCCGGGAATCACCCGTTCCACATAATGCTCATCAATCTGTGCCTGCACTTTCAGATCGGGCGTAATGATCTGTCCGATATGCTCGCCGGCAGCAATGGACTGGCCGATCTGAGCATCGAGGTTCCCCACCTGTCCGTCTATGGGAGCTTTTACTTTCAGGTTTTCCACCCGTTCACGTACCAGGGCAAGACTGCGCTTCATATTACGAATGTTTTCATCGAGACTATGGATCTGGCTCTCCCTGAAAATATTGTCCTGGCGGATACGTTCGTCCACAACATCCAGTTGTGCCTGTGCCGCCTCATACTCTTCACGTGCCAGTCGGAAATCCTCCTGTGCTATCAATTGCTCTTTGATAAGGCGGCTGTACTGGTCGTAACGACGCTGCTTCACAGCCAGTTCCTTACTCAGCCCGATGCGCTCCTGCTTCAGCTGCAAGCGCTCCTGTTCCATACTGATGCGGGTGTTACGCAACTCGTTTTCCTGGTAGGCGAGATCGGCTTCGCTTTGCATGATCCCGATGTTCAGGAGCGGATTGCTGAGACGGAGAATGACGTCGCCTGCTTTGACGATGGCCCCCTCTTCTTTCAGGCGCTCCTCGACACGGCCTCCCTCTACCGCATCCATATAGATGATGCGGTTGGGCATCACTTGTCCGATGACCCGGATGTAATCACTGAACTCTCCGCGGGTAACAGTAGCAATGGTCAGCCGGTCTTTTTCTACACTCATAGAAGAGGAAGTGTCCCTGAAAATAAAATAAAAGATAAGTCCCACCAGTGCCACGGCTCCGGCAATAGCATAATAATGTTTTCGCTTCATTCCGGGCTTCCGTTCGATCATTGTATCCATAGATAGTTATTGTTTTATGTATGATTCACGTTTGTTTATAAGATTATCCCGTCAGGTCGTAAAGGAACGGTGTACCGGTCACATACCCCGTATATCACTTCTCACCGGGCAACGTACAAAAGCTTCCCGTCCGATAATAAGTTTCCATCTTCCGGGTCATATCCACCTGTAAGCGCACCCGGGTCAACTCGGCCTTGGCAGAGATAAAGCGATTGCGGGCTTCCATCAGCTGGAATACGGAGATAAGCCCCTCTTCCCATTTTCGTTCGGATTCTTTCAGTACCAGTTCTTCGGCCCTGAACTGCTGCAATACCTGCCGGAATTCATCATATCCGGAACGGAGAGAAAGAACCGTTTCCTCCACCTCTGTATAGAGTTGTTGTTTTTGAAGTTCTTCCTCATTCCGGAGACGGAATATATTCAACTTGTGTTTGCGCAGGGTGGTCAGTCGTTCCAACCCGCTCAATAAAGGGATGGAAATGCCGACACCGATATACTTTCCTAAATTGTCGTTCAGCTGTTTGGTAGAAAAACCGTCGAGATAACGGGAGGCCATTGAGAAACGGGCAAAAACCGTCGGCGAGAACTTACCGCCCGCCATGGCATACTCTTTACGGGCGGCCCGCTGCCTGAGTTCCATCATCCGCATCGAAGGCATTGCTACCAGAGATTGCATATAGAGCTCATCTGTCTGGGGCAGCGAACAAGGCGGAAGAGATTCGTAGTTGATTGTATCCTGAAGTACCAACGTATCCCCGGCATGCAGGTTCAACAATTGTTTCAGTTGGAGCAATGCCAGGCGGCAACCGTTCTCACGCACCTGGTAACGGTAAATATCACCCTCGCGACGGGCTTTGACTTCCTGTAAGTCGGAAACCGACTTCAAACCCAGTTCTACAAAAGCTTCGGTTTGTTTGAGATAACGTTCGCTTAGCCGGCTCTGCTCAAAAGCCAGATCGAGCATCCGCTCTTCAAGCAGGAGTTTATAATAGGCATCCGTCACCCGGCAAGCAAGTTCGTTGCGCCGTTCCTTCAAAGCCCATTCACTCCGGCTGCGGTTCATCTTCTCAAAACGTACCCGGTTGATGCGGGTGAAACCTTCGAAAAGAGAAAGCGTCATGTCCAACCCCACGGTTCCTTCATCGAACGTATTATTGGTATATCCGTTGGTGCTCGGATCGATGGAATGTCCGAAGTTTCGTCCGGCTTCGGCCGATACACTGACGCGGGGAAGGAAACTCCCCACGGCAGAGATATAGTTCATCCGGTTTTCCTTGATATCTATCTCGCTATTCCGCAAAGACGGATTCTGTTTCCATGCGATACGAATACATTCGTCGAGCGATCTCTCTGTCTGTGCAGACAAAAGAGCGGAAAAAAGAAATAAAGTACAAAGTGATATAAGATGTTTCATATAAACCATCTGGGCAAAGAGTGTGCCAAAAAGAATAAACAACTAAAATTCAACCACATAGACTTATCAATAGAAAGATACCGTCCAATATTTGGACGCTACTGCGTACAGATATTGGACGGTTGACGTCAACATTCCCCGGATTTGTCCCCACATCCCCTTCCCATATAAATTCTCAATTCGAAAACGTCTAATTATTGGACACTCTCTTGCAGGGAGTTACAAAAACAAATATCTTTACCACGAACTTAAAAACAGGAAGCGAATCAAAAGGAGATATCATGAACACGGGAACTATTCTGATTGTAGACGATAACAAAGGGGTGTTGGCTTCACTCGAACTTTTGCTTGAAAACTACTTCTGCAAGATACTGACGGCTTCGAACCCGAATCAGATCACTGCCCTGCTGACGACCCACCGCATCGACGTGGTCATCCTGGATATGAACTTCTCGGCAGGCATCAATAATGGCAACGAAGGGCTGTATTGGCTGGGACATATCCGGAAGATGGCTCCTACTCTGCCCGTAGTGATGCTGACTGCTTACGGAGACGTGGAACTTGCCGTAAAAGCACTCAAAAACGGAGCTGCCGACTTCCTCCTGAAGCCATGGGATAATCAGGCCCTGATCGATAAAGTGACGGAAGCCTACCGCAATAACATGAAACCTTCGGAACGGCAGACAAAGGAAAACAAAAAAGAAGGGTTCGAAATGCTGGTTGGACATTCGCCTGCCATGCTGCAACTGATGAAAGTAGTATCTAAAGTGGCACGGACAGATGCCAACATCCTGATAACAGGAGAAAACGGAACCGGTAAAGAGATATTGGCACGGGAGATTCACCGCCTTTCACCTCGCGGTGCACGCCCGATGCTGAACGTAGACATGGGAGCGATCAGCGAATCACTGTTCGAGAGTGAACTGTTCGGGCACGAACGGGGGGCTTTCACCGATGCTTACGAAAGCCGCCGGGGAAAGTTTGAGGCCGCCGACGGAAGTTCACTGTTTATGGACGAAATAGGCAACCTGCCCCTGTCGCTCCAGGCCAAGTTGCTCACGGTACTCCAAAGCCGCAATGTGATGCGGTTGGGAAGCAACAAAGTGATCCCGGTAGATATCCGCCTGATTTCGGCAACAAACAAGGACATACCCGCAATGGTAAAAGAGGGGATGTTTCGTGAAGACTTGTTCTACCGCATCAACACCATCCACCTGGAACTGCCTCCCTTGCGTGAGCGGGGAGACGACATTTTGCTCTTTATCGACGGTTTCTTACGTAAATTCGCTTCCAAATATCAACGTCAGGAAATACGGATGCACGAACAGACTGTTGAAAAACTGCGCGGGTATCACTGGCCGGGCAATATCCGGGAGTTGCAGCATACCATCGAGAAAGCGGTCATCTTGTGTGAGGGCAGCGTGATCCGCCCTAAAGATATCTTGGTGAAACAGACCTGGCAGCCACAGGCAGCAGTCACCGTTCCCAATCTGGAAGAGGTGGAACGGCAAGCCATCGAAACTGCCATCCTGCAAAACAACGGTAACCTGACTGCCGCTGCCGAGCAACTGGGCGTGAGCCGGCAAACGTTGTATAACAAGCTCAAACGATTCAAACTCTGACCCCGATGATATTCAGCCGACGCATCTATTTCATTATACTGCTCCACATCGTACTGATACTCGCTACGGCGGGTGCCGGACTATGGCTGATCTTATCCAGCACCGGATACATCATCGGCAGTATATTGTTGCTATGTTCTCTTTTTCAGATCGGTGCACTGACCCGGCGGCTAAATACATTCAACCGAAAAATCAAATTGTTCTTCGATGCAGTGCAGGATAAAGACAATATGCTCTACTTCCCGGAAGTGAATGTCAGCAAAGAACAGGAACAACTGAACCGTTCGCTCAACCGGCTCAACGACCTGCTTGCCCGTACCAAAGGCGAAAACCAGAAACAGGAGCACTTCTACCGATCGTTACTTGAAGAAGTGCCCAGCGGCGTGCTTGCCTGGGATGCTTCGGGCCGAATCATCAC
Source organism: Bacteroides sp. HF-4919 (assembly GCF_018860125.1). NCBI lineage: Bacteria > Pseudomonadati > Bacteroidota > Bacteroidia > Bacteroidales > Bacteroidaceae > Bacteroides > Bacteroides sp. HF-4919. Next base: position 758,848 of record NZ_JAHKNF010000001.1, read on the forward strand.
TGCCAACAGTGCTGCCTTCTCTCTGCTGAAGTGCAACCGTCTTTACACCGAAATGCAACTGGCACAACTGCTGAATGCAACCGGCATTCGCGACAGCCTCAGCATATCCCGAAAAGAGATGATCCTGGAAGGTGAAACCATAACCATCTTATCCATCAAAGATATCGGTGACGAGCTGAGTGATAAGGAGAGTGAATCGTGGAGCAAACTGACACATGTGCTGACCCATGAAATCATGAACACGATTGCACCGATCATTTCACTCTCACAAACTTTATCCGCATATCCGGATATCAACGAAAAGTCAGCCCGCGGACTACGGATTATCCAAACACAAAGCGAACGGCTGATGGAATTCACGGAATCATTCCGGCATCTGTCCTACCTCCCTCACCCGGAAAAGAAACGTTTCTCACTGACCGATATGTTGCATAACCTGGAAGAACTGTTGCAAAGTGATTTCCGCGAACGTGGCATTCACTTCGTGTTACAATCCACACCGGATTCGATAGAAACCGACGGCGACGCAAACCAGCTGTCACAAGTATTCCTCAACTTACTGAAGAATGCGATGCAGGCTCTCGAAGGACAGACGGAAGGCAGAATCATCCTCCGCCTGCAACAGGCAGACCGTCTGCTGATAGAAATAGAAGACAATGGTCCCGGCATCCCGGAAGAAATACGTGAGCAGATCTTCATTCCTTTCTTTACCACAAAAGCGGAGGGAAGCGGAATAGGACTCAGTCTCTGCAAGCAGATCATCCGACAACACAACGGACACTTATCGATCCGTAAAAGTCGTCCGGGACAAACAATTTTCAGTATCGACCTGCCTCAGGACTGAAACATTTTAGTAGGTGTAATGTTATAAATAGAGAGGAATCTCTACTCTCCTTTTTATTTATTATGAAAGAAAAATATTGGAAATATTCTTTGATTATCATCATCATCGGGCTGGGCATCATCTTGTTCCGGCAAATTACCCCTTTCCTCGGCGGATTATTGGGAGCACTCACCATCTATATCCTGGTCCGACGACAAATGATGTATCTCGGTGCACGAATGAAACGAAGTTTCGCAGCCCTGCTGATTACAGGTGAAGCCATCCTGTGCTTCCTGGTACCTATTTCTCTGATTGTATGGATGCTGGTCAACAAGTTGCAGGACATCAATCTGGACCCACAGGCCATTATTGCCCCTGTTGAAGAATTGGCAGGGATCATCAAGGCGAAAACAGGATATGACGTACTGGGCAGTGACACACTTTCGTTCATCGTTTCTCTGCTCCCCAAAATAGGACAGGCAGTCATGGGAGGTATCAGCAGCTTTGCAATCAATCTGTTTGTTCTGGTCTTTGTACTTTATTTCATGCTGATAGGAGGAACCAAAATGGAGTCCTATATTGACGACATCCTACCTTTCAATGAGAAAAACACCCGGGAGGTAACACACAATATCAACATGATTGTCCGCTCCAATGCCATCGGCATTCCCTTACTTGCCGTTATTCAGGGAGGAGTCGCACTGATCGGCTACTTTATCTTCGGAGCACCGAATGCCTGGTTAGTGGGTGTTCTGACTTGTTTTGCTACAATCATCCCGATGGTGGGGACTGCTCTCGTCTGGTTTCCGGTGGCTGCCTACCTTGCACTGACCGGTGAATGGGCAAACGCCATCGGACTGGCAGCTTACGGAGGAATTGTCGTTTCGCAATGTGACAACCTGATACGCTTTATCTTACAGAAGAAAATGGCAGACACCCATCCGCTTATTACAATCTTCGGTGTAGTCATCGGATTACCGTTGTTCGGATTCATGGGAGTCATCTTCGGACCGCTTATATTATCGCTGTTCTTGTTATTTGTCGATATGTTCAAAAAGGAATATCTGGACAATAAGAAATAAGAAAGAAACAAATCACCTAATCTCTGAAAAATTATGTACTTTTGTGACGTAAACATCTTGTAAGATTCAATGGAAGCATTCACATTCAATACGGCCGAACTGATACTGCTATCAGCCGCAGGCGTTCTTTTGATCGTTCAACTTATCTACTATCTCGGACTGTATAACCGGATACACACCCACAACCTTGCTGTTGGAAAAGATGAAGTACACTTCGGACGGGAACTTCCCCCGCTGTCTGTAGTCATCTGTGCACGCAACGAATCGGAAAACCTGCGCCGAAACCTACCCGCTATCCTGAAACAGGATTATCCGGACTTTGAAGTAATCGTCATCAACGATGGTTCTACGGACGAAAGCGAAGATCTCCTGTCAGAGTTGGAAGAAGAATACCCGAACCTGTATCACAGTTTCACACCGGACAGCGCGCGGTACATCAGCCGGAAGAAACTGGCACTGACGCTGGGCATTAAAGCCAGTAAATATGACTGGCTGGTATTCACCGAGGCCGACTGCACTCCGGTCAGTGACAAGTGGCTTCGACGGATAGCACGCAATTTCACGCCGAGTACAGACATCGTACTAGGATATAGCGGTTACGAACGGGGAAAAGGATGGCTACACAAACGGGTATCTTTCGACTCGCTTTTCACCTCGCTTCGTTATCTGGGTTTTGCCTTGGCGGGTAAACCGTACATGGGCATCGGGCGCAACCTGGCCTACCGCAAGGAATTGTTCTTCAAAGTCAAAGGATTTTCTACCCACTTGAACATGCAGCGGGGAGAAGATGACCTGTTTATCAACCAAATTGCCAATGAAAACAATACCCGGGTGGAAACCTCACCGGATTCAGTGATACGGATGCAACCTGTGGAACGCTATAAGGACTGGAAAGAAGAAAAGGTAAGCTATATGGCAACCGCACGCTTCTATAAAGGTTCACAACGCTGGTTACTGGGGTTGGAAACCGCCACGAGGCTATTGTTTTATGTCGTCTGCCTGTCGGGAATCGTATTCGGTATCCTCTCTTTTCACTGGCTGGCTGCGGGACTGGCTTTATTGTTATGGATCGTACGTTATTCGGCGCAAGCCTACGTCATCAACAAAACAGCCAATGAGATGGGAGACAACCGCTCTTACTACTTTACACTACCGGTTTTCGACATCATCCGTCCGCTACAATCCCTGAAGTTCAGACTCTACCGTCTCTATCGCAGAAAGGGTGATTTTATGCGAAGATAACTTGACTACTCGTACCGCATAGAACTGGCCGGATTGATCTTGGTTATCAAATAAGAGGGACCGACCAACATTAATACAGAAGCCAATAAGGTGCCGGCATTGATCAGAAGGAAAAGCCAGATGTTCATGGAAACCGGCACCATACTTACATAGTAAGTTTCGGGATCGAGTTTAAAAAGTCCCAACTGTGACTGCAAAACACAGAAAGTAATACCAATTGCATTTCCCCACAACATCCCTTTCCCAATCAGAAAGACAGAGAACCACAGAAATACTTTACGGATAGTGAAATCATTGGCTCCCAAAGCCTTCAGGATGCCAATCATCTGTGTGCGTTCAAGGATGATAATCAATAATCCGGAAATCATCGTGAAGCCGGCTACCCCAATCATCAGGATAAGAATGACCCATACATTCAGGTCGAGCAGATCGAGCCAGGCAAATATCTGAGGATTCATTTGTTCGATGCTCTGTACGTAATAAGTCCCCCCGTAAACATCTTGCTTATTGTCCGTATCAACGGCTATACCATAGGTTATATCTTCCAGTTTGTCATAGTCACGTACCTGCAACTCTGCTCCGCTCACTTGTCCGGGAGCCCAGTTATTCAAACGGTTCACCAAATACAAGTCAGTCAGCAGAAAGAGATTATCATATTCAGAAAAGTTCGTTTGGTAAATACCTTTCACCGTCAACCGGCGGGCACGCACATCTTTCTGGATAAAATAGGCATATATTTTATCTCCCAGTTTCAGTTTCAGCCGGTCAGCTATCGCTTTCGATATGACCACCTGATTGGTGGAAGCCGTATCACTGAAGACCGGTATCTCTCCTTCTACCAGATGGTCGCGGAAAAAGGCAGGATCAAACTCCGGACCGACACCTTTGAGCACCATGCCCTGAAAAGCGTCATCTGTCTTTATCATCCCCGGTTTGGTGGAATATCGCTGCACATGTTTCACTTCCGGACGGGCGGAAAGAGCGATCATCATACTATCATCCACCACAACCGGATGAGTTTCGTAGGACCCTACCGCATCAAAATTACTGATCTGGATATGGGAGCCGAAGCCGATCACTTTATTACGTACCTCACTCTTAAAACCAATCACTACAGATACGGCAATGATCATCACCGCCAGGCCGATAGCAATGCCAATCATGGCAATCAGGACAGCAGGACGAGAAACTTGTTTTCCCCCGTCCGTATCACGATAAATCCGACGGGCAAGAAAATAGGAAAGCCTCACCTTGCCCTTCTCTTTGGAAAAGGGAACGGAGTTGCTTTGACTATATGAATGAATGGATGACATCAGGTCTTATTCTGTTCTTCCCGGATAAGCCTCCAATGCTTTTTGCAGAACAAAGAGCGCACGGGTTAAATCTTCCTTTTTCAATACGTAAGCAATACGGACTTCATTCTTTCCGGAGCCCGGAGTAGTATAGAAACCGGAAGCCGGAGCCATAAACACTGTCTGTCCTTCATACTCAAACTCAGACAGACACCAGGCACAGAATTTATCCGAATCATCGACCGGTAACTTGGCTACTGTATAGAAAGCTCCCATCGGAATGGGGGAATAAACACCCGGTATACGGTTCAGACCGTCAATCAGACATTTACGGCGCTCAACGTATTCGTCATAAGTTTCGCGTGAGTACTCTTCGGGAGCATCCAGTGAGGCTTCGGCAGCAATCTGTCCGATCAGCGGAGGACTCAAACGTGCCTGACAGAACTTCATCACTGCATTACGCACTTCTTTATTCTTGGTTATCAAGGCACCGATGCGAATACCACATTCCGAATAACGCTTGGAAACAGAGTCAATCAGTACCACGTTATTCTCAATTCCTTCCAGATGGCAAGCCGAAATATAAGGGGAACCGGTATAGATAAACTCACGGTACACTTCATCGGAGAAAAGGAAAAGATCATACTTCTTCACCAGGTCACGGATCTGGTTCATCTCACGTCGGGTATACAGATAGCCGGTCGGATTATTCGGATTACAGATCAAGATACCCTTGGTACGTTCGTTGATCAACTCTTCAAATTTCTCTACTTTCGGAAGAGAGAACCCCTCCTCAATTGTCGTAGCAATAGTGCGTATTTTAGCTCCGGCCGAAATGGCAAAAGCCATATAGTTGGCGTAAGCAGGTTCGGGAACAATGATCTCGTCTCCCGGATTAAGGCACGACATGAATGAGAAAAGTACAGCTTCGGAACCTCCGGTAGTAATGATTATATCATCTGCTGTCAGGTTGATATTGAATTTCTCGTAATATCCTACTAATTTCTCGCGATAGCTACGATAACCGGCACTGGGACTATATTCAAGCACCTTGCGGTCGATGTTACGTATCGCGTCAATCGCGGCCTGAGGAGTGGGCAGGTCCGGCTGTCCGATGTTCAGGTGAAATACATGGATTCCCCGCTGTTTGGCAGCATCTGCCAAGGGAGCCAGCTTTCTGATAGGAGATGCAGGCATCTCTGTTCCGCGAATCGATATGGTTGGCATAATCTTGAATTATAAATGGTCAATTAATAAATATGAGCGGCAAATGTACACAATAAATCGGACACAAAGACATAAAAACTTTAAAAACCTTATCAAGGGTAAAAACGTTGTGGTAATATCAACGGAAAACGATACATTTGTATAACTACAAACCTAAAACGATAACATAATGACCATAAACCTGATCACATTTGCATCGATTCTGCATAAGCAAGCCACTGTACGTAGTTCGCACGAAGCGATTCTCAGTGAACTGGAAAAATATTTCACCGTAAATTTTATTGATTACCGGGACATCAGCCAGTTGCCAAAAGATGAATTCAGCATCATTTTCATTGCTACCGGAGGGGTAGAAAGACTGGTAATGCAATGCTTCGAATCGCTCCCCCGCCCTGCCATTATACTGGCCGACGGAATGCAAAACTCCCTGGCTGCGGCACTGGAAATTTCCTCTTGGTTACGTGGGCGGGGTATGAAAAGTGAAATCCTCCATGGAGACTTTATGAGTATCGTTCAACGAATCCAGGTACTTTATACCAATTTCAAGGCACAACGTTCATTAGTAGGGCTTCGCATCGGAGTGATCGGCACCCCTTCTTCATGGCTGATTGCAAGTAATGTGGATTATCTGCTCGCAAAGCGGCGTTGGGGAATTGAGTATCTGAACATTCCGTTGGAACGGATTTATGACGTATACGACCGTATTACAGACAACGAAGTCGGTGCCTCATGCGCCGCGGTTGCTTCGCAAGCTCTGGCATGCCGTGAAGGGACTCCCGAAGATATGATTAAGGCAATGCGCCTTTACCGGGCCGTCAAGCGAATCTGTAAAGAAGAAAAACTAAGCGCCGTCACCCTGAGTTGTTTCAAACTGATAGAGCGCACCGGTACTACCGGTTGCCTGGCTCTTGCCATGCTGAACGACGAAGGGATCATTGCCGGATGTGAAGGGGATCTGCAATCTGTATTTACATTACTCGCCGCCAAAGCACTGACCGGGAAAGTAGGTTTCATGGCAAATCCTTCAATGATTAACGCCCGGAGCAACGAAATAATACTGGCACATTGCACAATCGGAATGAAGCAAACCGAACGTTACATCATCCGCAGCCATTTTGAAACGGAAAGCGGTATCGGTATTCAGGGACTGCTGCCGACCGGAGATGTCACTATCGTGAAATGTGGTGGAGAATGTCTGGACGAATATTACCTTTCTACCGGAACTCTGACCGAAAACACCAATTACATCAATATGTGCCGTACACAAGTACGTATAAAAATGAATGCACCGGCTGATTATTTCCTGAAGAATCCACTCGGGAACCATCACATTTTGTTACAAGGTAATTATGAAGATGCACTGAACGAATTCTTACAGGCAAACTCCTGTAAACGTACGGAGTAAATGCACTCAGGGCTTAACGGAGGTAAAGTCAGAACTCACCACAGAGAATACAGAGTGACACGGAGAGAATCTCAGATCATTGGTTACCAACACAGATAATCTGTGTTACCCCGTATTCTCCGTAGTGGAAAGAGTATTGACACATTCCTCCCGTCAAGGCCTAATTTAATACATGCAATGAAAGACACACGATATATGAAAAGAATCTTCCTATCAGTACTGTTTATCTGTACTTTCCTTTCTCATCTTACTGCACAAACAGGCAAAGAAAGCGAACTTATCAAACAGAATTATATCCGGTCGGTTATCGGACAGGACGAGAGCAAACAAGCTTTCTTACAACTATTATCTAAAATTCCTCCCGAAAAAGAGGTATCCGACCAGAACGTTATCGAACTTCAACAACTTTACCCTATCCGCCGGGAAGAGATACACCGACTGATCAGTACGATACGGGGAGACGGTTCATGGCCGGACATCAATTATGCCGATACCAAACGCTCGGGATGGGAACCGAAACAACACACAGAGCGGATACTGAAACTAACCAAATATTATGCCCGCGAAAAAGAGAATGCTTCCGCACAGGAGATTTCAGCCGTAACCAGCATTATTCACCAAGCCATGAATTACTGGTTCACCGAAAAACTGGTCTGCAAAAACTGGTGGTACAATCAAATAGGTATTCCCCGCACCTTGGGACCGGCTTTCCTCCTTTTCGAAGCAGAAATGACGGAAAAAGAAAAGCAGGAAGCCGTGCGGGTGATGGAACAATCCCATTTTGGCATGACAGGACAGAACAAAGTATGGCTGGCAGGCAATGTACTGATCCGGGGCTTGCTCTTGAATGACTCCCAATTGGTAAAAGAGGCACGGGAAAACATTGGCTTGGAAATCGTACTGGGACAGAAAGAGGGTATTCAGCCGGACTGGAGCTTCCATCAGCATGGTCCCCAACAACAGTTCGGCAATTACGGACTTTCTTTCCTCTGCAACATGAGTTTTTATTCCGAACTGTTTGCCGACACCCCTCTTGCATTCAGCCAAGAGCAACAGGATATCCTTGTATCCCTTCTTCTGAAAGGGTATCAATGGATTGTATGGAAAGGTCATTGGGACGTAAACGGATTGAACCGGCAACTCTTCCACAGCGCCGATCTTCACAAATCATTCAACCTGCTCTTCGCAGCCTGCTCACTGATGAAGGGAAGCAATGAACAGCAGACACAGGAAATAGAGGCATTTATAGCCCGCAACTTTCTACATCCGGATGCAGAAAACGATTTCACAGGAAATAAGTTCTTCAAAGATTCCGACCTGACCATTCACCGTACCTCTGATTGGATGGCATCTTTACGCATGGCATCCAGCCGGGTGATCGGTACGGAACTGGTAAATGAGGATAACCTGAAGGGATATTACATGGCAGACGGAGCTGTCTATACGTATATTCGGGGAGATGAATACCACAATATTTTCCCTTTCTGGAACTGGCGCCGGATACCCGGTATCACAACCTATGAAAGCAATGCTCCCATCCCGACAGACAACGGACCGAATTCACGCAACAAAACCAATTTCACAGGTGGAGCAACAAACGGAAAACAGGGAATCACCGCCATGCACTTGAACCGTAACGGGCTATCCGCGAACAAAGCATGGATATTCACCAATGAATTTATCCTGTGCCTGGGAAGCGATATCCATGCAGACAGCACTGCCACACTTATCACCTCCATCGATCAACGGTTCAAGAATGGTGAAATATGGACGGAAGGAAACCGCCGTTATTTCCACGATAACACCGGATATATCCTTCTGCAGGACGAACTTTGCCTGGCACTGGCAGAAAAGAAGAAAGGACAGTGGCACGACTTCATGGGAATGTACGCTCCCCGGATGTTAGAAGATGAAATTTTCTCTATTTACATCAAACATCCGTCAGGTGTCCCTGCCACTTACCGGTATTTGGTGCTCCCGGCTTCCACTCAGGAGAAGACGGCTGCATTCGATATTTCAAAAGTACAGGTATTGCAAAATGACGAAAAGGCACAGGTGGCATTTATCGACAAAATGTACTACGTCGCTATTTGGCAGGCAACGACTCTCAAGCTGTATAACGGAAAAAAGATACCTATAAAAAAACCGGGAACCTATCTGTATCGTGCAGACGGTACCCCGGTTTCCCAAGCTGTTTTTCCCAAAGGAGAGATCTAAGAATCTACCTTCCGGCTATCTCATGTTTTCAGGCAATTCGTAATATCTCACCCAGTCGACCTCCATCTGTACGGGAAGCTCCGCATCGTCTATCTCTCCGGCCCATCCTCCAAGTATCTGGTTGAGCAGCAGGAAGAACGGAACATCGAAAGGCCACTGCACAGAACCCTCCTCTTTGATGCGGGGATAACTGAAAGTGAGCGAATCATTGATGAACATATCAATCTTATCCGGTGTCCATTCCATCCCAAACACATTAAATTCATGCGGATTGTAGGATGCGGTGGTATAATAGTCCGGATCTGTTTTATGTCCTAACACTTTGATATATTCGGTATGCATGGTATGATAGACGAATGTATCTTTGTTCAATTGTTCCATTATATCGATCTCTCCACATTTGGGCCACACACCATACGTTGTAGAATCAGTCGGCTTGAGCCAGATAGCAGGCCAGGAACCTTTAGCGCTGCCCAGTTTGGCACACACCTCAAAGCGTCCGTACAAGAAATCTTTTTTACCCAAAGTCTCAACACAACCGGCCATGTAGCGGATCGTATCATTCGGATCGCTATTGGGCAAAGCACGCAAAATCAACTTACCGTCTTTTACGAATGTAACAAAGTTATTGTCCCGGCAAAAGGGATGCCAAGGAGAGAACACCCACTTTTCCGGATCGGGTGTACCGTCTTTCTCGAACTCATCTTGCCAAGTGAGCCTCCAGTCTATATCACTTTTATAAAGCTTACGGACAGGAGTATCTTTGCAGGATGACAATGATATGCCGGCAAATGTCCAAAAGACAAACGGCAAGGTTAACAATAAGTTTTTGTGTTTCATGATATATTGGTTTAAAGTGAGACCTCCACCCATTTTCCACCATGCCATTCGGTCACTGTATCAAACCTGACCTTCCGTAAAGCCTCCAATGCTTCAGGACGTCCGCTGTTGATACGTTCGGGATAATGCGAATCACTGTTCACCTGTACACGGACACCCAACTCCTTCAACAACGGGAAATAGCGTTCGTTCGGAAAGAAGGTACCCAAGTGATGCAAAGCCTTGGTATTGATCTCTACGATATACCCTTTGGCCGCAACAGCAGAGAAATAATCGTGCATCAAGTCATCATACCAAGGTTCGTCCAACAGGCCAGGACGGTAACAGGCTGCATTGTGATGCATCTTGTCGGCATGTCCTAAGATATCAAACCCTCCCAATTCCACCATCCGCAACAGACGTTCGTAATACAGACGTACTACACGATCGAGATCACCACCGAAATGCTGATCGACAATATCCCTGAATACTTCCGCACACACATCGATATCAACCACTTCTTCCCGGTCGTTATAGAGCAAATGTACCGAGCCGATACGATAATCGAGCGGCAATTCGCGGAAACGCGGCACAGCCGGATTGCTGTCTTCATTCAGGTAGTCTATCTCCAGGCCGATAGCCAGTTCAATCTCCGAAGCATACTTCTCCTTTATCCGGGCAAACTCAGCCAGATAGTCGTCCATACGATCCCACTCCATCGTCCAATGAGTAGGGAACGGGAGCGGAGCATGCGAAGAAATACCATAGGATGTAAATCCCTGGCTGATGGCAAAACGGATAAAATCCTCCATGCCGGCCCGGCCGTCACAATAGAGGGTATGGCTATGATAATTGGTCAGATTCATGATTCTATTTCACTAAGTTCAAGCCAGCGCATGGTTTTCTCGTCTATCAAATCGTTTACCTCCGGCAACCGCTTCGATTTATCGGTCAGTTCATCCACCGAAAGTGTACCGCTGCAAAGCAGTTCCTCTATCTGTGCTTTCTCGGCTTCCAGCCCGGCTATTTCTTTCTCCAGTTGTTCGAACTCCCGTTTCTCTTTGAAACTCATCTTACGCTTATCGTTCAGACGGACACGGGCTGTCTTTTCCTCCTGCGGTTTCTCGGCTTCCTTCTCCTTTTGGGACTTCGCTTCTTTCCAGTCCCGGTAATCGCTATAGTTACCGGGAAAGTCACGGATATCTCCCTGTCCATTGAATACCAGCAAGTGATCGACCACCTTATCCATAAAATAGCGGTCATGGGAAACGACAATCACGCATCCCTTGAAGTTCTGCAAATACTCTTCCAGCACATTCAGGGTAATGATGTCGAGATCGTTTGTCGGTTCATCAAGTACCAGAAAGTTCGGATTACGCATCAGCACCGTACAGAGATAAAGACGACGGCGCTCTCCACCGCTCAGCTTATAAACATAGCTGTGTTGAGTTTCGGGAGTAAACAGGAAATGTTGCAGGAACTGAGAGGCTGTCAGCTTCTTGCCGTTACCCAGCTCAATCACTTCGGCGATATCCTGCACGACGTCAATCACCTTCATTTGCTCGTCAAACTGCAATCCGTCCTGCGAGTAATATCCGAAACGTACGGTCTCCCCGATATCCAGCGTACCGCTATCAGGCTGCACCTGTCCCATCAATATCTTTATAAAAGTAGACTTACCCGTACCGTTGTTCCCAACAATCCCCATCTTCTCGTAACGGGCAAAGATGTAAGAGAAATCTTCCAATATCTTCAGGTCACCGAAACTCTTATAGAGATGATCGGCTTCAAATATCTTACTGCCAATGTAGGAAGCCTTCACCTCCAGTTTCACATTATCGTTGTTAAACCGTTGTTTGGCTACTTTCTCCAGTTCGTAGAAAGCATCTTCACGATACCGGGCTTTATGTCCGCGGGCTTGCGGCATACGGCGCATCCAATCCAGCTCGGTACGATATAAATTATTGGCACGCTCTATCTCTACCGTCTTCGCCTCAATCCGTTCCTGGCGTTTCTCCAGATAATAGCTGTAATTCCCTTTATACTGATAAACCTGACAGTTGTCTATCTCGATGATTTCAGAACAGACCCGGTCGAGGAAGTAACGGTCATGCGTTACCATCAACAGACTAAGGTTCGTACGACGAAGGTACTCTTCCAGCCATTCGGTCATATCAAGATCGAGGTGGTTGGTGGGCTCATCCAGAATCAGCAAGTCCGGTTCGGTAATCAGGGCATTGGCTAAAGCCACCCGTTTGAGTTGGCCTCCGGAAAGATGTTTCACCTGTTGCTCAAAATTCCGTATTTTGAGTTGAGAAAGAATCTGTTTGGCTTTCTGTTCGTACTCCCAGGCTTTTTCATGGTCCATACGCACCAACAGGTCATCCAGTCCCGGATGTCCTTCGGTTTCCATACAGCGTTCGTATTCCTTAATAAGCTCCACCGTACTGTTGCCATGATGAAAACAGGCTTCCAATACAGTCAGTTCTTCGGGATATTGCGGATCCTGTTCCAGATAGTCTACACGAAGGTCACGGCGGAACACAATATTTCCGCTGTCATATCCTTCCTTACCGGAAAGTATATTCAGCAAGGTGGTTTTACCTGTACCGTTTTTAGCTATCAAGCCGATACGCTGGCCTTCGGCAATACCGAAGGAAATATTTTCGAAAAGTACCAGATCCCCAAAGGATTTGGTAAGGTTATCTACTTGCAAATAAGGGGTCATAATAATCGTATATGATAAAATGTGGTTAGTGTGCCAGTGCTTTCTTATATGCCTCTGCCACCTCGCATCTTTCTCCGGCTTTCACCCGGCTCCACAACAGTTTCATCGGATCAATCAGATGTTCCGCATCTTTATACCGAAGCACCGGTACTTCCCGGTTACCGTCAACCAGTGTCATCCATTCCATGCCTTCCACTTCATTAGCCAGAATCGTGCAGATGGCAATACCGAATGCCAGCCAAGGCTCTTTCTTTTTGGGCGAAAGGACACCGCTGTCAATCACCTCCTGTATCTTTTCGAGGTCTTCCTCCACACCCTGAAAGTCCTTCTTCAACTGTGTCTTCACTGTATCTGTCACCCACTCATAAGCCTCGTTCACCTGATAGATTTCAGAAAGGCGAATGGGAATTACTTCTGCGGGATACTTCTGTCCGTCTTTACGAATTTCAAGGCTGGATATGATCTTTTCCGCCTCCTCCACACGCTCTCCTTTCGGTACGGTGAACGAACATTCAAAGGCCACATTGTCAATGCCTGTCACCCAAAGATGGCTGGTGTAATAGGTACCTTCTTCCTCAAACATCTCTTTACTATAGGCACACTCCAGTTGCCCCACCTTCACCAAGGAGGCCGAAGGATTTTCCTTGAGTTCTTGACGGATGGAGTCCTTTCCATAATTCATGCCACCTTGAGCAGCAGCATCCGCTTTATAGGCCGAGATACGGAAGTTACCCGTCCAAAGTTCGGGATTATAAAAGAGGAAGGAGCCTTCGCCGCCTTCAAATTCGCTCCAATCTGACGGATATATCATTGAGAACCATGTTCCCGGAGAGATAAATTTCTTACCTTGTATCATATTGCTTACTGAATGTTGATAACCTCACAAAAGTAACAATCCCAACGCTGATATGCAAAAAATAGAATAAAAAAACAGCCGATTCTCACGAACCGGCTGTTCCAATCATCATCTATGAATGAAGACAGCTTTTAGCGTCCTCAATATTTTCTTAACTCCAGACGGGCATAGTCCGACCGAAGAATCAATTTGTTACTGTTCAGTTTCTCTACGGCAAAATCCTGTACCCGGGCATCCATGCCGAAAGTTTTCATCTGTTCCGCCGTAGCGTCAAGTATCTGTATATGCATAGAATCGTTCTCGTAGGTATATGTCCCATAGAACTCACCATACCCCAACTTCTTCAGATTGATAATGTCCATCTGGAAACTGAAATAAGTGTCCAGCGGAGTTTCCGCATTACCATCTTTATATTCTATACGCTGCATCTGCCACATCCCATCCAGATAGCGATGCCCGAACTTCTCTCCACAAGACGTAAAAGCCATCAGGGCGACGAACAATAATAGGATTCCTTTTTTCATTTCTTCTTACCAATTAAACCTGTTTTACGAATGGTGAGCATACCGCCCCAGCTCTCTCCCAACATATTACCTCCATCCACCGCACCGGCCAGTGTGAAGCTCCATCCCGGAATCTGTTCGGGTTTATAAGTCACCTCCAACAATCCGTTCTGGTTTCTCCTGATAGTCCGGTAAGGACTTCCGTAAGTTCCCCAATGCTTGGCTACACTTACCAGAATCCGGTAATCTATCTCCGGAGTCGGACTGCCGTTCAGCCCGATATGGAATCCTTTAACACGGTTACTTTCAAAAGCCAGATTTCCATCCTTATTATATATAGGCGAGGTAACCAGCGGATTGCCGATCCCCTGTCCCCAATGTTCCCAACCGGCATACTGCGAGTTATTGTAATAATTATCAGCCCCGGTAAATGAATGATCAATGGCCGGAGTAGCAAAATAATGGAAAGCGCCTGACTGGTGCTTCGTATACAAAAACTCTCCGACAACCGTCTTCACAAAAGGATTCTCCGGTAAGGTCACCTCCAATCCGGTCAGACAATCACGCCACATACCGTAAGTCAGCGTCATCCCCGAACGGTCTTCGAAAAAGTGCTCCCAATATGCTTTTACTTTCCAGGTCGGGAAATGATACCCCACAGCAGCACTGTAACTGCCTACATGGTTTCCCAGAATATTGATCTGGTCACTCTCCGATGCGCCACTGTCTCCATTACTCGGAAAGAAAATACGGAAAAAGTCCTTCCAACTGTCCGGTGTGCGCAACACCGTTCCGTCCGGATAATAGCAATCGCCTCCGAACTGGGCCGCCATTTCAATACCCAACTCCACCGAAACCGGTGATTTCTCCAGGTTCTCGACTTTCAGGAAAGCCGCTTTCGAGTGAAACAACGTCTCTTTCGTATATTTAGAACGTCCGTCCGTGAAACGCTCCTGAAACTTTTCATCCGTAAACATTCCATAAGCCACATGTCCCTTTATATGCAACCAATGTTTGGTCCATGGAAAAGGTATATATTCGGGAATTGAAATCCGAACCTGCGGGATGGGACGGGCATTGGTAGAAAAAGTCATGCTACCGGAACTCAACTGGTCATTTTTCATTTCGTTGCCACGCTCCTTACTGCCGACACTGATTTCCATCCCCCGATAACGCAAGTCTACATAGGCCTGTTGAATGAAGAACTTAGACGTGAAGCGACTCGCACCGACCATTTCCAATCCAAAAGCATAAGAGAACTTTTTATCCTTCTCCAAATCCCGAAAGATTCCTGCATCCAAGTAAGCATTGTTTTTACGAATAGACGACAGCCCGTGCTTATTTGCCACGAGCCAGAAAGGCGTATTGTGTCCACCACTTACAGTTGCACTGGTTTCAATCTTATAGTTTAGGCCTTTGTCAAACTGCGCCTGCACAGTGGCAGGGGATATCAGCATCAAGCAGCTGATAATGAAATAGTTTCTTCGTTTCATTCTAACGTGTGTTTGGAATATATCCAAATATTGAACGGCAAAAATACAACAAAGAGGCGAAACTCATCGATATATCAGAGTTTTATTAGGATTATTTAGCTACGAACCAGACAACGGGAATAGTGATTCACTTCCCTATCGGCTGTATTCTCCTGCGTACATCTTTCGATATTTCAAGGAACATATAGTTCAGTTTACCGGAATGGATACCCTTTTCATTCTCTTTATACTTCTTATTGGCATATTGCTTCGACTTCTCGAAAGTGAGCAGGGACATCTGATTCTGTGATTTGCCTACCATGGTGGAATCTAACTGCTCGTCCGGGAAGAAGTCGTCCAGATCGACATCGCCTATCATGGTTGTTTCCAGGAAATTCATATCCTTATGCGAATTGTCGGTATAATATCCCACGAACATATGGCCGGGAGTACGCACCAGAATCGGTTCGATATTAATGGCACGGAGCAAAGAGGCAAACAAGACACTGCCATCCACACAGTTGATCTGTGACGACTCCAGTGCATCATCAAATGTACGCACACGCTGCGAATAGACCACATTGCTGGAAAGGCTGGTGTTCGACACCGAACTATAGCGGAATTTACGTTTCTGCAAAACGTTCCATAACGCATATACCTGCTTATCCACAGCTCCGGGAGCCGGATTCTGATAGCCCAGAAAGCGGTTGACGATACGGGTATTCAATGCTTCGCGCAGCAGCTGGTCGATCATCGGATTTTCTTCGTTGACATAAGCAGCAAAGAAAATACCCGTATCATGGAATTTCGTACCATTCGTCACATACCCCAGCAGGCACTCGTTGACACTGCGTACAGAGAAGGTACGCACTCGCTGTCCCAGATCTTCCCCATTCATCTCTACCGTAACGGCTACGCTGATGGGTTCTGCCTGGTTGTTATTCTTTAGCGCTTCATAGTTCCAGATGATATCGGGATAAATCGTATACTCGGTACGGGGCTTGTTGAGTACAAACTCCGACACGGAACGGGAAAAGAAAGGGGTTTCGGCTACGTCAATCCGCACACGGCTATAGGCGGAACGGGACTTCACCTTGATGGCAATGCATGATTTGGGATTGCCCAAGTATACGGAGTCACCCGGCTGAATGACCTGGGCATCAGTCGTTGCCACCGAAAGGATGGCCGAAGGAAAAATGTTCCCTCCCAGTTCATCGGTTATCTCAAAACCGGAAGTAGCAGAAGAGAACTTAAACACGGACACGCCTATTGCTATAAAGAACAAAGCGACAACCGTCCAAAGCACTTCACGTTTGCGTTGCCTGAAATCTATCTTAATCATTGTGGCATTTCAATTTATTGACATAACAAAGATACGACTTTTTTGTTGATAAAGTATCTCCGAACCTGCGGATTGTTGGTTTAAAACCAAGATGCCGTTAGTTTAAAACCAAGAGAACTTTGGTTTAAAAGGTAGGCACTGTCGGGTTTAAAACCAACCGCATCAGCCTATAGAGGCTCTCAGAGGGAATAAAATGTAATCAAATCGTAATACGTGTTTCACCCCCTCGTAACAAAAAGCCTCCATCTTTGCAAAAGAAAAAGGAATAAAGTTTAACTTTGTAGCATTACATTAACAAAGAATACAATGAACGATTACCGTATTTTAGTGGTCGACGACGAAGAAGACCTCTGTGAGATTCTGAAGTTCAATCTTGAGAACGAAGGGTATGAAGTAGATACAGCCAATTCTGCCGAAGAAGCTCTGAAAATGAATATCAGCAGTTATCACCTGCTGCTATTGGACGTGATGATGGGAGAAATCTCCGGATTCAAGATGGCTAATATCCTGAAGAAAGATAAAAAGACAGCCCAGGTTCCCATCATATTCATTACTGCCAAAGATACGGAAAACGATACTGTCACCGGATTCAATCTGGGGGCAGACGACTATATATCGAAACCTTTCTCACTGCGTGAGGTCATTGCCCGCGTGAAAGCCGTGTTACGTCGTACCGCCACTTCGGACATGGAAAAGGTACCGGAACAGCTCAGTTATCAGTCACTGGTAATCGATATCACTAAAAAGAAAGTAAGCATCGATGGTGAAGAAGTGCCGCTGACCAAAAAGGAATTCGAAATCCTCTTCCTGCTGCTACAGAACAAAGGACGTGTTTTCTCGCGCGAAGACATCCTGAGCCGTATCTGGAGCGACGAAGTCTACGTACTGGACCGCACTATCGACGTCAACATCACCCGACTGAGAAAAAAGATCGGCATTTATGGTAAACGTATCGTCACCCGGTTGGGATACGGTTATTGTTTCGAAACGGAATAGAAATGAATACGATTCACCACAGAGTACACGGAGGACACAGAGTTTTAATCTCTTGTTTATTAAGATGTTTAAGAGAAAGATATTCTCTGTGTCCTCTGTGTCCTCCGTGGTGAATTAAACTCAAAAACAAATGAATAAAGAATCATCTGTTCTTTTGTTCTTATGTCTAAAAAAAAACTCCGTGTCCTCTGTGTTACTCTGTGGTGAATCCAACTTAAAAAACAAATTTGTATGAACCTACCTGTCACCCAAAAGCATTTTCTCTCTTTCAGCCGGAAGTTATTTCTTTCGGTCATCTCCCTGTTTCTGGTCTTCGCGGCTTGCTTCATGGCCTATCAGTATCAGCGGGAGAAAGAGTATAAAGTAGAGTTACTGAACATACAATTGCAGGACTGCAACAACCTGCTGTACGAAAAGCTATACGACCACCCTCAGGATATGACTCCAATAATCACCGATTACCTGCGTCATAACGTACTGAAAGACTTACGCATCACCGTAGTCAATCTTGAAGGAAAAGTTCTTTTCGATAGCCAGGAGCAGAACACGGGACAGTTAGGCAACCACATCGGACGCGAAGAGATACAGAAAGCCCTGCATAACGGCATCGGTTTCGATGTTCGCCGCACCTCCGAAACCACCGGAGTCCCCTATTTCTACTCCGCTACCTTATATAAAGATTATATCATCCGCTCGGCTCTGCCCTACAGCGTCAGCCTGATCAATAACCTGAAGGCAGACCCACACTACATCTGGTTCACCGCTATCGTCACTCTGTTGCTAATGGTCATCTTCTATAAGTTCACCAACAAACTGGGCACTTCCATCAATCAACTCCGGGAGTTCGCCATGCGCGCCGACCGTAACGAGCCTATCGAAATGGCGATGCAGTCCGCCTTCCCCCACAACGAACTGGGAGAGATCTCGCAACATATCATCCAGATATACAAACGCCTCCACGAAACGAAGGAAGCACTCTACATAGAAAGAGAGAAGCTGATCACACACCTCCAGATTTCGCACGAGGGACTGGGGGTATTCAGCAAAGACAAGAAAGAGATTCTGGTAAACAACCTGTTTACACAATACAGCAACCTGATATCGGACTCAAACCTTGAAACGGCAGAAGAGGTATTCAACATCAGCGAACTGAAAGAGATAACGGACTTCATCAACAAAGCTCCCAAACGCCCCGTCGGCAAAGAAGAGAAACGGATGTCCATCACGATCAACAAGAACGGAAAGACCTTCATTGTGGAGTGCATCATCTTCCAGGATATGAGTTTTGAAATCAGTATCAACGATGTCACTCAGGAAGAGGAGCAAATCCGTCTGAAACGGCAACTGACACAAAACATTGCCCACGAGCTGAAGACCCCGGTCAGCAGCATCCAGGGTTATCTGGAAACCATCGTCAACAACGAAAATATCCCAAGGGAAAAGATCAACGTCTTCCTTGAACGCTGCTATGCACAAAGTAACCGCCTGAGCCGGTTGCTGCGCGACATCTCCGTGCTGACCCGCATGGACGAAGCCGCCAACATGATCGACATGGAAAAGGTGGACATCAGCGTACTGGTGACCAACATCGTGAACGAAGTGTCATTGGAGCTGGAAGAGAAGCATATCACGGTTGTCAACTCACTGAAAAAGGAGATTCAGATGCGGGGCAACTACTCATTGCTCTACTCCATCTTCCGCAACCTGATGGACAATGCCATCGCTTATGCCGGAAACAATATCCACATCCACATCAATTGTTTCCGCGAAGACGAGAACTTCTACTACTTCAGCTTTGCCGACACAGGCATAGGCGTATCGCCCGAACATCTGAACCGTCTTTTCGAACGCTTCTACCGGGTGGACAAAGGACGCTCACGCAAGTTGGGAGGTACAGGGCTTGGCCTGGCCATTGTCAAGAATGCGGTCATCATCCACGGTGGAAGCATTTCGGCCAAAAACAGCCAAGGCGGCGGACTGGAGTTTGTATTTACTTTGGCTAAAGAAAAGTAAATCCTGTCACCACACTCTGTCTTTAAACCATTTAGTGTCCAGATTCTCCAATCCGGAGTTTCCGGACAAGTTGTCTATAGCTACCTGCACAGCCTCTTTTTCGGTGGAATGGCGTCCGGACAGAGAATCACTGCTTATCCAGAAAGCCTTGAGGAAGCGGAGCCGTTCGGTCACCTCCTTCTTCCGGGCTTTTCCCGTAAACGGGGCAAGCGGATAGGCACGCACCCAATCTTTGTTCCGGTTATCCATCACCAAGCCTTCCAATTGCTCTACCGTATACTTCCCGACAAGCGCATCGGTGTATTTCCGAAGTCTGCTATATACCCCGGCCGAATCCGTAATGGCCTTGGATGCCGCAAAAACCTTTTCGTAACGTTCGCGCCCCAGCGTATTGTATACCGACCAGAACCATGCCGTATCCAGCACACCCATAGAAATCTCCAAGGCCGAAAGGGTGGTGTAAGGCGTAAATCTCGACTCTTCCATATCCCGATGGTACTCCCTGGTATAAGC
This sequence comes from Bacteroides sp. HF-4919, assembly GCF_018860125.1. Taxonomy (NCBI): domain Bacteria; kingdom Pseudomonadati; phylum Bacteroidota; class Bacteroidia; order Bacteroidales; family Bacteroidaceae; genus Bacteroides; species Bacteroides sp. HF-4919. The sequence goes on from NZ_JAHKNF010000001.1 coordinate 779,378, forward strand.
ATAGAAGAAGTCGGCCGCAGCGGTCAGCCCTTCCCAACCGATAGCCCCTTCCGTCATCCTGAGCCAACGGGGGGAATATACAGCCATCTCGACCATGCGCTTCGGAGTAATGCCGGCACGTTCGGCAAGCATCTTCAACCATTCCGGTGTGTCCGTAGGCAGAGGGGCACAATGAAGCATCAGGTTGCAGAACATGCCGATACGGCTTTCGCTGGTATCATAGTACCACTTGTCCAGTCGTATGAACTTCTCCTTCCCCATCAGGCTCAGCAGGCGGATCATCACTTCGGCACCGAACACCCCGTCCAGTTTCTGGGCCAGCGAAGTAACATCGGTACGGGCTTTCCCCCGTTCCAGTTCGATGTCCAGAATGCGTACGGTCACCTTTTCCAGCACTTTCTTAAATCCACTGAAATCATAATCCCGGCAGTCGGTATATATCCGTCCGTCCCTTCCCTTTTTCTGATAAAAAAAGCCCGCAGCCTCCTCTATCAGCGTAGGCGAAAGCGGGCGATCCATCAGTTCGGTGATCAAGGCATCTTCGGACAGAAGTCCCATCTGGTAGGCCCTGCCGAAATCGACGGCACGAATGGGAAACTCAACCGGATAAGGCTCTACCTTATAAGAAAGGAAATTACACAAGCGGTACAACTCGTAGCGGATCTTGAAATCGGTTATAAACTCATTATCCGTCAGCAAACGTTTCGGATGTTTCAGCCAGCAATCTATCCAATAGCAATGAACCAGTACGACACGATAATCGTGGGAGGAACCATACCATTCGCGGACGCTGTACAGAAAGGTGATATTCTGGGGAGTAAGCATCGGAAGCAAATGAAGCAGGACGTAGTGTGAATACTTCAGATACACCTCCTGGTCGCGGTAATCCCACTCCAATGCCCAGAGAATCTCACTCAGTGCATAGGGATGTTCAAGGCGCTCCAATGCCTGTTCGTATGGCGCCAGAGGGATTTCTCCGTATAATTTATCAAGTAACGTACCGAAACCTTTGCGCCAGACACAAGTCCTCGAATGTGACGCCATAAGGCACATTTCCAACAGAAGTGAGTAATCACGCACTTCTTCTTCATAAAACCGTATCCATACATCGGCAAACGGATAGCGCCCTATCGCTGTTGGTGAATCCGAATCATGCTTCGCACTTTCAAACTGTTCTTTGAACAAATGCACCTCCCCCCAGGGATCGCTATAGGTCAATTCACCATGAATTACGATCTGATATTGCAGTTTGTCAAAAAGATCAAATACTTCTCCTGACTGTATTCCTTTAAAGATTGCCTCTGTAGTTGGTTGTCCTTTTTTATTCTTCATGTCTGACTTGTTTGTTGTGTGTATAACGTTTTCATCACTGAGTACAAATATAGAATAAAAATACTATCTTTGTCCCATATCAAAACAAAAGATTATGATAAGCAATGTAAAATACCTTTCATTTATACTGTTATTGGTGCTTACTGCCTGTAAAAGCGGCCCCGCGGCCAGCCAGGAGCAGAACGGAAAGCAAGATACGGTTAAAGTTTTCAATTTACCCGACATACCCGTAGTGCTGAACACGGTGTCGCAACGGGCAGATTATATGGTAAAGCACTATTGGGATCGCTTTGACTTTACAGACACCACCTACGTCAGTCAGATCGACGTTGCCGAACAGGCTTGGGTGGATTATTGCGATTTGTTGGAACATGTGCCCTTGTCCGACGCGCAAACTGCCATAAAAGAGACGATCGGCCGGGCCGGGAAAAACAAAAAGATGCTGGACTTCTTTGCGGAACTGGCCGATAAATATCTCTACGACCCTAACTCGCCTATGCGTAACGAGGAGCTTTACATCCCCGTGCTGGAAGCTCTGACAGCCTCCCCCATGCTGAATGAAACGGAAAAGATACGTCCGCAGGCGCGGCTGGAACTGGCACAAAAGAACCGGTTGGGCACAAAAGCCCTCAACTTCACCTATACACTGGATTCGGGTGCAAAGGGTACGCTTTATCAGTTCCCGGCGGAATACACGTTACTGTTTATCAACAATCCCGGCTGCCACGCCTGCTCTGAGATGATAGAAGGGCTAAAGAGTTCTCCGGTCATCAACGGGTTCATAGCCGGCAAGAAGTTGAGGGTGCTGTCTCTCTATCCGGATGAAGAACTGGATGAATGGAAAAAGCACCGGGGCGATTTCGCGAAAGAATGGACCAACGGATATGATAAGGAGCTGGTCATCAAAAACAAAAACCTGTATGACCTGAGGGCTATTCCCACCCTCTACTTACTGGATAAGAACAAAATCGTATTGTTGAAAGACGCCACCCTGCAAAAGGTAGAGCAATATCTGGCAGAGCGCGGTTAAGAAAAACATACCGGAGCGGAGCATTTGCCCCAAAGATGCGGAGAGGGTCGGATTATCATTTTGACAGAATGATAATCCGACCCTCTCTATTTTCCGTTCTTTCGGCCCGACGCACGATATGCCTCTCAAAAACGTCTCCAATTCGATTTGCCGGTTATCTCTTTGCCCGCAATTTCCCGCTTTTGTTTACCGAAAGAAAGAGACTGGAAAGTGTTCTGTCCATAAAGCAGGTTTTAACCTTGAAACCATCTCTTTCCGACACTTCCGGAACGATCATATCGGGTGAGCAACGAGAGCAAGATCCGGGAGTTATAAGCCCCGGTTTTCATAACAATATATGTAATGGAGCATAACATATAGAGATATTTGAAAAAGAAGTAAGCATTTTCGGAAAATGCTTACTTCTTTCGGGGGAAATGTAACCGTCTTTTGGAGTGAATGCTTACTGCTTTTCCGCAAACCCCCGGCTCTAATCCACCCAAAGCCCGGCTTTCGGAACAGAAAAGGCCGGCTTTCCCCTTGTTTTCCCTCCGGTTCATCCGTTTTAAAGAAAGAGTGTGTCAGTCAAAAGGCTGATTAACCATCATTCTGCCATCATAACCCTCCGGAATCAAGATAAATGGCATCGCCTATCTAAGTCATTCCAATGTGCCGCCTGACACTATCCGGACGACCTGTCCGATGTTGCTCCGTCCGTTCCGCAATGCATAACGAATAATCACAAATTATTATGCTATTTCTAATATTCTTTTTATCTTTGCAGTGCATTGGTTTGTATTCTCCGTGTTCCGGGGATGCAATTAAAAGGGAATCAGGTGCAAATCCTGAACAGTCCCGCTGCTGTAAGTTTCACATCAGATTGTTGTAAGCAACCACCACTTGCCACTGGGAAACGTTTCCTGGGAAGGCGCTTATCAACAGAAACGAGTCAGAAGACCTGCCTGTGCATCTTTTTCATTGCTTTCGAGGAAAAAGCGTTGAGTCTAATGAGCCGGAACTATTCCATCCGTCATTTTATTCATCACTCTGATTCAGAGAAAGTAAGTTATGATAATAAACTCTGCCAAGTTTATTTAGTGTGTCCGGCCGAAGTGAGTTCGTCCGGACATTTTAACAACAAAAAACAAAGATGAATATACTCAGATTACCTAAGCTATTATACTCCTGTGTTGCTTTCTGTTGCTGCCAGGCTCTTACCGTTTCGCTTTCCGCCCAGCAGCAGAAAGCAGATACTGCCCGTACTTATTCAATCCCCGAAGTAACCGTTGCCGAAGCATACCACACCCGCGAAGTGAGAGCCATGGCTCCCACTCAGGTGTTCTCTAAAGAAGAACTCAAAAGCCTCAACGTATTGCAAGTGTCGGATGCCGTGAAACACTTTGCCGGAGTTACGGTGAAAGACTACGGCGGCATCGGCGGACTGAAAACCGTTTCATTGCGGAGTCTCGGAGCCGAGCATACCGCCGTGGGATATGACGGAATAACGATCAGCGACTGCCAGACGGGGCAAATAGACATCGGACGTTTCTCACTGGACAATGTAGACCGCCTGTCACTCAGCAACGGACAGAGTGATAATATCTTTCAGCCCGCAAGGTTTTTCGCTTCCGCCGGGATACTGAACATACAGACGCTGACACCGCAATTCAAAGACAACCGGCGTACCAACCTGAGCGCCTCGTTCAAAACGGGTTCGTGGGGACTGGTCAATCCGTCTCTCCTGATCGAACAGAAACTGAGCCGCAAATGGGTGCTCTCCGCCAACGGCGAGTGGATGTCGGCCGATGGTCATTATCCTTTCACATTGCATTATGGCGAGGACAATGACCTGACCTCCCGTGAGAAACGGAAAAACACGGAAGTGAAAAACCTCCGTGCCGAAGCGGGATTGTTCGGCAACTTCTCGGATACGGAACAATGGCGACTAAAGGCCTATTACTATCAGTCGTCCCGCGGACTGCCCAATGCCACGACTTATTATTACGACTACTCCTCACAGCATCTCTGGGACAAGAATGTCTTCGTGCAAAGCCAATACAAAAAAGAATTCAGCCGCCAATGGGTCTTCCAGACTTCGGCCAAATGGAACTGGAGCTACCAACGTTATCTCGACCCCGACTATAAAGGTTCGGAAGGCAAAACGGAGAACAGTTATTACCAGCAAGAGTATTACCTCTCGGCTTCGGCGCTCTACCGGGTGCTCAGCAACCTCTCTTTTTCGCTTTCGACAGACGCGAGCATCAACCGGCTGAACGCGAACCTGAAAGATTTCGCATATCCTACCCGTTATTCGTGGCTGACGGCTTTTGCCGGAAAATACGTTAACGACTGGTTGACGGCATCCGCCTCGGTACTGGCAACGGTCATCAACGAAGAGGTGCGCCAAGGCAGCGCCGCAGCCAACCGGCGGAAACTCTCTCCGTACGTCAGCGCGTCGTTCAAGCCCTTTGCCGGCGAAGAGTTCCGCATCCGCCTGTTCTATAAAGACATCTTCCGGTTGCCCAGCTTCAACGACCTGTACTACGGGCAGGTGGGCAACACGAACCTGAAACCGGAAAGCACCACACAATACAACCTGGGACTGACGTACAGCCGGTCGATCAATGAACTGATCCCCTACGTATCCGTCACGGCAGATGCTTATTATAATAAGGTGAAAGACAAAATCATCGCCATCCCCACCAAGAACCTCTTTATATGGAGCATGGTGAACCTCGGCAAAGTGGACATCAAAGGAATCGACGTTGCCGGAAACATCAGTCTGCAACTCTGGGAGAAACTACGGGTGAACCTTTCGGGGAACTACACTTATCAGCGTGCACTGGATATGACCGAACCGGGAGGAAAAACCTACAAGCAACAAATCGCCTATACACCCCGCGTATCCGGATCGGGACAAGCCGGTATCGAGACTCCGTGGGTGAACCTCTCCTACTCGTTCCTCTTTTCGGGCAAGCGCTATATGCTGGGGCAGAACCTCCGCGAAAACCGGCTGGACAGTTACAGCGACCATAGTGTATCCGTCAGCCGCGATCAGCGCATCCGTAACGTAAACACATCCCTGACAGTGGAAGTGCTGAACTTATTGGATAAGAATTACGAGATAGTGAAGAACTTCCCCATGCCGGGACGCTCGGTGAGAGTGACGATGAAAGTAAGATACTAAAGATGCTCCAGACATTGAATCAGTAATTATCAAAAGAAACAGCAATATGAAAATGAACCCATTTAATAACAGCAGAAGCAATTCTTCTCCTCGCTTCCGGAGAGGAGCTGGAGGCGGGAGCTTCCTTTTCCTCCTCTTCCTGCTTCTCTTCGCCTCGTGTGACGACCTGGAAGACACGGATACTCCTTCGGGCGGTGGCGACGGTATGCCTGTCGAAACCGGAACAGCCGAACTCTACATTCTCAGCGAAGGGCTCTTCAACCTGAACAACAGTTCGCTCGCTTTGTATTCCTTCAAGAACAATCAGCTGAATACCGACTACTTCCGCAGCATCAACCGACGCGGCCTGGGAGATACCGCCAACGATATGGCCATCTATGGCAGCAAACTCTATATCGTAGTCAATGTATCGAGCCAGATAGAAGTAGTCGACTTGCAAAGCGGAAAGTCTGTCAAACAGATACCGATGTTATCGGAGAACGGCAGTTCCCGGCAACCCCGTAACATCGCCTTCGAGGGAGGAAAAGCATACGTATGCTCCTTTGACGGAACCGTTGCGCGGATAGATACCGCTTCCCTCTCTATCGATGCACTGACCCGGGCAGGCAGGAATCCCGACGGCATTTGTGTGCAGAACGGGAAGTTGTATGTCTCCAACTCCGGAGGTCTGGACTGGGAAGGCATCGGGGTAGACCGTACGGTATCCGTGATCGACATCCCTTCTTTTACCGAAATCAAGAAGATAGAAGTAGGTCCCAATCCGGGAAAGATACAGGCCGGACCGGACGGAAACATCTATGTAGCCACGCACGGCGAGAATATCGAAGCGGGGGACTATCACTTCGTGCAAATAGACGGTCATACCGATCAAGTGGTACGGACCTTCGACGAAAAGGTGTTGAGTTTCACCATCCACGACAACATGGCCTATTTATACAATTATGATTACCGGACTCAGGACTCGCAAATCAAAGTGTTCAACCTGAAAACCGGAAAGACGGAACGGGAAAACTTCATCACGGACGGCACCGCGATACGTACTCCTTACAGCATCAGTGTCAACCCTTACAGCGGAAACATCTACATCACCGACGCTTACGACTACAAGGTGAAAGGCGATGTGCTCTGCTTCAGCCCGCAGGGACAACTTATATTTAAGTTGCCCAATGTGGGAATCAACTCCAATACCGTCCTGTTCCGGAACAAAGCCTCGCAAGGCAATCCCGACGAAAATCCCGCAGACCCGGAAGCAGGTGCCTTCGCTAATAAAGTATTGGAGTACAATCCGGCGCCATCACAATATATGAATACCTCTTATACAGCTTACGAAGAGGGATTCACCGACGTTCAGGTATTGGCACGCGCCACCGAACTGCTGCAGGACCGCACCACCTGCCTCTTCACTCTCGGAGGATTCGGGGGCAACATTACCGTGGGATTCGACCATACCATCCGCAACGTCCCCGGTGAATATGACTTCAAGATATACGGCAACGCCTATTATGATATGTATGGCACGCTGCTGGATAAACCCGGAGGAAACTCCGAACCGGGAATCGTACTCGTATCCAAAGACACGAATGGCAACGGACAGCCGGATGATGAGTGGTACGAATTGGCAGGAAGCGAATATAACTCGCCTGCCACCATCCGCAACTACGAAATCACTTACTACCGTCCCACTCCGGCAGACGGGGATGTGAAGTGGAAAGACAATCAAGGCAAAGAGGGATACATCTACCGGAACACGTATCACACCCAGGGTTCTTATTATCCGGCATGGATGCCGGCTGAAATCACATTCCGCGGAAGCCGCCTGGCGGACAACTCCATCAACGAGCCGCGTCCGGGCATGCCCGAGCATTGGGTAGGCTACTGTTATGCCTGGGGATATGCCGACAACCACCCGAACAATACGGAATATTCTCAATTCAAGATAGACTGGGCGGTAGATAAAGACGGAAAGCCGGTTCATCTGGACGGTATCGACTTCGTGAAGATTTATACAGCGGTCAACCAGAACTGCGGCTGGCTGGGTGAAGCTTCTACGGAGATACAGGCGGTGGAAGATTTGCACTACAAGAAATAATTATCTCACTTATTTATATACTTAATTTTTGTAACATGAAAAAAGTAAATGCTTTAATTACTAAAATGTGCTTTATTGCACTTTGTGCTTTACCAATAATCATCTCTTCATGTAATGACGATGATGATAAATATTATTATCCTACGAATTTCGAAAATCTGAGTCTTCCCAATGACACTATCATTGCTAAAGGTGAAAATTTAACTTTAAAGCCTAAACTAAACCTAATTAGCCCTAAAACCTATTCTTGGAAAATAGATGGCAAAGAGGTAGCCAACGAAGTTAATTACACTTTCAACACTTCGGTTGGAGGAAAGCACGAAATCATTTTCGAAGCACAAGACTCTAAAGGGAACACGGATAAAGCCCAGATAACAGTAGATGTTTTCGCATATTACGGTGGTTTCTATGTCATTAACGAAGGATGGGCAGGCCACGATCCAGCTTCCGTAAATTATTATAAAGATGGAAAATGGAACTTTAACATTGTTGAATCACTTGGTCAAACAGGAACTGTTGGAGTTATTCAAGATTCATATATGTATATTGTAGCTAAAAATGCTCCATATTTAACCCAAATTGAACTAGCTAACTTCAATATCACGAAACAATTAAGTACAGAAATAGAAGAACAATTAGACTACGGACAAGCGAACAGTTTCTGCACGATTAATGAAACTACAGGTATATTGACCGCAAGCAGAGGTGCCTATAAAATTAATTTAAATCCATTATCTATCGGCAATATGCTGCCACAACTCAATAGCGAGTCAGCCAACGAGAACGGCTGTAAAGACATCTTTAAATCAGGGGACTATGTATTCGTAAATAATATGGATACAATAAAGATCTACAAAGCTTCCGACCTCTCTTTCGTTAAAAAACTAACCGCTTTAATGAAAACAGGATTCGCGCAGACCAAAGATGGGAATATCTGGGCCGCCAACGGCCAATCGTTAATAAAAATCAATCCTAAAACGTTGGACGAAGCCACTGTTGAGTTACCTGATAATATAAATGTGTTTTATAATCAATGGGCATATACTCCTACAGGATTATGTGCATCTACAACTGAAAATGCATTGTATATAGTTAATACTACTACTGTGCCAGGTAATTATGGTGATAGTTACTATGGAAAAAACATCTACAAATACAATACGGAAAGCAAGACTGCTCAAGAATTTTTCAAAGCCCCTTCCAAAGACAGATCAATATATGGTGCAGGAATACAAGTGAATCCTCAAAATGGAGATGTCTATCTTATTTACACTGAGGATGGCTATGGTACGCATTATTTAAATACTAATATTTATGTGGCTGATGGTCAATCCGGAACACAAAAGCAAATAATTGACTATACAGGTAAATATTGGTTCCCTTCAAGCATAGTTTTTAAATAATTAATACAAACATGGGGTTGTGTCAACGTTTTGACACAACCCCATGTTATTTTTTTAATACTGCACCGGTGGTGTACTCCAGCTACCGGACAGCGTCAGGTTATCGGTTCCAAGCAAAGGAAGATTCACCGGAACGGTAACCGTTATATTACCAATCAATAATTTAACGGTTCCATTCAGCACAGGACCGAGCAAGGGGATTCCTCCCAATATACCATCCAGGTTAGCAATATTCTTCAACTGTACAGAGAGTGTCAGCGAATGGTTTCCGTCGTTCTGCTGTGCATACGATTTCAACCCCAGGCTGACAAACGAATAGTTCGAACGATACCTGTAATTCGTATTGACTGTTGCCTGTATCGGATCTGTGATATTCACAAATACTCCATTCAGCAACAACGGACCGTCAATCACATCGTCCACCAACAATCCGGAGATCAGTCCGGGTTTGGCAACATGAATCTCCCGCACATCATATAGGCCATGAAAACCTCTGATCAGAATATCTTTCTCACTATTCGTCGTACCGGGTGTAGGTGTGAATCCATACCGGAAACGATGATTACCCGTATAGAAATCCTTCACATTCAGGTCTAAGTCCGCAGTCTTCGGGAAATTGTTTATGGTCACTAAAGCATAAGCAGCATCACTGCCCCTCCAGGGATTCAGTAAATCGCCCAACGCTCCCAATGCACCGTTCTGCGTAGCATTACCGGAGAGAGTCAGCCCTATCTGATTGACCAGCCCTTGCAAAAGTTGTGCATACAGTGCATCCACGACCGGTTCCAACAATGCTGCCACCACCAGATTGACTGCGGCATCGAGCCCGCCAACAACATTATAGACAACATTACCAACCACCCCTAAATCCATTGCCGCTTTCAGTAATCCTGGCAAAACTCCTTGTACCGTCGTCCGGATTATATTCCTATACCCTACTTGCGTCACAATATTGTTGGTCAGAGAATTCAAAGCGGTTTGTGCATCCACAAACACTCTTCGCAAATTCAGCATACTGATAATGCGCTGCAACAGTACATAAGGTTGGGCAGAGGTATCCGAGAAAGATACATTGGCCAGATAAAATTCCGAGGTGTCGGTAAACTCCGCACCGGGTAGCACGATCCGGGCATTCGCACGCGTTGTCTGGTAATTCGTCAACACATCCGCATAGTTGGTTCCCCCGCCCGAAACGGGAATCGGGAACTGTGTTTTCTCTACATTGGCCAGAAATACGGCTGTATATTGTCCTTTCGGAAGCGTATCTTTCAAGGCAGCCATCGGCCAGGAAGGAGCAGCATCCGTAGTCTTCAGCACCACCTTTTCTTTCACAAACTCACCTGTCGACTTATAAATGACGTAACGCAGGTGACGAACCCGTGAATCGGTCCCCGTGACGGGCGTACGGGTATCAACTCCTCCGTATCCGGCAGAGAAGATTACTTCAAAATATCCGTCGGGCAAGTCCGAAGGCTTACCTTCCGGAGGAAGTTGCCCGGGGTCTTCACCGGGCACTTCGACCAGTTCTTTCTCACATCCCGTCAGGAAGAGAGAAAGAAAAAGGCTTATCATTATTATCACTTTCGTTTTCATCTCCGGTTCTTTTTGCTTTCAGTTTCTATTGAAGGCCATCCCAGGCATTGTCATCCAAGTTGATGTTTCCTGCCAAAGTGAAACCTATATTGATATTCGCATAACTTCCGGTCACTTTCACCCAATGATTAGGAGTAAAAATAATCCGGTTTCCCGAAACCACACCGGGAGTATCCGGCAGTTTCACCGTATAACGTTCAGTGAAGATTCCATAGGACACATCCAGATAAAATAAGGTCTTTCTACTATCCGGAATAGCCAGTAGAAACTGGTTGAAACTGACTTTCCCCGAGACCGGTGCTTGAGTAGCCAACGTTTTTATACCGCTGTCACCGACTGTTTGCCATGCCAGTGCCGTCCCATCCGTTGCACGGGTAGCCGTCACAAGTTGCTCGGCTATCAACGTCATAGAGTTGACATATGCGGGAATATCGGTCACTTCGAGTGTTAAACGACTAACCAGCCTTTTCAGCGTACCTGTCACATAATTGATTTGCGAAGGTTTAAAAAGAGGGCCAACCAACGTTGTACCCTGGTAACCACTTCCGAAACACGAAAAGAACTCCGGAACTACCGTCGGATTAACCGGTTGCAAATACAAATTAGCCAACGTAGCCGGATTACCAGTCGAACCGATATTAAACCGCTTCGTTACACCTCCGCCACTGGCAAAATCATAATCACTCCGATTATATCCGATCACCAACAACTGATAGGTAGAGGCTGCTGAAAGATTAAGCATCGTGACTACTGCCGGAAACGAATTGACATCCAATTGTCGGGCTGCGCTATATTCCGGAACGAAATTAGCTGCATCGTTTGGCAATGCTTCATCCGTTTTCCGAAACGGCAGAATCAGTATCCTGTTGACAGAAAGAGCTGCATCTCCCGGCGCACGACTCATGACCCCGTCTCGCTTTATTTCAAAACGGACCGGAACCCCTTCTTCCAAGGGGAGTTCGGCAACATCATCTGTTGAGCAGCTGCCCAACAAGAGCGTTGCCAGAAATCCCGTCAGAAGGATAGTTATATAGCCTGCCTTTCTCATAGCCATACCATGATTCTGTTTTTGAGTTACTTTTACTGAATTACCAGGTTATGTATCAATTCCCATGCCGGACTGATAGTGATCACAATATTCTGATCGGTCAGCAAATCTACCGGAGCATCATCGTCACCCGGGTTACCCGGTGTTCCGCCATCCACACTACCCGTAGCACCTTTCACACCTAATGCATAAAAATGATTTGCCATCAGATTAAACTGTGTTGCTCCCGAACTATTAGTGTCGCTCACGGTCCACTCTTTTATAGCGGTACCACTCGCATCATAAAGTCCTAAAGTCATGCTCACGCCACTAACCGGCATATAGAACGAACCTCCCAATTGTGAATTAGGCACTTTCACCACTCCCTGTCCGGACAAATCGTTGCCCACATACACGCCGTTGGAAACAGCCTGGCCGGAAAGATCCATATCTATTATATTATAAGGAGTAGCGGCAGTATTGATACCTACACCATTAGTCAGATTCACCTGCTGATTGGAGTTGCTGACTTTCAGACGCAAATACTTCACAGTGGTTCCGTTAAGCACTTGAGGAACATTCTTGAAGTATCCCAGTACACCGGCCACCTTACGGGTCATCTCAATGCTGACACGAGTTCCGCCCTGAGCCATTACTTCCGCATCGGCCGAACCTGCAAAGATTTCCGATTCATCGCCCGAATTCACGATAGTAGCAAGCATATCCGTATAATTGGTATTACCGGAAGTCGGCGTAGTCACAGAGAAGCGGTCACTTGCGTCACGGCCTACAGCCAAAAACTTATATACCCCTGCAGGAAGCTTGTCAGCATCGGGAACGGCAAAACGTTTGAAAGTAGTACCATCGGTCCAGCCGGTGATATCATAGGTCTTTTGATGCAGATAAGTCGAACCGTTCTGCATAAAAGCATAAACACTGACACGAGTGACATGCTGTGTAGCCTCCTGGCTATACACCGGCATTCGGGTTCCAATCCCATCTGTCAGACCATTAACCGCGGACAGTTCAAATGTAATCCCATTATTTTCAGGATTCACTTCAGACGAAGGATCATCTTCGCTGGAACAAGCAGCAAATACAAAGAGGCTTGCTGCCACCAGAAACATTAATTTTTTCATAATAGCAAAGTTTAGTTTAAATAAATAGATAAGGAAAAAGAGATCAGTAGATATCCAGGCGATGTATCGTGAGCCATTCCCCACGGATAAACATCTTGATTTCCCAGATTCCTTCTGATGTATTGTAGTCTATAGAGACAGCGGTTATTTCATTACGCCGCATGTCCACTTCCATTTCGGGCAATTTCAAATAAGGAGATTCAGAAGCTCTCGTATCGGTGGCATAGAAAGTTAAAGCTAACTTTGAATGTCCATCTACCGAAGAGGGTGCAAGCACTGTCTCCAGGACATTGGTGAACGGCACATTTTTGTCAACTTGAGTGCTTCCGGCATAATTGAGGCCCGCATCCGTCGACTGATAAACATGACTTACATTCTGTTCAATACGTGTTATCTCAGCCGGGAAATTGGAACAGAGCAGTAACAACTTTCCCTTCGTCCGTTCCAGTGTCAATTCTTCTGTCTGATAATCGGGAGAGAAATGCAAGACCCTGCTTGTCACATAAATATCAGTATGTTCCTTCCCATCCTGATGCAAGATACCGGTGGGATAGTCCGTGGTCAGATTTCCCCATACGGCCAATTTATAATCACCGTCGGGTATGCCCGGAAAAGCAAGGGTGTATTCCTTTTCTTCACCTTCTGTAGAGATGACCGCCGACTCTCTGATCAATGCCCCGGTAGATGCATCATACAGAGCGTAATAGAGAGTTCCTGTATAAGTCCGGAAAGGCAGATTTTCGTCTACCGGGCTCAACTGTGGAAACTGCGATATATTCAAATAGTTCTTGTCCTTAACAGATACCCGAACCGAGTAAGGTTGTTCTACCGGACATTCGTCTCCGCAAGAGGAAGCAAGTACCATGCCAACTACCATGCAGAAGATCTGTATTACTCTTCCATTCATAATCTCTAAAGTTTAAATATAAAACAATTCGTTCAATCACTCAGAAATCAGTATCCTAAAACCAAGATACTTCCCGTATGGTAGTTTTGTAAGCGAGGCACCGTTGCTCCGCATAAGTCAAATATCAACAGAAAGATTATGCATTTGTTTTGCCATGAATCATTATTATCTGTTAAAGTTATATCGCGTCATTCTATTGTTTAAATGATTCATAAATAAACAAGCGGAGAAAACAAAGTTTATCCTCTAAATGTTGTAGAATAAAACAAGATTTAAAAGAAAGAAAATTATGACTGAAAATTATGAACTGATAGACAATGAAGAAAAACATCAATATGAATTTCATGTTGAAGGTTATGTTCCCCGGATAGAATACATAAAATCCTTAAATGGCGAGATTTATCTGACCCATACCGAAGTACCGGCCGCCTTGGGAGGACACGGAATAGGTTCACAACTTGCAGAGAAAGTTCTCACTGACATTGAACGGCAGGGCTTGCGCCTGGTTCCTCTCTGTCCGTTCGTGGCGGGATACATACACAAACATCCGGAATGGAAGCGTATTGTACTTCGTGGTGTTCACATTCAATAATATAAAAACAGTTATGGGAAAACAAATAGAATACAGCAATGGCGAACTAACCATTGTATGGCAACCGGAACTCTGCCGGCATGCCGGAATCTGCGTAAAGACACTGCCTAACGTATATCACCCGAAAGAACGTCCGTGGATAAAGATGGAGAATGCTACCACGGAAGAACTGATTGCTCAAATCAAAATGTGTCCGTCGGGAGCGTTGAGTTACAAACTAAAGAAATAAGCAAAATCGCCGGAAATATCATTTGAAAGAATTTTCCAGCGATTTTTCTTATTTCCTCTCCGTCCACAAACTGCGGTTATAAGATTTAGAGTGTTTCGCTTTGTTCCGACAGCGCAAACGATTTGGCATCCAATTGATAGGCTTTAAACCATAAATCTTCTCCAGTTTCATATATATCTTTGCCGGCCTGCAAGTTGTCATACCGCCCCCAATAACGATCGCCAATAATAGGATACGCTTTATCATTGTATTTTCTTCATGGGGTATCACATTCATTCACGGAATACGCAGATGTCACCTGCCACGTCATCACAAAGTCCGGATGCAGCAAATAGCGGATCATGAACTTCTTCTTATGTTCCGTACGGTATTCTTCCGCCGGAAACTCCCCGTGTTCACATACCTGGAACGGCATGATGCGAAGATGCTCCCTAAAATCGACCTCTGAAGCATCCATACACTTAAACATCACTTCTTTTGCTGACCAATGTAAAAGTAAAGACCAGGTATCTTCTCCCTGATATTCAGAAATCAACTCGTCCGGACGCATATATTTATGAGCGACCTTGTGCACCCGCTGCCCGTATTGCTCGATATCGATTCCCACTTCGGACCTGGGACTCAGTATAACCGCGACATAACCGCGAGTGTGAGAAATGCTGATGAAATAAGAAGAGTCCGCCAAACGGGGTTTGCCACTGGGAGCATATTCAATTATCTTTTCCTCCCCTAACAACTGATATAGCAATACACGTACGGAAAGCCATTCCAATTTACGATGTGGTGAAGAAAAACGCGTCAACTGTTGCTCATATCTTTCCGGATCGGGCAACAGTGCCAAAAGTTCTTCCGTGGACTCTTCTGTTTTCCAGATTCCCCACTGATAAGCAATTTCTTTATATTCCCGCAACAAAGCCATGGTAAAAACAGATATCAGGAGGTTTCTTCCTCTGGGGAAGGCTCGTTAACGGTAAACTTCACTTTCAGGATTCTCCGGCTGTCCATAGCCAGCACTTCAAATTCGTATCGATGATAGAGAACCTTCTCGTGGAGTGCCGGAAATTCTCCCTTTATCTCGAGCAACAGTCCGGCCAGTGTATCGGCATCTCCATCTACTTTGTCAAAATCATCTTCATCGACCTTCGTAATCTTATAAAAATCGGTCAACTGTGTTTTAGCCTCAAACACCCAGGTATGATCGTTAATCACCGTATAGGTACGCTCTTCATCATCATATTCATCATGAATCTCCCCAACGATCTCTTCAATGATATCCTCCATTGTCACAATTCCCGATGTACCACCGAATTCATCCACAACAATAGCAATATGAATCTTATTTGCCTGGAAGTCACGCAGAAGATCGTCAATCATTTTAGTCTCAGGCACAAAATAGGCGGGACGAATCAATGATTGCCAACGAAAATTATCCCCCTTATTTAGATGGGGCAGCAAGTCCTTAATATAAAGCACTCCTTTGATATTATCGCGTGTACCGGAATAAATAGGGATACGGGAATATGCATTGTCGATAATACATTGAATTACATCTTTAAAAGGAGTACGTATATCAAGATCGACCACGTCGAGGCGGGAAGTCATAACCTCCTTGGCTGTCTCTCCACCAAAACGAATGATGCCTTCCAGTATATTATTTTCTTCCGTAAGTTCGGCCTTGTCGGTCAGTTCAAGGGCATGAGAAAGTTCGTCAACCGATATATTGTGATTCTTTTTGGCAAAATGTTTATTCAGGAAAGCCGTAGAATGTACTAACACAGCAGAGATAGGAGCAAATACTTTACGCAACACATAGATGACCGGAGCGGAGAAACGGCAGAAAGCCAATGTCTTCTGGGCCGAATAGATCTTAGGCATAATCTCTCCGAAAAGCAACAAGAGGAAAGTCAGGATAACAGTCAGTATCAAAAACTCCGCAAGAGGCGAATGAAAGACAAAGACATTCATGAAGAAGAAGTTACAGAGCATGATAATGGTAACATTCACAAAGTTGTTTGTGATAAGAATGGTTGCCAACAAACGTTCGGAGTCTGCGAGCAGATTGCTGATTTTCCCATCAGAAGGATGATTGCCTTCTTCTATATCATTCAGATCGGAAGGCGAAAGTGAGAAGAAAGCGATTTCGGATGCCGAAGCAAAGCCCGAAGCGAGCAGGAGCAAACCTGCCAGAACAATGGCTATTATTGCCGATAATGAAGGTGTGTTTACGGATATTCCGTTAAAAATTTCTGCCAACTGGCATAAATAAGCGTCTGGGTCCAAAATATTGGTTTTAAGTTAATAATAAGTAGCTACATGCAAATCATGTGCCACAAGTTGTCAGCTAAAGGTTATCACTACAAGTTAAGGTTAGATGCCGGATGGCAATTCTAACTCTTAACTTGTAGCCATTAACCATTAAAACGGCAGGTCATCCGCCGAATTATCTTGCGAAGACACCGGTTGCTGCGGTTGTTGCGATTGAGGTCGCACGGGAGCAGCAGCCTGCTGCTGTGTCGGAGCATACGATCCCGAACCGGTACCTTTCGGAGTGAGCATTTCCATATTATCCACAAAAATCTCGGTAACATAGCGTTTAGCCCCATTCTGGTCATCATAAGAACGGGTTCTTATTTTCCCTTCCACATAGAGCTTATCACCTTTATGTACATACTTTTCGGCAGTTTCTGCCAGTCCGCGCCAAAGGACAAGATTGTGCCATTCGGTCCGTTCGGGCACTTGTGTACCATTCGACAAAGTATATGCACGGTCGGTCGTAGCCAAAGGAAAACTGGCTACAGCAATACCTGTATCCAAATATCTCACTTCAGGGTCTTTACCGACATTTCCTATCAATATCACTTTATTTACTGACATATTCTCAGAATTTTATGTTTCTAAATACCGAATTTCGTTGCCAAAATTAAATAGAATAACAATAGAATGCAAGAATTGTTACAACTTTTATAAAGCTCTATAAGTTTTATTGCGCACTTTTCTCAAAATGGTTTGCAATTCAAAAAGCTTGGCTGGATTCTTTTCAGCAAGATTCTCCTGTTCATAATCTTTAGTCATGTCATACAATTGCGGAATGCTCAGATTACCCGTTTCTATTTTAGGTCCCCAGGTTATCATGTGAGGGCCGTCGTTAGGTTCAATGTATTTCCAGTCCTTGGTACGTACTGACAGTGTATGGTTAGCGGCTTGCTCAATCACCCAAGGACGGTCGGTAGAATCCGTTCCCAGCCAGTTGCCCAGACGGTCAAAACTGTCGGGAGCCGCTCCTTTGGGAACCCTTGCATCAACCAGGGAAGCTAAAGAGGCCAGCCAGTCGATTTGTGAAACCAATACATCCGACACCTGCGGCTGAGTAATTTTCTTAGGCCAGCGCACAATGGCGGGGATACGGGTTCCGCCTTCGAAAGCACTATATTTGTTGCCACGCAGCGGACCTGCCGGACTGTGTCCGTTGAGTAACTCCTCTGCACGATCCTGATAACCATCATCCACAACAGGACCGTTATCACTGGAAAGAATAACCAACGTGTTTTCAGAAAGTCCCAGCTTGTCAAGTGCTTCCAGGATTTGCCCTACACTCCAGTCGAACTGTACAATGGCATCTCCGCGCAACCCCATCGGATTCTTACCACGGAAACGCTCGTGTGGGAAGCGCGGAACGTGCACATCGTTCGTTGCAAAATACATGAAGAACGGTTCATCCTTATGTTCGCGAATAAAGTTGATGGCATGTGTAGTGATCGAGTCGGCAATATTTTCATCTTTCCACAAGGCCTTGCCTCCCCCTTTCATATAGCCGATGCGGCCGATTCCGTTTATGATAGCCATATCATGTCCATGGCTGTGCTTCTGGTTATACAACAGCTCCGGATGATCTTTCCCTAAAGGTTCTCCTTCAAAAGGTTTGCGGTAGCTGACTTCAATAGGGGCACTCGGGTCATAGTTTGCCACTTTTCCATTTTCAATAAATACACAGGGCACACGGTCGGCAGTAGCAGCCATAATGTATGAATAGTCAAACCCCAAATCCCCCAATGCAGCGGGAAGTGGAGCATTCCAGTCTTGCTCTCCGCTTTTATCTCCCAGTCCCAAATGCCATTTACCGAGAGCAGCAGTCACATAACCGGAATTTTTAAACATATCGGCCATCGTGTAATCTTCCGGACGGATAATCATTCCGGCATTTCCGGCCGCTACATCCGTTCCCGGACGACGCCAGGCATATTCTCCCGTAAGCATGGAGTAACGTGAAGGAGTACTGGTAGCCGCAGTAGCATGCGCATTAGTAAAGCGAATACCTTCGGATGCCAAACGGTTAACATTAGGAGTTTGTACATTTTTAGCTCCATAACATTCCAGATCGCCATATCCCAAATCATCTGCATAGATAAACACCACATTCGGCAGTTGTCGGTCATTCACCTTCTGTTTGTTTTTTCCTCCTTTTTGTCCGCTTGCGGCCATCAGGCAAGCTACGGGAGAAAGACAGGCTAATAGTAAGTAAGGTCGTTTCATAATTTTAGATATTTATAATTCAACAAAATATATTCAGTTTCTATTTCAATCGATGTATTTCTCTATAAAGGCATGCACCAGTTTTGAGACGGCATATTGTTCCAGCTCTTCAGCCTTTATTTTTTGATAAGCAGCAAACGAATGACTATTTTCCGGAAGATCTACTATATAAAAATTGGCATAAATCACCCGATGTGAAAGTACATGCTTCACGTCCCGGCAAACCGAACGGACTACCGGAAGTTCCTTGGGGGCAAACAATGCCTTGAACTCGGGCAACGCCGGAAATTCCTCTTCCGAGACAGCTTCGGGAGTTTCAATCAGAGGAAACTCAAACAGATTTTTCCAGATGTCATTGCCCGTTCTTTTATTAATCAAAGTATACGCACCCATACGTACATATATATAATTGAAGTAGCGATTGGTCGTTTTCGTTTTGTGCTGTTTTACCGGAAGTTGTGCCACCATTCCCCCGGCTAATGCCGAGCAGCCGCTTGCCAACGGACAAAACATGCAGTTAGGAGACTGAGGCGAACATTGGATAGCTCCAAAATCCATGATAGCCTGATTATAAAGGGCAGGATTCTTTTTATCCAGCAGTTCATCGGCTACGGCAGCAAAGAGCTTTTTCCCTTCAGTAGAATCTATCGGAGTATCGATGCCCAGATAGCGGGAAAGTACCCGGTACACATTCCCATCGACTACCGCATAAGGCATGTTATAGGCAAAAGAACAGATGGCAGCGGCAGTATAGTCACCTACCCCCTTCAAAGCCCTCACTTCCGGATAGGTTTTAGGAAACACCCCGTTCATACTTTTAGCGGCTGCATGCAAATTGCGTGCACGGGAGTAATAGCCCAGTCCCTGCCAATACTTCATCACTTCGTCTTCATCCGCTTGGGCCAATGTGGCAACATCCGGAAACCGTTTCATAAACCGCATGAAGTAGTCATACCCCTGCACGACACGGGTCTGTTGCAGAATGATCTCCGAAATCCATATCACATAAGGATCCGCGGACTCCCTCCATGGAAGTTCCCTTTTATATTCCTGATACCACTTTTCTATTGTATTGCTGAAGTTAGGATTCATATATTTAGCCAGATTCTACTTTTTGTTAACTTTATCCTTGCACAAAAGTAGTTCTTTTCATCTAATTACGAACTAAGAAAGCTTAATGAAGCGACTTTTTTAGAAAATTGTTCGGGATATATTTTTTTGGGAGACTAAAAAGCTATATATTTGCAGTCCAAAAAATTAGAAAGAACATAGTAATAATATTTTTTTTAAGGAAAAATGACTAAAGCAGATATTGTAAACGAAATTGCAAAGAACACTGGTGTTGACAAAGTAACAGTACTTACAACAGTTGAGGCATTTATGGATGCAGTGAAAGATTCTTTGTCTAAGGACGAGAATGTTTACCTCCGTGGATTTGGTAGCTTCGTCGTAAAGAAAAGAGCTCAAAAAACCGCTCGTAATATTTCTAAGAATACGACTATCATCATTCCGGAACACAACATTCCGGCGTTCAAACCAGCTAAGACATTCACCCTTTCGGTAAAGAAATAATAAACAAGAGTATTAACCCATAAAATTTTGAAGCTATGCCAAGCGGAAAGAAGAAAAAAAGACATAAAATGTCTACGCACAAGCGTAAAAAAAGACTAAGAAAGAACAGACATAAAAGCAAAAAGTAATTTTTAGTCTGAATCTGGACAGAAATAAAGAACAAACTTGTGAAGCAAATGTCTTTCGAGTTTGTTCTTTGTTTAAATGCCCGACTGAATGAACAAACGCATAAAGTTATTCGTTCATTTTTTTATAAAATTAAATAATTAGGAAACAGACGTGACAAGCGAATTAGTAGTAGACGTACAGCCCAAAGAAGTCTCCATCGCCTTACTTGAGGACAAGAGTTTGGTGGAACTTCAAAGCGAAGGAAGAAATATCTCCTTTTCGGTGGGCAATATGTATTTGGGCCGCGTCAAGAAATTGATGCCCGGACTGAATGCTTGCTTCGTGGATGTCGGTTACGAGAAAGATGCTTTCCTTCATTATTTAGACCTGGGTCCTCAATTTAACTCACTCGAAAAGTACGTAAAGCAGACTTTAAGCGACAAAAAAAAGCTTAATCCCATTTCGAAAGCAACCCTGCTTCCCGACCTGGACAAGGATGGCACAGTAGCCAATACATTAAAGGTAGGACAAGAAGTAGTGGTGCAAATTGTAAAAGAGCCTATCTCAACCAAGGGACCGCGCCTGACTTCCGAAATCTCGTTTGCAGGAAGATATCTGGTGCTGATTCCTTTCAACGACAAGGTCTCTGTCTCTCAAAAAATTAAATCGAGCGAAGAACGTGCACGCCTGAAACAACTGCTGATGAGCATCAAGCCGAAAAACTTCGGAGTGATTGTACGCACAGTGGCAGAAGGCAAACGTGTTGCCGAACTCGATGGAGAGCTTAAAGTATTGCTGAAGCACTGGGAAGAAAGTATCACCAAAGTACAAAAGGCCACAAAGTTTCCGACACTTATCTACGAGGAAACAAGCCGTGCCGTAGCTTTGCTGCGTGATCTCTTCAATCCTTCTTTCGAGAACATCCACGTGAACAACGAAGCGGTGTTCAACGAAATCAAGGATTATGTGACACTGATTGCCCCCGAACGGGCAGGCATCGTCAAGTTGTATAAAGGTCAACTTCCCATTTATGACAATTTCGGTATCACCAAACAGATTAAATCGTCTTTTGGTAAAACAGTATCCTACAAGAGTGGTGCCTACTTGATTATTGAGCACACTGAGGCGCTTCACGTAGTAGACGTGAACAGCGGAAACCGCACCAAGAATGCCAACGGGCAGGAAGGTAACGCACTCGAAGTAAACCTGGGGGCTGCCGACGAACTGGCACGCCAACTGAGGCTAAGGGATATGGGTGGTATCATTGTGGTAGATTTCATTGACATGAATGAAGCCGAAAACCGTCAGAAGCTTTACGAACGTATGTGTGCCAACATGCAAAAAGACAGGGCGCGTCACAACATTCTGCCCTTAAGCAAATTCGGACTGATGCAGATCACGCGTCAACGGGTTCGCCCGGCTATGGATGTAAACACGATGGAAACTTGTCCAACTTGCTTTGGCAAAGGCACCATCAAATCGTCCATCCTCTTTACGGACACACTGGAGAGTAAAATTGATTATCTGGTCAATAAACTGAAGATTAAGAAATTCTCGCTACACATCCACCCGTATGTGGCTGCCTATTTGAATCAGGGACTTATGTCGCTGAAACGCAAATGGCAGATGAAATACGGATTTGGTATTAAAATTATTCCGAGTCAGAAACTCGCTTTTCTTGAATACGTATTCTACGATTCACATGGAGAAGAGATCGATATGAAGGAAGAATTTGAGATTAAATAAAAAGAAAGGCGGCTTGCAATCAAGTCGCCTTTCTTTTTATTTCCCACCACCGACTAATTCAGAACTGGTGCAGATGAAAGAATTTCTTCATGAATAACAGATATAATATACTCAACAGCAATATGCTTCCTGCCAAATATACATATCCGTACTCCCGCAATACCAGGTATCCCGCCACAACTACGCCCTGCACCACCATATAGGTCAATGACACCGCGACATGAGGTATCTTCAGTTCGTTAGCCATTATCTGATACAAATGTTTCCGGTGGGGCAGACCAATATTTTCATGCAACATCAATCGATGGACAATAGTCAGCACACTGTCTGCTCCATATACTGCCAGAAGCACAATCCAACTAAAATCTTCCGTATCGATTATAAGCTTACCGATTAAAAACAGAATAATAAAAGCAATACTGACCGCCCCCACATCACCAGCAAAGCATTTTGCCCTCTTACGGAAATTAAAGAAATTAAAGACCAGCACCGCACACAGCATGGTATAAATCAAACCCGGTTCAACGAACGAAACAACCCAATGATTGATAAACGCCAAAGCTCCAAGTACAACCAGCGAATATCCCCCCGTGATTCCATTAATTCCATCCATAAAATTATAGGCATTGATAATCCCTGTACATGCGATCAAAGCCACAACTACAGTCCACCAGGGAAGAGTAAACAACTCCCACTGATAGAACATCAAGCCCATCGCCGTAAAATGAAAAACAAGACGAAGTCCTTGTGATATGGAGCGGATATCATCTACAAAGCTGATCACCGTCACCAGAGTGAGAGCCAACATAAACCAAGGGTACTCAAATTGACTTGTCAGAAAATAAACCAATGCACCCAAGTAAAAGATAATTCCTCCACCCCGCAGTGTAATCCGGGTATGCGAACTCCGTTCGTTCGGTTTGTCGATAATATTATATTTATCAGCAATACGAAAATAAAAAAGTTCTGCCAGAAATAGCAGAACTAAGATTATCAGATAATACATAAGTTATTCAGTTTCTTCAAATGAACGAATAGTCTTTATCAGCCCTTCTTTAGCGGTGACCGGCATTTTATCAATCCCCAAAGCGACCTTTATCTTGGCGTTACTTACTACATAGTTCTCCGTCAGTTTACGAAGTCTTTCGGTATTCAAAGGCAAGTGGAGTAAAGTCCCCAGTCCAGCACATCCTTCCATAAAACGCTTGTTCATTTTCCAGATGTGAGGCTGTTTTCCCATTACCTCGCACATGATGGCAATCAGTTCATTCGTTGACAGAGCTTCATCATCCCCCATGTGATAAATCCCCGTAGGTACATCTTTAGTCAATAATCCCTCAATCACATAGCATAGGTTATCAATTGAAGTAAACGAACGACGATTTTCGAAGTCACCCAATGGCCAGGGAATTCCTTTCTTCACCACATTATACAATAGATTCAGATTTCCTTTATTCCCCGGACCATGAATCATACAAGGTCTTAATATATAAACCTGTTTTTCTGTAACCGAAGTCATCTCCCGAAAAGGAGAACACTCACAGGAAGAGACAGCAGGAAATGCAAAATGTTCCTTTATATACTCTTCAGCTCTTATTTTACTTTCCCCATAAGGACCAACAGGAACCGGAATAACATCTTCAGTAAGCATATCTCCCACTACACTATCCGCCGCAGCTTTTACTGAACTAAAAAATATGAATTTCTTCGCAGAAGACTCCAAAAAGAAATCAAATATCTTTTGAGTCAGGCCGGTATTAATATCAAAATAAGACTGAGCAGCTGATTGGTTTTTCGTATCATGAGCCTTTCCGGCAAGATGAATGATTGCATCGAATTTAGGAAGGGTTTGTAATGAGAATGACTCTGGATTAATATCTTTCCAATAAAATGTTTTCAGTACTCCTTCTCTTGTCGGACAAACTATATCAAGTCCATAAAGGTTGTGTTTAATTTTTAAATTATTAATTAGATTAGTGCCTACAAATCCATAAGCCCCTGTAATAAGAATATTCATTAGATTCCATTATTTAAATAGTTAGCGTCCAATTTTGACATATCACATAAGGAAAGCCGGTAAGTACTCAATTTAGGACATACCCCTAATTTTAGACACTTTTTCGAGTGCCTAAAATTGTTTTGTTAAAAGATTCAGTGATTTATTTACTATTGACATAGTGCCAGTCCGATATTTTTCGGTGAGAGATTCAAATAATCTCTGCAACCGTTAAAAATATTAGTAAAAAACTTACTGAGAAGCTCCCAAGCGAACCGCCCCTGCATCTTCACAGTACTAATTAGGCTATGGTACATGGCAACCATCTCTACTCCCTCGTCACTGCCGAAGTGGAGCATACTGTTTCGCTACGTGATAAGTTTGCGAATACTTCGTTCAGCAGTGTTGTTATCAATCGGATAATTACCATCCTTTAGATAGGCAAATATTTCATTCCAAAATTTATCTAGGTAATTGACCGCCTCTTTCAGATAGTTTGAAACGTTCTCCGGTGCGGTTTTCAACTTTTCGTATGGACCTGCAAACCCAGTGCTCCGTATCCTTAAACATAGCAGACTTTAACTCATCACCTATAAACACGTAAGCGTTGTAGCCATCGAACATGATACTTGCTCTCCAAGGGCGTATATACATCAGGACGGTTCGTTAAATCCCGTTCCCGTTTTCCCTTGTTTAGAGATAGGGTATCGATGGAGTTGACACGGAACTTGTATCCAACGTGTTAGGAGTATCATCGAATTTATCTTTCTCGCCAATGTGATCAGGGTTGTCCTCGTCGGCTTTTGCATCGTCACCCCGGTTCACCTTTTACCGCTTGTCACTGAACTTATTCTTATCAAAGAACTTGAGGTGAGACTTCAGTTGTTCTACCTCACGCTCGGCTTTCTTACGCTTCCTTACTTCCTCACAAAGCTCAGAGGCTGACTCCTGTAGTTTGGAAACCCATTTCGTTTTGTCTCCTTTGCAGCTCAGCCAGTTCAGCTTTCATATCGTTCCAGGCACTAAGAAAATCCTCCAAGACAAGTTCCAGCGCTTTCTTGTCCAACTCAGTCTCATTGACGCAGTCAACGAGATAACTGATATAACGGCTTTTACGATCTTCGGACATATCTCCACTGCTAAACATAGGGATATAATTTTGGTTAGGCAACAAAGATAGATATTTCAAAATCGAGCCCTAATTTGAATGCTTACTAATTGAATCCAAATTTAGTCCAATATCGTAACAATGACTTAAAAAATATGCAAGCATATTTCAACGACCGTCTTGCAGAGCGTGTTCCTTCATATTCTATTTCACTTTCAGGGTAATAAACCACAGAAAAACCTTCCAATTGTATCCTCTTACAGAAATCCATATCTTCACAATATAAAAAATAATATTCATCTAACCCTTTTACTACCTCATAAGCTTGACGCGGCATCATCATAAAAGCTCCAATTACCCAATCCACTTGACTAGTGACCTCAATAATACCAATCTGATTAGTAGATTTGAATATACGGCTCAAATGTCGTTTTATGAAGTTCATTGGTGTAATAAAATCCCGAAAGCTATCTTGTATTTTACCATTAATGTTTATTATTTTAGGAGCAATAACTCCTATTTCATTATGGGAATACAAATAAGTTACCATCTTTTCAATTCCCGTTTTCAGCCTAACATCAGGATTCATTATTACAAGAATATCACCATCTGCTATTGATAAACCTTGATTCATAGCATAAGCAAATCCTCCATTCTTTTCGTTAAACCTCCATTTAATATCTTTATATAAAGTTTTAAGTTCCTCCTGCTGCTTTAATGGATAAACTGAATTAGAAGAAACAATCACTTCACATTGCCAATTAGAAGGTATAATACCAATAATAGATGAATAACACGTTATAATATCTTCTATTGAATGATATTCAACAACAATAAAAGAAATTTTCAAAACCTCAAGAGACATTTTTTAACAATATGATCAATAAACGAAAATGCAAATATTTACCGCAATTATATATTTTAGATATTCCTTTATAAGAACATAAATGAATATTAATAAAAAGCCCATAATTTCTCAATAATATAATAAAAACTATAGATGCTTACTTATTTTCAACGCTCTTCTTATAAGTGCTATAATCAAGGTCCATCGATACTGTACCCTATACAATAATGGCAAATTACTATTTTCTAATGTCGGAGAAGCATTACTATTATGTCGTCTATATTTTATGAGCCGATTAGGTATAAATACAGCAGAATAAAAGGCAGACGCACATAATCCTAACCAAATATCATGCATGGCTAAAGAAGAAGGAAAAGGTAATGCTGCATTTAAAATCTCTCGCCGAAACGCCATACAACAACCAATATAATGATTACGAAGTATATTAATGAATACTCCGGCATTTGGAACTTTGCCATTAAATAACGAATCACAAATTACATTTTTATCTTGATTAATAATATAACAATCAGACACAACCAATGATTTTTTCTGAAGAAAGGATATCATTACTTGGACCTTATTAAACTCCCAAATATCATCTTGGTCTGAAAGAAAGATAATATCACCTTTTGCATGCTTTAAAGCATTTTCAAAATTATATATGGGAGAATTGAACTTTTGATTAGTAAATATAATGATCCTCCTATCATGATAGGACTTAAGAATAGAGAGGGTATTATCTGTCGACGAATCATCCGAAACAATAATCTCATCACACTCGTCTAATTGAGGTAAAATAGAGTCTATCTGCTCTTTTATGTACTTACTTCCATTATAAGTAGCTATGCACACTGATATCATTTATATTATGTAAGCGTCCAAAACATGGTATACACCTTTCAGGCGAGTGCCAGTAGGCACCCGTCACTTGTCTTGGATATTAAGTTTTAAATTGTTTTTACTAATTCGTTAGACCTATTGTCATGGGAAGCAGGTTCTCATAATCCGTTCGACTCTTCCGGATTTCCGTCATGTATTTGCAGAAGAAAGATCGGAAGCTGATTCCCGCCTGCTTGCAGGTTTCAATAAAGGTATTGTAAACTGCCGAGCGTAAAGCTCCTTTCGTACTACAGAAGAACAGACTGTTTTTCTCTGAACAGCCAAGGGGCGTATCGCACGTTCGGCAGCAAGATTGTCTATCGTATACTCACCGTCTTTGCGATAAGCAAAAAGCTGATTCCAAAACTTATGGAGATAATTCAAAGCCGTTCGCATTAAATCACTCATACCCGCTTCAGGCAATGCAAGCAAATCATAAAGTTCACTCCGCAAAGCGTTAACAATCCCATTCGTATAAGTATCGTTGCGTTTTTCCTTAATTTTGCTTGCAGTCAAATTAAACCTTCGGTAGTCATCTTCACGTGTATAAAGCTTGGCTATTTGCTCCAAAAAGAAATGGGCTTTCTCACACCCCTGATTATAGGCATCCTTGAACTTGTTACGCGCATGAGCAAGACAGCATAAATATTCCACCTCCATCAGCTCGTTATCAAGATACATATAGATGTTATAACCATCGTTCTGCAAGGACTTGATTTGCGCATCACCCAGAAAATCCTTCAGTATGTTATGATTATGATTGTTTTCATGGTTATTACTCGACTCATCCAGACAATCTGCATAGAAGAAGATCACAATACCCGCTTTCCTGTTTACAAGACACCACATGTAGGTTTTCCTATGACCCAAGTGGGTCTGGTAACGGCACCACGTTTCATCAACATTCACATTAGCCCCCTGCTCTAAAGCCATGCTCTTCAGAGCAGGGATCAACTTGTTGAGTTGAACGGCACCTTTGTCAGTCCAATTGTCCAGGTTCTGACGGCAGGTATTCCACTCCATATCAGACAGACGGTTCTTCGATTCACGATAATCGGGGGAACACATCTGATAACGGTTGAACAGAAGATACGATAACAAAGAGGCTGTGATATGAGTACCAGGAACTACCTCATCGTATAAATGAGCCTGATTGTTATCATCACAAGAAAAATATACTTGTTTGATACTTCCATCGGGATATTTCACTTTCAGAACTTCAAAATGATGTTCTTCAATCAGATTGACAACCGTGCGGACTACTTTGGGGTTCATCACTTTTAGGATTACTGTTCAGGCTGAAAGTTTTGAACGGTCGCATTTATGTTCGATAGGAGCACCTACGATTTCTTTCTTA
Source organism: Bacteroides sp. HF-4919 (assembly GCF_018860125.1). Lineage (NCBI taxonomy): Bacteria > Pseudomonadati > Bacteroidota > Bacteroidia > Bacteroidales > Bacteroidaceae > Bacteroides > Bacteroides sp. HF-4919. Next base: position 808,031 of record NZ_JAHKNF010000001.1, read on the forward strand.
TAGGTAGCACCCTTACGGCTAGGACCTGAATAAACAGGAGCAGAGGTTACCACTGAAGCCGTTTTGGCAGGAGTTGTAGGAGCGATACCATCAAAATCTGAACGATCATCGTTTCTGCCTTTCACAGGTTTACCTTTATCGATGCACTTACGACTCTTGGAGGTGTTATAATGGTCATTATTAACCACCCCCAAACGTTCTTCAAGCTTATTATTAGAACGGGCCAATTCCGCATTCGCCTTGCGAAGCTGATCTAACTCATCTGCCATCATAACCATACGTTCAAGCATCTTACTTTGCTCCCTGGAAGTTGCCTTAAGTTCCGATAAATCATCTAACACACGGTTCATCTGCTCCTGCTTCTCTTCCAACTGACCGAGAAGGAAGCGTACGTAACGTCTCATTTCATCTGGCTCCATATCGGCACAAGGATCGGTACAGACAGAAGAAGCATTCAACTCCCGCCTCTCGAGATAATCTCGCATTAATATTCGGCTATGTAATTCCTCTTGATCCATGGCCTTTATTTGACATAAAGATACTCAAAATCAAAGAACTACACATACAAAAACTATTATAATACACTGATATATTATTATTTAACATGCATGATATATGCTAACATTCTATAAGCGTATGGACTTAATAACAGGACTTTCAAGCACGGATACAAGGCTCTGCCAGTCAATCTTATAAACCGTAATACCTTCTTCCAACTCAATTCGCATAAAACGGTAACCGTTCGTAAAACTCTTCTCATGCAAATAATAGGCGTGACGTTCGCAATGGATCATTTTAACCTTCTTTTGGTCTTTTGACATGAAAATATAAACATCCCCTTGAAGAGGATCACGGTGGTAACGCGAACGGATGATTTCTGAAACACGAGGAGCCTTGCAACGCATATCGTGAAAGGTAGGAAGATAATAGAAATTCTTCAAACCGGAAATAGTCAACATAAGCCCTCCAGTTTCTCTACCAAATCCTTCAAACCATGGTAGTCTAAATTGCTTTTACGGATATTCAGACCATCACAAATCTGAATGGTGACCAGGATATTGCCTGGGTTCATCCGGGGATTAGTCTGTATCAAACCCGACTCTGCACAAACAGGAGCGAAGGATTCTTCCACAGGGAAAGCAGAAGAAGGAACACCTTCAATCTGAACTGGAACGATTTTATTACGAATTTTCAAAAACCAAGTATTAAAATCATGATAAGGAACACCTTAGCTCAGGCAAAACGAATTGATCGAAAATCCTTTGGGTTCACCCTTAGTCTTGTAGAGGAATCATAACTTTTCAAAAGCACTGCTGCTGTACATAAAATTATTTTTTAGTGTGCAGCAAAAGTAAAGAGCAAATCGAAACAGGGCAAGACGTCATTTTTGGACGCTTACTTTTAACATAAATATTTTTATTAATTACAATTCAAAATTCATACATATGATTTCTTGCTTTATAACTGAAAAATTGTTTTATAAGGAACATATAAATCATAATAACTTCCGAAAAGAGTAATGTAAAATCTAAATAATAAAAATACTGAAATAATAGCATACAAGACATATCTATTATTTGAAGAAACATTTTTAAGTAGCAATGGCAACAGAATTACTTGAACAATATCATACGGAAAGGAAAAACGAACAAAAACAATAGAAATAGATGCCATAGAGAAATACAAAATAGCTCCAAACCAATAGAGATTTAAATATCCACGAAAAATTAAGTTTTCTTTCATCTCTTTGGATGAAAAATATATCAATAAAACAAATATAAACAATTTATTAGCAATTCCCCTTATCAACACTTCACCCAGAGAAGATTGACTCATGCCCCCCCCATCTTCCCCTAGAGCCAGATATGTTTCCAATTTATGCTGTATAATCCCACCTACAAGAGGCAGTATACTATTGAAAACAGACACCAAAAAAATCGAAAAGAGAAAAGACATCAACAAAAAAAAGAACATCTGTTTTACTGTGATTCTTAGTCTGAATAAAAAATAGGCAAAGACAAATACAAACGAGGTTGAGTGAAACAAAGTGGCGATATAAATACAGATAAAAAACAACCACGTCTTTTTATTAACAAGAAATGTTGTTGAATAAAACAATAAAGCAATAGCGACAGTTTGTCGTATATAGAAAACATTTGCAAAAGAAATGGACCACAAAAAAAACAGACTAAACAATGGTAAAGGTGAATATTTAAGTATAACTTTAGTCTGGAAAAAAAAGATAATGCAAGAAAATACGAATAACAGAATCGTATAATTCCCAAATGTTAACTTTATAATCTCATTTATCCGCGCAAAACCAAATTCAAAATCTGAATCCTGAAAATAATAAAAAATATGATTGAAATATTCATAATAACCATCCCAGTCGGTTCCAGTTTCCCATCTGACAAAAGAGAGAAAAAAAAGCAGAAAAGTAGATATAGCAAAAAGAAAAAAAGAATGTTCTTTTTGGAGATTATTAATCTCTAGTAATGAAAAGACAAACAGACAAAACCAAATAAGAAAATAAAAGAGCATCTATTTCTTTATTATTTCTACAAAATCTTCAAGAAATGCTTCTGGAGATATTTTTTGTTTTATATCCAAGAAATTAAAAAAGTCATTCCCTCTCTTTAAACCACTTTTTATAAAAGAAAAAATATTATCAACATTATCAAACAAATATCCAAATCTACCATATTTATCAAAAAGATAAGTAAAGTACTCATTCTTTATAGAAATAATCGGAATCTCTTGCATAATGGCATCGTATATAGCTCCACTAGCAGTCAAACGATATGAATCTACTGGATAGAAAAATAGAATATAATCTAGTTCACTAACATGTTTATCAAATGATTCTCTAGAACACATACCTTCTCCCACACATGGAAAAATTACATTAACAGCATTTAATTTATCATAAACATCACCTTCTGCTTTGCCAATAACATAAAATTGTAAATTTTGCAATTTTTCAGCTTTCACCATTTGTAATAAGCTTATGTACTTGTCGGCACCTTTATTGACACTCATTGTTCCTACTGTACCTAATTTTAACACAGATGAAAAGGTACGAATATTTATAAAAGAAGTAGTCTGTATATAGGGATGATCTAATACATAAATATCGACAATCTTCTTTTTCAAATAAAATTCCAGATTTCTCTTTATACTATCTCCCATTAAAAGCATCTTTAGCGAATATTTGTCACCTCTAAAATAGTGAATAATTAAAAACTGCAATATTTTTGACAATACACCATACTTTCTACTTTCCTGATTTGTCGATAACAGCTCAAGTTCACCATGCAAACAGAGTAAAACGTTACGCTTTAGTAACATATTAATTCGATTCAATATAGATGTAGAAAATGAATTATTAAAAACATAAATCAATACCGAATCGCGTTTAGAAATAAATAATATAACAATATTTAAAATAGCACTCCATATGTATGAAAGCAATAAAAATAATCTTTTCTTTTGCCCAAAGCAATAGATACTATGTTTATGTATACCTGAATCCTGAATATTAGCCAGCTCACAATAATTGGCAAGAGTCTTTTTATCTGAAATAGCAACAACTTCATCACTACACAATGTACAAAGTTTAAGTATAGAAGCATTATAAATTTCATGATGATTCCCTTTTGAGAATGTATTAATATACCATATTTTCATCGGTCAACAAATAAATTAGATTTTTTATACTTCCAATCATACATGAATATATATGTTTCATACCTCGAATAGGCACGAAACAGACGAATAAGTAATAGAAAGCGATTCATCCCTAACACCTTTTTTAGAATATGCATTATGATATTCACCCAAAACAATTTTCTGGATATATTAGGCACATTATACCTAGATATCTTGTCAACCATAACAGAAGACTTATCTAATAAATTATGCTTTCCTAATTGTCGATAGAAAGAAGTTTCCCCCCTTATATCAAACGGATTGCCAAGAGTTCTATCTTTATTCAAACATGCTCGAAAAATTCTACGATAAAAAGAGATAAGAGGAGTCCCATTACTAAAATAATTATAAGTATAATCCAATCCAATATAGTGCTCAAACAACTCTCTATTTTCCAATAAGAATTCTTTATATTTCGAAAATAAATAATCTATATCAACATAGTTAATATCCTCTTTTATATTATTTTGGACAATATTACCTTTGAGGATTTCTCTATAATTATAGCCTGAATAATGTACAAATACAAGTGGTACTTCATTCTCAATACTACTATTTCGCTGGATGACGTATGCATTTCCATTATCATAGACTTTTATGGCTCTCTCAAAGAAATTCCAAGGGGCCACATTACATCCTAAATTTCTATAAATCAGCAACTTTTCCGAGGTAAAAAAACATGGTAAAAAATCCATCCATTTTTGATCTGTAAAACAGGAATCCAGTTGTTCATTAAAACAATAGTTAGTAAGTCTCAAAGACCACCAATCCAAAAAAGAATAAACTTCAGGCTCTCCTTTCAGAGCAAGAAATCCTAAATTATATACTCCAGTAGTAAGAAAGCTATTTTCTGACAACTCTCCATTGTATACCTTATGCAACAAAGATACATGTGGCGTCAATAATATAGAGTATTTATCTAATTTTTGCAGAATATCAGAAAAAGTAGAGAACACAAGTATATCCGGATCTAAATAAATGACTTTATCATATTTTCTTTCTTCAAATAAATATGAAAAAATGAAAGGTTTTATAGAGGTACAGAATTCTGTCAGGTTATACTTAAAGGCCATCTCATACCATTGCTCTTCAGGCACATTTTTCAATATTTTTTTTGCCTCATACACATTATCTGGCAGACTATTCTCACTAACATCGAACAGTTCATCAGCAACAAATATCTTAAAATCAACATCCTGATTATATAACAAAAAAGATTTTTCCAGTATTTGCGCCAAACCAATATAATTTTTAGCAACAATTGTAAAAACACAGCTACTCATACACTTTACTTAATCTAAAAAAGTTATTCTATTTTATGCCAATTATCTAAATAAATATCAGACTGTTCATCCCCATATACAAATAACTTGGGACATACTATATTCACAGGATGCTCACACAACCAAGCCGCCCACCAACTAAATGTACTATTAGGAATTATTAAGTTAGAGCACTTAGACATTAAATACATATCTTTCCAAGACTCTTCTCCCCGATTCCAATCAACAAAAACAGCATTTTTTCCCAGCAATATTTTTTTTGCCCACTCCATATCGTTTGAAAAGACATAATAACAAATATCACTCAACTTACCCTCAATATAATCAATAGCTTTTTGATAATATTGCTCATTACATACTTTGCCAAATAACTCATAATTTATCCCTGTTAGATAATCTCCTCTCCGAATATGCAGACAAACGCTATTAGGCTCTCGCATACGCTTCTCTATACAAATATTACGCTCATCCAGTAAAGATCTTTTAAAAGTAAACGCTTCTTTTATCTGAGAAGATATCTCAGAATAATATTGAGGATGATGCCACCCACCTACCCAAAAAGCTAAACAATAGGGTGAAGCACTAAGAAAGGATGGATGGAAACTATAATCTAGATTTTCAGTTATCAATTTAATTTTGATTTTTGAGAACAGAACATTAACTTTTCTTATCAAAAAACCAGTCTTATTACTCATTAACAGACGAAGGATAAAAAGCAAAAAGATTTTCTTACATCCCATCTGGCATTCTACACCAAAAACCTTATCTAATTCTATGCCATTATGGTCATTACTAAGGCATATATATGAGGTATGTATACCGTTTTTCTTTTTACTCAGATAAAAAGCATATTGAGACATTTGGTTTCCCAAACCATTATGTAGAAGAATAATATCCATAAGCTTTCAACTAACCCATTTTTCTTACTTTGATAAAAGTAGCAGGATTTCCTCCCCAAACCTGATTATCCGGAATATTTTGGCTAACAACCGATCCAGCTGCAATTATCACATTATTACCTATATGAACCCCTTTCAATATGATAACATTCATACCAATAAATACATTATCTCCAATTACCACATCTTTTGACAACATATTCAATTCATCATTAGGAGTATGCCAATCGTTGGGATTCATAGAATGAAAATCTGAATCTACAATTGTAGTTCCACCGCCAATCAAAATATTGCTACCGACTAATACTCGCTTTGTTGCTACTATAGTAGTATTGCTCATACCCACATTGTCACCAATACATATCAATGCATCTGGATACACAAGAAATTTACATCGGGTGTTTCTTCCTAATGTTGAAGATGAATTATTAACCAAGACCAAATTCTTTCCAGCAATAAATTTACCAGTCACATCAACTTCCAAAATAGGAAAACCTATCACTCTTAGTCCTCTGATTCGACTCAATGTTTTAAAAAATAATATACGAGAACAATATGTATATAAATATAGTGTTATAATCGAATACAATTTCTTCATACATAAATTATTTAGTCTCTATTTTTCAATTACAAACATAGAGACTAATTTCCATTAAAATTATCGGTTAATAAAAAATACGCCTACAATAATTAATAGTATTCCGACTATTTTACTCATTGACAAGGATTCATTTAAAAAAGAAAAACCTAGAAATAGAGTAAAGACATATCCTAAACTTACCATTGGGTAGGCTTTACTCAGCTCCATCACAGAAAGCACATACAGCCAACAAAACATACTCAAAGCGTACAAAATAGCTCCACATTGTATATAAGGATTAGTCAGTATCTTCCTTATAGTATTGCCAATATCATTCGTGTATACAATACCACTATTCATACCAACCTTCAATAAATATTGAGCTCCAGCCCCCAATATTATACTAATCAAAGCTAAAAAATATTTCATTACATTCTATTTGAATTTATTATACCACCCCTTATCCGCAAATTCAATCAACTCTTTGTCACCTTTGCTGTCACCATAAGCATACAAAATATAACTGTTTCTATTAGGTTCTAATTCTAATAAACGCCTTACTTTCTCTTCTCCATAACAATTTCTAGAGAGAAAATTTCCCGTCAATTTCCCATTCGAACTTATTTCAACCTTTGTTCCAATAAAATGATTTACTCCTTCCTTAATAGCCCAAGGAGAAATCCATTCGCTAACACTTGCACTAATTATATAAACAGGAATACCTTTCTCTGAATAACTTCGAATAGCCTTCAACGCTTTAGGCCGTATCATTTTTTCTAATATAGGTTCAAAATCTTGACCGACTTTTACAAAGTCTTTATAATCCATACCTTTAAAAAAATATCCGAAAAGTCGCTGCTTTATTTTCCAATTCTGATAAAGACCTAATTTAAACAATATTAAATAAGGAGTATGAAGCAAAAACCCCAAAAAGAACGCCATCGCACCTTTAGAGAAACGTATAAATTCAAGCAAAGTATCTTTTGTAGTAATGGTACCATCAAAATCAAAAGCTACAACAATTTTTTTCTCCATATTACCTGCAATAAATCAATATTCCAAAAGCAAGTACCCAACAAACAATACTCAATTGAATAAAACGATCTTTCATTAACACCTTAGTTGGACTTCCACTTTTAATATCCACAATAGTTAATTGCAAATAACGAATAATACCAGCCAAAACAAAGATAGAAGTAACATATAGATAGGAAGTTCCCATTCTCTCAATTACCTCTCCTGACACCGTATACATAATATAACACACCATTGTGATCGAGGCCAAAATGGTTATTGCCTGATTCATGAATTCAAGATTATATCGATTCACGCTTTTTCGCACTTTTACTCCAGTTTCCTCATAAATCACTACATCATCTCTTCGTTTAGCAAAAGCTAAAAACAAAGCTAAAAGAAATGTCATCAACACAATCCAGTGAGAGGTCCAAATTCCAGTAGCAAATCCTCCTGCCAAAACCCTTAAGACAAAACCTATTGCAATGATAAATACATCTACTAAAGCAACCTGTTTCAACTTTATGCAATAAGCTAAGTTTAGAATATAATAAATGGCCAATACAGTTAATAGATAGTAAAAGTGAGTGTCAATAACAATCAATAAAAGCAATGAAACTACTGCGCAGGCAAGCATTAGACAATATGCTCCTTTCTTTGAGACCTTTCCCGAAGCAACGGGACGCATCCTCTTTTTCGGATGTGCTTTATCTGCCTCTACATCCCAAATATCATTGAAACAATAAATAGAGCTTGCTATAAAGCAAAAAGAAAAAAAACAAATTACGGTTGTTAGTATATAGTTTACGTCTCCAAGATGTTTATCAAAAAACAATGGTAGAAATATGAAAAAGTTTTTTAGCCATTGATGAGGACGAAGTAGTAATATTATATTTTTCATTTTACAAAAGCTCATTTCAAATCAGAATCTATACACACTTCTGGTGCTATATGTAATAGCGTATTTAAACCTATTTTATTTTTCTGTTCTACATAACGAATATTCCGTTCATCCAATTTTATCTTAAAAGCGACATTAACCCCAAAGTTTATATTAGGATTATTAGAGACTCTCACTATGTTAATAGCTTTTTGCGTTTGTAAATAACAATAAATATTTAATATAGAAACAATAATAAATATTGAAAGAATATTAAAAAGAATCACAGTATAAAGAATTCTTCTAAAATGGAGCAACTTATGCGTCAATTGCCCAAATTCGGTAAAAAGCAAAAGTATAAGAGGAAAAGTATAAAAGAAAGGAGTATATCTAGACCACGATCCAGAAGGTAGCACAAAAAGAGAGAAAAATAATAATGTGCAGATAACCAACGATATATTTCTATAGTGCTTTTCCATCTTAGCAAAAGCATATAAGACTATACTTAAAAGCATTAATCCACTAAAAAATACGCCAAACCCACAAGTCCTTGGATCAGGGTTTGCAATTACTTTTAAATCTTCAATATTAAAAAGAAATGGGAACATAAAACGTGCAGAATCTCCCGTTGTTGTACCATGAGAAAACAGAGAGATAAAAACATTTACAAAATCTGAATTATTTCTCATATTAACGGGCATTTGATCAGTCATTATATCCACAGCATATTCCCCCAATAATGGGTAAAATGGATTTGAATGATCCAAATAATTAGTGATATACGGATTGAATCCAGTAAATAGGATACCTATTATCAAAGATATAACACCTATAAGTATTAGACTGATTGCTATTTGATACCGTTTTTGGAATAATAGATAAATCCAATACAAGAATATTGTAAATCCTATCCAAAATGCAATATTATATTTTATGGCTATTGACATAATTATACAAATAGCAATACAACAAACTTGTAAAACATTCAAATCCTTCTTTATTGACAATAACATAGATACCAATATCAACATCAATGAATACAGACTCCAATCAATATAAAAAGTAAAGGCCTGTTGAAATATAACCGGTGAAAATGAAAAAGCCAACGAATAGAATAAAACTTTATAGGATGATTTCAAAATGCCATTTAATGCATTCTTTACAAAACAAAAAGAAGAAATTACTAATAAAAGACTAACAGCCTTCCCTGATTCTATCCTGCCTGTAAAAGCATAAATAACGGCAGATATCGTTTCCATCCCTTTTGCATAATGATTTCCCCACAATGCTAATTCACTATTAAAATTAGGTGCGTGATGGATATAATAAGGATTCCATCCCTCCCGTAACTGAAGTATTATATCCTGATGATAGCTGCATCCATCCCAAGAATAATCAAAAGTAAATGTTGCTATTAATAAAGAAAAAGCAACTAATAATACAAATATTAGAACATTAGGAAACACCTCATAATTATTCTTTTTGCAGTATATCCTAACGAAGCCTATACTACAAATGCAAGATATTAAGAATAGCCAATTATTGATACATAATCCCAAGCAAAAAAGAGAAGACGCCATGATTAATGACATAAACACAATTGACAACAGCCCAACTCCTACAGACATTGAGTCTACAGAGTTCCACAATATTTTTATCTTTTCAATATTCATTTTTGGAGAGCATTATTTTACATATAAATTTATTCTATTGTTATCCACCTTTCGGGATAATAATCTTTAGTTTCATATTTAAACACCAATTACTTTCCGATATTGAAAAATATTAATTATAGCCCCTGGAAGAGTTACAATGCATAAAGCTAGAGCAACCCCAGACACTCCCATCACTTCAAGCAACAGGATAGACAATGGAATAAAAACAATTCCGGCTATAACCAACGTATATAATTGAATATTCAATTTATTCATTCCATTTAAAAAATTTGAATAAAGAGAACTTATAGTCAACAGAAAGACATAGGTAGCCAACAAAACAGTCAAATCAAACGGGACAATCACTGATGTCCCCAACCATAAACGATAAACTATATCAGAGAAAAGAATCATAAAAAGCACAACTACAGCCAACACCATTAAAACTCTATTTAATGTCTTCATAGCCCTTTTTATCCAATCATATTCTTCTCTATTATAGGCTTCATTAACAGCACTCCACATGGGTGACACTATAATTGTAAAAACCATAAATATAATATTAAAATACCGAAAAGAGATGCTATAAGGAGTTACTTCTTCCGGAGAGAGTTTGTTAGATATTATTAAATTGGAGGTAGTATATATCACTAAAGAAGATAACTGTATCAAAAAGAATTTAAATCCTATATCCATCAAACCGCCCATTCGATTCATATTAATAGCTTTTATAGAGGGGGCCAATTCCTTATATTTAATACAGAAAGTTATTGGATAAAAAAGAAGCAAAACAACAGTCGTAGATGCAGAATAGCTATAAGCAACCCATTCCAATCTGGCATCAACATTAGATTTGGCTAGCAAAAAGATAAAAAACAATGACAACAACTGAGATAATAAATAAATGAATCCATTAACTACAGGCAATTGTTTCACGAAATAGACATACGTTATAATTTTCAAGACAAAAGAAACTGTTACGCAAAGAAAAACGAAAATGAGCAAATTTGCGACTCGAATTGCTATGGCATGAGGAATATTTAAAATACTTCCCCAATCAATCCATTGATTTACTAAGACAAAAAGACCAAACAAACAGGTAGCTATTACCAATAACACGAAAAAAGTAGTACTGACATATTCTTTTGCCAATTCCATATCCTTAGCCACCAATGCTTCCGACAACTTATTTCTCAACCCATTACCCAATCCTATATCGAAATAGTCTATCCAAAGCAATATGGAACTGATTGTTAGCCATAAACCATATTCATAAGTATCCAAAAAATGTAAGGTTAAAGGAACCAATACCAAAGATACCAGTATAGAAATCCCTTTAATAATAAAAGACATTATTACATTTAACAATGCAATAGTACTTCGATCATCTTTTTTTCTTATGCTTTTTATATAAGAAATCATTTAGTTCATATCAAAATACATCATTTCATAATACTTTTCATACTCTCCACTCATAATTGCATCCATCCATTTTTGATTTTCTAAATACCACTGTACTGTCTTTTCGATACCTTCTTCAAACTGCAAACTTGGCTCCCAACCAAGTTCATTCTTTAACTTCGAAGAATCAATAGCATAACGCAAATCGTGTCCGGCACGGTCGGTAACATAAGAAATTAAGTGATCACTAGTACCTTCGGGATTTCCCAATAAACGATCAACCGTCTTAATGATTACTTTGATCAAATCTATATTCTTCCATTCATTGAAACCACCAATATTGTATGTATCAGCAACTTTTCCTTTGTGAAAAATCAAATCTATAGCACGAGCATGATCTACTACGTACAACCAATCTCTCACATTTTGTCCTTTACCATACACAGGCAGCGACTTTCCATGACGTATATTATTTATAAAAAGCGGTATTAATTTTTCTGGAAATTGATAAGGACCATAATTATTCGAGCAATTCGTCACAACAGTTGGTAGTCCGTATGTATCGTGATAAGCCCGGACAAAATGATCGCTACTCGCTTTGCTCGCAGAATAGGGACTATGTGGATCGTATTTAGTAGACTCTGTAAAGAATGTCCCATCAAACTGCAATGTGCCGTACACCTCATCTGTTGAAATATGATAAAAGCGTTTTCCTTCATATTTATCAGGAAGAACTTCCCAAGTCAATTTAGCTACCTGCAACAAAGAAAGAGTTCCCATTACATTAGTCTGGGCAAAAGTAAACGGATCTTTTATAGAACGGTCTACATGACTTTCAGCCGCCAAATGGATAACTCCGTCTATTTGGTATTCAGAGAAAATTTCTACCATTTTATCAAAATCACAAATATCAGCTTTGATGAAAGTATAATTGGGAGCACTTTCTATATCATGCAAATTTGCAAGATTACCAGCATAAGTTAGTTTATCTAAATTAACAATATGATACTCCGGATACTTATTTACAAATAGACGAACCACATGAGAGCCTATAAATCCGGCACCACCAGTAATAAGAATATTTCTTTGATACGACATATTAATAAAGCTTTTCTTGATAATTAAATATACAATCAACATCTCTTAGAACTGAATGGCAAGAATCTTTCTCCGAAAGAATTGCTTTTTCCGTGGGTATCTTCCAGTCGATATTCAAATCCGGATCATTCCAGGCAATTGCCCCTTCAGCTTCCGGATGATAGAAATTATCACACTTGTATTGGAAAATAACCTCTTCGCTCAGCACACTAAAACCATGTGCGAAGCCACGCGGAATAAAAAACTGACGGTGATTGCCTTCTGTCAATTCAACCGAAACATGTTTTCCAAATGTGGGAGAACCTTTCCGAATATCGACAGCCACATCAAGAACTGCACCCCTGATTACCCGTACCAGTTTGCTTTGGGCAAAAGGAGATTTCTGAAAATGGAGACCGCGAATGACACCGTAGCTCGATTTGGATTCATTGTCCTGAACAAAAGTCGTTTGACATACCTTTGATTCGAACTCCGTCTGATTGAAGGATTCAAAAAAGTAGCCACGGTCATCCTGAAACAGACGGGGTTCAAGGATAACAAGACCTTCGATTGATGTTTTTATTATATTCATCGGAATAAAAATTCTACTTTATGGATAATTCATCGATAACTTTCAATAGATATTGCCCATATTGATTCTTCAGCATCGGACCTGCCAATGCTTTCATCTCTTCAGGACAAATCCAGCCCTGCCGCAGGGCTATGCCTTCCAAGCAGGCCACTTTCAATCCCTGACGTTTTTCAATAACCTCGATAAATGTACTTGCTTCGGACAAAGAATCATGAGTACCTGTATCCAACCAGGCGAAACCCCGCCCTAAAAGCTGGACTTTCAGTTCCCGATCGGACAGAAACCGTTGATTGACCGTCGTGATTTCCAATTCTCCACGAGGGGAAGGTTGAATGTTCTTAGCAACTTCCACCACTTTGTTAGGATAGAAATAAAGACCCACAACGGCATAATTGGACTTAGGAACAGCAGGTTTCTCTTCGATACTGAGAACATTCCCAATCTTGTCAAACTCAGCTACACCATAACGTTCGGGATCGTTTACCCAATAGCCAAAAACAGTGGCTTTGTTCTCCGATTCGGCTGTATGAGCTGCTTCACGCAACATACGGGTAAAACCCTGCCCATAAAAAATATTATCACCCAAGACTAAACATACAGAATCATCACCTATAAATTCCTCTCCTATAATAAACGCCTGTGCCAAGCCGTCAGGAGAAGGTTGCTCGGCGTACTCAAAACGTACTCCAAAGTCAGAACCGTCACCCAGCAAACGTTGAAAGCCGGGTAAATCGTATGGAGTGGAGATAATCAATATTTCACGAATCCCTGCCAACATGAGTACAGAGATAGGATAATAGATCATCGGTTTATCAAATATCGGAAGCAACTGCTTACTGACCCCTTTGGTGATCGGATATAAGCGAGTGCCCGAACCACCGGCCAAGACAATACCTTTCATCAATATACTTATTAAAATTAAATTACTAGATCGAAATCATTCCACCTCACTCCAAGGATACGGATTCTCTTGCACATCCTTCAGACGTTCCATCACCTCACGCTCCTCTTCTGACAACTCCCTGTCCTGCCACGTATCAATGATGGCCTGAGCTTCCCGGGCCAATTCCTCATCGAAAACCTCTCCGTAACAATAAACCAGCAGTTGGACTTTCAACAGAGAGGCAGGCAGATGTTCCAGTACATCCCAGCAACGATCCAGAATATGTTGGATACGCTCCTCCTTGTCACCGTTATTATAGAGAGTCGCATTATATCCCATCAGGAGCGACAGGCACAACCGGGCCTCTTCTTCATCACTATCACCATGCTTGTCGTACAAAGCATTAGCCTGAGAAAAAACATCACGATTCAGACGGGTGAATTGATCACTGTAGATCGGCCGACCGTCCATGCCTAAGTAGCAAAGTTCATGGGCAGAAGCATAAAGGGCGGAGATTTCGGATTCTAAATAGTTCATATCTTTTTATGTTATTTTTCGATGACAGGTTCGACCAATGAAGGATGGACAAAAGTGGTGGCGACAGCCATGACTCCTTCAATGGTGACTACGACACGACGGTCATTGCGGACACGGACAAACTCGCCCTCCACCCCCTCGAAAAGCCCCCCGGTGATACGCACACGGGTACCCTTGCGGATGTTCAACTCAGAAGGTTCGAAATAAAGCAGGGATTCATCATAATTCGCAGAGACAGCCATGAAATTACGCATTTGAGAATCAGGAACAATGATGGGACGATGGTATTCACGGTCCATAATGTAACGGATAGGAAGCGTGGTGCCCTTGCTTTCTTTGATGGCATCGATACAACTACGCGAGGAACGGACAAAAACCAGATTATGGACCGCAGGAACAAGCTTACGGACCCGACGCTCGTTTTTAATGGTATATTCGTAGTGCATGGGAATGAAATTCTCTATCCCCTCCGAATTGAGGTACTCCTGCAAAGCCAGTTCACGCCCGTAAGTGATACGCAAAGCATACCAGTTCAAAGCGGAAGAAGACAGGAGGGATTGAGAACGCTCCATCGAAGATTCGATAGATACGGATGTTGTCATGTCGTTCACGTCAGGATGTTCTTTGGGGACACCGGAGTAGCGAAGCATACCTCCCGGTCAAGTTATGTAATGCGGATTTTAATGAAAAATTCAGTGCATCCATGTTATTTAATGGAGGCAGAAAATAGTTATTTATTATAATAGCCTTTAAACGAGGGAATTGAAAACAAAAAGTGTTTCAATAGACGTTCGTTTAAAAACACATGATTTTTGTATATAAATCAGAAGAGAACAGAAAACAAAATCAGACAGATAATAAACTGTTTTTTGTTAATTCATAAATACCTGTGGTTTAAGATATTGGGATAACAATCAAAAGAGAAAAATCATTTTTTTTATTAAACATTTTGTAGTTCTAAAAATACCCCCTATCTTTGCGTTCAATTAAACGAACGTCTATTGAAACACTCACTTTTTCAATTAATATCATACTATATAACAAATAGTTATCTAATCAGAAGCGTTCATTTTCTCTTTAATTCCATCTTTACTTGCCTACCGATAGATTCCTTTCTACCTTTGCAACAAATTAACAACATTTAGTTATTAACAAAATAAAAGAAATTATGGACAAAGAAAAAGGATTATTTCAGATTGCAGACAAAAGTGTAAAAAAACACCATTAGCAAAGCACAACAATCTAATACAGAAACAGTTAAAGGAACAAGAGGCAGAAAGAAAGGAATACCAATACGTGGAATAATTTCGCATAAAGGAGAACTTATCAAAGCGTTGATAGAATCCTACATAGAAGATGCGAACATACAAAATATCAATACATGTCAGGCTTCACTCGCACGCTACATCAATGAAAAAAGACTAATCGGAAATATTAAAAACGGAGTATTTAAACCATTATCCATCAGTTCAATATTAGTCTATATCAGCAGCATTTGGGAAGAAGTGGAAAAGAATAGACAGCACAAACCCGCCATCCACAAAAATACGCACAATGAATTATGATAATCCGTCTTACATGAAACGCCCCCTATCTTCGTGGCGATAACAATTTATCAACTTAAAAAATATACGTATGAAACGGAAAAAAAGACCGGCATCACAGAGTGAAGCCATGAAACTGAGATGGAAAAAACGCATTGTCTTTGAGAAAGGATATACCGAACAATGTGCCGAATGGATGGCAGAGCGTCTGGAAGCATTAACAGACCACCTGCAATACGGGCACGCAGCCATCGCTTATCAGAAGCAGAACGGAGACTTCAGGTTGGTGAAAGCGACACTGATCTACTATGAAGCGGAATTCCACAAGAAGTATGATCCCACAAAAATAGAAGGCGCAGTAGTGTACTGGAATGTGGATGAACAACGGTGGACGACATTCCAGGTGGAGAACTTCATGGAATGGAGACCGATCGTATAGGGCGCCACCACAGATTACACGGATTTTCACAGATGAATGATTTCTATTTTGAGGAATCAAGTGAAAACGTCTTTGGGAATCCGGGTAATTTGTGGTGAATGTATTAATGTATTATTGAAAGTACAAACAACTAATCTAAAAAAAACAAATATGGCAACAATATATGACGGGATCAACTATTTCCCGGTGGGCGTAAACTTCATGGAAGAGAACGCAATGGAAGTGATAGAAGCTAAATACGGAATAAAGGGCCCGGCAATCGTACTGAAACTGCTGTGTAAAATATACAAGGAGGGATACTTCATCCGTTGGGATGAAGAGCAGTGCCTGATCTTTGCCAACAAGGCAGGAAGGGAGGTACAGGTCGCTGAGGTGCAGGGGATCATTGAGATCCTCTTTATCAAAGGGATAATGGACAAAAACAGTTATCTGGAAAACGGAATACTGACTTCGGAAAGTATACAAAAGGTATGGATGGAGGCGACAAAGCGGAGAAAGAGAGAGTTGTCGGAACTCCCCTACCTGATGGTGAAACCGGAAAAGGAAAACGATAAACCGGAAAAGGAAAGCGGCAAACCGGACAATGCATCCACACAACAGGAAATTGAACGACCCAAGCCGCTTAAAGAAGTAAAAGTAGCTGTCGGCACAGGAGACGTAACCGTTAGCCCGAGAAATGTAGTACACGATGTAGCCGTTAACGCAAAAAATGCATGCAATTCCGGACAAAGTAAAGTAAAGAAAAGTAGAGCAAAGGAAAATAAAGAATTACCCCCCTCAGCTCCCCCCGAGGGGAAGGAGGAAGAAAGGATGGAGGATTCTGTTTCTCTCCCGATACCGGGATACGCTTTCAATACGATGACACACAATTATCCGGGACTGACGGATACGCTCCAAAGATTGGGAATTAACGAGGTAAATGAAGTAAACGCCATTCTCAGGCTGTCGGACTATGGCAGAAAGGGAACGACGGTGTGGCGGCTGATTGCCAACACTTGCTGGAGTGACATAGGGGCAAAAGGAAGGTATCTGATAGCGGCACTAAACAAGGCGAAAAGAAGATAGCAGGGAGTATGAGTCCCCGATTTGTAGTTGACAAAAAAGCAAGTATATAGGCTTTTACCTAAGAAGGGATTCGGTGAAACAAAGAAGTAAAGAGTGTGCTTAACAAACTAAAACACAGTGCTTTTAAAGCATAAGATTTCTCTCGCCCAAAGCTTTATTTTAACACTACGTTAAAGCTTGTTCTTTAAATGCAAATAGCAAGTGTTTTAAATGCAAAAGGCTTGTTATTTGCACACAAGAATAAAATAACGGAGAAATGGCGTTAACAATGTTAATTGTTACGATATTATTCTCAGAGCAACATGCTACATAAATCCAGCCTTTTCATTTGCATGTATCATAACCCTCAATTTACCCCCCAACATTGCAGCGGGAGGAATATTCAATACCCGACAAAGCAAACGGGCTATTTTTTAAGTAGGCTCTGAACGTCCTGCAATATAATCATTCACCCGTGAAGGACTTATTCCAATCTCAATGGCAAGTTGCTTTTAGCTCATTCCTTTTTCTTCAAGATAAAATTCTATTAATTCTGCAACAGTTGTTTTTTTTATCGGATAATGTTCTTTTTCGTATGCAATAACTATGTCGGACATAACAGAGAGTTCTACTGCATTCTTATCATTCGCAGGGATATTATCAACTAAAGGAGTTCTTTTATAATACAGCCCCCCTAAGTAACAAAGAACTGTCAAAACTAGCATATCTCCTTTTGCGACACAAACCCCCGACTTTCTCAAATCAAGGCTTTGTTATTTCCCAAAGCATTTGTAACTTTAGGCATAAGTTTTTCATTATAGCAAAGATACCTTGCGACATTTGCTCCCGACATTTATGACGGGAACAAATTGTAAATTCAGCTTTTTCAGATGTTTACCCTTACATAAAACATATCCATTAGCCGATAACTCATCTGAATATTTTTCTAAATACTGTTCCATTGTCTACTCTTCTATTTCATAAAAATTTACAACATTTTTTTAGTCTATCTTTTTAGTTTTTATGCCCTGTGACAATAACGATTCTGCTTGGGATAATAATATCCCTATTATTACATCCTAATGACTACGAGAAGCAAATCCGATTTTCTAAACCAATTATCAAATCATCCCTCTTTATTTTATCGTTCAGATGCAGAACATCCCCACCCTTTCATCATTACTCTATCTCCGATTTCCTATCTTCATCAGCGCCAGCCCGATAACAATCCAGACCATCTCCCGCACCCGCGTAATCAGAGCAGCAAATACCCCATATGCTCCGGACAAAGACAAACCGGCTACCGCCAGGGCAAAGCCTCCTTCCCTGCCCCCTAATTGCATGGGAAGAAAGAAAAGCAGATTCGCCAGTAGGGAAGAGAAAGCGACGATCAGGATGCAACCGACAAAACTGACATCCGTAGTCAATACATTCAGAATCAACCAGACTTCGAGACACCCCACTATGCGAGCGGTATACTCTAAACTCAATGCCGAATAAAAGGTACTTTTTCGCTGTTGATGAAGCAGCGCTATCTGACTGTCTATAGTCTCCAGTTTTTCTTTATGAAGTTCCGCGAAGCGGACTGCGCGCTTCTTCAAAAAAGGGATATGACTACCCAGACGTACGCATGCCACAGCCATACCGTTCCGGTAGCCTTTGATAAAAAGAGTGACAAGTAAGAGGCAGAAGAGTGTGATCAACCCCAAGACAATGCCCATCCCCCAACCGACCGGATAAAAAAAGACATAAATCAATACCGAGCTGAGCCAGAAACAGAAATGCGAAAAAATATGCATCATCACATACAGGATGACCGAAGATGTGGCACGCTCCACTCCAACATAGGAGGTAAGCTCCATAATCCGGTAGGGTTCCCCTCCCATCAGTCCCACGGGAGTGACATAATTCAACGCAAAACCGGAAACCGTGAATTTATAGAGCCGGGCGAACGACAATGAATTCACCGGACCACTGCTACGAAGGATGATATACCACGAAAGGGTATTAATCAGATAGATGAAAAGCCAAAGGACCAGAACCAGCGGCAGATAAAATCCGGCACGCCGCAGGTTGTCCAGCAGTTCATCATAAGACACATCGAAAGTGAACAGCATGATGATGACGGCCAGGATGCCAAAGGCCAAAAACAAATTACGAAATTTACTCTTCAAAACAATATACAATTTAACGCATCAAAGATAACGTTAATAATTTATACAATGATATAAGAATAGCCCGTTTAACAAAACACTTTCTTGCACAAGCTGTTTTTAATGAGAATTTAAACCTAAACAAATTAACTATGGATTGGATTATTCATCAACTTAGGGTTCACCCCGAGCTTGCCATCTTTTTGACCCTTTTCGTAGGGTTTTGGATTGGCAAAATAAAAATCGGAAAGTTCAGCCTGGGTGTCGTTACAAGCGTATTGCTGGTAGGTGTCCTTGTGGGGCAATTGAACATTACGGTCGACGGCCCCATTAAATCTGTTTTCTTTTTACTCTTTTTATTCGCCATCGGCTATAAAGTCGGTCCGCAGTTTTTCCGGGGACTGAAAAAGGACGGACTCCCCCAAATGGGATTTGCTGCCATCATGTGTGTATTCTGTCTGATTATTCCCTGGATATTGGCTAAAATTATGGGTTACAATGTAGGGGAAGCAGCCGGATTACTGGCCGGTTCACAGACGATATCGGCTGTCATAGGCGTGGCAGGAGATACGATCAATGAACTAAACATATCTCCTGAAACAAAAGAGGCTTATAATAATATTATCCCGGTATCGTATGCCGTAACTTACATCTTCGGCACGGCGGGTTCGGCATGGGTATTGGGCTCTCTCGGCCCCAAGTTATTGGGCGGACTCGATAAAGTAAAAGCCGCCTGTAAAGAATTGGAGGCTAAAATGGGGAATAGCGAAGCGGATCAACCCGGCTTTATGCCCGCTGCACGTCCGGTGACTTTCCGGGCTTATAAAATAGATAATGAGTGGTTTGGTGACGGAAAACGGGTATCAGATCTTGAAAGCTATTTCCAGGAGAATGACAAGCACCTGTTTGTCGAACGTGTCAGACAAGCCGGAGTTATCGTAAAAGAAATCACCCCGACCCTGATTCTCAGGAAAGGGGATGAGGTGGTATTGAGTGGTCGCCGGGAATATGTTATCGGCGAGGAAGATTGGATCGGTCCCGAGGTACTGGATCCTCAGTTATTGGACTTTCCGGCTGAAGTATTGCCCGTCATGGTAACCCGGAAGACCTTTGCCGGAGAAAAAATAAGTTCAATACGTTCACAGAAATTCATGCACGGTGTCAGCATACGCCGTATCAAAAGGGCGGGTATCGATATACCGGTACTGCCGCAAACCATTGTGGATGCAGGTGATATTGTCGAATTGGTAGGGACCAAACACGAAGTGGATGAAGCTGCCAAGAAAATGGGATACGCCGACCGTCCAACCAACCAGACAGATATGATTTTCGTTGGTCTGGGTATTCTGATCGGAGGACTGATAGGTGCCCTGAGTATCCACATGGGTGGTGTCCCTATCAGTCTCAGCACCAGTGGGGGCGCATTGATCGGAGGATTGTTCTTTGGCTGGCTACGAAGCAAACATCCGACTTTCGGACGTATTCCCGAACCTGCTCTCTGGATACTGGACAACGTAGGTCTGAACATGTTTATTGCTGTCGTGGGCATCGCTGCAGGTCCCAGCTTCGTACAGGGATTCAAAGAAGTGGGGCTAAGCCTGTTCATTGTAGGCGCACTGGCTACTTCCATTCCTCTGATAGTAGGCATACTTATGGGAAAGTATCTCTTCAAATTCCACCCGGCACTGATATTGGGATGCACAGCAGGTGCACGTACTACTACCGCCGCATTAGGTGCCATCCAGGAAGCTGTCGAAAGCGAGACTCCCGCTTTAGGATATACAGTGACGTATGCTGTGGGAAATACTCTCCTGATTATCTGGGGAGTCGTAATTGTGTTACTCATGTAAAATAGATTTTGATATTAACTAAACATAACCCTGACATAATAATGAAAAGTAATGAAAACAACGGAGCAGTAACTAAAAGTTTTGCTAAAAAGATGGAGAGTATCAGTCCTTTCGAACTGAAAAACAGACTGATTGAAATGGCTGATGAGAGCATCAAAAAGATAGCTCATACCATGCTGAATGCCGGACGTGGAAACCCGAACTGGATTGCCACCACTCCACGTGAAGCTTTCTTCCTTTTAGGTAAATTCGGACTGGAAGAATGTCGGCACGTGATGTACTTGCCGGAAGGAATTGCCGGTATCCCGCAAAAAGACGGGATTGCCGCCCGCTTTGAGACTTTTCTCAAAACCAATCATAGCCAGCCGGGTGCGGAACTATTAAAAGGAACCTATCAATACATGTTACTGGAACATGCCGCAGACCCGGACACTCTTGTCCACGAATGGGCAGAAGGGGTAATAGGTGACCAATATCCGGTACCGGACCGCATCCTCCAGTTTACCGAGATGATTGTACAAGACTATCTGGCACAGGAAATGTGCGACAGTCGTCCGCCAAAGGGCAAATACGATTTGTTCGCCACCGAAGGCGGTACGGCAGCCATGTGCTACGTTTTCGACTCTCTGCAAGAAAACTTCCTGCTCAATAAAGGAGATGGAATCGCCTTGATGGTACCTGTCTTCACCCCCTATATTGAAATCCCTCAATTGAGACGCTATGAATTTAACGTTACGGAAATATCTGCGGACCAGATGACAGCAGACGGGCTGCACACCTGGCAATACAAAGACGAAGATATAGACCGCCTGAAAAACCCGCAGATCAAAGCACTCTTCATTACCAATCCCAGTAACCCGCCCAGTTATACACTGAGTCCTGAGACTGCCGCACGGATTGTAGATATCGTGAAGAAAGACAATCCGAACCTGATGATTATCACAGACGATGTATACGGTACATTCAGTCCGCATTTCCGCTCGCTGATGGCCGAACTGCCGCAAAATACTTTGTGCGTCTATTCCTTCTCCAAATATTTCGGGGCTACCGGATGGCGCGATGCCGTAATCGCTCTGCACGAAGAGAATATTTTTGACCGGATGATAGCCCACTTACCGGAAGAACAAAAGGCAATCCTCAATAAGCGTTACTCCAGTCTGACCCTTGCCCCCGAAAGATTAAAATTCATCGACCGCATGGTAGCCGACAGCCGCCAAGTGGCGCTCAATCATACAGCCGGATTGTCTCTGCCGCAACAGACGCAGATGAGCCTCTTCGCTTCCTTTGCCATACTGGATAAAGAGAACCGGTATAAAAACAAGATGCAGGAGATCATCCGGAGACGCCTGAAAGCTCTGTGGGATAATACCGGATTCTCACTGGTGGACGATCCGCTGCGTGTAGGATATTATAGTGAGATAGATATGCTGGTGTGGGCTAAGATATTCTACGGAGAAGAGTTTGTAGACTACCTCAAGAAAACGTACAGCCCATTGGATGTTGTTTTCCGCCTCGCCAACGAAACCTCATTGGTATTGCTGAACGGTGGCGGTTTTGCCGGACCGGAATGGAGCGTACGTGTATCACTTGCCAACCTGAATGAAAAGGATTATGTCAAAATAGGCCAGGGAATCAAACGGATACTGGATGAATATGCCCAGAGATGGCAGGAATCACGGAAATAAAATCCTGAATCTTGTCAGTCCGTCAGCGTATGTACGCAATGAAAACGTACAGCCATGACGGCTTAAAACTTCACGGATAAAGACCAGGCCGATACCTTGTCCGTTGGGTTTGGTAGAAAAGAAGGGACTGAAGAGCTTTGCTTCAGTCTCTTTTGTTATGCCGGGCCCATTGTCCACCACTTCGATAGCAGCAGGTGATGAGGTGCGGATGGTAATCTGACCGTCTTTCCCGATACTTTCAGCCGCATTTTTAATAATATTCACCAATACCTGCTCAAACAGGGAGGCGTCCAGTTTCACATCGTCCAATGATTCATCACATATCAGTTGTAACCGGATATTCCGGTCATTGCACATCCCCTCCATAAAGCGTTTGCAACTGAATGCAAGGTCATTCAGGTTGATCGGAGTAAGACGGGGATCGGGAATCTTCACCACGTCGGCAAAACGGGTAATGAAACGGCTCATAGAAAAACAACGTTCCGTACAGACACGCATCACATCACAAATATCTTCCATACCATCCGACTCAGACAATGCCTGTTCGACTGTATCCAGTGTAGAAGTAATCCCTGCCGTTGTATTATTCACTTCGTGCGCGATCATACGGATCACTTTCTCGTATGCCTTTTTCTCCGCTTTCATCACTTCGTCTGTCAATCCTTCCATCAGATAAAAAGGATGCTGGAAGCCGCGGTCCACAAACGAAGAATGAGTACATTTATAGATATTTGAATCATTCAGTCGCACGGTGCTGGTTTCTCCCTTCGGAATGGCAGCCAGTTCTATGGCAAGCGGCGAATCGATCTCGGACAGTTTCCTGCCTTCGGCTTCTTCCGGACGGACTCCCATCATCTTCATCGCCATCGGGTTTAGTTGGGATACCTCTTCATCCAGTGTCATAATGACAACACCCATAGGTGAAGCGTTAATCATCAGATCAAGAAAATGATTCTGTTCACGCAACCGGAGACGCTCGTTTTTTAGTTGATCCATCATACGGTTGAACACATTCACTACCCGATCGGCTTCCTGTTGACCGACGTGGCTCAGGCGGCTGCTGAAATCCTGTTCTCTCAAAAGTTCCATACCACTGCCAATCGTATTCATTGGTTTCACTATCTTCCGGTAAAACAAAATCAGATATAAAACGAGGAACAGCATCAACCCTTCTGCGATATAGAGATATTTCGCCACAATGGTTTCGGATACATAGAACAGAAAGCCCATGATGGAAAACAACAGAAAGATAAGTATGAAGAAAAATCCTTTTACCGGCATGTGATTGATGATTAACGATTAAAAAGTAATGATAAGCGACGAGTCACTTATCACTGATATCATATTTCTCCAAACGACGGTACAATGCCGCACGGCTGATACCTAACGCTGTAGCCACCTGGCTCAGGTTCCCTTTATAACGCTCCAATGCCTGAAGAATTGTCTGTCTTTCGATTTCATCGAGTGTCATTCCCGCAAACGAAGAGGCAGTTGACGTACTTTCATCATGTCGCTGGTACTGACTCTCGAAATCGGTTGCATCCAACACTTCCTTGCCACTGACCAGAATCGTACGCTCCACCAGATTTTTCAACTCACGGATATTGCCCGGAAAAGGCAAACGACTCAGGAAGTTCAATGCATCCGACGAAAACTCCGTACGGGGTAGGTTGTTGATCTCAGCCTGACGATCGGCAAAGTGTCTGGCGAGTAACGGTATATCCTCTCTGCGCTCTCTCAACGCAGGAAGTTTTATGGTTATCAGGTTAATGCGATAGAACAGATCTTCACGGAAAGTGTGTTCGCTTACCATCTTGGCCAAGTCGGCATTGGTAGCCGAAACAACCCGTATATCCGTCTTACGCGGACGGCTGTCACCCAGTACTTCAAAAGTCTGGTCCTGCAATACCCGCAACAGTTTCACCTGGCATGAGGGATCGAGATCGCCGATTTCATCCAGAAAAATAGTTCCTTTATTCGCCATCTCAAAACGCCCCATACGATCGGAAGTGGCATCTGTGAAGGCTCCTTTTTTATGACCGAACATCTCACTTTCAAACAGACTCTGGGATATTCCTCCAAGATTGACTTTCACAAAAGGCTGACGGGCACGCTGACTATTGATGTGGATAGCCTCGGCTATCAGTTCTTTACCGGTTCCGCTCTCACCGGTGATCAATACCGAAGCATTGGTTCGTGCAATACGAGCCACCGTATTCAACACCTCTGTCAATCCACGGCTCTTGCCAATAATATGGCTCCGGTTCAATGAACCGCTTTGCTCCTGAAGCGTATCCTTCGGAGTTGCAGTAAGCTCCAAAGCAGTCTCTATGCGTTGCAGCAATGCGGCATTATTCCAGGGCTTGGTGATAAAATCGAATGCACCGGCTTGCATTCCCTGTACGGCAAGTTGGATACTACCCCATGCAGTCATCAGAATTACAGGAACATCGGGACGAAATATCTTGACCTGCTTAAGAAGGGTCAATCCCTCTTCTCCGGAAGTGGAAAGTGTAAAATTCATATCCATCAAAATCAGAGAAGGAGCTTCCGAACGGACTACTTCCATCGCCTCACGCGGACCGGGTACAGTTACCACTTGGTAACCGGCACGTTTCAGCATGAAACTCAACGAGGAACGAACTCCACTATCATCATCTATAATTAAAAGCATAAGTGTTATTTTTTTGATTTGCAAAACTACTCTTTTTGGGGTTAAAACCAAACTAATTCTTCACAACATCATCAAAATCGGCTTCCAGTGGTGTATTATTCTGGAAGTCCCACAGCGTCAGACTGCGGAGCTGGTAAAAATAATACCAGTACCAGTAGAGTTCATTGATATGTTTCTGCCGGGCATCATCTTTCGAATTCTGGGCATCATTCAGGTCGAGTGTATTGATTTTACCTATCAGGAAAGTCTCGATACTGGTTTTATAACGCTGCTGTGCAATCTTATCCGCTTCATTGGCAATAGAAAGTTGCTGTGCCTGATTATTAAAATTCTCTACAAGCAGGAAGATGTCCTGATCAAAGTCAATTTGTTCTTTACGTATTTTGGATAAGGTAACTTCCCGGTTACTCTTGGCTACACGCACTTTTCCACGACGCTTTCCCCAATCAAGAATCGGAATCTTCACACCGACCTCTACCACTTGGTTATCGAGTAATTTTTGATAAGAAGCAGAGAAATCCTTATTCAGTCCGGTATATCCCACGTTTGCGAAAAGATCGATACTACGAAGATTGCCACGTGCGGTAGCCACTTCGTAATCAGCTTCCAACTGCCGGCGACGTATGTTATGAGCGAAAGAATTGCGCTCCAATGCTTTATTCAGCACTTTGTTGTATTCCATTTTAAGATCGGGTGCTGATTCCGGTATTACCGGCTCCAATACCTGATCATCTCCTATTGCCAGGAAAGAGCGCAACCGGAACATATTTGCATTCAGATTGCTCTGTGCATCGGTAACGGCAGCCCGAGCTTTCAATGCAGCCAGTTTCAATTGCAAAAGCTCATTTTCGGAAATTTGCCCCATCTTTCGTTTCGCTCCGGCCACCTCGTACAAGCGATCTGCATTTATCTGATTCTGGCGGGCGGTTCCCAGAGTTTCTTTAGCCAGCAGAAGATTAAAGAAGTAAGTGATCGCGTTCATGGTTACAGTCTCTGTAGCAGTGATAAAGGCTGCTTTTGCCTCTTCATAACGAACCGGCTCAATGCGGCGATTCCATTTCAGGTCATTCACTCCAAAGATAGGTTGAGTCAATTGTAAAGCGATAGGCACGGACATAAACTGCCGGTTTCCACCACTCCCCAGCTGTTTCACAAAGTCGAGTGAAGAAGACAGGGCTATCTTACCACCCGTAAACCAGATATTCTGATCAATGGAAAGCGTACCGTTCAGCCCTAACTTATTACTGCGGACAAAGGAGTAAGAGCCGTCTTCATTCTGATAACTGTTATATTGTTTTCCATAGCTTGGCAAAGTCCCGCTGAAATTTACTTCCGGCAACAAATCGGCACGGAACGTACGGTATTCCCAATAAGCTGTCTTCAACTCATTGAGAGCAACGGCTGCATCTACAGACTGTGTACGCGCCAATGCAATGGCTTCATTCAAGGTAATCTCCCGTGTTTCCTGTGCACTCAATGCCAACGAACAGAAGGCAAAAGCAGAGAGTAGAAAAGATCGTTTCATATAGAATTTGTTTATTTACCGGCAGAAAAGCAAACCCTGTGCCAAATATTGAGTGTTGCAGCGATCACTCCAACTCGCTATATAACATAAACATTCATTTGAAAGAGTTCAGTGTATGATAATCCTCACTCCACTTCCCTCTTGGTCACTCTTCACCTGTTCGTCATCCACCACTCCTTTTGTTCATCCTTCACCGTTTATCGTTCACCGTCTAAAATCAATCCTCCTTCTTCTGTCCGAAAATGAACAGTTTGTCCGCAGACGGACGCCCCCGGTGTACTTATTCACAAGTATCCGGCAAACGAACTGTGAAACGGGTTCCCTTTCCTTCCTTCGAAGTAACCGTGATGACTCCATTCAAACGTCCGATGATGGTTTGACAAATACTCAGTCCCAACCCGGCTCCCTGGGTAAAACTGTCGACTTTATAGAAACGTTCGAAGATATGCCTCAACCCATCTTCCGAAATACCTTTTCCGGTATCTTCTACAAAAATAGAAGTATATCCCGGCTCTTCCTCCGTATAACCGAATGTGATCGACCCTTGTGTTGTAAACTTGGCAGCATTGTTTATCAGGTTATTCACCACTTGTTGCAAGCGGACATTATCCGTCACCAGATATTTTTTACTATTCTCCGGCAACTTCAATACCAACCGGACTCCGGAAGGCATGTTCAACTGTTGTGAATCGTATACATTCTTCATCAATAACGGAAGATTGTGCCCGGCAAACTGGAAATCCATCGTACCGGACTCTATACGGGACAAATCGAGAATATCATTAATAAGTGCCAGTAACAGGCCACAGTTTTTATTGATTGTCTCAATAAACAACTTTACCTCCTCTTCGGTAAATCCACTGGTATCACTCAACAAATCGGAGAAGCCCACGATGGCATTCAGCGGTGTACGTATTTCGTGACTCATATTAGCAAGGAATGCCGATTTAAGCTTATCTGCCTGAAGTGCTTTATCGCGGGCTGCGGTTAATTGCTCTTCGGTAGTCTTATAGCGCTGTATACTCTGACATACGCCCAGAATGCTGTAAGGTGTGTCTGTCGTAAGTCCTGCAAGCACCGAAGTACGATATTCCCACCATTCGTATCTGCCGTCACCGCTAAGCTGGCGGAAACTCATACGGGTACTCTGGCTCAGACCTGCCAATGCACGGTTAAAGAGTTCGAACGCCAACTCCTGATCGTCTGGATGAACCATCCGGTCCATCTCATTCCGTGAAATGGTGGTCTTGTTCTCTGCAAACCCGAAGCGTACCAGAAAGCCCGCAGGAAAAGTAAATAAACCGGTACGGATATTATACTGCCAGGGATAGATGGAGCTTTCGTCCACCGCCATACTAAAGAAACGTTTTTGCATCTCTTCATCCGATATATTACGGGCCGAAAGGGCCATTCCGGTGATTTTACCATGTGCCCGGATAGGAACGATCTCACCCGAAACAGGAAAATAGCTGCCACTGTGGACTTCCTGCATAAACGAATTTTCGGGAATGACCACACTGCCCTCTTCAGTTACCACCCGCTCGAGCATGGAACGGAGAATCTCTTTACCATTATTGTAAATCTTGAAGATACTGCCTGCCGGTAATCCTTCATAAGGACGCGCGGCTTCATCCTTAGGCAAATGCAGCATTTTCAGTAAAGAACGATTCGTAAAATGAATACGGAGATCGGTATCGTACGTGATCACACCGTCACGGATAGAATGGAATACATTATCGAATTCATCACGTTGGGCAACCAACCGGTTTTGTATCAGTAAACGGGTCTGGGCATGGATGCGCCGACGGGATTCGCGGCGGTTAATGCGATACAGCCACACTATCAAAAACACCAGTAAAGCTAATATCGAGCTATACAGTAAGATATAGAGCAAACGATATTTCTCTCCGTATGGTTCGTTGATAATGGTTCCTCCAATAGCCTGCACCTGCTTGGGATTTACCTTGAAAAACACCAGCTGCTTGAAATCATACATAAAATTCAAGGGAGATTCAATAATCCCCACTTCCGAAGGAGTCTTCCCACGTAACACATCGGAAGCTGTCCGCCCCACCTCACGTGCAGAAGTATATGAATCGGCATCATAAGCCCCGAAGGCGCCATTAGTCAATGCAAGATTTTCACACGAAAAGAAAGGAGCTTTTGAATTACGTCCGATGAATGACATAAAAGGCGACCATTTAGGGGCAATAATCAGTGTTCTGTGCGTATTGCGCGGATAACATGTGGAAGCTATGATTTTGTTGGTTGTATCCGTTTGCGAATTATAGAAAGTTACCGTATATTCCGGATGCTCTTTCACAAAGCCATTCCATTCGTTCATAAAGTCGTCTCTTCCTTTAGAACTCAGAAGGCTGTTGTCAGAGATACAGACTACTTCCGTCCGACTCGGGAAAAGACGGTTCGCCTGCCTCAACAGCTCCCCGAAATCCGGATTTGCCGTATATCCACACACATTGGGTAACGAATCGATCAGACTGCCTTCCGGATATTTTATATTAAAAAAGACAACAGGCAACTGTAAAGGCAATGAATCCCCGCAAGTCAACAAAGTATGGAAAGCCTCGTCACTGACAGTAACAATCAAATCTGTTCCCCGTTCGCGGGCTCGTTCGCAGAAACGCCGCATAATAAGTTTCTCTGACTGATAAGTCCAGAAATTGGCATCCAGAAATTCTGTTGTCACATTCACTTTCAGTCCGGATTCGCTGAATCCTTCTTTCAATCCCTTGGCCAAATCGCCATGCCAAGGTGTTTCGGAAGCATACGACTGAATGAAAAGAACATTATAAACGCGTTCCGCAGCAGTGGATATTTCTGTGAGAAATAAAAAGATAGATATAAGAAATATAGTATACGATCGTCTGTTCATAGTAAAAAAACTGCGTTGTATCAGGATTATGGACGCAAATATACGTTATAATCTTGAAAACAACGCAGATAGATTACGATTTATTGCAATAAGCTTTTATTCCTCACGCAATGCTTCTGCCGGCTGGATTTTCATGGACTGACGGGCCGGGAACCAAATGCCGGCCAATATCATCAATGCCATCAACAGCAGAGTAATACATTCGCACAATACAAAACGCCCGACAGTGAACGTGGAGAATTGCCACGAAGGTGTCAGTTCGCTTTTGGCAATATAACAGTCAATGCCCAGTGCCAACGGAGTGACCAGAAGCAGCATGAACCAGCCTTCACTGAGCAAACGGAAAAAGACACTCTTCTTGCTGCCGCCTACCGCCATCATTAAAGCCATCTCTCCTTTACGCTGCTGCGTCCGGAACCAGAAAGTGCCCAACAATCCCAGGAAAATATTAAGCAGCAAAAAGCTCATCCCCACCAAATAGTTTCGTAAAGTATTCATATCGTCTAACTGGAAAGTACGACGAATATTCTGGAATGAATTTACTTTCGATAAAAAGACATTCCCCACTCTGTATTGGGATGGTGCGTCTTTCATTAACCGTTCGGCGAATCCGGCAGGTTCACCATCACTGGTACGCAGACAGATTTCATTGCCATATGCTAATTGATCCTCCCGCAATAATATTACTACCGACCGGCTATAGCAAGCGGCCGAAAAATCATCGTAACGAATCACTTCAAGTGCGGCAGACAACTTTGTACCCCGGGCTGTATCCTGATCCAAACAAAATTCTTTGCCAATATAATCTTTTAAGTCTATATGATAAGGGGATTCAAAAAGATTACGCGATGCCATAAAAGTACCCTCTTTCAGCAAAGCTCCCAATTGTTCCGGTGTTTCTCCGTTAGCTCCCCGATAACGGAATACACGGAAAAAGTCAGGGGTCACCCACCGCCGGATATTATACTTTCTTTCCATAGTATCCAGACGTACTTCCATACCACTGTTACTGCCATTGTAAGGAAAAGAATTTTGTGACATACTGACTGCCTCTACTCCGGGACGACGACGCAAACGATCTAATAACTCACGTATATCGGCATTATTTTCCTCTTCCGTACGGCCGGCTATATAATCGGGGCTTTTTTCCGTGAGATAATTAAATTCAACCCTGTAAGTATTCTCTATATCAAAACCACGAGGCTCAAAATAAGTATAAAGAGTGACAAACATATAGTCGACCACATACCAAAGCACAATACTTACTAACAGTAACTCCACGAACAACCACGCATTCGAACGCCGTTCATTAACTATTTGTTTTAATAATTTCTTATTCATCGTTCATGTAGTGTTTAAGTGAGTTTTCCGCTAAGAGCATTTATGATTGACATCCGGGATGCCCGCCAAGCCGGCCACCCGCTGCTGAGCAAGTTTAGCAGCAGACAAAAGAGCAGAGCATAAATAAACGTAGAGAGTTTGAAAAGCATCTTCCACTCAATGACCGGAGCCGTATTGAGATACATCAGCCGTGAATCGGCAAAAAGTGTACCGCCCCACACATAGGAAATCAGCAAACAGAACAATAATCCTACAACACCCGCCATTAAAGTCAACACCAAATTCTCGGCAACAATCTGTCCCATCACCCCTCCGCGGGTAGCACCGAACGAACGGCGCACGCCAATCTCCGCCACACGCTGTCGCAGACGGCTGTGAGTCATCGAACTCAGGTTAATGGCAGGAACCAACAACAAAATAAGGAAAATGATCACTTGTTGGCGAAAATAACCCGCCATATCCGGTTGCACATTTGCCCATATACGCTGTGACATGGTCAACTGGTCATCCGGCTGTCCCCGGTAAAACACAAAATAATCTCCCAATCCGGCATTGTATGCCAAACGACGTCGTTCACACTCTGCCCGAATCGCATCAAAATCAGAAGAGTTACGAGCCAGAATCACAACCTGCATCACTCCCATGATACCATCATTCCATACATTATCCCCTCCTGTGATGTTAGTTGACAGATATGGGACCCATATCTGTGCATAGGCCGTCGAAGCCATTGAAGAGACATCTTTCACAACTCCATTCACCCGGTAAGGGGCATCGTTCACAAAAATCTCTTTCCCGGCCACATTTGTAGCAGTACCGAAAAGAAGCCGGGCCACACTTTCTGTTATAACAGCCACGGGCAAACCCGATTTAGCTTCAGCATCCGAGTAAGGCTTGCCATCGATAAACGAGAAGTCGAATATACGCCAGAAAGCCCCGTCTGTCTCAAGTGCATCCACTCCTGTACGCACTCCCCGAGACAAAGAGACCTGCATCGTCTCGGGGATGCTATATATACTAATTTCTTCAGGAGTTTTTAATCCTTCGAAACATCCCTTCGCCGTTTTTATTCCCATCGGACCGTTACTTGATCCGTCGTCACTCCAGGTTTTGTTGCCTACACTCATCCATTTGACGTGCAACAAGCGGTTCCGGTTACTTTCGGGGGCAAAAGGAACCGTCTTTATCTGTTGTTGCATCACCACTACCATAATCAGGCAAATGGTCAGTGCAGTGCCCAGCACACTTATCGTAGTCAACAATGGTTGTTGCTTAAGTTGCGACAGGGCCTGCTTGAAATATTGTTTAATCATTGTGTTCTTTTTATTCTCCTACTTTCAATCCGCGTGTATTAACCCCTCCGACTCCACCTTTAGAAATATCAGCTTTACGGGCTTTGCCTTTCAGGGTCATGCTTCCTACACCGTCGGCACGAGCTGTCAGTTCATCACAATCCACCCGGATATTGACACTGCCTACACCATCCAACCGTACTTTGAGAGTTTCACAAACCAAATCACTAATTTCAGCACCGCCTACTCCCGAAAGAGTTATCTTCAATTGATCCAACCGAAGTGCGGTCCGGCAATTGAAGCTGCCTACTCCCTGCAATTTTACACTCTTCAGATCAGGAGCGGCAATATACAGTTTAACATTTTTGGAATTG
Source organism: Bacteroides sp. HF-4919 (assembly GCF_018860125.1). Taxonomy (NCBI): domain Bacteria; kingdom Pseudomonadati; phylum Bacteroidota; class Bacteroidia; order Bacteroidales; family Bacteroidaceae; genus Bacteroides; species Bacteroides sp. HF-4919. The sequence continues at coordinate 841,354 of NZ_JAHKNF010000001.1, forward strand.
CTGTTATTCTCTTTATATCCAATCACCAAAGTCTCTTTTTCCACTTTCGTTGTAGTTTCGGATACATATCTCTGCGGGCCCTCTATCCGAACAGAACAACGATCGGACTGCGTAAAAATGATATCTCCGACTGCATCCAGACGGATAGAAGAAAAACCGGGAACTTTACGGTTATCAACAATGATTCCCTTACTTCCGGTAGTTTTACCACATTGGCAATCATCACTGCATTGAGCCTGTATCATATTGAAAGTTGCCCCCATTGTGAGAGCTAAAGCCACTAAAATTACTCTTATTTTCATCGTTTCCTAATTTTGAGATGAATGACTGTATTATGATTATTATTGTACTTGCCGTCCGTCAAAGAACCGAATGGTGCGGGAAGTCTGTTTGGCCTGCTCCTCGTTATGGGTCACCATCACAATGGTACGTCCGTCTTCTTTATTTAACCGGTGAAGCAACTCCATTACCTCAGCCCCCATCTTGGAGTCCAGATTTCCGGTAGGTTCATCAGCAAGGATAATCTCCGGATTGCCGATAATGGCACGGGCAATGGCAACGCGCTGACACTGACCACCGGAAAGCTGTGTGGGGAAATGCCGCATACGGTGAGTCAAACCGACTTTCTCAAGCACCTCCTGAGCCAGTTTCCGACGTTCGGAGGAGCCCATACGGCGATACAGTAACGGAAGCTCCACATTATCCAGTACATTCAGGGAATTAATCAGGTGAAACGACTGGAATACGAACCCAAGTGTCTTATTACGGAAAGCTGCCAGTTCCTTATCTTTCATGCCTTCAGTGTGTGTACCGTTTATCTCTATGGTTCCGGTAGTAGGTGCATCCAGCAACCCCATAATATTCAGCAAAGTCGATTTACCACAACCGGAAGGTCCCATTATGCTCAGGAACTCACCACGGTCTACTGTTAGGTTCACATTTTCAAGAGCCACTGTTTCGATTTCGTTCGTACGGTAGATTTTCGAGAGAGAAGTCAATGTAATCATAAACTTATGGTTTTAAATTATTTCTTTTTATTAAGATCATGTTCAAATGACATGCCAAAGAATTAATACACTTATAAACAACCACTTAATATTTGGGCAGAGTGTCCGATAATGAACACTCTGCCCACAAATGAACTCTCTTTCTTATCAAAAATGAACGTTTATTCCTCGTGTAATGCTTCTGAATTATTGCACTTGCCGTCCGTCAAAGAACCGAATGGTGCGTGAAGTCTGTTTGGCCTGTTCCTCGTTATGGGTTACCATCACAATGGTACGTCCGTCTTCTTTATTTAACCGATGAAGCAACTCCATTACCTCAGCCCCCATCTTGGAGTCCAGGTTACCGGTAGGCTCATCAGCAAGGATAATCTCCGGATTACCGATAATGGCACGGGCAATGGCTACGCGCTGGCACTGACCACCGGAAAGCTGTGTGGGGAAATGCCGCATACGGTGAGTCAAACCAACTTTCTCAAGCACCTCCTGAGCCAGTTTCCGACGTTCGGAAGAGCCTATACGACGATATAATAAGGGAAGCTCTACATTGTCCAATACATTAAGAGAATTGATCAGATGGAATGACTGGAACACAAAACCAAGCGTTTTATTACGGAAAGCAGCCAGTTCTTTATCCTTCATCCCTTCCGTGTGCGTGCCGTTTATTTCGATTGTTCCGGTTGTAGGCGCATCCAGCAACCCCATAATATTTAATAGAGTCGATTTGCCACAACCGGAAGGTCCCATTATGCTAAGAAATTCACCGCGATCCACTTTCAGGTTCACATTCTCGAGAGCTACTGTCTCAATCTCGTTTGTACGATAGATTTTTGAGAGAGAAGTTAATGTAATCATAACTTTAATTTATTTAGATGATTCGTTTTGTTCCATTTTGGCTTATATGAACAAGACATGTCAAATGGTATGCCAAAAGAATAACATCCTCATAAATTGCACATTAAACTAACAGAAGGATGTCCGATAATGAACATACTGCCCGTTAACGAACTGCCTGATTTACTTATCCTCCGGAACAATCTCATTTAAGCAAGCCAATGCATTGAGTGTACGCGGATAACCAATGTAGGGCAACAATTGAGTAATGACAGTCAGCAACACAGATTTATCATTGCCAACATTTATATTGCCTTGAATATGGCCTTTGACCTGCGCCTCACAGCCACCAAGTGACACAAGGATGGCAAAAGTTAACATTTCACGCGTTTTTACATCCAGAACCGGACGCGTTTGATAATCACCGAAACAGTTGGCGGAAAGATATTCCTGAAAATGCAATTGTCCTTGGGGTGCGGTTTCATACATTTTGTCTATTCGTTCGCCAAAAATGGATTTCTGCAAAGCAAGTCCCTTCTCCATACGGTTTTCGGAAGTTATCACCGCCTGTGGCTCCAAAGGCAACTTCACTCCTTTTGACGACAAGAATCCATTGGCTATAGAAATCAATTCCGCAACCTTTGCCATACCCACATAAGGAACGGCATGATAAAGCACTTCTTTTATTTCAAGCGGGGTAACTCCGTTGACAAAAGCGGCTTGGAGTGTTTTTTGATACTCTCCCGCAGTACTCATGGCAATGGTGGAAGCCATTGTAACCAAAATCCGCATACGAGTATCCAAATCACCATATTGCTGTGTTTCTCCAAAAGCAAAATTAGTGAATATTTCCTCCAGTTCGGGATCGGTCTGTGCAAGGTTGTTTCCGAGATTGATAAACCTCGTCGTGCCATTGCGGGAAACACTCGTTGCAGCTATCCCTTGGGGGGAAGTTGCCTCAGCGTATGCCTGATCATCTACAGGTTCCAACCAAGTATTTTGGTTGGTTTCAGGATTACATTCGATGGCCAGATGCGAAAACCAACTGTCAGGGGCGGCTCCATGCCAATGCACTACATCCGGAGCTATCTCCACTACATCTCCGGGCAGTAACAGACGGGCATTTTTCCCTTTTTCCTGATAATACCCTCTTCCTCCGACAGCTATCAGGATTTGTCCGCCCGTATGGCTGTGCCAATTGTTACGGCATCCGGGCTCGAAAGTCACATTGCTGACAGGACAATTCAATTCATCATTCTGTGTCAAGCGTGCCAGATAGGACTGCCCTATAAAAAACTTCGCATATTGCACGTTTGCATCTCCTATGGGAAACACACTCGGATTTTGTAGAACTTCTTCTTTTTTCATATTCTGTGCATTTAAAGAATTTGTGGTATAGCACAGCAACGTTATCATTGCCGATGCCCATATAAAATGTTTCATTTTCATAAGATTATAAATTTATGATGCAAATTTAGGCACCTTTCCGTTCTCATCGTATACCCGGATTACGGATGTAATTACCTCAATTACGGATATTCTTACCCCTATTCCGGTTTTATTCCTCCAACCCATACTACATATGATGAAAATCCCTACATTTGTCACAGATAAATAACAATATGCCCTATGGAAGAAGTAATTAAGCTCAATTCGGTAGACCAGTATAACCAGATGTACGGTCTCGAAACATTGCACCCTTTGGTGACAGTAGTCGACTTGTCGAAAGCCACGTTGTTCCCCACACACTTCACCCTCAATTACGGACTGTACGCTTTGTTTCTGAAACAAACAAAGTGCGGCGATCTACGCTACGGACGGCAGATGTATGACTATCAAGAAGGCACAGTAACAAGTTTTGCCCCCGGACAAGTAGTAGAGGTAAAGGTGACTGACGGGATACGTCCGAAGTCACACGGTATATTATTTCATCCCGACCTGATACGCGGCACATCTTTGGGACAGGAAATCGAACAGTATTCATTCTTTTCATACGCTTCAAATGAAGCCCTTCATCTTTCGGACGAAGAGAAAAAGATCTTTCAGGATTGCCTGGATAAAGTCCAGTTAGAATTATCACGTCCGATAGACAAGCACAGCAAACGCCTGATTTCAAGAAATATCGAATTATTATTGGACTATTGCATGCGTTTCTATGAACGGCAGTTCGTCACACGTTCAAAAGTGAACAAGGACGTACTGGTGAAGTTCGAAGAACTATTGGATCTCTACTTCCAAAGTGAGCAGTCGCAAACCGAAGGATTACCCACAGTGAAATATTTTGCAGATAAGGTAAACTTGTCTTCCAACTATTTCGGCGACCTGGTTAAAAAAGAAACGGGTAAGACTGCTCAGGAATACATCCAGGGTAAAATAATAAATGTAGCCAAAGAAAAGATATTGGCTTCAGAAAAAACAGTCAGTGAGATTGCATATGAACTGGGATTCCAATACCCACAACATTTCACACGCATATTTAAAAAGAATGTTGGCTGTACCCCGACAGAATACAGGATAATTCAAGTATGATGGCCTCTTCCGGTAAAGAAACATTAGATATCAAAACGGTGCATCAATGCAACCGCTGCCTGGGATGCAAGACGCTGCATCCACAGGCAAGCATTATCCGTCTGGACCATACGAATGTGGAACAGCACAGCATTAAATTCGATTTTTACACAATACTGTTGATGGAGAACGACATAGAGGATTGCTGTTGTTGCGGACGCAAAGCTTATGACTATTCCAATGCGACAATGGTTTTCCTCCCTCCGGAACAAACCTTCGACATGCACAAAAACAGAGTACTCCCACAGCAGGGATGGTTACTGGCTTTCCATCCCGATCTGCTTTATGGTACCACACTTGAAAAAAACATTCAAGAATATACTTTCTTTTTCTACCGGAAAGAGGAGGCTTTACATCTGTCCCAACGCGAAAAGGATAAGATTATAGAATGCCTACGGGAAATGGACGAGGAATTACATCACCCGATAGACCGCCATAGCCAAACACTGATTTCACGATACATCGAACTATTGTTGGATTATTGTACCCGGTTCTACGAACGGCAGTTTATCACCAGGGAGAACAAGAATAAAGTGCTGCTCGACAAAACAGACCGTTTATTGGATGATTATATTTATTCCGGTAAGCTAAAGTGGGAAGGTCCGCCTACCTCCGCATATTGTGCTGAAAATTTAAAGCTCTCCGTCGCCTATTTTGAAGATTTACTCACGTTTGAAACCGGTAAAACCTTACTGGAGTTCTTTCAGTTAAAAAGAATGGAAACCGCAAAGAGAATGCTACTTGATAAAGAGAATACAATCAAAGCAATAGCCGGTCAACTGGGATTTTCTAATACGCAGTTATTCTGCTTGTTTTTCAAGAAAATTACGGGAGTAACGCCCAACGAATACAGATATTCGCAGAACTGATATTTAAAAAAGTTATATACCGTCCAAAGTTCTTTGAAATCATGTAAATGTGTCAAAACTCACCACAGAGAACACAGAGAAACACAGAGGAAAATTTAAGTCACTGCTAATCAATATAAATAATCTGTGTTACTTCATATCTCCTCTGTGGTAGAGGTATTTGCCGACCAATCCGGTTACTCGTCCCGCAAAGCATCCGCAGGATTCATCCGTGCTGCTTTTGAAACCGGAATATAAGTTGCCACAAACGAAACAGCCAGAATCAGAACATACGAAATAACCGATACAATAAGGAAGTGCAACACCGGACGATTCTGTATATAATCCGGGTTCGGATTATCCGGCGGGAAAGCAAAGCCATTCAGATATACTATTTGAAGTTGTACCAATGCTCCTACTACAAATGCGATAGTCACCATCCACCAGGCTTCAAAAAGAAACTGCCGGATCAATCGGTGGCGGTTAGACCCCATTGCCATATAGAGCCCTATTTCCTCCCGGCGGGCATTGCAACGCAGCCAAAAGGTACCCCCCATCCCCAAAAAGACACACAACAGAAAAAATAAAGCGAGAATGGTCTGCAACCGGATAGTCCCCGTAGTTCCCATATAATACTCAAAATTTTTACTTTCCGTCCTGAAATCCGTAAGCGATGCCAGATAATAGTTCCCGATCTGCATTCGGGGACGCATTTCACGTTTAAATGTCTCAGTGAAAACAGGTGAAGCGAGTCCATCACGCACCCGGAAACAAATCCGCACTCTGCCCGGAAGATGTTTCAATTCAGAAGTAGTCTTGAATATCAGAGGACCGGGTTGGTTATTACTTCTTATCTGTACGGGGTCGATTATAGCGGTCAACGGAAACTTACGGGTCGTATCTCCCCAATGCACCCATTTATTTTGCGGATATTTCTCGCCGAACAACTTCTCTGCGAGATCAGGAGTCAGGTAGATCCCCTGTTCTCCTTCCGCAAGTACCGGAGGAATTTGTCCTGTCCGTGCATCGTGTATACGAAAAACTCCAAAATAGTCGGTTCCGGAAAGGAAGGTCATCTGCTGTGAATATGCAAGGATCGTATCATTGAAAACCTGTCCTCCGTTCCAGCCCCCGCTTTGCGGATAAGAATTAAAAAGGCTGACAGTCACATTAGAAACACCCGGATAGCGGCGTACCTGATCTACGATGCGCATAAAGTCAATACGTTTCAGCGAATCGGAAGCCATCTCCGGTTTATATTTGGTATGGTTAGTTGAATATTCACCTATACTGAGCAGGTAAGTATCGGTAAGATCATAATGATCGGGCAATGCCTTATCGGATAATAATACGTACACAGGGTCGACTACTCCCCATAAAAAATAAGTCACAACCACCAGTTCTCCCAGAATCCATCCATTGGCAGCACGCTGGTTCCACAACTGGCGGAGTATCATCATCAGGTTCATATCTTTTATCTTTTTTCGTTAAGCGAATATACAATATCTTTCTTCAAAGCATGTAAAGCCGGAATCAGAGCCGACAATACATTCAGCACCAAGCTGACCATGAAGGTAATACCTATCACCACCGGATTCAGCAACATACCGGGAGTCAAGAAGCTATCGACTCCCTCGGGCATCACATCTACCGAGAAAGACAACAGGTCCGGAAGCCAGTTCCGACCACAATAGACAATCAGATACGAAAGTAACAAACCGAACAGACCTCCGATGCCAGTAAGAAACAGATTTTCCCAAAATACCTGCAACAGAAGCGAAGTTTTGGAAGCACCGAAAGCCTTACGTATGCCCAATTCGGAAAGCTGGCGCTTCATACGTGAAGCAATCATTCCTGCCAGATTCAGTGCCGGAACAAATAATAAAGCTAACAGGATAGTGCCATACACTCGTAACAGCTCTCCCCAGTCGGGTGCCGAATTAGAATATTCATAAAAAATACTTTTCCAGTAAGATACCGGTTGCCCATGTAAATCGACACTGTATTTTTTCTGAGAATAATTATATTTGCGGAACACGTCACGTACCTCTGTAATTACCTTATCTTTAGCATCGACAGAAGGAGCCAACATATAGACATTCAGATCACCTACCAACTCATAGCCACCCTTATTATCCTTTATAATATCGGAATCAACCGTCAGTGGTAACCAAATATCCGCATACGTAGCAGGGGTAATGAAGGAAACATCTTTTACAACTCCACATACTCTATATTCATCGGAATCAAGAACAAAAGTACGACCTACCGGTGGAGTCTCTCCAAAAAGCTGGCGAGCCATTGTACGCGAAATGACAGCTTTTCGTAATCCGGAATCAAAATCGGCCTGACTAAACGGCTTGCCGTCTACAAAGGCAAATTGAAACACCTTCCAGAACCCGGCATCTACCAGCTTCACCTGTACCTCTTTCAAATCTCCGTCACCAGGCAGTTCAAGTAATGATGTACTGCGCCCATCCATAGATGCCCCTACAGCCTCGGTACTCTTCAGCGGATAATAAAAACGCTTCACTGCCTGAAAGGATACGTGCGAACTGAACCAATTCTCCTGGTTTTTCTGCTCTACAACAGTCATTCCTTTACTGACCAGGATACGGTTCCGGTTCTCTTCGGGATAGACCGGAGCCATCTTGATGTAACAGATGATCACCAGGCTCATGGTCATGGCAATCCCCAGTCCTGTACCGAGTATGTACACACTGCTGAATAAAGGATTCTGTTTCAGGAGTTGCCAGGCCTGTTTGAAGTATAATACCATCATAGCAATTTATTTTATTTATTGGTTATTCGTCCCGCAAAGCATCCACCGGATTGATGCGGCTGAGTTTGTGTGCCGGCATCCAGATTCCGATAGAAACAACAATCAACAGCAAAAGGTATACAATCAGGGAAACAGCCGCAAAATGCAGACCGAAATGGTTAATCCAATAAACAGGCATCGTCTCTTCCGAACCGATACAGGTAGTATAGAGACCATCCTTCAACGCATATTGCAAATAGAGCAAGCAGCCTATCAACGTCCCCAATGTGGTCAGCACCCAACCTTCGTATAAAAGCAGGCGGGTGATATGTGAAGGATTACCGCCAAAAGAAAGCATGATGCCCACCTCTTCACGGCGCGAACGGGTCTGCATCCAGAAAGTTCCGGCCACTCCCAAACAAAGGTTCACTAAAAAGAATATACCTAAAGCCAGGTTCAGGCGATACTGGTTAGTGATACCTTCAGAAAACTCATGTTGATCCTGAATGCTGCTGAAGGGCCGTACAGACTTCACATAATAGTTGCCTACCGTCAGTCCTTTATCCATCCACTCACGGAAGTGATGCAGAAAAGCCTTCTCCGACAGATTGTCGTCTATACGAAAAGCGATTAACGGAAGATAATAGTACATATAATCAGGAAACTCTTCAAACACGCATAACTCTATGGGCATGGGTTGCATATAACTCCGGTAACGAAGAGGGGCGATCACTCCTCCCACCCGATAGTCTTCATCATCTCCATTTTCCCCCAAACGACGTCCGTAAAGCGGTTTTCCATCCTTCAGCCGATACGCTACGTCCGCAGTCAATACCGATTCGGTCCAACGGAAGTCACGGTTATCCAATTGTTCGGCCGTCATACCTTCGGCTCCCTCCATCCCCATGGTCCGGAAATAATCGGTGTGGGGCATGAAAGTAAGACGGAGAGTGCGGACCGGAATGGTATCGAACATCGTATTACCGTTACTCGTGGAATTCGATGAAGGATATTGGCCATTCAAGATGAAAGTAGTATACTTTACTCCTTCATAATGTTTCAGCTTGTCGAGCAACCGCTCAAAATTGGCTTTACGCGCCAATGTATCATTCTCTTCGATATGGAATTGCTCCGATTCGGCAGGGAACGATGCCAACTGAAGCAAGAAAAGATGATCGGGACGATAGCCCTCCGGCAGATTCCGATCGTGTGTCAACACTACCAACGGATCGACAATCACCCACGTGACGATCGATACCAATATCAATTCGGCCAACAGCCATCCGTTTTTCCGACGACGGGCCCAGAGGTTCTTTATTATAAGTCGTATCATGATTTATTTCTTAGTGTTAAGTGAGTCAATAATATCGTTGTGCAACGAGCGCCATGTGGGCCACCAGGCAGAGAGCAGGTTCAGTATCAAACAAAAAGCAAATGTTACGCAAAACATTAAAGGACTGAACAGCATTTGCGGATTGATAGCCACATCGACTCCGTCGGACACAACTGTCGGATATTTGTCGAACAGGCTAAATACCCAATTACGCCCTAACACAAGCAGCCCCCATGAAACAATAAGTCCCATCAGCCCGCCGATGCAAGTAAGAAGCAGATTTTCCCATAACACTTGATTCAATAATTGTTTCCGGTTAGCCCCGAACGCTTTTCGTATCCCCATTTCCGCCAGACGATCGTCCATGCGACTGGATATCATCCCACTCAAATTAATAGCAGGCACTAACAACAAAGCCAAAAGAGCTCCTCCATACAGTTTAATGACCGACATCCAATCAATCTCGTTCGTATTGCCCTCTCTGAACCAAGTCTGCCAATACGGATCCGGCTGATGAAAAATATCAACTGTATATTCTTTCTGGGAAATATTGTATTTATGCACCATTTCATTGACCTCCGCATACAGTTTCGGCATATCTTCTTTCTGGCGAACCTTAAAATAAACGATATAGGTACCGACTTTATGACTGCCATCATTGTTACTGTCATATCCCGGCAAGCAAGAATAGGGCATATAGATTTGCCCGTAAGATGCCGGCAACAGATAACTGCCCTCACGTACCACTCCGACGACTTTAGACTCTTTGAAATCCAGTTTAAACGTTTGCCCAACCACATCGGTCCTGCCAAAAATGCGGCGGGCCATCCGGTCAGAAAGTACTACATTACGGATTCCACTGGCTAAATCCGCTTCCGAAAAAGGCTTCCCGTTCAAAAATTCAAACTCAAATAACCGAAAAAAATTAGGATCGGTATACTTTACCAAAGCCGGTATCTGCTCACCTCCCCCGGCCGGTTGTATATAAGCCCCCTCCCGGTTCAGAAAGTGTTCGTTTACAGCGGTAACCAGCTCCGCTGATTTCAGTGGGTAGAACCACTCTTTCAGCATTTCATAAGAACAGAGATATGAATTTCCGCCTCCTTTCACATGCATGGCACTCACCCCTTTCATCCGCATCGTCACCGAACGGTTCACTTCCGGATAAATAGGAGCTATTTTAATATAATACACAATGGCAATAATCATCGTCATGGCAATGGCAAGCCCCGTACCCAGTACATACAGACTGCTGAACAACTTGTTCTGACGGATCAACATCCACGATTGTTTTAAATAAAGTTTTATCATAGTATGTAATTTTAATAGTTATTCATCACGCAAAGCATCTACCGGATTGATGCGGCTAATCTTCCGGGCAGGTATCCAAATGCCGACTGAAACGACAATCAGCAACAAGATGTACACCATCAGGGAAGTTGCCAGAAAGTGCCAACCGAAATGATTGATCCAATAAGCAGGCGAAGCCACTTCGGGTGACCATGATCCCCAATTTGTGGAGTATAGTCCTTCTTTCAAGGCATATTGCAAATAAACAAGGCATCCCAACAGCGTTCCGATTGTTGTCAGTACCCATCCTTCACCCAGCAGCATCCGAACAATGTTTTGCGGCCGGGCTCCGAATGAAAGCATAATGCCGACTTCCTCTCGCCGTGTACGGGTTTGCAGCCAGAACGTTCCGGCCACCCCCAGACAGAGATTGATCAGAAAGAACAAGCCCAAAGTTATATTTTTACGGTATGTATCGGTAGTACCGGCACTGAACTCCGACTGTTTACGCAAATCGGTATACGACTGCACCGAATTCACATATATATTTCCGGCTTTCAACTCCTTCCCCGTCCAAGGGATGAAGTGATGCAAAAACACCTCTTCGGAAAGACGATCCCCGATTCGGAAAACAATCTGGGGCAAATCCGAATAATACCGTTCGGGCATAACCGACAGGGGATTCAGACGGACCGGCTGAGGTTGCATATAGCTTCGATAGCGAAAAGGTTTTATCACACCCGCCACCCGATATTCGGCAGTGCTGTCGTTGTTCCATGTCGTCCGCCCGGTGAGAGGACTCTCCGGATGCAAAAAGAACTCCGACGTATTGGCTGTCAGCACATATTCATCTTTATCAAAGATACGTTCGTCCAGCTCTCCGGCCGTCATCCCCTCAGCTCCTTCAAACCCCATGGTCCGGAAGAAGTCCGAACGGTTCAGGAAAGAGATCTGCCATGCCGACATATAGGTAGAATCTCCCTTAAACGTCTGGGGAGAAGTGGTACTGCTACCGGAATAAGGCATTATACGATTGAAAAAAAACGTAGCAGACTCCACACCTTCATAATTCTTCACCTGTTGAAAAATGCGGCCCAGGTTTTCCCTGCGGGACAGGCTGTCGTCTTCTTCGGGACGAAACTTCCCGGATTTCTCCGGCAAAGTCGCCAATTCAAGAACAAACAAATGATCGGAACGAAAGCCCTCAGGTAACGTACGGTCATGGGTAAGCACGACCAAAGGGTCCGCTATTTTCCAAGAGACAATACAAACCAATACAATCTCGGCCAATAGCCACAGGTTGCGACTGCGGCGCGCCCACAAGTTTTTCAGTATTAATTGATTCATGGCTATTTATATCTTTTCGTTGATGGAATATATGATGTTTTTACGCAGTGAATACCATGCGGGACAAAAAGCCGAAAGCAGGTTGAGCAATACACACGTACCGAACGCAAGGACAAACACAAACGGACTGAACAACATATCCGGACTTAGATTAACCTCCACTCCTTCGGGGATGGGTACCGGCCACGAATTGAACAAACCGAAAATCCAATTACGCCCCAACACCAGACCTCCCCATGACAACAGCAGACCGATAAAACCGCCTACACAGGTGAGCGCCAGATTCTCCCAAAGCACCTGTCCTAACAATACCGAACGATTGGCTCCGAAGGCTTTGCGTATCCCCATCTCGGAAAGACGTTGTTCCATCCGGCTGGAAATCATCCCGCCCAGGTTGATGGCCGGAACAAACAGGAAAGCAAGCAACAGCCAACCATGTATTTTGAATACGTTCGCCCAGTCAATCTCCGAATACCCCATTTGTTTAAGAGGATACTGCCAATAAGGAAGAGGCTGATTGTTCAAGTCTATTTCCAGATCGGGCTGAGAGTGGTTGAATTTATGAACCAACTCCTGTATTTCAGCACGTAGCTTCGGGGCATCATCCGCCCCAGGCAGTTTGATAAACACCTGATAAGGACCTACCATATTGGCCATTTTATCCCCCCGATCATAACCGGTTATACAAGTATAGGGCATATACACGTCGGCATAAGAGTCGCTGAGCATATAACTGCCGCTACGCACCACGCCCACTACCCGATAGTCTTCAAAATTCAGCGAGAACGTACGTCCCACCACTTCTGTGTCACCCAATATCCTGCGGGCACCACTCTCCGAAAGCACTACATTGTGGATTCCGCTTTCAAAATCGGCCTGTGAGAAAGCCTGTCCGCCCAGGAATTCAAACGGGAACACCCGGAAGAATGCAGGATCGGTCTGTTTCACCATTACGGGAATTACATTCCCACCATCTTCGGGCTGTACATAATTTCCCAATAACATACGTCCCAAAACGGCCGTCACTTCTTCCGCGTTTTTCAACGGATAGATCCATTCTTTCAGCATATGATAAGAACAGGAGGACTTGGTCATAGAATGTTGCTCGGTGTTTTTTACGGCTACCGACGTCAACACCATCGTCTGAGACCGGTTCGTTTCGGGATAGATAGGGGCGATCTTTACATAATACACAATGACAATAATCATTGTCATGGCAATGGCCAGCCCTGTGCCCAGCACATAGAGACTGCTGAACAGTTTATTCTGGCGGATCAACGCCCACGATTGTTTGAAATAGAGTTTTATCATGTCTGTTCGGTACTAAATTTATTATTCATAATGCAGCGCTTCCGCCGGCTGCAACTTCATGGCCCGACGGGCAGGCAACCACGTGCCCAACGCAATGATCAGCCCCATCAGCAACAGTACCCCACCAAAACCGACAGCAAAACGCCACCAGGAGAAAGGAAGATTGTACAAATCGGGAATTTCCATGTGTATCATATTGAACATAACAAACAGCACCAGCGGAGTTACGGTGGTCAGCAATAACCACCCCTCGGCAGTGAAGAACCATCCTACCCGCCTGCGTGTACTGCCCAGTGCCATCCGCAGACCGGTTTCACTACGCCGTTGCTCGATGCGTAGCCAAAAAGTTCCCGTAATGCCGAAAAGCACGTTCAGCAAGATGAAAACGGACAACAGAAGGTTAATGCTGATTTTCCGCCATTCAGACCGCAATCGTTCACTGCGTTGTTGCTTCATATCCTTCATGCTGGCAACGTAGAGATTATTCTCCGTCAACTGGCTCTTCATCCGGTTTAGGAAAGTCCCCATCTGTTCCGGAGTCAAATCTTCTTTCATCCGCACGGTTATCTCCATATTAGCTACCCCGGAAGCATTCACCTGACGTTCCAGTTCTTTCGGTCTCATAGTAAAGAAAAGTTCGGGCTCCGGCTTCACAAACTCGGTCATACGAACCGGGACGGTCACTGCCGCAATGCGTATCTCCCGCATACTACTGCCGGGATAACATACTTTCTGTCCTACTGCCGACTCCTCACCGAAGAAATCTTTTTCCAGATCCGGAGTAATAAAATATTCCAACTGTTTTTTGTTCAATAATTCACTCAGAAGCTGCCCCTCGCGGCTCCGGATACGAAATACATCATAAAATTCGGGAGAAACGGTATATTGGTGATAGGATTGCTCTTTGAACTTACCGCTATCGGCCGTACAAGGCATGATCTGTGTCCATGAATTACCTCCGGAATAGGGTGAGGAATAGAAAGCAACACAAGCATTATCCACTTCCGGGGCACGACGCAGGCGTTCAAGGATCCGGGCCAATGCTTCGCCTTCAGTAGAAGCATGAGTAGTGTCGCTGACATACTCGGCGGCATCTTCGGGATAAACATCAAACGAAAGCCGCCAGCAATTCGTGATATCATAGCCCAACGGACGGGAATAGGAATAGAACTGTACCACAAACATATCTACCAGATACCACAGCGCAACGAATACGACCAGAAGTTCCATCCATATCCAACCGTTAGAGCGGCGTTGGTTCCATATTATCTTAAATATTTGCTTTATCATAACGGGTCTTTGTTTTTAAAATTATTCCATATCATGCAACGCCTCTGTAATAGGCATCCGTGAGGCCCGCCAGGCGGGGATCGCGGCACTCAGCAAATTCAGTAACAGCGTGAAAAAGAAAGCCGCAACAAAAGTGAAGGGCTGTATCAGCATATCGTGTGTCAGAGCAATAGTTCCCGAAAAGAAAAACGACCTGCAAAGAGATAACAAGGCGTATGACAACACCAGTCCGATCAGCCCACCTATGCAGGAGATCAACAGGTTCTCGGTCATCACTTGCTCTACCAGCGAAAACGAACGAGCACCGAACGCTTTACGAACCCCAATCTCACTGCGACGTTTGCGAAACTGTGTCAGCGTTATACCTATTATATTCAAGGCAGGCAGGAGCAAAAGGAAAAGAACCGTCGCACCGGTAGTTTTAAACCATTTGCCCACTGTACCCCGATCGAAACCATTTGTACCCAGCACGGCCTGCCACTGGGTATAGGGAGAATACATATAGTCAAGTTTTGTGTTGGTAAGCGAAGCATTGAAAGCCGCCTGCAACTTCAGCATCTCTTTGCGGATCGGTTCGAAATCGGATGAAGAACGTGCCAGGATGCAGGAGGTAAACTCCCCCGTAGTTCCTTCGCAATAGTTAACATTTTCCTTTAATAAGGAGGAGTTGACCGTATAGGGCACCCATACATCTCCATAGGCGTTTTCGGCAGCTTGACTCACCTCTTTCACCACACCGCATATCTGATAATCGGCATAATTCATGCGTAAAGTCTGCCCTGTTGCTTCAACCGTACCAAATAACTTACGTGCCAGTTTATCAGAAATAACCGCTTGCCGTATACCCGATTCCCAATCGGCATGTGTAAAGGGGACACCGGAAAGAAAGGTGAAGTCGAATACTTTCCAGAAGCCGTCATCGGTAAACTTAATCGTATATTTATCATAAAACTGCTGTCCGCGTATATTGACCGGAAGTTGTCTGTCGGTAAAAGCAGTCACTGCCTCGGGCGTCTGCAAAGGATAAAGACATTCGCGTACTACCTTGTGACTCATACCCCCATTATTGATGGGATTCCCGTCACTCCCGCACGCTTGCAGACTGTTTACAAAAAAGATGCGGTATCGGTTAGACTCCGGCGCATACGCAGAGAAATTTACTTGATAGACGAGGTAAACAAGCATCACTGCTGCCACCGACAAAGCGGTACCCGCTACAGAGATTCCATTTACGAAACGGTTCTCTTTCAGCAAATTATAAGATTGTTTGAGATAAATTGTTATCATAGTTTCACATCTTAAAAGGCACACAATCCACCTTTTAAACCAAAATTCCGTTGACTTAAAACCAACAAGCCTTTGGTTTAAACCCTAAGGTGCCTTGATTTAAAAAGTTTTTTCGGCGTATTATTTCACTTTGAGTTTGTTCTTATTTTTGTAGTTGGTCATGTCGCTGACCACCACCTTGTCTCCCGGATTGAGTCCGCTCACCACTTCTACAAACTCAAAGTTCGAATCGCCCAGCTGAACTTTCCGTTTTACGATTTCATCGTCCGAAGTCATCACGAACAGATCGTATTCGCCGCGGCCTACATAATAAGAGGCATTGGCTATACGCAACACATCTTCTTTCACGGCATTCATCACATATACATCGGTCTTGAGTCCCGAACGCAACCGCTTGTTATTATCTTCTTTCAGTTGCACGGAGAAAGAGATAACTCCGTTCTTTGAAAGCGGAGTGACACTGCTTACGGTCCCCTCGAGTTTCTCACTGCCCACTTTCACAATAGCCTTTCCGCCCGCTGCCACACGGTCGCCATAAGTATCGGCAATCTCGCCATCCACTTTGAAATGACTCAGATCCGAAATGATAGCCACCTGCCCTCCTTGAGGAATCTGCGCACCGATCTGGTTGTTGATATAAGTAAGGATGGCTTTGCGCGGCGAACGTATCTGTGCATCGTCCAACGTACGCTTCATTTCGGCAAGTCCCTTACGGAACATGTTGAGGTCGAGTTCAAGCACTTTCAGGTCGGCGGCTGCTACCTGTTTCTCGTTGGCATATTGTTGTTTGAGTTGTTCCAATTCGAGGCGGGACGTATTGTAGCTCAATTCGGCCTGGCGTACCTTATCGGTCGTACCGGCTCCAAGACTGTCGAGGTATTGTTCGTTGCGAAGCTCCACCTTCATCCGCGCCAGTTTCATTTCCGACACTTTGATCTGCATGGCCATATCGCTCAATTTGGTCTGGCTGTTCACCTGCGCCTGATCGAGCTTATAACGTTTCATTTGCTCTTCATCCAGTAGTTTTTTATAGTCGGTTTCCGTACTTTGTAAGTCGAGTTTCAGGATGGGAGTACCTACATCTACACTGTCACCGCCCTTTCTATATACTTCCACGATGCGGGTGTTGATCGGTGAATTGATGATCTCTTCAAAAGCCGGAACCACTTTGCCCGAAGCACTGACACTGACCTCGATCGTCCCCTTGTCAACGGTAGACAACACGAGATCCTTCTTCTGTACTCCCGTACGCAACAATGAAATTAGTAAGCTAATGCCTACTATCCCGATAATACCGATGGCCGAAAAACGAATAATCTTTTTATTACGCTCTTTATTGCGCACCTCTTTTGGAATTTCTCTGTCCATATATAGTCAATTATAGATTTACAAATATTCTTTGTATTTCTATGATCAAACCTTATGCCAAAAAAGGAAAGTACTGTGTTTCAGCAGGAAGAAGAGAAACAAGGTGTCCGATAATGAACACCCTGTACAGTTTCGTAACAAAACGTAACTGTGTTCTCTGCGGTGAAAAACACACGTTTGGGTGTAGCCATCCGGCAGAAAGGGTGTAGCCCTAATAGCAAAAGGGTGTAGCCATGCATAAAGTATGGCTACACCCTTTTGCTATTAATACATTTCTTATATACCGCAGCGGCAAAGTCTACCTCAGCCTCAACCTGTCTCCCACTTCGGGAACATAATCCCCGTCCTTACGGTTCATCTTATACAGGTTCTTCAACCGGATGGCATATTTCTGAGAAATGGTATGCATGGAGTCTCCGTCTTTGACGATATAAACCGTATAAGGTTTCGACGCTCTCTTTTTCTTCTCTTTCAGATAAATGATATCACCATCCATCAAGGTATAATCACGTTGCAAGTCGTTATACTTCACCAACTTCTTCCAACGGATATCGAACTCTTTACCCAATGACCTAAACGTATCTCCGTCACGGGCTACAATATAAGCGATACCGTTTGCTATGTAGACCTGATGCGGATTAAGTACCGTCGGTTCACTCTTTGACGAACTCCATCCTCCCTTACGGTCATATTTATAAAGGTCGTAGTCTTCAATAATCGTAATCAGACGGTTGGCATACGAAGGATCGGTGGCATATCCCGCCTTTTTCAACCCACGGGCCCAGCCTTTATAATCCGTTATCTTCAGTTTAAACAAGAAAGCATAGCGGGCACCGCGTTTCAGAAATGCCGAATGGTCCTCGTACGAATCACGGGGATTGCGATAAGCACGGAAGCATTCGTTACGGGCATCGTCGTCATGGCGTACGGTACGTCCATTCCAGCTACTACCGCATTTGATGCCGAAGTGGTTATTACTTTTACGCGCCAGCGTGCTCATACCGGCACCACTTTCAAGCAGCCCCTGCGCCAATGTGATACTGGCGGGTATCTTGTGCTCCTTCATTTGCTCTACAGCCAGGGCACTATACTTATTTATATAATCTACGTAACGGGAATTCCTGCGCTGCGCCTGGGCACCGACAGAAAAAGCAAGAACTGTAACTACGGCAATCAGCCTGAGAAGTTTGCTATTCATCTATATAATTTGTGTATGTTAGGTTATGCGGCACAAAAATCATAAAAATAATTGGGATTATCAATCTCTTTTCTAACTTTGTAACATGATTTGTAGAACTATAAACCACCTACCCACATGAAAGACCTGACTATTACCTCTGTAATTAAAGTATATGAATATGACGAACTCAATGACGCAGACCGTGCCTTATTGGATGATGCCATTGAGGCAACCCGACGCAGCTATGCACCTTACTCGCACTTCTCGGTAGGAGCGGCAGCACTGCTGGCCAACGGAGTGATAGTGACAGGAACCAATCAGGAAAACGCAGCCTACCCGTCCGGACTTTGCGCCGAACGAACTACGTTGTTCTATGCCAATTCGCAGTATCCGGACCAGGCAGTGAAGACTCTTGCCATCGCCGCACGTACAGAAAAAGACTTTATCGACACTCCGATTCCTCCTTGCGGCGCCTGTCGCCAGGTGATTCTGGAAACGGAAAAAAGATACAAACAACCCATACGTATATTGCTTTACGGCAAAAAGTGTATTTACGAAATACAGAGTGTGGGACATTTATTACCCCTGTCATTTGACGCATCAGCCATGGAGGATTGATTATGATAAGAACTTACCAGACAAAACTGAAAGGTATGCTTGCATTGACCACAAGCTATCATACCGAAAAGAACTTGCAGAAAGAAAAGAGTTTGTATAAATTCATATGGGTACGCCAAGGAAGCATTACCCTGGAGATAGACCATCAGGAAGTGACACTGGCCGAAAACGAGGTGATCTCCCTCTCCAATCTCCAGCATCTGGAGTTCCTGTCCATCGATGGAGAGTATCTGACGGTGCTGTTCAACAGCAACTTCTATTGTATTTACGGCAATGACCATGAAGTGTCGTGCAGTGGATTTCTGTTCAACGGTTCTTCGCACGTGGTGAGATTTATGCTCAACGAATCGGAACGGCGGTCGATGGAAGATGTAGTGGGTTTGCTGGACCGCGAATTCACCGTATCGGACAATCTACAGGAAGAGATGCTCCGCATCCTGCTTAAACGTTTCATCATCCAGAGTACACGCATCGCCCGGCAAAGACTGAATATCACCCAGGAGAAGGAATACAGCTTCGAGATCATCCGCCAATACTATAATCTGGTAGACGAACACTTCCGGACTAAAAAGCAAGTGCAGGATTATGCCGACATGCTGCATAAATCACCCAAAACACTCTCGAACATCTTTTCTTCCTGTAAACTGCCTTCGCCCCTGCGCGTCATCCATGAACGGGTGGAAGCAGAAGCCAAACGACTCCTTTTATACAGTAACAAAAGTTCGAAAGAGATTGCTGATATTCTGGGATTTGAGGACCAGTCCTCTTTCAGCCGTTTCTTCAAAAACATGACCGGAGAAAGCCCTGTGCAATACCGAAATTCGGTAGAAGGGAAGAATTGACAATTCATCCGGCGATATTGCTATTTCCCGCCGATGGGAAAAACCGGATCTTTGCATCAGAAAGTTAAACCCATAAAAAGAAATAGCATGAAAGAGAAATTTATCACTCTGCTCACAGTAGCATCCGGTCTGAAAGGTTTCGGACTGAAATTTATCCGCGTAGCCATCCTCGTTGTTTTCGTTTGGATCGGCGGACTGAAGTATTTTCATTACGAGGCCGACGGCATTGTACCATTTGTAGCCAACAGTCCGTTTATGAGTTTCTTCTACGCCAAAGATGCCCCCGAATATAAGGAACACAAAAATCCGGAAGGTGCTTATGTTCCGGCCAACCGCGAATGGCACGAAGCGAACAGAACCTACACGTTCTCTTATGGATTGGGAGCTTTGATTATGTCCATCGGTATCCTGGTATTCTTAGGCATCTTCTTCCCCAAAGTGGCGCTTATCGGCGACACACTGGCCATCATCATGACACTCGGTACACTCTCCTTCCTGGTGACCACTCCCGAAGTCTGGGTTCCGAACCTGGGAAGCGGAGAATATGGCTTCCCGCTCCTATCCGGTGCCGGACGTCTGGTAATTAAAGATATCGTAATTCTGGCAAGTGCCGTTACCCTGCTTTCCGATTCATCGCAGCGTGTACTGAACTCCCTCAAAAAAGCCGACTGGGAAAAACGGAACAAATAAGGGTTACGGAATGTTATAAACTGACATTAAAGATACATCCTTCTAAAGTATAAGAATTATGAAACAATATGATGCCATTATTATCGGTTTCGGCAAGGGCGGCAAGACGCTGACCGCCGAATTAGCCAAACGCGGCTGGAAAGTCGCACTGATTGAACGCTCTGCCATGATGTATGGAGGTACTTGCCCCAATATAGCCTGTGTGCCTACCAAACGCCTTATCCATGAAGCTGAAAAGGTGAGTTGGCTCTACCCAACCAGTTACGAAAAGCAGGCCGAAGCTTATAAAGCCGCCATCGCACGGAAAAACGAAATGACAGCAGCTTCAAGGGCTAATATGTTCGACAAACTGAGCAGTCTCCCCAATGTAACCATTTACACCGGAATGGCATCGTTCGTTTCAAAAGATGTGGTGAAAGTAACCCTTCCCGACGAAGTGATCGAACTTCAGGGAAAAAAGATTTTCATTAATACCGGATCAACCAGCATTATACCGGCAATAGACGGGCTGAAAGACAGCAAACGGGTATATACCAGCACATCATTGATGGAACTGGATGTATTGCCCCGACATCTGATTATCGTGGGCGGAGGTTATATCGGACTGGAGTTTGCTTCCATGTATGCAAGCTTCGGAAGCAAAGTGACCGTGCTCGAAGGAGGTGACAAATTTATTGCCCGCGAAGACCGCGATATAGCAAACGCTGTAAAAGAGGCACTCGAAAAGAAAGGAATAGAAATCCGCCTCAACGCCCGTGCACAATCCATCCGCGATACAACGGACGGTGTAATCCTGACTTATACGGATACCGCCGGCGGTACATCTTCTGACATAGAAGGTGATGCCATCCTGGTAGCTACGGGACGCAAGCCAATGATTGAGGGACTGAATCTTCAGGCAGCCGGAGTAGAAGTGGATAGCCACGGGGCTATTGTTGTAAACGGTTACCTGCATACCACCTCCCCAAACATTTGGGCAATGGGTGATGTAAAAGGCGGGTTGCAGTTTACTTATATTTCGCTGGATGATTACCGGATTATCCGGGACGACCTTTTCGGCAACAAAGAACGCACGGCCGACGACCGCAATCCGGTGGCATACTCGGTATTTATAGACCCGCCTCTCTCACACGTCGGACTGACCGAGGAAGAAGCCATCAAACGGGGATATTCCTTCAAGGTGTCACGCCTTCCGGCCTCTGCACTGCCGCGTGCACGCACGCTGCAACAGACTGACGGCATACTGAAAGCCATCGTCGACAGCCATTCGGGACGCATCATGGGCTGCACGCTGTTCTGTGCCGAATCTTCCGAAGTCATTAACATAGTAAACATGGCGATGAAGACCGGACAACATTATACCTTCCTTCGCGATTTCATCTTTACACATCCAAGTATGGGCGAAGGACTGAATGAATTGTTTTCAATAGATTAGTTTAACGAGAAGAGGGGAGAAGTTTCAGATTTCTCCCCTCTCTTTTTGTAATTGCCGGAATATCTTCTATCTTTGCGATCTAATTTCATACATATGGCCATGAGAATATCTAAGTAAGACAACACCTTCCGGTAAACATCACTTTTCCCAAATGCTTCTTTTCATGTACTGTTAAGCATCACGAATCCGTGTTGTTTAACCCCTATTGTGTTTGTCTCTCCCCTACCTGCTATCATCAACAGCAAATATTTACTTTCAAACCAATAGACAAGTATGTGTATCCAAGTACAACAAATCACCTATATCCATCCCGATAAAGAAGTTCTTTTTCAAAATCTCAGTTTCTCTGTCAGCAAAGGACAGCAATTGGCTCTAATCGGCAATAATGGTTGTGGCAAGTCAACATTGCTACAAATCATATCCGGACAACTGCAACCATGTTCGGGAACCGTACTCCGTCCATCCGCCCCTTATTATGTGCCCCAGCACTTCGGACAATATGATAAAATGAGCATTGCCGAAGCCCTCGGGATAGACGGAAAACGAAAAGCCCTCCATGCCATTTTGGATGGAGATACTTCCATCGTCAACTTCAATATCCTCGATGACGACTGGAACATTGAAGAAAAAGCCACAGCAGCTCTCAATGGATGGGGGCTCGGAACCATGTCTCTTGACCAGCCCATGCATACATTGAGTGGCGGAGAAAAGACACGCGTATTCCTAACAGGCATCGAACTGCAGGAAACTTCCGTGATATTGATGGATGAACCGACCAATCACCTCGACAGCCAAGGACGCAACAAACTGTATGAATGGGTGAAGAAATGCCGTTCTACGCTGATTGTAGTCAGCCACGACCGCACTCTGCTCAATCTGCTTCCCGAAACCTGCGAACTGAGCCGTAGCGCACTTGTGTTTTACGGAGGAAACTATGAATTCTACAAACAGCAGAAAGAGCTTCTGCTAAGTGCTTTGCAACAACAACTGAATGAAAAGGAGAAAGAACTCCGGCAAGTACGGAAGCTTGCACGTGAGGTTGCCGAGCGGAAAGACAAGCAGAATGTACGGAGCGAAAAAGCGGCTCCTCAAAAAGGCATTTCCCGTATGGCCATCAATACCCTGAAAGACCGGGCAGAAAAAAGTACCACCAAACTGGCGGACATCCACCGGGACAAATCGGAAAAACTTGTCGCCGAACGAAGTCAGATACGCAACAGGTTGGGCGAAGTGTCACTGCTTAAAACCGATTTCAATGCTTCTGCTTTACATCCGGGAAAAATATTACTGACTGCCCGTGATATAAACTTCACTTATGAAATTTCGTTTTTATGGAAGGCTCCCCTAAGTTTCCAACTGAAAAGCGGTGACCGGATACGTATCGAAGGAGACAACGGGAGTGGTAAAACTACCTTATTAAAACTGGTCACCGGAGAACTATTGCCTGCTTCGGGCACACTGGAGCGCACCGCGTTCAGTTACATCTATCTCAATCAGGAATATTCCATCATCTGCAATCAGCTGACGGTGCTTCAACAAGCAGAATCATTCAATGTACGTGCCCTGCCGGAACACGAAATAAAGATCATATTGAATCGCTTTCTCTTCCCGGTGGCAAGTTGGGACAAACCTTGCAAACAGCTTAGTGGAGGTGAAAAAATGCGGCTCGCTTTCTGTTGCCTGATGATCAGCAATAACACCCCTGACCTCTTTATCCTGGATGAACCCACCAATAATCTGGACATACACAGCATCGAGATCATCACCGCCACCATCCGGAATTATACAGGTAGTGTACTGCTGGTATCACATGATGAATATTTTATAAAGGAGACCGGCATGAAAGAGAGTATCTTTTTATAATTTTGTACCGGTTAAAAAAGAATTATCCAAAATGACACATACAAAAAACAACCGATGGTTCATCTTCTACCAAGATCAGTTATTACTGGAAAAGAAAAACAACGCTTTCTCCATCCCTTCAGGAGAAAGCGCCCCCATCGCCATACCGGAAGGAACAACCGTACACACCCTAACTACGCCCGATGGCATATCCGGCAAAAGTTTCTACATAGATTCTCCGATCACAGAAACACCGGAATATGTACAAATGGGGTTGCGCGCTTCTTATGATTACCTGCCGCTCGAACACTATCAAGCAGCAGGTAAAGCTCACGAAATCCTGTACTGGGACCGTAGCAACCGCTTTTGCCCCACATGTGGAACTCCACTGGTACAGAAAGAGCCTATTATGAAAAAGTGTCCGGATTGCGGTAAAGAAGTCTATCCCGCCATTTCAACGGCAATTCTGGTATTGGTACGCAAAGAAGATTCTTTGTTACTGGTACATGCCCGCAACTTTAAAGGTACATTCAATAGCTTGGTGGCCGGCTTCCTTGAAACCGGAGAAACCTTGGAGGAATGTGTGGAAAGGGAAGTTAAAGAAGAAACCGGACTGGATGTGAAGAACATTCAGTATTTTGGAAATCAGCCCTGGCCCTATCCGAGCGGACTCATGGTAGGTTTTATTGCCGATTATGCCGGGGGCAGCATTCGCTTGCAGGATGACGAACTCAGTTCCGGGAATTTCTATACAAAAAATAATCTGCCGGAACTTCCGCGGAAGCTAAGTCTGGCACGTAAGATGATTGACTGGTGGATAGCACAACAGTAAAAAAAAAGACAAGCTACGAAAGGTACACCCACCACAAACGAACAACCAGGAACGGATAGAAAAGAAATCCGTTCTCAGCATCATAAACCTGTGTACCTATTCGTAGCCTGTGTTTTACCGTCAAACTTCTATTCAAAAATAGTCAGCTCTTCCAGCCCTAACTTCTCTTCCCAGTCACTGATGGTCATCTGGCAAAGATCAGCCGGTTTCATATCGGCAGGGACAGCATTCTGGGCCAAATAGACAGCAGGAGTGCACGACAAAGCACAACCAACCTGATCGGGTTCTACAAACGTATATTTATAACCAATATAAATACGGTCGTAAATTACATCCTGATCCTGTCCGCAAAGTACAATGCTGTTGGTGGCTTTCCGGAGTATCCCTTCCAAAAAACCAATTGCTTCGCCTTCCGTTGTCGAATCATCCCCGTAAGTTCCGGCGTCTTTCACAAACAGGCAGGCTCCTTTACTACGGTTTTTCAAAATAGCCAGTCCGATCACAGACCACACCCATGTGGGACCGCATGCTACAACCTTTCGGCTTCCTCCCGGCACATAAGCTCCGGGGAGTATGGGAAAACGACGCTCTTTGGCACGGCCGAACAAACGTTCGGTTGCCTCCAGCAACGGACGGATATTATAAACAGGAACGTCTACCCCTTCAGGCTGTGCCTGCATATAGATAGGCATCTCCTTTCTTTTGGCAATGTCATCGTGCATTGCCAGGTCAAATCCCCAGATAGCTCCATTTTGTCCACAAAATGAAGAAGCCTTCATCAAATTGACTTGTCCGAGATATGCGTCGTTTTTCTCACAGCGGTCCTTTGCTACAATCTTTTCAGTTATTGCATCAAGGTCTTTCACGTCGACTGTACCGACTGACAATTTCATTGTCGAAATATATCCTTCACCACTTGCAACTCCGGGATTCAAATATCCCATGCAAAATTCTTTACTTGGCCCTATAGCCTGACTAATCACATTAGAGGCATCATAACGGATGCCGGACACAAGATCTTTCATACGTTTTTAAGTTTAGATGTTGCAGTAAGAACAATATATTGCCAAGAATGATTAGCCTCTGCTCCATAAAGAAAGCAAAAGAAGACGAAGAAGACAAAATACTAAAAAATGTGAAGCTATCAATTTGGTAAGTTCAAACAGATATTCCAGCAATCTGCTTATCATTCAAAGAGTTCGTTTCAAGCAATTATCAAGTTTATATCAACTGTTTATCTTATAGATAGCATACTAACAGAATGTTTGTTTTAATGATGTGTTAAAGTTAATCATTTGGAACCAAACAATTAATTACGTAAACCAATAGTTAATGATTAATCAAAAGAAAATTAATATCTTGGGAAAAGAAAAACTAGGAACCCGGAGGGTGTATCGAAACTCACCACAGAGGATACAGAGTAACACTGAACAAATACCAAGTCACTGATTATCAACATTATTATTCTATAATAATCTGTATAATCTGCGGTGAAAAGAGTTTTGACACAGCTCCATCAAAACAAAATGTATTATGAAAGAACAAAATTTTATCCGATTTATGGATAGCATTATCAGCGAACAAAAAGCAGGTAATTTTCTCGGAACTGCCCATATTTATCAAGCCAGCCTGAATGCATTCGGAGCTTTCACAGGCAGCAAGAACATCCTGTTTCGTCAGATGACACCTGCATTACTAAAACGATTCGAACATTATCTCCGTCTGAGAGGAAATAGCTGGAATACCGTTTCCACCTATATGCGGGCCTTACGCGCTGTCTACAACCGGGCAGTGGACCGCCAACTGGCCCCCTACTCTCCCCGCTTGTTCAAACCTGTATATACTGGAACCCAAGCCGATGTGAAAAGATCTCTCAAAGCAGAAGAAATGGGGCTTTTACTGCAAATGAACCACACTGCACAGCATCCAGAAGTCATTTGCCGTGCCCACAAGATGTTTGTACTTATGTTCTTATTACGCGGACTTCCCTTTGTCGACTTGGCCTATCTGCAAAAGAGAGACTTAAAAGGAAATATCCTCACTTACCACCGGCACAAAACAGGACGCCAACTTACAGTAACCGTTCCTTCCGAAGCTATGGAGATTATTCTGGAATATATGGATACCGACCCTGACTCACCTTACTTGTTTCCTATTCTGAGCAAAAAGCAAAAAAGCCATATCAATTATCAAGAATACCAATATGCTTTACGTGCATTTAACTATCAGTTGATACAATTGGCGCATCTATTGGGAATTTCGAAAAACCTGAGTTCATACACCGCACGACACACCTGGGCTACCTTAGCTTACCATCTTGAAATTCACCCGGGCATCATCAGTGAAGCCATGGGACATTCGTCAATCAAAGTGACAGAAACCTACTTGAAACCATTCAACATTAAGAAATTAGATGAAACAAATGCTCATATTATATCATTTACAAAAGAAGCATACACAGGACTAATACTTTGATTATCTGAACCATTACTTTATAGGTAACTCTTCTATAAGTGCGCTACAAACATAAATCATTTTTCACAATAAAACAAATAAAATACGATTATTTATTAAAATAAGTCATTGAATCATCCTTTATAAAAGAAAAAGACGACTATAGTCTTTGGTGTACATTACATTAGTATCATGAATGCGCACAATTCGCTCATCCCGTTTTTAATCCCCAACGAGATGATCCATCTCCTATATGCTTTATGCTACATATAACCGGAATTTAATGTTAAAAACTCCTCTCAAAGACGCTTCTTATCGAAAAGCGGACTTCGATCCCGTTACCTATAAAGTAACGGTAGATAGAGGTATTACACAGATAGAGGAAAAGCCGCAATAGGCAAGAGAATACATTGATTTACTTACATAACATTTTTATTAACACTAAAAAAACAGAGGTATGAGAAAATGGACTTATCTCGTAGCTGCACTCTTAGTGGGAGGAGCAACTACAACGTTTACCGGATGTATCGATAATGATGAACCGGCAAGCATCACAGAACTTCGCGGAGCGAAAGCAGAATTAATTAAAGCAAAAGCAGCTGTACAAACTGCTGAAGCGGCTTACAAAGAGGCACAAATTGCTATCGTCAATGCCAAAGCCGCTTACCTGGAAGAAAAAGTAGCCCAGGAAAAGCTTAAAACAGAAGTTCAAGCAGCCAAAACAGAAGCGATGAAAGCCTATTGGCAACAAAAAGCCGAGAAAAGCGCAGAGTTATTCAAAGCTAAAATGCTTGAGCTACAAATTCAGACTGCACAAGCACAGGCCGCTTATGAAAAGGCAATGATCGATATCGAAGTGGCTTTACTTGGTTACAAAGATAATGCCTATGCTACCAAGTTGAACGAACTGCTATACACGCAAAGTTTTGCATATACTCCTAAAGAGATCACCTACGATGAAGAATCGGGGAAAATCAGTGTAGAAGATGGAGAAGAGACTACCGTAAAAGGCCTGATCGAACTCTCCGGTACATTAAGCGATGCTCAGGAAGAACTGGCTGACCTGATGAGACAGAAATCTTTATTAGAATTCAGCTATGATCCGGAAGCACTGATTGCCGGCGTTACCAACCAGATTGCCATTCAGAAAGGTGAAGTAAAAGGTATCGAAGAAAACCTGGCACAGCTGAAGGTTGTCGCAGAAATTCCATTGGATCAGTTTGAAGCCAAATACAAAGAACTTAATGATAAGAAAACGGATCTTGACAATAAAATCAATGCTATCGACTTATCGAAAGTAAGCGACGCCGATTATCAGGCAGCCGTACAACAGGTAGCTGAAGTGCAGAAAGCAAAAGAAGCAAAAGGTGAATTCACTTTCGATATTCCTGCTACCATCCAGGATGGATTTGCCGGAATGATTCTGGAAAAACAAACTTTGGACAACAATGACCTTGCCAATTCCTTTAGGCCAGCAATAAAGATAGATCCCGCAACCGGAAAATACTATTTTCCTGATGGGTTCCGCTTCTCTAAAACCATGCAGGAGAAAAGAAACATGTTAGAAGCTATCACTACTTTATTAACCGACAAAGTAAAGACCAGCGAAGAACAGGCACAGGCAAAACTGGCACAGGCACAAGCTAAAGTTGACTATGATGCGTTCCAAGCAGAGCTGACCAAGGTAGAGGGTACATGGACAAAAGCATCTGAAGCTTTTTATAAGGCAGTAGATGCAGGCAAGTATCTCAGTCAGGAGGGACACGACGCACGCAGCTTGATCATCGCAGATTATCAGACTTACCAGAAAGATTATGAAAGTGCCGCCGGAGATGCAGCTAAAGAAAAAGCTGCTTTAGACAAATTTATTGCTCAATACAAAACTTATCTCACCGCCAGAACCACTTTGGACGGACTAAAGCTGAAAGAAGAAACAGACATTACTAAAGATGCAGCCAAACTGGACGCATGGAAGGCACTTATTGAGAATAACGGAACAACAAGTTATGATGCCGTATTCGGTGTGGAGGATTTGTTTAAAGCTGAAGGTGGCCTCGCTGCCGATTTCGTCAAAGCAGCCAAAGCCGCCGGCTACAGTAACGAACGCCAAACTACAGCAGTTTACGCAGAATGGTTGGCGGCTTACAATAAAGCATTAGCCGAACACACCGGAGAAGGAGAGTTTACATTCGATCCTGACGGAATCGCCCTAACCCAGAACGGGCTGGCAGACAAAACATTTGGAGCAAAGAAGGAGTACGATGCTTTAACAGATGAAATCAACAATGTATCTGTATGGGCCGACCTGAACTCAAAATTAATGGCTATGGGTACCGACAATGATAAAGCAATCGCCGCAACAGATACAAAACTGGCAACAGCACAAATTACCCTGAACCAGATTACAGAGAAGTACGATGCGGAGAAAGCAAGTCTGGAAGTGCAGAAAGCCGGTTTGAATTGCATCTTAGGTACAATGAAAAAGGCTTTGCCTCAGACTGGTGATAATAATCAGCCATTGTCCACTTATGAGGATGCAATTAAATACCTGAAGGACGAAATAGCCAAAATCGAAGGTGCACCTTCTGAAGTTGACAACGAAAGTGGCAACATCACTGTAAAGAGCGGTACTCTGGCAGAGGCAAAAGCTGAACTGAATATGTACGATGCTTTGCTGAAAGCACTACAGGACGGTAGCTACGAACAAGAACAAGCAACAGCCATCAAACTTAAAGAAGCTCAAATCGATGCCAAAACTTTTGAAATCGAAGCATTGACGGTATTATTCAACAAGGCAAAAGAGATGAAAGATCAGCTTATCAAAACACTGACCGGAGACACTTCAGCCGAATAAATAAAAACTAAAGGAAAAAAGTATGATTAAAAAACTATGCATAATCCTTCTGACTGCATGTACTGTTGCGCCACTTATGGCGCAACAACGCAGCAGCAGTGACGATGCGTCGTTTGCCCCGGAAAAAGGTAACTGGCAGATATCCGTCGCATTAGGCAATTCGCAGCAATTCGCCGATGGTATGGAATACTTGTTACCGAAATACTGGAACGGAACCGGAAACGCACCGGGCATTGGCTTGGGCGATGATACAGGCAACAAGTCTGAAGATCCGGGCATGTATCTGAATCTGGGAAGTTGGAATAATAATAGCTTGGTCAACATCATCGGTTTGCAGGGAAAATATTTCCTGACCGATCGTTGGGACGTTAATCTGATGTTCAGCATGAACATTGGAGTCACCCCGAAAAAGGATTTCATTGAAGGCGACAATAGTGTGTCCGATATGCAAATCCCCGCTTCCAAATATGTAGAAGGACGGGTGAAAAACAACTGGATGGTAAACATTGGTTCAAACTATTATTTCAATACGAAAAACGAACGTATCAATCTTTATGTGGGTGGCCTTATAGGCTGGCAAATGGGACGAATCGAAACGATGTCTCCCAACACGGGTGAAACTGTAAGCGACGGTGATGCAATAACTGACGATGACGACTTGAATGACGCAGAAACACTGCCTTTACAAGTATATATCCCTTCGACCAAAACCGGACAAATATTCGGATTACGTGCGGCAGCGGTAGCCGGCATCGAATACAACCTGGGTAAAGGACTGGTTTTCGGATTTGAACTGCAACCGGTAGCCTATCGCTACGACATGATTCAGATTTGTCCGAAAGGGGTAGCCACTTACAAAGTGGGACACCATAACATAAACTTGTTTGCACAACCCAATTTGAAATTAGGATTTAGATTTTAAATAAGTCCAGATATTACGAAAAAATCACCCCGTCCTACCTTCGGGTATGTATGGGGTGATTTTTTACTTAACGAACATCACAACCAAGATGAAAAGAATAACAGCAGGAGGAATCATACTGGGAACCATCTTTCTGGCAGCATGCAACCATGCCCGACAGAACGGTAGCTATTATGTCAGCGGCATAGTAACCAACCCTCAAATGGAAGGCAGAACAATCTATTTGCAGGATGCTATCCACAGCACAACCCGATATGACAGTACACAAGTGATTGACTGTCGGTTTGCATTTGAGGGAAAAATCAATTCTCCCCAAGTCAGGGAACTATTTATTCAGGAAAATGACAGTGACCGCTTTCCTGTTACTCTCCCTATCGTTGTCGAAGCGGGAAAAATCAGCACGCAAATAGGAGACGTAGTCCAAGTGGAAGGGACCGCACTCAACACAGAGATGATGCAATTTCTTCTTGCCATCGATCAGTTCAGGGAACACGACTTCTCCGGAAAAAGTGTCCATGAAATAAAAGAAAGCTTTACCGGGCTATTGATGGAACAGATTATAAAACATGCCAGCAGTCCCATCGGAAAGTATATCTATGCGGCATACGGAAACAAGTTAAGCACAGGGCAAAGGGCTATCGCAAAAAAAAATCTGGGCATTAACTAAAAACCATACATCCGGGAAATACAGACGTGAGTTTCACCTAGTTCTCCGTCTGCCCGGATCTTTTAGTGTTGTGAGGGTGTGTCGAAACTCACCACAGAGGACACAGAGTAACATAGAGCAATTTTTAAGTTATTGATTATCAACATTCTTATTCTGTGATAATCTGTGTAATCTGTGGTAAAAAGAGTTTTGACACAGCCCCTTTAAAAGAATAATCCCAAAAGAAATGCCCCATCCAATTCAGGACAGGGCATTTCGATAATACTATAAATACTATGGACACATTTATATTACCCAAAGTATTTGTTAAAAGAGTACTTAAAGAAGTTCCTTAAATACCCAACGATTTCTTCACAGCTTCCACTTTTTCAGTAGCTTCTGCATCGGCAGTGGCAAAGCAGTTGCGGCATCCCATCTGGCCTTTCACTTCGATGTAGAATTTGATCTTCGGTTCCGTTCCTGACGGACGAACAGACACTTTACCACCATCTGCGGTGAAATATTGCAGCACATTCGATGGTTCCGGCATATCGATGTCACTTACATGACCTTCTGCATCTGTCTGCTTCAGAGTTTTATAGTCTTTTGACAGAATCACTTTCGAGCCACCCAACTCTTTCGGAGGATTAGCACGGAAATTCTCCATCATGGCTTTAATCTCTTCGGCACCGCTCTTACCCGGTTTCACAACGTTTACAGTAAATTCTTTAGAGAATCCATATTCAACGTAGATGTCCATCAGCAACTGATACAGAGTCTTTCCGTTATCCTTGGCCCAGGCAGCTACTTCGGCAATCAGGCAGCAAGCAGAAACAGCATCTTTGTCACGAACAAAGTCTTCGGCCAGAAAACCGTAGCTCTCTTCGCCACCACCGATGTATTTCTTCTTACCCTCACGTAAACGAATTTCACGGGCGATCCATTTAAAGCCGGTATAACAGTCGAGCATCTCAATGTGATTCTTATCGGCAATCTTCTTGATCAGTTCGGTAGTAACGATAGTTTTCACACAGAATTCATTACCGGTCATTTTGCCCAGTTTGTTATATTGAGTGATGATGTAATAAAGATACATCAGACAAGTCTGGTTACCGTTAATCAATACCCATTCGCCTTTGTCGTTCTTGCAAGCAATACCTACTCGGTCGGCATCCGGGTCGGAAGCCATTACAAGGTCGGCATCAATTTCTTTAGCCAGATTAAGAGCCATCGTCAAAGCTTCCGCATTCTCCGGATTCGGAGATACAACTGTCGGGAAGTTACCGTCCTTAACCATTTGCTCGGGCACGGTATATACGTTCTCAAATCCCCACATCTTCAGTGCACGTGGAATCAGCATCATACCTGTACCGTGGATCGGAGTGTAGACAATCTTCATATCTTTATGGCGGGCGATCGCTTCAGGATCGATAGAAACAGTCTTCACCATATCCAGATATATCTTATCGATGTCTTCTCCGATGATCTGAATCAGATCCGGGTTACCCTGGAACTTGATATCAGCAGCAGAAGCAATCTTATTCACTTCGTCGATAATGCCCTTATCGTGCGGAGCCAGTACTTGCGCACCGTCGTCCCAATAAGCCTTATAACCGTTGTATTCTTTCGGGTTGTGTGAAGCAGTCAGAATAATGCCGCTCTGGCAACCGAGATGACGGATGGCAAAAGACATCTCCGGAGTGGGACGCATCTCTTCGAACAAATATACCTTAATGCCATTGGCCGAGAAAATATCCGCAGAGATCTTGGCAAACAGAGAACTGTTGTTACGGCAATCGTATCCGACTACAACCGAAATCTGTTTCATATCTTTAAAATTTGCGTTCAGATAGTTAGAGAGTCCCTGGGTAGCAGCTCCGACAGTATAGATGTTCATACGATTGGTACCTACCCCCATGATCCCACGGAGTCCGCCCGTACCAAACTCGAGATCTTTGTAAAAGGCCTCAATCAATTCTGTCTTATCTTCGTTCTCCAGCATGCGTTTCACTTCAGCCTGAGTTTCGGCATCATACGCCGGGGTCAGCCACTTTTCGGCTTTCTCAGTCACCTGTTTGATTAGTTCTTCATTCCCCATGGTTCTATCTATATTTTAGAGATTAATAATTAGTTTATTTAAAATACAAATGTAAAAGAATAAGTTTGAAATTCCTATCTTTTAGTCAGAAAACTCTTTGGAAGCAATTATTCGGTTACTTTATAGCGTTCTCCTGTTTGCTTCACATACTCTTCGAGGAATTCCTTTGAATAGCCCGGACGTACCACGCCTGCGGGCTGACCGATGGCATTACGCTCGAACTTGCCGTCCTTCATCTTGCGGATGACACCATCATTGTACTTCACAATGATAAATTCGCCCAAACGTTTCCAGGTATCGAAAGTGCTTTGCGCTGTCATGTCGGTATAGTTGGTCAGAAACTTCACAGCCGTTTCCGGATTCTTCTCGTACAGCTTAACAGCAGCTGCTTCAATGCCTTCCTGTGCCTCGTTGAAGGTGGTTTCAAGTTCGTTCTGCGTAGTACGCACATCGCCGATCATCAAATCATAGCGGGGATATACCATGTTGGCCACCCAGTTAAAAATCCAGAAAGCGGAGTTCCAGGAGAAGGTGATGTAATCGGCACCATCTACACGCGTATAGCATACCGGAGCTTTGGTAGTACAACAATATACGGGAGTGAAAACAGTCATGTTGGCATCATCCGTACCAAACCAAAGCACACCGCCTACAGCATCGGGAAGATTGGCACGCATCTGAGCCACAAAAACGAAACCGCTCTGTTGTGTAGAGATGGGGCGCTCGTTGAAATACTCCTGGTCGCCTACCTTGAAAGTCAGCGGAGAGAGGCGGTAAGGTGTTTTATAAGGTCCGGCACCAAAATCATTGCTGATGTCGAGGGCGGTTCCTTCATAATGGTCGCGCATGGCATTCTTTACATCCTGAACGGAGAGTTTACGTTTCGGCTTTACGAACAGAGGCATAGGGTCATTGGTCTTTCCTTGGATATAAGGCAGATAAGCTTCACCTTGGTCGGTAAACATATTGAAATAGCTCCATACACGGGCCTCGCAAAAACGGCGGGCACCGAAATCAAGCGGCGCATAAGCATCGGCAAAACTGAAATCTTTATTCACTCCGTTGAAATATCCTTTTTCACGGGCAAAGGAAATGACATCGTTGGAGTACATACAGTTTGCCTTGTCATTCATATCAAACTGATGGATACGAGACTGGTTGGCATGTGCCGAGATGCAGTCATCGGGCACACGAACAGCTACCCAGACGGCTCCCCGTATGCCGGGCCCTTTCCCTATCATTTCCATAATCCATATTTCATTAGGATCGGCAATGGTAAATGACTCACCACTGCTATAATATCCATATTCCTGAACCAGCTCAGTCATCACCTTAATGGCTTCACGGGCAGTGCGCGAACGTTGCAGTCCTACGTAAATCAAACTTCCGTAATCGATAATGCCCAGTGTATCTACCAATTCAGGACGGCCGCCAAAGGTAGTTTCACCAATGGTTACCTGAAACTCGTTCATATTGCCGATCACATTATAAGTCTGACGCGCCTGCTCAATCTGTCCCAGATATTTTCCGGTATCCCATTCATGGATATCCATCATCGTACCCTTGGGATAGGTAGCTGCGGGATAATGATATAACTCGCCAAAGAGTCCGTACGAGTCAGCCGAATAGGAAACAATGGTCGAACCGTCGGTAGAAGCATTCTTACCGACAATTAAGTTAGTACAGGCGAAGGTTTCCGCCACTGCCGCAGTCAAGAGAGCGGCAAAGAGAAAGATTCTTTTCATATAACAAATTATTAATACAATATCTTATTCTGTTTTACCCGGATAATCTCCGGTTATTTGGTTTTGAAAGCTACCAGACGAAGGTTTCACGAACCGTTGTCTCGTTCCCGCAATCGTCCGTAGCGGTCATCTCTACCGTATGGCGTCCACCTTTCTTTACATATTCAGGATCGAGTTTACACTCCCAATACGATTTTGTCAGGTTAGGACGTCCGAACAGAGCGAATTTTCCATCAATCGTGCCACGATAAGACCGGATGCCGGTTTCTTTGTCCTTCAGCCGATAAACAATTTTCCCATTACGTCCCCAGACATTCTTGCCCACCGGAATAATTTCGGGAGGCACTGTATCTACTCCTACCGTATAAGTGCCCAATTCACGGATACGGGTTTTCATAAATCCACCCTCGTAAGTTCCTCCGGCACTATACATACCACCTTTGGGAGTAACACGAGCCACGTAATATTTCGTTGTATCGGCAACCGGCTGATGACGAAGCCCGATACGCAACTCACAGCCACCGTGCAACGGCACTTTCTCATCATTGAGCTGATAGGTGTAAGCAATTGCCCCGCTGTCGGAACGTACTTCATAATTGAGAGCCACATTGTCGTATAACATCCCCCGGGGGACGGTAAGGGTCAAACCGGGTTCTTGCAAAAAGTTCGTTTTGTCCCAGGCAAAGAAGTACTTCTCCCGATGTTCAGACGGCTTTATCGGCTGTTTTTTTCCACGCACCGTAAAGTGATAGCGGGAAGTGTTGCCAAAAGCGTCTTTCAATTCATATTCGAACTTGTAATCCCGTTCTTCATTGATGGTCACCAATCCACGGTTATCATTCGAAGCCCGGAGCATACGCAGCGTATTGCCCGGATCAATAAATGATTTCATATATTGCCCGTAGGTCCAGGAGTTTATCATCCGGTTCTCATCCGGAGCAAAGCGATCGACCACACTACGAAACACTTCCGTTCCATCTACCTTGAGCACAACAGTATGCACACCGTAACGGTTGTGAACACCGTCCATGTAATCATAAGCCTTGATACCCGATCCGATCACTCCCCATGCCTCGATGGGACGCGTCCCATTGGGTTGGAAGGTTTGCCGCTCCGAACTGCCTTGCACGATTCCGGTTCCCGGCTGTGGAAACAACATAACGCCCTCAGCCCGGGGAGCAGTGGTATCTTTTATTTTTGATTTGAAAAAAGGCATCGGATCGACAGATTCACCGGTAGCGGTTTCCAGCAAGTCCAGATGCAGGTGCGGTCCGAATGAATAACCCGTATTACCGCTCCAGGCTATCTGTTGTCCCGCCTTTACCGGATATTCCCCCAGTTCGGGAACAATCTCTACTTCCCAATCTTCTTTTTCGTATTGAAGCTTCTTCACTCTTCGGGCAATGTCCGGCATAAATCCGCTCAAGTGCCGGTTAATAGTTGTATAACCGTTATTATATACCACATCGAGTACATGTCCCGAACCATTGGTGACACGAATACGTGAGATGTATCCGTCGGCCAGCGCGCGCACCGGTTTACCGACAACTCCCTGAGTCTTAAAGTCAAGACCGCCATGAAAATGATTGGCACGAATTTCTCCGAAATTACCGCTCAGAGTCAGTGTAAAGTCAAATGGAGGAACAAAAGCAGCCTGCTTCACATCTTGTGAATGTCCCTGAATGCTGCAGGCAAGCATCAGAGCAACTATATACTGTTTCATGTAGTTTGCTTAAAAATGGAATCTTTGCAAAAATACATTATTCCTGCCATATCAGAAAACAGAAAGATGGATTTTATTCCTGCCTGCCACGGCTCTTTCACCACGCCTTCCTCTCATACAAAAAATACGTTTCGATCTTCCATCTTCCACCTTTTAGAATGCATATCGTTGATTGTAAGATGTATAGATTGGTGGAAGATGCGGTTTTTATGCCATTTATCTTCCACCCCCATCTTCCATCTTCCACCCGCTGTTTTAGGGGGCATTTTAGTAGTAACTATTTGGAAAACAAATGGATATATCCAATTTCTTATCCGTTCATCTCTCTAAAAGCATTTCATTTCCCTTACTCTCTTTAGTGCAAATGGTCGGATCCTTATCTCAGCCCCGGCATGCGGGCTCATCGGCCCGGGTATGCGGGCTGGGATAAAGAGTTGTATGACAATGGTTAATCTACTACACTTCTCCGGTAATAGCCAGCCGGATTCTTTCTTAAAAAAGAAACAACGAAGCACTGCTTCCGCATCGCTGTGTGCGAATGGAAGGTTTTGCGGGGGGGGACAAGGGAGGAAGGCGGTTGTTAAATGAAAGAGCCGTGCCTGCACCTCTACTATCATTCTGCTGTAAAACATCCGTATAAGGATAACAACATAAGCAGAATTTTCTTACATTGTGCCATGTTTAACCCTTAATAGAGTAACGTTATGATTATCGGAGTACCTAAGGAGATTAAGAACAACGAGAACCGGGTGGGCATGACGCCCTCGGGAGTTGCCGAATTAGTGAAACGCGGACATACTGTATACATACAGCACACCGCAGGAGAGAACAGTGGTTTTCCGGACGAGGCATATATAGCCGCAGGAGCGCAGATCCTGCCCACTATGGAAGAGACGTATGCCGCAGCCCAGATGATAGTGAAAGTGAAAGAACCTATCGCACCGGAATACAAGCTGATCCGCAAGGGACAGTTGCTGTTCACTTACTTCCATTTTGCCTCCGATAAAGAACTGACTCTTGCCATGATAGAAAACGGCTCGGTTTGCCTTGCTTACGAAACGGTAGAAAAAGCTGACCATTCTTTACCCTTATTGATTCCTATGAGTGAGGTAGCCGGACGCATGGCTATACAGGAAGGCGCCCGTTTTCTGGAAAAGCCGCAAGGTGGAAAAGGTATTCTGCTGGGAGGTGTACCGGGTGTGAAGCCTGCCAAAGTATTAATTCTCGGCGGAGGCATCGTAGGCAGCAATGCAGCCCAGATGGCAGCCGGACTGGGAGCAGATGTCACAATTGCAGATATCAACCTGGCCCGTCTTCGTTATTTGAGTGAAACACTGCCAAAAAATGTAAAAACCTTATATGCTTCGGAACTGAGGCTGAAGAAAGAGTTGCCGGACGTAGACCTTGTAATAGGCTCGGTCTTGATTCCGGGAGACAAGGCTCCGCACCTGATCACCCGCAGTATGCTGAAGATGATGCAACCGGGTACAGTATTAGTGGATGTAGCTATCGACCAGGGAGGATGTTTCGAAACTTCGCACCCCACTACCCATAGTGAGCCGACGTATGTGGTTGATGGAATCGTACATTATGCCGTAGCCAATATTCCGGGAGCAGTGCCTTACACTTCTACATTGGCACTGACCAATGCCACTCTGCCTTATGTAACAGCACTGGCAGGAAAGGGGTGGAAACAAGCATGCAAAGAAGATCCGGCACTGGCTTTGGGATTAAATGTGGTAGAAGGGAAAGTGGTATATAAAGCAATAGCTGAGGTATTCGGGCTTAAATACGAGCAATTGAATTTAGAATAACAAGTAATACCACGGAGTAACACAGTTTCACGGAGCAGAATCATAAAAAGAAGAACTCCGTAAGACTCTGTGTTACCCTGTGGTGGAATGATCCGTTTATAACAAAAAAGAAGATACCTTGTCCGAAGCTCTGCGGTATCCCTCCAACAATTCTTTCATTACCTCGTCCACACTTTGCCTGCGGCGGAACAGAGCAGCCACCTGCCCTATCTCAAGCTCTCCTTCTTCCAGATCACCTTCGAAGATGCCTTTCTTGGCGCGTCCTCTGCCCAAAAGTTCACGAAGTTCTTCGGCAGAAGCTCCCCGCGCCTCAGCCACTTCCACCTTATCACGGAACGAATTGGTCACAAGACGGGTAG
This sequence comes from Bacteroides sp. HF-4919, assembly GCF_018860125.1. Lineage (NCBI taxonomy): Bacteria > Pseudomonadati > Bacteroidota > Bacteroidia > Bacteroidales > Bacteroidaceae > Bacteroides > Bacteroides sp. HF-4919. The sequence goes on from NZ_JAHKNF010000001.1 coordinate 880,649, forward strand.
GCGCCAGTTTCTTCAGCAATAATTTGGTATCGCCTTCGTTCAACCGCAAACAATATTCCTTGAAAATATCACTTGCCGAACTTTCATCCGTCAGAGCAAAACGAGTACCTATCTGAACTCCTTCGGCCCCTAACGCCATCGTGGCGAAGATGGCCTCACCGGTACCAATCCCTCCGGCCGCAATCAAAGGTAAAGTAGTGGCTTCACGTACCGCAGGAATCAGACAAAGCGTCGTTGTCTCCTCCCGACCATTATGCCCGCCAGCCTCAAAACCCTCAGCTACCACGGCATCGACTCCCGCCTCTTCGCATTTCATGGCAAACTTAGAAGAAGAAACGACATGTGCCACCGTGATGTCACGCTCTTTCAGCCAGCCGGTCCATGTCTTCGGGTTTCCGGCAGAGGTAAATACGATTTTAACCCCTTCTTCCACAATGATATTCATGATCTCCTCTATCTGGGGATACATCAAAGGAATATTTACCCCAAAAGGTCTGTCTGTGGCTGCACGGCATTTACGAATATGTTCACGCAAAATATCGGGATACATCGAACCGGAGCCTATCAACCCCAAACCGCCCGCATTACTGACAGCCGAGGCAAGCCTCCAGCCACTACACCACACCATACCGCCCTGAATAATGGGATACTGAATACCGAAAAGAGAAGAAATTCTGTTCATAGTCATATCGTTTTTGAAAAAAGAAGGCAAGAATCCTCCTATTTATCTTTTAACAAATTCAATGTATAATCGGTTCAGGAAGCAACACCGTTGTAGAATCACCATACGCTTTCAAAACTTCCAGTGTACGCGCCCTCCGTTCACGTCCTTTTTTGTCCCAGAAATCTTTTGTGAAAATAGTCATCAGGTCAAGACCTCCGATAGTGCCTCCACTCACGGTTACTCCACTTTTGCCAAGCTTCATGGCAGAGGTATGCACCATACTCTGCGTAGTCACCATCCTGCCATTGGCACGTTCGCCAAACAGATTATGCCGTAACCCACTGGAACGGATTTCCTCGTATGAACTGCGGATGCCTTTATCATATACATTCTTAGCCCAGTTGGAAGGGACGGTCTCATAAAACTCGACAAACGGATCTCCCCGCCACGTATCGGCATCCACCTGTATCTTTTTTTGGTAAATAGGGTCCCAGTTATATTTGGTATTGGCCGTATAAGGCCGGAGAGTCAACACAATTTTCTTTCTATCAAGCACTTGTGGAAGCGTCTCGTCCAATTTCAGACCGGGCTTCTCCTTCGACATTTTGGGAGCACCCGGCAAGCTGTTGAAATCAATCTGTTTCACAGCATCCATATTCAGCTTGATATCCTCTTGGCCGTTCAGGATGCGTTGCAGATTCAATGAATCCTTCGCAGTCCATTGGGCACGGGCTATCAGGACCATCGGACATAACCATATAAACAATATCAAACGCTTCATTCTTCTACACTTATTTAATAAGATGAAAGTACCTGCTTCGCATGTTCCTGTCTTTGAATTCCTTTACGTGGCTGTTCATCGGGCATAAAGGATCACTGCCGCCCCTGAAGACAGCACCAGAAAGTCGATACGTTTCATCTGATTTAGTTTTTTACCACCAACGGTATCCACTCCCGCAAAGGGGCTCGTCAAAGCATGCGTCAATGGTCCATGCCGTACGAGGATACTGCCTGTTTTCCCACCAGCGACGATACCGGGCAGCAGCATCAAGTAACTCTTCATCGGTCAGGAAATAGATGCCCTCGTAGTTCTCGGCATTGGCTCTCACCATTTTGCAGCCAAACGACGCATAATGCCCTAACCGAATGGTTTCTACGATCCACAACATGCACTCGCCCAACCGGACCTTACCGCTATAGTAAGCAGATACCGGCGGAAGCGGAAAAGAAGCAACCTGAGTCAGGTCTTCCGCATAATTCAGCAATGCCGGAATATCCTTCTCCGTAAATTTAGGCACTTCTACAAAGCCCTTCGGGCTCTTGGTATTATAGTTCCCCGCTTTGAGTTGCCTTACGAAAAGGTCTACATCCGGGTTATTGTAATCTAATGTCTCTTCGCTGCAACTTACACAAGTAAGCAATGATAAAACAACCGTGAGCAGCATAAAAAATGTTTTTTTCATAACGTCCGTACTAAATGGTTAATAGGTCATGCGCAGACCGCAAATCAGGTTAAAATTCGTAGGCCGTGCCGAACGTACTGTTTCCAGCTTGGAGTCTGTCTTGAAATGGTGCGACACTCCCGGTTCGGCAAATAAAGCCAGTTTATCATTAATTTTATAGTTCACTCCCACTCCTGCGGTAAGGGCCAGTTGCACAGGCTCCTGTTTGAAGCTGTTATCGGGTGCTCCCGCTATGCACTTATCCGCAACTCCACCTACAGAAGCATATATATCTAACTTCGGCATTTCCGCAAGTGTCACGTTCAGTTTTACGGGAATTCCCAGATAATGCAAGTTCTGTCCGGCACGCAAACTGGAATATAATAAACCGGTTTCTACGGCTAAATGTTTATTTATTTTTTTCTCTACCGTCAGACCGACCGTAACAGGCATCTTATATTTACCATCTCCGGCAGGCAATGCGGTACCGACTGCCGCCTTTACAGCCCATGTCCGGGCTTTAGCGGTCATAGCCGTATAATCGGAAGACGGGGATTCATCAGCAGAATTTACTAAGGTCTGTCCATCTCCGCCGGCCTGCCAATAGTTTTTATCCGGATGATTATTTTGTCCTCTGCGTGTAGTCGTTGCAGAGAAGCTGAATGACATGGAAACCGTAACCGAAACCGAATCATCATCTTCGTCCTGATATTGGGCCAGAGTACCGAAACGCTTAGGCGTCGGTTTACTCAAAACAGGCTCGGAATGTACGGGAGTGAAATCCTGTTTCACCACGTCACCATCCAGGTGAGTCGCATTTCCGCTGACAACCGCTACCTGGGTAAAGGCTTCTTCTATCTCCTCTTTCGGAGAGAAGAACCAAAAAGCAGCCGATGAAGCAGCCAGTACCAGCAGTACGGAAGCGGCTGCCGCTACGCGGAAGAAAAACACCTTCCGACGATGGCAACGCACCATCACCTCAGAATTCAATTCTTCCCAGAAACCATCCCGCACAGTCATCTCGGCGTTGCCCAGACGGGAACGGAACAGATCGGTTATTTCATCATTTTCTCTCTTCATGATTTCTATATTCTTTAATCCTTTTTGCCAATAAAAACTTTGCACGGTGCAACTGCGAAGTGGATGAATGCTCCTTAATACCCAACATATCGGCTATCTCTTTGTGAGACTTTTCCTCAAACACGTAAAGGTTAAAAACCGTCCGGCAGCCATCGGGCAAGTCTGCGACAAACTTCATCAACTGTTCTTCGGATATCGGTCCTGCCTCCCCTCCTTCCGGAAGATCGGGAATATCAGGAAGCTGATCCTCGTGTATCACCAACTGACTGATCCGTTTTTGCCTTCGCAGGTAATCCAGTGCCTGAGTCACCATCACCCGGGTCACCCATGTTCCGAGCGAAGACTCACCACGAAACGAAAAGTTGGTGAATATTTTGATGAAACCGTCATGCAGTACATCGTGCGCCGCTTCCATATCGCCCGTATAGCGGAAACATACCGCCAGCAATTGCCTCGAGTATAGGGTATAAAGTTCCTTACGGGCCGAATCCTTTCCTGCCCGACAGCCCTTTATCAGTTCTATCTCGTTTTCCAATGTCAATTGTCTTTTTAAAATCGAACGTATGTCTGCGTCGTTTGTCTATTAGACGCAAGGATGCAACGAATGCTGCAAACAATAGTGCAAAAAGAAGTTAAAGAAACAATAAACGATGAATAAGCCTTTGCATCAATGCGTAGCCTGTTCATCGTTTATCACTTAAGAACGTTTATCGCCGACCGTTCAAAATGTCAGCATGCCTTGAAACTCATATCGAGTCCCTTTACCGAATGGGTAAGGGCACCTACCGAAATAAAGTCTACACCACACTCGGCATAGTCACGGAGTGTATCGAACGTGATACCACCGGACGACTCGGTCTCATATTTTCCTCCGATCATCTCGACAGCTATCTTTGTATTTTCGGGAGTGAAGTTATCGAACATGATGCGGTCTACCCCACCGATATTCAACACCTGCTGAAGTTCGTCGAAATTGCGCACTTCGATTTCAATCTTGAGGTCTTTTCCTTTTTCCTTGCAATATTCTTTAGCCCGGTTGATGGCCTTATCAATGCCACCGGCAAAGTCCACGTGATTATCTTTCAGAAGAATCATATCGAAAAGTCCGATACGGTGGTTGACACCCCCGCCAATCTTTACCGCCGCTTTCTCAAGCATACGGAGTCCCGGAGTAGTCTTACGGGTATCCAACACACGTGTTTTGGTTCCTTCCAGCTGCTTCACGTATTTGCGTGTCATAGTGGCAATGCCGCTCATACGCTGCATCACGTTCAGCATCAGACGTTCTGTCTGAAGCAGAGACTGAATTTTACCTTCCACAACCATTGCCACATCACCCGGCTTCACTTCGGCACCGTCGTTGATAAACACCTCAACTTTCATAGTCGGATCGAAACGGTGAAATATTTCTTTGGCAATTTCGATACCGGCCAATACACCGGCTTCTTTAATCAAAAGTTTCGATTTTCCCATTGCAGTGGCGGGAATACAGGAAAGTGTTGTGTGGTCGCCATCGCCTATGTCTTCGGCAAAGGCCAGATCAATCAGTCTGTCTATTAACTCATTCATTGGTTTTATCTATTCTTATTTGATTTATAAAATATTTGTTCTGTACCCTGCGGAAGAAGCAGTTCACCCGGAAATTGCCGTTAGCAGTGGTCAGGGTACCGATAATAAAACTCGACTCCTCTCGCTTACCTTCGTGATTTACATTAAAACCACTCACCTTGTTGCTATTAAAGAAAGAAGCAAGTGTCCCTTCAGCAGTCTGTTTGTCGACGCTTGTCGAGCGATTCTGAATCACCAGATCCACCTTCTCTCCCAAATACTTGTTCAGTTCTTGGGAGTTTCCTTTCTTAAACGCCACGACCACGCCCACCGGTATGTCCTGTGCGAAGAGCGAAGTTACAGCGAATACGAGTCCGGCCATCCATAAAAGTACCCGTTTTTTCATAATCACAAGTATTATCGATACGCAAAGGTAAGTATTTAATGCTAAAAACAACATTTTTTTCTTATTTTTGTGCAATAAACAAGAGTTTGCACTTGAATGAAAACAACCCTTATCGTCGTAGGACGGACTGTAGAGCAGCATTATATTACTGCAATTAACGATTACATAGAGCGTACCAAACACTTCATTTCTTTCGATATGGAGGTGATTCCCGAACTGAAAAACACGAAAAGCCTCACCCCGGAACAACAAAAGGAGAAGGAAGGCGAACTGATAGGCAAAGCCCTCCAGCCGGGAGACGTGGTAGTGTTGCTGGACGAGCACGGAAAAGAGATGCGTTCGGTGGAATTTGCACGCTGGATGGAGAAGAAGCTGGTAAACGTCAACAAACGCCTGGTATTTATCATAGGAGGACCTTACGGATTTTCACAAAAGGTATATGATGCGGCACACGAAAAGATATCCATGTCGAAAATGACTTTTTCGCACCAGATGATCCGCCTGATCTTTGTAGAACAGATGTATAGGGCCATGACCATACTGAACGGCGGGCCCTATCACCATGAATAGGGTTATCCCCTATTCATGATTCATCAACCGCCGGGCAGCCATCTCTTCATATTTCGTTCCGGGGCGACCATAGTTGGCATACGGATAAATCGAAATACCGCCGCGGGGTGTAAAGATACCGGTCACTTCAATGTATTTGGGGTCCATCAGACGGATCAGGTCTTTCATTATGATATTCACGCAATCTTCATGAAAAGCACCGTGATTGCGGAAGCTGAACAGATATAGCTTAAGGCTCTTGCTCTCCACCATCTTCACATCGGGCAGGTAACTGATACGTATTTCGGCAAAATCCGGTTGTCCCGTTATGGGGCACAAGCTGGTAAACTCCGGACAATTGAAACGTACCCAATAATCGTTCTCAGGATGCTTGTTATCGAAGGATTCCAATACTTCGGGAGCATAATCCTGCTTATATTCGGTCTTTCTTCCCAGTAAAGAAAGCTGGTCTTTCAGTTCAGTCATAATCTATTAATCATTTAACGGTTTCTTTTACTTAAATACTCTTCCAGCCCCTGTTTCCGCAATTTGCATGCCGGGCAGTGTCCGCACCCGTCGGCAGGAATCCCGTTGTAACAGGTCAGCGTCTCGTTCCGTACAAGATCGAATACGCCGAGTTCGTCCGCCAATGCCCAGGTTTCGGCTTTATCAATCCACATCAACGGTGTATGGATAACAAACTGTTCGTCCATCGCCAGATTCAGAGTGACATTCAACGACTTGATAAACGAGTCGCGGCAATCGGGATAACCACTATAATCGGTCTGCGAAACTCCGGTAACCAAGTGGAAAGCTCCCTGTTCACGGGCAAAGACAGCGGCAATACTCAGAAAGAACAGGTTACGTCCCGGAACAAAGGTGTTCGGGAACGAATCTTCCGGCTTGTCTTCGTCCATTGAGATGCTGGTATCCGTCAACGAATTGCTTCCAAGGCTCCCGATAAAAGAGGTGTCCATCACATGAAACTCCACTCCTGCCCTTTCGGCTATTCCCCGGGCCAGTTCTACCTCGTGTGCATGTTTCTGTCCGTACAGGAAACTAAGCGCATATACTTTGCTGAAATGCTTCTTCGCCCAGAAGAGACACGTTGTAGAGTCCTGTCCGCCACTGAACAGAACTACTGCTGAATCATTTTTCATCATTTATTTTCTTGAAAAAAGTGTTTTTAAGTTCTCCTTATTATATATCCTTTACCTTAAGTACATTATAGGAGATGTCGGTATCATAAACATCGCTCCCGTCAATTCTCTTAACGGCTTTCACGACACGGATGGTGATCGGAAGGATAATCACTTCGTAAAGGGACTTCAGCACAATCTGAGTGCCCATCATCACCAACAGCTCGGGCCAGGCAATCAGTCCGCCGAATGCGATGGGAAAGAAGATCAGTGAATCGGCCGTTTCTCCCACTACCGTAGACCAGATGGCACGGGCAGAAAAATTACGTCCGCCACTGGCCACTTTCATTTTACTCATGACATAGGCATTGAGAAATGAACCGACCAGAAAGGCCAACAGACTGGCTACAACAATGCGGGGAGCCATGCCGAACACAAAATCAAAATGCTGTTCGCCTTCCCAGAAAGGTGCTGCGGGCAACGCCACGGCAATCAGCCCGAGCCCTACCACAAAGAAGTTCATGGCAAATCCGCTCCAAATAATCAGACGGGCCTTTTTAAATCCCCATACTTCGGCTATACAGTCATTGATAATATAGGATATGGGAAACACCAGCAATCCGGCAGTAACAGTGATACTGCCAACCTGAATCACTTTGGTTTCGAGAAGGTTTGCTGCAATCAGACAGACGTTGAACAGAATGCCGAGCAACATGAAGGGTATAGATACTTTTTCTTTCATAATTCCTGTTTTTTACGTGGTGTTCTAGAATACACGACCGCTATTCACGGCATCATACGTTTACGGGCAGCAAAGGTAGCAATTCTTTTTTAATCGACAAAATAACAATATATGTAACGGGGCATTACATATATTGTTATCGCGATAACATATAATGTAATGCCCCGTCCGGGTACAACATAACAAACACTTAACACACTATTCTTTTTACTCTTGTCACAGAGTTACAAAAGCCCATTCATACTTCCGGAAAATCCGGCATCGATCTTAATAAGCGCTCTTACGAGAAGTCTTTCAAATCCTGCTGTAATCTTTTGCGGATCAGGAACAGACGGCTCTTGATAGTCCCTACCGGCAAATCCATCTTCTCAGCTATCTCACGATACTTGAATCCGGCAACAAACATCAGGAAAGGCTTCTTCAACTCTTCGGGAACGGCATTAATCACCTTATAGAGTTCCTTCAGATCGTAAATTGTTTCAAAGCGGTTGCCGTCCTCACCTTCCGTCATGGTTTGCGCATAGAGATTATAGGTGGAATCGGTCATATCCACTTCACGTAACGACTTACGGTAATTATTGATAAAGATATTGCGCATGATGGTATACATCCATCCCTTGAAATTCTGGGTATGCACAAATTTCTCTTTGTTGTCCAATGCCTTCAACAGACAATCCTGTACCAGATCATTGGCCGACTCCCGGTCAGCAGTCAGTTTATAGGCAAAATGTTCCAGTTCGGGCTGCATAGCCACTATCTTATGGGTAATATTCATCTTTTCCATTGCTCTTCTTTCTTTCTGATTATCGAATATGCAAAGATTCGCATTTTAAACGGTCTGTCCTATAGCAATTCTTCCGCATAATTTGGCGATTTTTCCCTCGGCCCTTCAACCATTTCCCATTTAAGTTGTTCAATAGGGCAATTCACCTAAAACTTAACTTATAATGAAAACATTTTTTAGATCTGTAGCTATGCTACTCGGATTGGGACTCTTGCCTGTAGCGGCACATGCCCAGAAAAAAGTAATCATCGAAGATGAAGAACCGAACTCCGTGATGTTTGTATCGACCGACAAAGCCGGAGACGAGATTATCCGGATCATGAACGAGACGCGTCTTCCGCGTTTCCAGGAACCGAAGGCTCCACGCTTCGTACTGACCGACCGGCAAGGAAAGTTCGCACTGGGTATCGGCGGATATGTACGGGCAACCGCCGAATATGACTTCGGGGGAATTGTGAAAGATGTAGACTTCTATCCGGCGCTGATTCCTAATAAAGGATCTGCCGACCATGCACGCAATCAGTTCCAGATGGATATCAGCACTTCGACTCTTTTCCTGAAACTGGTGGGACATACCAAACGTCTGGGTGACTTCGTGGTTTATACTGCTGCAAACTTCCGCGGAGACGGAAAGACTTTCGAGTTGCAGAATGCTTATGCTACCTTCCTCGGCTTTACTCTGGGATACAGCTATGGTAACTTTATGGACCTTGCCGCCCTGCCTCCTACCATCGACTTTGCAGGCCCTAACGGCTCGGCTTTCTATCGAACCACTCAATTGAGCTATATGTGTGACAAGCTGAAGAACTGGAAATTCGGCGTCGGTGTCGAAATGCCATCGGTAGACGGTACCACGAATCAGTATCTCACCATCAACACCCAGCGTATGCCCGACTTCACTGCCTCAGCACAGTATAACTGGAATGCCAACAGCCACCTGAAGTTAGCTGCCATCGTTCGCAGCATGACTTATTCAAGTTCCGTAGACAATAAGGCGCACTCAAAAGCCGGATACGGACTTCAAGCTTCGACTTCCTTCAACGTGACTCCGAAATGGCAAGTATACGGACAGGTGAATTACGGAAGGGGTATCGGACAATACCTAAACGACTTGAGCAACCTGAATGTGGATATTGTTCCTAACCCGGAAAAAGAAGGGCGCATGCAGACGCTCCCCATGTTGGGATGGTTCGCCGGATTGCAATACAACATCAGCAAAGATGTATTTGTATCGGGCACTTACAGTTTGTCACGCCTCTACTCGGAACACACGTATCCAAGCGATGTACCCGATATGTACCGGAAGGGCCAATATCTGGTAGCTAACCTGTTTTGGAACGTAACCAGCAACTTACAGGTAGGCGCCGAATATCTGAGAGGATGGCGTACGGACTTCAGTAGCAATACCCGTCATGCCAACCGCATGAACGCATTGGTACAATATTCGTTCTAGCTTTTTATAAATCTCTCTGAACTCTAACGTAAAAAAAGTCCAAGGACGAACCCAGCCCCGTCTCTGTTATTACTCTACGGAGATGGGGCTAAAAATAAAATTTCACCACACAGGGATTATCATCTTCCACTCTTTTACTTAATGCCTGGCTGCAAGAAACGCATGCAAAGCTCAATGCTGCAAAGAAAAGAAAAAATGTGTCTCTCATATCGTTCGGGATTAGAACACAAAGATAATCTTAATATAGGAGGTTAAATGAAAAAGGACCGGATTATTTGAGTAATCCGATCCTTCTTGAGAGTTATATTAATAAAGATTAGTAGAAGCCTTGTATCAGAACTTATAGTCGAGACCGATACCGAATACTTTATTGGTACGAGTAAAGACATCCTTTCCAGGCGTTCCTGTACCATTATAGCTACTCATATCTTTAGTATATTTGTCATAATCAGTCCAGAAATAAGCAACGTTCAGTTTCAAGTTCTTAGCTACATTGAAACCTGCGCCAAAACCATACGAGTAAGAACTTACCGCAAAGCTCATATCACTCTGATAATTGTCTTTCACCCCATATTTAGTACGTTGCATACCGGCACTTATCTGTGCCCACTTGCAAATATCCCATTCCATACCGGCAAGATATTCATTCGTTCCGTTGCCAATATAATTATGTTTATCGACCAAAGCACCGGTAGCAGGATCTTGTACAGTAGCCATCTTTGCATGTGTATCAAAGAAATGGTGATAACCTACCGAAGCACGTAATACCGGCAAGATTTCATAAGACACACCGACAGTCAGCAAACTAGGAATATCATGTGGAGTATTAACGCCATCCCGATAGTTTGCGAATTTATCTTTTGTCGGATCGGCAGGAGCGGCAGGCAATGTACCCTTCGTTTTATTTTCAACGTTTAATTTTGTATTGAATTCATATTTCACGCCTACATTCCATTTGCCCATTTTAAAATCAGCACCAATAATAGGAGTAATTCCCCATCCTGACTGTTTACAGTCAAGTTCCATATCGGCAGTCTCACCTGCTACAGCCGAAGCTCTTGCAGCATCAGTCATATATTTGATATATTCAGGAGAACCCGGCTCAAACTTTTCAGCAGCAGCCATTGCACCGGCAGCTAAAGTAGTAAAATAGTTATTCAGATTTACCAGTTTATCACCTCCCCCGATATTTGCCTGAATATCTTTCAAATATCCCGAATATGCATTACTTACATAATTAATACGTGCGCCACCAAAAACAGACAGATAATCCGTAATCTTATAGGTAGCTCCCAACTGCAAACCGAAGATGTACTGTTTACCTTCCATAAAGCTATTAACAGAATATTTATCTGCTACAAAACCTTGTTCTTTCAACAACTTCGGAATCATGGCTACCTGTGATTCAAACGAACCCAATCCTTCATTAAAAGTAGCTTTACCGCCACCGCCGGTAATGGCAAAGTTAGCCGAGAATGCCCACTTATCCTTCTTATAAACTGCAAATACACTGGGAACAAACGGAGCCGAAGCTTCACCTTTATATACTTTTGTAGCGTTTCCGCCAAAGCCTGCAAACGGAGCGAAAGTAGAAGTGATGGTTCTTGTTTGGAAAGCACTCTGTCCGTTGAGAGACAGATGAAAACCATCTTCCATGAAAGCGACACCTGCCGGATTGGAATATACTGCGTCAATTTGTGTAGAAGCATCACGAGCCAACATTCTCAAAAACAATACGTGCTGATTGGTATTTGTCAGGAGACCTCCCGCAAAAGTTGAAGTTGAAACGATTAGCAACCCGATGCTAATCAAGAATAATTTTCTCATCTAAATCTTTTTTAAGTTATTTCGGGCGCAAAGGTACAATAATATTGCACATGACGAATATTTCTGTGCATCTAATTACGTTTTCACCAACAAATTAATTGAAAACACAAACTGTTTCGATTGAAACGAACAAGAAAACATCATAAGAAAAGACACTCAGAAAGCCAAACATTACTCCATTGCTAAACGTTTTTATATTATAGAATATAAAATAAGAAAACTATGGCATATACAATCGCATTTTTTGGTACCAAACCCTACGATGAAGCTTCTTTCAACGAAAAAAACAAAGAATTCGGATTCGAACTCCGATTTTTCAAAGGTCACTTGAACCGGCACAACGTGCTGCTGACCCAGGGAGTGGATGCTGTCTGCATTTTCGTGAACGACACAGCTGATGCTGGAGTAATAAAAACAATGGCCGCCAACGGGGTAAAATTACTCGCTCTTCGCTGTGCCGGATATAATAATGTAGACTTAAAAGCCGCTGCCGAAAACGGAGTAACCGTTGTCCGTGTCCCGGCCTATTCACCGTATGCCGTAGCCGAATATACGGTTGCCCTGATGCTTTCACTCAACCGGAAGATTCCGAGAGCTTCGTGGCGTACACGGGATGGGAACTTCTCTCTGCATGGACTGTTAGGTTTCGATATGCACGGAAAAACAGCAGGTATCATCGGTACGGGAAAGATTGCAAAAATACTGATACACATCCTCAAAGGATTCGGCATGAACATATTGGCCTATGACCTATATCCGGATTATAACTTTGCACGGGAGAACCAGATAGTATATACGACGCTCGATGAATTATACCACAGCTCGGATATCATATCATTGCACTGCCCGCTCACTGAACAGACAAAGTATCTGATCAATGACTACTCGATCAGCAAAATGAAAGACGGAGTAATGATCATCAATACCGGACGGGGACAGCTGATTCATACCAATGCGCTGATCGAAGGATTAAAAAATAAAAAGATCGGTTCGGCCGGACTGGATGTTTATGAAGAAGAAAGCGAATACTTCTACGAAGATAAATCGGACCGTATCATCGACGACGATGTGCTGGCACGTTTGCTGTCATTTAATAACGTGATCGTAACTTCTCATCAAGCATTCTTTACCCGCGAGGCTCTGGCTAATATTGCAGCAACGACTTTGGAGAACATACGGGACTTCAAGAACCGGAAACCTTTAGTGAATGAAGTGAAACTGGGCAATGCTTAGAAAAGAGCAACACGAAAAAGTGATGTGTAACAAACAATAATGCCTGCCACTTCTTTCTCAAGAAACGGCAGGCTTAATCCAAGGGGGGGGAACCCGGATGAAATACATAATGTCCGGGATTACTATTTAGCATTCTCTATTTATGTGCCTTCGGTTCACCCTTTTTTCATCAGTATTCCACAATGCTCTCTAACAAAGGCTCTCCCTTCAGAGGAGCATAAATAGTTACTTTAGCAAAACCATACTTGGGCTCGCGGGTTACTGTTTTAGTCATACAGATGAAGCGGTAGTTATAGCCGCTTACCAGTTGTTTGGCAACCAGAAGTGGAGTGTAATCCACCCCTTTCAAAGTCATGCAGGTCTGAAACAATTCTTTATCCTGATCCGTCAACGGTTCAAATTCTCCCCAGCCTCCTATTATTATATCCGCTTTCTCGGAAGTAACCACTGTATAAGGGAATACGTCTTCGTAAAGAACTCCCGTGGCATCACGATAATAGGCAAACTGAATCTCTACCTGTCCCGGCTGCAAAAACTGGAAAGTAAAAGACTGTACAGACATTCCACCCAAGGTATCGGCATCTTCTGACAATTCCTCCACAAGGGCAACTCCACCAGTCAGGCGTACTAAAGCGTAACGATAACCAGTACCTGCATGTGAGGTACGTTTGATGGTGATTGTATCACCTACTTTGAATGCTTTCCTAATCATAACAATACGTGTTTTTTAAAAGATTAACTCTGTGAAATTTTCTAATAGCCTGATGCAGTGACCGGCCTTGCTGAGAATAATCTGCCGGGAGAAAACTCCCGGCAGATTTTGGGTACAGTACATCACCTAAACCAGATTCGTTGATGTGGTTCAAAGGTAAAGGGAAAGATTTACAGATCAAAATACTTGAAGTGGGTTATTCTCTCATTTTTTCACTCTTAGTCTCTCATTTTTTCACTTTCAGTCAGTAATTTCCTTATTACTAACACGTTGTACTCCTACCTGAAAATCGGTAGGAGTCACCCCAAATTTACCGGAAAAGAGACGATAAAAAGATTGGGTAGACATTCCACACTCCTGGGCTATCGTGTCTACTGTATAATCGGGGTAATCTTTCAGCATCTTGGCAGCATACTCCAAGCGAAGATTATTAATGTATTTTGAAAAACTCATTCCGGCATATTGCTTAAAAAGCGGCGCAAACTTATTCTTGGGAATGTAGATTGTCTTGATTAACTCCTCTCTCGAAAAGTCCGGCTGAAGATATAACTGCCGGTTAATGATTTCACGCTCCAGTTTGTCGAACAGCATTTTATCGTGTACCGCATTGTTATCTTCCGTCTCGGGCTCCGGATCGACAGGAACATCCGACTTTCCGGGCTCTTCTGCCTGCAATGCATTTCCATCTATATACGCCCGTACTTCCCGCTCTTTCTGTAACTGTTCTTTCAATAGATGGTTCTCCTCTTTTTTCCGGTAGAGTTCTTCTTTGTATATCAGCAAATCCTCAATGGTTCCTACCATCGCCTTATTCTTACAGCGTATGGTACGGTTGTGCCGGAAGGTTCTCCATAAAAGTATCCCTAACAGAAAAACAATACAGACCACAAATATCAGTAGGGCATTTCGCATCCGCATATCAGCGGCTTGCTGCTGAATAAACATATCCTTTTCATTCGTTTCATAAACCGCTGCCAGTTCCAATGCAGCACTTTTCTGCTCTCTGGCCTTAATGCTATCACGCAACACAGCCAGCTGTTCAAAATATCTTGCAGCAGTCCGGTAATCACCTTTATCCCGATAGGCACGCCCAAGGGACTTCTTAATGGTGACCATATAATAATTTACCGTATCTTTCCGCGTAACATATACCTTTTCACGAGCGGAATTCATACGGATCACCTGATCATACATCTTCCGATCGAACAGATAAGGCATAATCAGGTAGTCATCTCGATCGTATTCCTTACTTACTGACAAAAATAGCCGGTAATAGCGGTCAGCCTCTTCCGACCGCCCCAACCGGAAAAGAACCACAGCGTAATGGGCGTACATCGCCTTTTTTTCCTTTCCGCTCAATCCCTCCATCGGTATCTCACTGCCGGTCTCTTCCGTCACAATCCTTTCTAATGCAGCCAGTGTTTTCAGGGCCTCTTCACTACGCCTGTCCGACTCCTGGAATATCAGCAAAGTATTGTAATTATAGCGCAGGTTATCGTACTTATATGGGTAATCTGTTTTTTCCATCATCGCTACCGCCTGCTCCATGAATTCATATCCCTTATCCTTATTACCCTGATAATAGAGCATCTTCCCCATATTAAACAGAGCAACGGACTGCATCGCTTTATCATCACACAGCTCAGCCCTCTTCAAAAGCAAGTCCACATACTGTGCCTTTTTATTCTCATTGTGCAAACAGTCGTAACACGAAATCATACGGTGCACCTGTTCCATATAGTTTTTATCACTATTGAGCACCGAGTCACTTTCCAAAGCACGCTTATAGAATTTCAACGCCCAGTAGTATTGCCCTACATTGAAATACAAATCGCCTTCCACCACATCCAAACGGAACGGAGGAAGCGACTTCTGTTTCCTCAACTGCTCCATGATCTGCTGCGCTTTTTCAAAGTCGGAGAATGTATACTTATATACGTTGTCATCTGTAATCAAACTGTCTGGTAAAGAAAACATTCCGGCGCAAACAGACACCGGAGATATAAAACAATGAAGCAGTACTAACAGAATAACATACAATAACTTTCTCATATCTTCTTACTATTGGCGGATTTTGGAAGCACAAAAATAAGATAATAATATTTTCAACAAAATTTTCTCCGGCTCATATTTACCGAACGCATTCAAATCTCTTCTGTTTGCCGGATTTCAGGAGCCTGATTGTTTCACTTCTGAAACCGCCTCCTTCCCCTTGTTCCTAATAAAAAAGTGAACGCTTCAAACCATTTATACTTCCCAATTGTTTGGCTTATAGAATACATTTTAAAAGAAAGGATACATTATGAAAAAGGTAGTTCACCGCTCGGATACCCGCGGACGATCTTTATATGACTGGCTTGACAGCCACCACAGTTTCAGCTTTGATGAATATTATAATCCCGAACGCATCCACTTCGGCGCTTTACGGGTGCTGAATGACGATCGTGTCGCACCGGGAGAAGGTTTTCAGACCCACCCACATAAGAATATGGAAATCGTCTCCATCCCCCTAAAGGGATTTCTGGCACACGGAGACAGTAAGAAGAACAGCCGTACCATCACTGTTGGCGATATTCAGGTGATGAGTGCCGGAACAGGCATCTATCATAGTGAAATGAACGGCAGCAAGTCGGAACCTGTGGAGTTTCTACAAATATGGATCATGCCCAAAGAACGAAACACCCACCCACTCTATCAGGATTACGACATCCGGGGGTTGCTGAAAAAAAACGAACTGGCCCTGATCTTGTCACCGGATGGCAGTACACCAGCCAAACTGCTACAGGACACCTGGTTCTCGATGGGTGAAGCAGAAGCCGGTAAAACGCTTGAATACAAGATACATGGAACGGATACGGGAGTCTACATTTTCCTGATCGAAGGAGAAGTAAAAATAGACGATATCATCCTGACCCGCCGCGACGGATTGGGAATCTCTGAAACCAAAAGCTTTGAGATAGAAACCCTGAAAGACTCCAAGATATTACTGATAGAAGTACCGATGTAAATTTAAAGTAATTGCTTATGTCAACCGATCATACGTCCACACATCCTGATTCCCCTCTTCACGGAAGAGGGGTCGGGAGTGAGACTATCAACCTCGCTGCCATCCGGCAGGAGTACACTAAAGGCGGGCTGAAGGAAGGAGATCTTCCCGACAACCCGCTTTCTCTTTTCAACCGATGGCTGCACGAAGCTATCGATGCACAAGTAGAAGAGCCTACAGCCATGCTGGTAGGTACCGTATCCCCCGAAGGGCGACCATCGACCCGTACCGTATTGCTAAAAGATTTACATGACGGAAAATTTATCTTTTATACCAATTATGAAAGCCGTAAAGGCAGTCATCTGGCAAAGAATCCGTATATTTCCCTCTCTTTCGTCTGGCACGCGCTGGAAAGACAGGTACACATTGAAGGCATTTCCTCAAAAGTCCCTGCCAGTGAATCCGATGCCTACTTCCGCCAACGCCCCTACAAAAGTCGCATCGGAGCACGCATCTCTCCTCAAAGCCGTCCGTTGAAAAGCCGGATGCAATTGATTCGCAGCTTCGTTGCAGAAGCTGCCCGATGGGTAGGCAGAGAAGTGGAACGTCCGGTACACTGGGGAGGCTATGCCGTCATCCCTGAACGAATCGAGTTCTGGCAGGGTAGAGCCAACCGACTGCATGACCGCTTTCTCTACACCCTCCAAGCGGACGGAAGCTGGCGGAAAGAGAGGCTTGCCCCTTGATATTTCCGGTTATTGTACTTGCGCAACCAACAAATAATACGTAATATTGCATTCATAAAATACATCCGCTTATGATTCTGGATTATATATACCACAGCGGGTTTGCCATCGAAGCAGAAGGTGTAACCCTTATCATTGATTATTACAAGGACTCTTCGGAAACGGAACGAAATAAAGGTATCGTACACGACCGTCTGCTCCAACGACCCGGCAAGCTGTATGTACTTGCCTCACATTTTCATCCCGACCATTTTAACCGGGAAATACTGACCTGGAAAGAGCAACGTCCCGACATCATCTATATCTTCTCAAAAGATATCCTGAAGCATCATCGGGCACAAAGTGAAGATGCGATCTATATTAATAAAGGTGAGGAGTACGAAGATGATACACTGCGCATTCAGGCTTTCGGTTCTACGGACGTAGGCATCTCCTTCCTGATTCATCTGCAAGGGAAAAGCATCTTCCATGCCGGTGACCTCAACAATTGGCATTGGAGCGAAGAGTCTACCGAACAAGAGATACGCAAAGCCGAAGGCGACTTTCTGGCAGAAGTGAAATTTCTCCGGGAATCTGCTCCGGCCGTCGATCTGGTAATGTTCCCCGTCGACCGCCGAATGGGAAAAGATTATATGAAAGGTGCCCAACAATTCATCGAACGAATAAAAACTACTATATTTGTACCCATACACTTCAGCGAAGACTACGAGGGAGGTAATGCTTTCCGGTCTATAGCCGAAGCCGGTGGATGCCGTTTCATCACCATCACTCACCGGGGCGAAAGCTTTGAGATATAACTAAATAAAACATACGATTATGAACAAACTGACACAATTTTTTCTCGTGTTATTTATGATTTGCCTGCCTGCAACCCTTTGGGCAGACAATGACAAAGATGATGATGACAGCAGATACCTTGCGGGCGCCGTGCCCGAAGTTGACGGACGGGTAGTTTTCAGCCGCGAATTCAGCATTCCCGGCATGTCACAAGACGAAATCTATGAACGGATGCTCAAGTGGCTTGACGGACGCATGGCCCAGAACAAAAACAATAGCCGCGTGGTATATAAAGACCAAGGTGTCATTGCCGCAACCGGCGAAGAATGGCTGGTATTCAGCTCTACCGCTCTTTCTTTGGACCGTACTTGGCTGACCTATCAAATCACCGTCAACTGCCAGCCGCAGAAGTGCACAATGGAAATAGAAAAAATCCGCTACACTTATCGTGAAAAAGAAAAATATACAGCCGAAGAATGGATCACCGATAAATTTGCTCTGAATAAAACCAAAACCAAACTGGTACGTGGTCTTGCCAAATGGCGCAGGAAGACGGTAGACTTTGCCGATAACCTTTTTGAAGAGGCAGCAAAAGCACTGAGCCAAAAACCTCAGGAAGCCGCAGCAGCAGAAGCCGCTCCGAAAAAGCCGGCAGTAGTGACCGCTCCGAAAGTTGTGGTAATCGGTGGTGAAAAAGAAACTGAAAAGGTAGAAAAAGCAGCTACGGTTACCCCCGCAATCCCTGTTACCCCTCCAAGCACAATGCCGGGCTATAAAGAGGTAGCTCCCGATCAAGTTCCTGCCAACGCCATCCAGATGGGTGCAGGCCGACTGGTGATCGCTATCGGCTCCGATCCTTTCAACATGACCATGATGACAGCTAACGCCGGAGGATCCATAGGAAAAATTTCCGGAAGCCCTGTTGTATTCAGTATCCTCTCGCCCGACCAGCCTTACGAGCAATTGGAGAAAGCAGAGACATATAGCATACGTTTCTATCCTACAGGACAAAGCGAGCCGTCTGTCATACTGGAATGTCAGAAGCTGCCTGCCCCGACACCAATGGAAGGACAGCCCAGAACTTATGCAGGTAAAATAACAAAAGCATTTATGAAATAAATCAGCCACCACAGATTACATGGATAAACACAGATTGAATTTTAATTAGATTATTAATATAAACAATCTGCTCTAATCAGTATAATCTGTGGTGCAACTTTATAAGTTCTATTTTAACCTAAAACAAAATAAACTTAGCAACAATGGAAATAAAAAGTAGATTTGACCACTTTAACATCAATGTGACTGATCTGGAACGCAGCATTGCTTTCTACGAAAAAGCACTGGGACTGAAAGAACATCACCGGAAAGAAGCCGCCGACGGTTCGTTTATCCTGGTATATCTCACAGATAGCACCACCGGATTCTTATTGGAACTCACTTGGCTGAGAGACCATACCGAAGCATATGAATTGGGAGAGAACGAAAGCCATCTCTGCTTCCG
The DNA here is from genome assembly GCF_018860125.1 of Bacteroides sp. HF-4919. Taxonomy (NCBI): domain Bacteria; kingdom Pseudomonadati; phylum Bacteroidota; class Bacteroidia; order Bacteroidales; family Bacteroidaceae; genus Bacteroides; species Bacteroides sp. HF-4919. The sequence goes on from NZ_JAHKNF010000001.1 coordinate 900,241, forward strand.
TGTAACGGGAGATTATGATGCCATACGCCAATATCACAAAGAAATGAACTGCGTATGCTTTGAGAATACTGCCATGGGACTGTATTTTATCAACGATCCGGATGATTACTGGATCGAAATATTGCCGGAGCGGTTCTAAAACGATAAACGACGCATGTTTCTAAACAATGAACGATAAACAGGCTGCACATTAATATTGCAAACAGTTTATCGTTCATCGTTATTTACCGTTTATGTCTATTCGCCCGCTTTCTCCGGATTTCAGCTTTCATCTTGGCTGCCCCGGAACCATGGGTTCCCTTTATATAAGTTGTTTTCTTCGCTTTTGTTTTCACTTTATTTTCATCTTTTTTCGGACCTTCTTTCTTTCCTTTAAAGACAATCCCACCCATAATTGCATCTTCTAAACTCATAATCTTTCCTTTCTTATTCTATATTTTCCGTGGACAAAGATACTCTTTTTCTGTGAATTCCCTATCTTTGCCCGCTGTAACAACTAAAAACCAATCAATGGATACATTCCTGCTCCCGGCAGAAAAAGACCCGATGGGTGCCGCCATAGCCGATTATTATCACAATCACAAGGCAGACAGACTGCGTGTATTTTCTTCTCAGTTCGATGAAGACGAAATACCCGTCAAACAACTTTTCCGCGAAGCCGGACAGATGCCCCTGCTCGAACGCACAACTCTTCAAATGGCTACCGGAAGAATACTCGACGTAGGTGCCGGAAGTGGCTGCCACGCCCTTGCTCTTCAGAAAGCCGGCAAAGAAGTTTCTGCCATCGACATATCTCCTTTGTCCGTCGAAGTGATGAAACTCCAGGGAGTAAAAGATGCTCGTCAGGTCAATCTGTTCGACGAACACTTTGCCGATACTTTCGATACCATACTAATGTTGATGAACGGTTCCGGTATCATCGGACGCTTGGAGAATATGCCTGTCTTCTTCCGTAAGATGAAACAAATACTCCGCCCGAATGGTTGCATCCTGATGGATTCAAGTGACCTCCGCTATCTGTTCGAAGATGAAGACGGAAGTTTCCTAATCGACCTGGCCGGAGATTATTATGGAGAAATCGACTTCCGCATGCAGTACAAAGACATTCAAGGTGATTCTTTCGACTGGCTGTATATCGACTTCCAGACCCTCAGTGCCTATGCTGCCGACAATGGCTTCAAGGCCGAAATGATAAAAGAGGGCAAACATTATGACTACCTGGCCAAACTGACTGTTGTCCCGTGACCGGGCAGGCATGAAAACTCCCGATAACCGGTCCTCCTAAAAGACTAAAACGGAAACAATAACGGCAACACGAACACCATTACCACGCCCATAATGATCTGCAACGGAAGACCAACTTTTACATAATCCATAAATGTATAGCGTCCTGCCGGCATCACCAGTGCATTAGGCGGCGTGGAGAAAGGTGAGGCAAAACACATACTCGCCGCCACCGTCACGGCAAACAGAAACGGATAGGGACTCAGTCCCAACTGTACGGCAGAGTGAAGCGCAATAGGAGCAAGCAGCACCGCAGTAGCCGTATTGCTGATAAACATCGTCATCAGCGAAGTAGTGAAATAGATGCCTGCCAACAAAGCAAAAGGCCCGTAAGTACCCAGACCGTTCACCAATGATTGCGACACCACTTCCGAAGCCCCGGTTCTCTCCAATGCCAATGACATGGGCAACATTCCCGCTATCAATACAATACTCTCCCAGTTGATTGTTTTATAAGCTTCTTCCACATTGCGGAAACATCCGGTCAGCACCATCAGCAGAGCTGCGACAATTACTGCCGTCACAGGGGCCACCGGAATAAAGTCGAACATCATGGTTACAATCATCCCCAACATGATCAGTGCCGCTACCGGTGCTTTATGGTTCAAGGTCACTTTAGCTGCTTCAGCCAATGGTTGCCCCAGAACGACCCATTGCGACTGGTCTTCACCAAGCCTGGCAATGTTTGCCCAACTTCCCTGTACCAGCAAGATATCTCCCGAATGCATTTTTTCATCCTTCAGGTTCTTCAACAAGTAGTCACGCTTGCGCTGAATTCCCAATATATTAATGCTGTAATTCTCCCTGAATCCGGAAGCTTTTACCGGTTTGTTTATCAAATTGGCAGTAGGCAGCAACAAGATTTCGGCAATGCCTATCTCCTGAAAATCGAAACCTTCATCCGTATTATGCAAATTACCTTCCGTCTTATGTGTATCCAATAAAGCCAGACGATTCTCACCGACAAAACGTTTCACGTTCTCAAACTCCCCTAATACATAAAGAATATCTTCTGCTTCAATCAGGGTTCCCGCTTCTGCCATCTCCTGCTTTTTTGTCTTAAAAAAGTGTCGGGATGAAACCGATCGGCGACGCACTTCCAGAATTGTCACATGATACCTCTGCGGAATCCCTAACTCCTGTATTGTTTTACCGACAATTCCTGAAGATTCTTCGACCTCCACCCTATACAGGTTCTGCGATAACTGATATTCCCCCGCCAATTCCTGAAGCGACTTATTCTTATGCTTTCCCCGCGTTTCTTTATCTGTTTTCTTCGTCAGGAATATTTTGCTCAGCGGGATCAGCACAATCAGACCGACAGTAACACATACCAGTCCCACGGGAGTGAAGGTAAAGAATGAGAGCCGTTCATATCCGGCTTCAATCAAGGCATTCTGTATCACAAGGTTAGGCGGAGTACCAATCAACGTCATCATACCACCCATACTGCTGGCAAAAGCAAGAGGCATCAGCAGACGGCTTACATTGATATTGGCACTCATGGCCATGCTGACCACAATAGGCAGCATCAACGCCACCGTTCCCGTATTGCTGACAAAAGCGCCGATAGCCGCTGTCACCAATATGATCAGTACAAAGAGTTTCAACTCGCTTGTTCCCGCAAACTTCAGGATACGGCTACTGATCATCTTTGCCAGCCCCGTTTGGAAAATAGCTCCGCCCACCACAAACAGACCGATCATCATAATAACAACAGAATTGGAAAAGCCCGAAAGCGCTTCCTCCGGAGTAAGGATATTGAAAAGTATTAATAATACCAGCGCACACAATGCCACTAAGTCAGACCGTACCTTTCCACTCATGAAAAAGGCAGCCGACAGTACGAGAATAATAATCGTTATAGCCATAAAATAAAAAGATGGGGTGATTCCATGCTAAAAACAAAAAATCACCCCTGCTTGTTCAACTTATTTCTTCAGCATTTCATCAATTTGATTTACCAGTGAAGTAAATTCCTCTTCGTTATACAAACGAGTCAGCTTCACAATCTTACCTTCCCGGTCTATCAGTACATTGCGGGTGATACCCGATTCACGCAATGCATATTTTGCAAATATATTCGCTCCCGGATCCAATCCCAACGGATAAGTCACCCCTACCGACTTACCAAATGCAATCACTTTGTCAAGAGGTTCATCACGATCAATACCGATCAAGGCAAACTCCGGATTGCTTTGATGTTTCAGCCAGATATCTTTCTCTATAAAAGGCATCTCTTTACGACATACTCCGCACCAACTGGCCGTGAATTGCAACATCACCACTTTGCCACGAAGTGCAGAAAGCTCTATCTGCTTTCCGTCTGTCAGAGTAATAGTAAAATCGGGGGCCATCTCTCCTACTCTCACAATATATCCTGTGCTGTCTGCCGCAACACTATCCGTTTTCACCACTACACTATCCGCAACAACGGTTGCTTTATCCGCTTTTCCCTGTCCGGAACATGCTGCCATACCCCAAAGAAGCAATGACAGACCACATACATAAAAAAAGTTCTTCTTCATACTTTTCTATAATTAATTGATTTGCAAAAGTAAACAAAGAATCCGATTTATCAAACACTATTTTTATGAAGCATTTTTTGCCAAAGTATTTGCAAGTTTAAAAGTTTTTCCTACCTTTGCACCCGCAAAACAGAAATGACGCCTCTTTAGCTCAGTTGGCCAGAGCACGTGATTTGTAATCTCGGGGTCGTTGGTTCGAATCCGACAAGAGGCTCAATAAAAGAGAAAGGATCAGCAATTGCTGATCCTTTCTCTTTTATTGAATTAATTTCTTTCCGGAACTTACTCCCGAGCTACTCCTCCTTCTTCTTTCTCACGTAATAAGGAACAAAAACAAAAAGAAGAATTTTCCCCACTTTCTTTAAAAACGTATCTAACGAATGATGCTCCAAAATGTCAGAAATATAATTTTAAAATATTCCTTCACCGAACGATTACATATATATTTCATATTATACCGTATTTTATCGGGCATAATCTGTTCTATATATGCCTTGTCGGGATCCGAAGCCTTTCCAAGAATCGTATTTTCATCCACATATTCAATAGAAGCATAATCCGTAATTCCGGGACGTACGCTCAATACCTTTTTCTGGTCATCAGTATACAAATCCACATACTTACGAACCTCAGGCCGTGGTCCCACCAGACTCATATCACCTTTCAGTACATTGAACAACTGGGGTAATTCATCTAATTTATACTTCCGGATAAAATACCCGGTACGGGTTATTCTGGGATCTCTCCCCCCCACCGTTATCAGTCCCTTCTTATCAGCCCCCACACGCATTGAACGGAATTTATAGACATAAAAGTCCCGCCCGTATTGTCCCACACGAAGTTGTGTATAGAAACCACCTCCTTTACTTTCAAGGCAGATGGCTATATAAAGATAGAGAAAAACGGGAGAAAGCAGAAGGATACCCAAAAGGGAAAAAACAATATCAAAAAAACGAATCAAGAAGCTTATCTGTTTAGTGTTTGTAAATATACTATTTGTTTTCTGCGATTACGGTCGCATAGGCCGCCTTTACAGTATCAATAATGAAATTCAATTTTTCACTATCCAGTTGAGGATATATCGGCAATGATATCTCACCCTTAAAATTCTGATAAGCCTGTGGATAATCATTCATATCATATCCCATCGATTTGAAGAACGACAACATCGGCATCGGTATAAAATGTACATTCACAGCCACTTCACGTTTAGCGATCTCGTCAATCATCCGGTCGCGTTGCTCTTCTGTAAAGTCTTTCACACGCAAAGCATAAATATGATAAGAGCTTTCCTTTTCTCCATCTACAGAAGGCGGAACGATGGCCCAGTCACAAGTCGAAAAAGCGTCATTGTAAGTATTAAACACCCTTTTTCGCTCCTTCAGCAACTCCGAATATTCCCGTATTTGCGCCAGTCCGATGGCAGCATTCACATCAGCCATATTGATTTTCATACCGAAACCGACAATATCATAACGCCATCCTCCGGCTTTAGATTTCGAAAAAGCATCCTTAGTCTGGCAGTTCAGGCTCATCATCCGGAGTTCTTTATACAGCTCTGCATTATCGAACGGCTTGGGCAAGTTCAAACAAATGGCTCCACCTTCGGCAGTAGTCACGTTCTTCACGGCATGGAGTGAAAAGATAGCCACATCAGTTTCGCAACCGGTACGCTGCCGGTTACTGTAACGTGCCCCCAAAGAATGGGCAGCATCATTCATCACCAAGATACGCCCTAATTTTTCTTGCACGGGAGATTCCGCACGGAACAATTTTATCATTTCAGATTCCTGTACCAGTGCCATGATCTTTTCATAATCGCAAGGAAAACCGGCAATGTCTACCGGGATAATTGCCTTTGTTTTAGCAGTAATAGCTTTACGAACAGCCTCTACCGAGATATTAAAATCCATTCCGGAATCCACCATCACCGGTTTAGCCCCGGCATGAAGCACGGCCAATGCCGTTGCGCTATAAGTATAAGCAGGAACAATTACTTCATCTCCCTCCTTCACTCCCAGCCAACGCAACATCATAATAGCTCCTGATGTCCAGGAATTGACACAAAGTACTTCCTTTGCTCCCGAGAAAGATTTTATTTCTTCCTCCAAAGCCTTCACTTTCGGACCGGATGTGATCCAACCGGAACGTAACGAATCAACGACTTCGTTGATGACCGCCTCGTCAATATAAGGTGGTGAAAATGGTATTTTCATGAGTTATATATTTTATAAGAAAAGTAAAATTAACGAACTGTTTTGTAGATTATATCAAGAACTGATTTAGGCATTAATTTAGCCATAGCATACAGCAAAGCATAACAGTCTTCTTTCCATCCAAACCCCAACATTCTATTGACGCGACGACGTAAGGTATAAATAGATTTGGCATGTTTCCACCCCCGCCTTCTTTCAAAAAAGTTTAAATCTAATCTAAATTTGAATAAGTATTCGGGTACATTGGCAAATTTACATCCACTTTTAAAACCCTTAGCCCACATCATAGTATCTTCTCCAAAGTAGGTGTCTTCCGGATATAAACCAGCTTTCTCAAAATATGAACGCCGAAACATCACAGTAGGATGAATCATACAATCCCGCTTTTTAAATAGTTCCAAACATTCCTCATGGGTTGTCGGCATTTTTTTTCGGAAGTATTCTTTTCCCTCATTATCAATTTCTATTGCCCAAGTACCAAGACAATCAACATCTGGATGTGAGTTCATAAATGCGATCTGCTTTGCAAAACGTTCCGGCATGGAAATATCATCAGCATCCATACGAGCAATATATTCGTATTCTTTTGTAAGAACGATATTCAATAATTCATTTAGTGAATAAGCTAATCCCCTATTCAATGTCCGATTTAATATTTTTACCCGTATATCTTGTATACATAATCTCTGTAAATATTGCAGAATATCCGAACGTATTTCCCCATCTAGTTGTATATAAAATTCTATTTTGTCATAAGCCTGCCTCAGAATGCTTTCTATAGACTGAGTTACAGCTAACAGATTGTCATTTTTATAAATAGACATAATCACACAGAGCTTCGTATTACAATTTCCCATTTTCAACAAATTCATCCACAATAGAATCTACATCTATTTGAGATAATACACAAGGGTTATTAGATAAACGAGAAGCATTTATGCCACGCAAAATAAGATCTTTATCGAATTTCCTTCTTTCAATATTGATAACTAAGCCTATTCTTTCTAAATAATTATACATATCATCATAAATCATATCAAAAGTTGATCCCAGCATGTTATATAATTGCTCCATTTTTTTGCGATGATTTTTACTATTCAATAAAGGATGCAACTTATTTTCTAATTCTGCATAATTATATCTCATAAAAAAAGGAAATGTTAATGCTACTGCATGCCCATGAGGGTAGTCATAGTTTATCGTAAAAGGGTATGAGAAAGCATGAGGCGCTGTTGTTTTTGTTATATTGATAGCTTTACCAGCCCAATAAGCACCTTCTGCTATCTTATCTCTTAATTCATTTGTTGAGGAATCAATCACTAAAGGAAGGTTATCCCATATTAACTTTATAGCTTTAATAGAGTAATTATCAGATTCTTCAATTGAGTAAACATTCCAATAAGCTTCAATAGCTTGTGATAAAGCATCAAAACCTGTACAAGCTGTTAAATATTTTGTGTTTTCATACGTAAATTGAGGACAAATTATAGCCCTATCAGGCAACATATCCTTATGAGAAACTGAATACTTCAAATTATCCTTATATAAAACAGCAAAATGAGTAACTTCACTACCAGTTCCTGCTGTAGTTGGAATTGCGAACAAAGGTAATAAATCTCTATTTTTAATAAATTTTTCATTTAATATATTTCCTGAATAAGAATGAAAAAAGCGAATTAATTTAGCCATATCTAAAACACTTCCACCACCTATGGCTATTATCACATCCGCCCCACTTAATTCCAGCAATTTCAGTCCTCTCTCCAAATCCTCATACTTAGGATTTTTTGAGAAATCAAAATATTCAACAACATTACACTTTAAATCAGAAATAACATCTTCAACAACTCTTTTTGCTCCACATAATTCATAAGATTTTTTGCCCCTAACGAGGAATAATTTCCGAGAGCTATATCTACATAATTCACTCAGCAGATATTCAAATGGATCATTATTCAAACACACTATCTGACACATCTGCTTCTTCTAAAAAGTCCATCAATATTTCTTTATTTTTAACAGGAGTCAAAGTCGGACGTCCCAAATCTTTTCTTGACCCTTTTCTCACTTTTACCTCCAATAATACAGGTCCATCTATACTTTTAAACCTATCCAGACTTTCTTTCAAAGCAATTTTACTATCTACAGATATAGCACTATTATAACCACAAGCAGAAGCTATTTTAGAGAGATTGACCTTTAATCCCACTGTTGGTTGCCCACCAACAGAATCATGTGCACCATTATTAAACAATATATGAATATAATTTACAGCTTTACTAGTTCCTATGGTAGTTAATGCTCCCATATGCATAAGTACAGCACCATCACCATCAAAACAATACACTTTTTTGTTCTTTTTTCGAAGAGCTATACCTAAAGCTATCTGTGATGCATGCCCCATTGACCCAACTGTTAAAAAATCCGTTTCATGATTTGCAGCAATAGATTCCCGATATTCAAATAATTCCCTAGAAATCATCCCAGTAGTTGAAACTATAACACTACCTCTATCTAAAGAATTACAAACTATTTTAATTGCTTCTTCTCGATCCAAATCAAATTTACTATCCTCTATATTTTGAAGCTTATATTCTTCAAAAGTATCTTTTTGAATGACAAAAGCGAAGGTCTCTTTTGTCATTCTCATATATTCTATTGCATTATTTATTTGACTTTTTGCTATATCAGGATCTTTATTAAGAATTTGATTCTTTATACCAAGAGTATCCAAAAGAGGAATAGTAATCATCCCTTGTTTAATGTGTTGTGGTTCATCTTTTATACCAGGCTCACCACGCCACCCTATCAACAACAATACAGGAATGTTATAAACTACTTTATCCGTCAAAGACAACAAAGGGTTTACGGCATTACCAATACCTGAATTTTGCATATACACAATAGGAATACATCCTGTAGCAATATAATATCCGGCAGCTAGTCCAAGCGCAGCTCCTTCGTTCACTGCAATAATATTATTTTGAGATTCTATATGATCTGTAATATAAGCACACATATTCTTTAATAAAGAGTCAGGAACTCCAGTAAAAAAATTCATAGAATATGTTTGCAACGTTTCTACGAAAAACTTAGGTGATAACATAATTTCCAACTATTTAGTACCTGGTATTAATTCTAATATTTCCCTTACAGGCATGCATAAATCATTTGCTTCAAACGAACGTTCATTAGCTAAAATAATTTTAGCAGTATTAAGCATTGCAGGATAAGCACTTCGGAGCATATGATTAGCATAAATAATAACATTTACTCCCCAAGAAGCCAATTCTGTTTCCGTAATATGATTATAGGTTGTAGGCACTACTACAATTGGTATAGATTTATTCAGTTGCCTAAATGTATAACAGAATTTTTTAATATCTTCCCCTGACTTATCTTTACTATGAATCATTATACCGTCCGCTCCTGCTTCTACATACGCTAAAGCTCTCTCCATAGCATCCTCAAGCCCTTTACCCGCAATAAAACTTTCAATGCGAGCAATGATCATAAAATCACTAGTTATTTGAGCCAACTTTCCAGCTTTTATCTTCTCAGAAAAACCTTCTATTGTATCCTGAAGTTGAATAGCATCAGTACCAAATAACGAATTTTTCTTCAACCCAACTTTGTCCTCTATTATAACAGCTGAAATACCTAAACGCTCTAATGTACGCACTGTGAATACAAAATGCTCTATTTTCCCCCCTGTATCGCCATCAAATATAATAGGCTTAGTTGTACACTCTAAAGCATCATTTAGATCATGAAGACGAGTAGTTAAATCTACAGCCTCTATATCAGGCTTACCCTTAGATGTAGAATCAGTCAGACTACTTGACCACATACCATCGAACTCGCGTTTTACTCCATTTACCTCAACGACTGTGTTCTCAATTATCAGCCCTGTCAGACCACTATGAGATTCACAAATACGTACAACAGACTTAGCTTCAATAAGACGTCTCAACCTCTTTAAACGAACTTCAGGAGTTGTACCAATTTCCTTTAGCTTTTCATTAAGTTGAGTAGAAGATATTCCTTTAGTATAAGGAATATCAATGACCCTTCCTCCCCATTTTGCAATTGTATCAATAACTTTTTGCCTAGTTTCCTTTTGTATACCTTCTTTCCAATCATCGCCATGAACAACAAAGTCAGGCTTTAACAATTTCAGGTTAGGTACGTAATCAAGGGTTGTCTGTGGTATAACCTCATCCACTCCCTTAATATTTTTAACAATCAAAGAGCGCTGCTCATAATTCAAATAAGGTAATCGTTTGTAACTAGCTATCGCAGCATCTGTTAAAACTCCGACCGTCACTTTACCTAATTTCTGGGCTTCTGAAATAATATTTAAGTGACCTGGATGAATAATGTCAGCACTCATCCCAACATACACAGTTTTCTTCTTTTCTATATCCATTTCTTTACTTGTTTGTTATTTTTCATTTTTATCAGTTTCATTATTTCTTCATAATGTCTTTGACAACTATTATTATCTATATAATAGTGAACTACATTTTTGAATCGTAATTGCTTCTGAGATATACATTTACAACATACAGCTTTTTGCAACAGACTGAAAAAGCTATCTATGTTATAAGGAGGAGGGTCAAACTCAAAAGAATCAATGTTAAAATTCACACTACGTTCAGAAGTATATTCTTCTTTATCATAAGGAAGTAATATAATTGGGCGGTCCAATAACAAATAATCAAAGATAATACCAGAGTAATCAGATATCAATCCATCAAAAATGTTCAATATTGACATAATATCAGTAACCCTATCTTCATTAAGCAACAGAACCCTTTTACACGAAACATAATCCTTTACTCTATTAGCTTCCAACTGATGTGTCCTTAGACAAATTAGTAATTGATATTTTTCTAGAAAAGATTCCAGCCTATTTTTTGAAAAATCCTTAAATGGAAAGAAAGATGTACAACGTCCGCTTCTCCAAGTCGGTGCATACAAAAACACCTTATAAAAAGGTGGTAAATTATCTCCATAAATATCACTTAAAACCTCATATTTATCATTTCCATTCCACAATTGATCATTCCAAGGTTGCCCCAATATTTTTACATATTTAGAATCAATCGAAAAGCTACGAGCAAATACCTGTTGAAATAATTCTGATGTGGAAGAAAATAAGTCATACTTTGAATAAACCCAATAGATCAACAAATTTTGCAAACATGTATTTTCATTGTTAAGTAAGCCTATTCCTTTAAAAGGAAGCCCATGCCACAAATTTACAACAACACGATTCCTATTTACATATGGTATCCTAATTGGCAATCCTCCAGAAGTTATCCATGTACCAGCTGAAAAGATAAGTTTTAAATCTTTCCAGCTATTTGTTGTAACAAAATAATTACCAACAATTTCATTCAATCGCCGCCTTAATTTGTCATCATCTATAACAAAAAAACATTTTAAATTTGATTTTTTTTCTAAGAAAAATTCAAATAAATATTTAGAATTAAAATTATACTTCAAGTTTTTATAGCCAGAAAAGATAATTATATCTTTTCTTCTAACTCCAAATTCATATAATAAATATGAAATAAAAATCCGAAAATAGTACAACATTATTTTTCCTCTAATATAGTCTTATATTGATCGATTGATACTTTTCCTACATCAATAGAGCTATTATATTCATAAAGCACCCTTGCTGACTTACGAAAAGTGACGGGAGAATCTTTATATTCCTTTATAGCTTTTAAAATATTAAAAGCTAAATCTTCTTTATTTAAAGAAGAAGACCAACCAGCCTTATACTGTTCTATCAAATTGGACATATTAGTACCATGAGTTACCAAACATGGAGTACCAACAGATAATGCTTCACTAATACTTAAAGGCATAGCCTCTGATCTAGATGTTAATACATAAATATCACTGTTCTTCAAAACTTCCATTTTCTGATGTCCAAAGACAGGGCCACAATATTTTATTCTTTCACCAATATTCAATTCTTTAATACGTAAAATCAATTTCAATATATCTTTTTCGGTACTATTGATATTTTCGACATCTACTTCTTTATTCTTACCATAACCATAAAAGGATAAAAAAACATTTTCATTAACTATATCTTCTTTTATTATGTTTAATGCATCAAATAAAACATCAAGCCCTTTATAATAAAAGTCTATTTTTGAAAGAAATATCATTTTAACTTCATCATTATTGTTCACGTCTAACCGATAAGAATAATTTGAAATTTGAATTGGGTTAGGAACTATTATATATTTCTTATCTGTATATACAGAACTTAATTGTTCCTCTAATGATGTAAAACAAAGCGCAGTAGCATCCTTTACAAAACGATTCAAAAACAAGAACTTAAATAGCTTCTTTTTTATCATTCCTTTTTTCAATGCAACTTTTGATAATCCACCATGACTAACAATTAAATAAGGCAGCTTATTCTTCTTGCAAAAGAAATAGAGTAATATAAATTTTAAATTATATACAGAATGAAATACCAGCAAATCAGATTTCTGCAAATACTTAAGAAAGTTCCCTTCCATAAAGCAAATGAAGTATGGAATCTGTTTTGCAATTTTATACTTTTTTCGGGTTATAAACAGCGTCTCATTAAGTGTACTATCATACAAGAGTTGCCGCATAATAAGTTCAGGGATGACAGTATTCATTCCACCCCCACATGAACTAACATCTATATCAGAGACGTGTAGGATATTCATTTTTTTTCATTTTAAAGGGATATCTTATTTTCAATGCAATAAAAACCAATATTATAAGTAATGGAAACATATATACATTTCTAAAAAGACTACTTCTTGATATATATATACAATTTGTGATAGCATAAAATGAAATAGCAAGAAGAGCTCTATTATTTTTAACATTTCTCTCGAACCACCCCATCACAAAACCTAAACCAATAGATAAAATAGACATAAAAACAATTCCTAGATCATACAATTCCGCTATAAAACTTGAACCAAGCCCATGCCCTTCTCTAAATTCATCAGGAGAGATACGAAAAGCAATAGCATTTCCTAATAAATTATTAATTCCATTTGGGTCATAATAACTAGTATCTAAATTAAAGAAAGGAGCAAAAACAAAAGGAACTTCTGTGTGTAAATCATAATACTGAAGAAGTGGTAATATGTAAAAATTAGTAGATTGTGCATAAAAGAAATAACTAAAAATAGATCTATCATCTGATAAAAGAAAAACACCAGCTTGTCTAACCAACTGCACCAAAAGCAAAAGTGCAACAGAACTAATTGAAATAATCAACAAAAACAATATTTTAGGAGATTTTTTACTATAAAATCTATAATAAAACCATAAAACAAATAAAAACGAAAGGATTACACGATTTCGAACTCCAATCAAAAAGAATAAACACATTACTAATATATACACCTTCGATACAGTTAAAAACTTTTTTTTCGGTGGCAAAGACGTTAGAAAAAGAAAAAAACCAATTTCAAAAATAAACCTAGAAATTGAAATTAGAAAGGGTATAGATAAAGATGAAGTATAATATGCATAATATCCTTCTGTTAAAACTAATTTTATTTCAAGATAAAATTTCAAAAGAGTAAATGGTAAGGCAACCCAAAAAAGCAAATATCCCCAATTCTGTAATCGTTCAGAGTATATCAAATTAGCTTTATTTATGTTTGTTTTTATTGGTAAATAAATTATAGACATCAAACATCCTAAAAACATAGCATTCAAAATAACAGAATTAGCACATAAAGTATTATTTATTTGCTCCTCGGAAAAAAGGAACAAATTATCCATAAGTTTTCTTTCTAAAAGTGTATCTAATGACACAAACAAAGCAGATATTTGAAACATAAAATATCCAAAAAGAAACAGATTAAAAGCACTAGCCAATGAAAATACTTTTAAACTAACAACAGTTATATACAAAAAAGAAAAGAGCAGATAATATGAAAAGAAAAGGTAATTAATTGTAGCTCCACTTATCAAATTCACTATAAATAGTAGTATTGACAATGCAAAATTCAGATACTGAATTTTCAGTAAAAAAATAATATTATTCTTATTTTTTAATTTATATAATTCCATGAATAATATACTCTCAACAGAAATTCCAATATTTTATGAAACAAAAAGAATACAGATAGTGCAAATAAAGAATTATCCACAAAACAAAGCGTTATAATCAGTAGTGGAAATACAAATAAAGAACTATATATAGAACTTTTTATCAATTGCTTCTCCAATGAGTTAGAGACCATAATATTATCTCCAATAAAAACTGATAAATTAGCAAATAAAGATGAAAATAGAACTAAACTAAAGCTCCATAAAACATCAGATACTAAAGAGAATGAATAATATGTTAAGATGTATCTTTTAGCTATAAACAGAATAATAAAAAGAAATAAACTAAAAAACAATATAAAAGAAAGTACTCGTTTAATAACTTCTTGAGATGTACGCATGAAGAACCGTCCTAATATAACAACACTCAAAATTTGTACAGGAATAATTATAATAGATAATACTTTAAAAGAAATATCAAGTAAAGCAGCGGCAGACAAAGAGACAAAAGTAGCACAAAGAATATTATACAATTTATCAGATAAAATTAAATTCAATTTACTAATAAAAAAAGGAGATGATTTAAAAAATATTTTTTTAAGAGCCCCAATACTAGGTCGTTTAAAATAATGCAATTTATATTTGAGTACAGTATAAAAAAGAACAACAAGATTACTAAACAAATACGAAATTGAATAAAAACAAATATATCTATATGCATCATTTTCTTTTCTCACAAAAATGTAAGTGAATAAAAATAAAAATAAAAATCTAAAGGCCGAAACCCAAGGAAGTATTTTTACATTCTGAAAAACTACTAAGAAATGGCTAACAGAAAACACTTCTGCAAGACAAATGAGAGACAAAATAGAAAAGTAAAGATTCAATTCAGATGAAAACCCAAACACACATTGTAAAATATAATAAACAACAAGATACAATAAGAAAATACCAAATCTCAATAATATAATTCTATACATAAAAATTGAAATTGGACGCATTTTCTGAAAATACATGTATAACGGCACTTTCTTTAATATCAAAAAGTCCAATCCATAATTTACAAAGGCAACACCTAAATACACTATCGATTGTGCCAATACAATTCTCCCATATTCAACTTCTCCTATTTTTAAAATTAAATAAGGAATAACTATAATCCCAATTAAACTATCTAATCCTCTATTAGTAATAAGAGATATAAAATCTTTAAAAAATTGAGATGTAATGACTCTTTTCAATTTCTAATCTATTTCACTATTAGGATACGAATTTTCTTCTAAGCTACGAAGTAATTCAAAAATTTCTTTCTCTTCTTTCGTAAACTCTCTGCTCCCCCAACCATCAATGATGAAATGTGCTTCTTGTGCCAAATCTTCCTCGAATACCTCGCCATAGCAATATGTCAGCAATTGACATTTTAATAGAGAAGCGGAAAGATGATCTAACACAGCAAAAGAGCGATCTAAAATGCTTTGTATCTTAGATTCTTTGTCGCCATCATTGTAAATGGTAGCATTATAACCCATTAACAGGGATAGACAAATCGCTGCTTCTTCCTCAAAAGTGGCACCTTTCATAGAGAAAAGGGCTTCGGACAAGCGAAAAACTTCGGTGTTCAGTTGACGGAAATGATCGGTATAGATGGGAGAGCCATCCGTACCAAGATAAAGCAACTCACGGGCAATGTGTTGCAGATTTTGGACTTGATTCATATAATTTTGAAATTACGAATTACGCTGAAAGAATACGAAGGTAACTTTTAGGTACTTTGACGCTGGCAGACAGAACCCCATGAATGCGGATCACCACATAGGTGCGATTGGCAAGGCTGGATAACTCACCTTCGATACCACAAAACTCTCCTTTGACAACCTGTACTTTTGTACCCACGGTAAGAGGAAGGTCGTCAAAAGTTACATTTTCCGGAGCTAAATCCATCACAAACTTAAAGTCCTCCATCTGCTTGTTGGGGACGATGAGCAAAGTATGGGTATAAAGATCCTTCATATAAAATAAGGGAACGTGATCATCCTTCGTGATGGACCAGGCACGCTCTTTGGTAGTCCGGACAAAAATAAGATTCTTGATAACAGGAACTTCTACCCTACGACGACGATATTTCAGTTGGCGAATGACAAATTGTGTAGGAAGAAAGTATTCTATTCCAAGCTTTTCTAAAGCATTACGAATAGCAAACTCCTGATCCTTCTTTGTCCGAGCGGCAAACCAATACTCCTGTTGTTCAGACATTTATTGTTGGAAATTAAAACTCGATAGGTTACTTTCGGGTGCGCTACGCGGTTTGGACGAGACATCTTTTCTCATTCAAACCGTAAGTATTTCCGAAACTATTTATAGTGGTAAAACGGACGAAATTGTTTCAAAAAACGTTCGTCATTTGAAACACCTTTTTTTGACCTTTTTGAAAAATCCCGTTCTTATGAAAAAAAATATAGATAAAAACACTATTTTTTATTCATAACTCTTTCATTATCAGTAGTGTGTTTTAGTAAAAAAGAGAAAAAAGCAATTTATTTATAAAAATATTTTGTTGTTATAAAAATGTGCCTTACCTTTGTGTTCATAAACGAACGTTTTTTGAAACAATTCCCCCTATTTTTTCTATAAATTCTACATAACGTATATGTTTGTAGCCCAATAATAGGTATCTCACCCTCCTATCACTTACACACAAGATTTTCTCCTCTTACGCGCACGTAAGCACATCTGCTTTTCAAAAAAATACAATATATTTGCCGGAATTATATAAATTATTCAAGTTTCGGAAGTGTAAACCCTCGTTTATAGTTGACAAAAAAGCAAGTACCCCAGCTTTCGCCCGAAAAGTCCATCCGTGAGGCGGAGAAGCGAATTTCAGACTTAACCATCTGAAAAACAACGCCTTTAAAAAGTAGGATTTCTGTTCTCAAAAGCTTTGTTTTAACATAGAGTTAAAGCTTGTTCTTTGGATGCGAATAACAAATTCTTTAAATGCAAAAGACTTGTTATTTGCGCATAAGAATAAGACAGCCTAAAAAAAACGTTAACAATGTTAATTGAAGAAAGGTATAAGGATGAAGATACCGGTTCAGACGGCATAAATTCACTTCTAAGACTTGGGTGCACTCGGAGCAAATGCGATGAATGTATAACGGAAAGAGATTCACCACAGGGTTTCACAGAGTTTCACAGAGTAAAAATGATGAAGAATAAAACTCAGTGAGACTCTGTGTGACTCTGTGGTAAATCATTCTCCTTTTGCCTTCATCAGTTTTCCGGCTTTGAGGTCAATATAATAAAGCATTCCCCGGGCTATCTCCATACGTCCGATTTCCTTGTCCGGAAATTCGGCTAACAGCCCCAACAAATCACCCGTCTCGGGGTCATAGCGCTGTATCTTCCCGCTCTTTTGTACTGACATCAGGAGCTCTCCGCCATAGGACAGCAGTCCCAAAGGCTGTATGGCGTCGTACTTAAATACGGCATCGGAAGTGATATGTGTCTCTTCGCCGAACACAATCTCCATTTTTGAGGGAGTAAACACTTGCAGGCTTTTGTTGTACCAGTCGGTGAGGTACATGCGCCCGTTATGCTCCGCCATGCCATGAATGCGGGGCTGATAGTCATATCCGATTCCTTCGGGTACCTTTACCTTTCCGATCCAGGGGATACGAAACGCAGGCTCGGTAACAGCTTCATAAATCCAATAACCGCGAATGGTATTTTTATCACGCACCATCAGCCTATCGCCACATTCGCGAAGACCGTAACAATGAGTCATGCTGTAAATATCGTCACCCCACTTTCCATCCGAACGCCCAATGGCATTGACGAACTGAAGGGTACGACGGTCGAAAATGTTAATACGAGAGTTGTACATGCCCACAAAAATATAACGGTCCGAAACAGCCATATCTCCTATCTCAGCGTTAAATGTCTCTTTAGTATCTTTCCGCATCCACGAATCGATGCGTCCGATCAGCTCGCCTGTCGTCAAGTTCAACAAAAGAACAGAACGGTCGGCGGCATTATTGTTGGCAACAAATAATGTATCCCCTTTGACCCGTACGGACCGGGGAGTAAAATTGGCCGGAAGCACTCCGGGAATAATCACTTCGCCGGCATCGGTAAACGTGGTATAAACCGGTTCTTCGGGAGAGGTATTGCCTTTATCAGCCGGTTCTTCGTCCTTGGAACAGGATACACAACAGGCAGCAGACAGCAATAATAACAGATATAAAAATTTTAAATTCATGTTTACTTATTTTTTTTGAATTTCATTCACTACAGGGTTTCACAGAGTCTCACAGAGTTTTGTACTCTATATTTTCACTCCGTGAGACTCTGTGATCCTCTGTCGTGAGCTTTTTTAGTCCAACTCGGATATTTCAACAAACATCACTTTTCCCTGTATCAGGCGCGGAGCGTTCGCGTTCCGACCTGAAAGATAGAGCATATCGTTATGGAAAAAGAGGCGTCCCGGAGTACCGAATCCCATTCCTCCGGCAAAAGAAGAGTAAGCGTCCTTCTCCTCTCCGGTGAGGAGATTCACTCTTACGATACGGTTATTGGCACAGACAACGTACATTTCATCCTGAAAGAATCCCATACTCAACGGCTTGCTTTGCATACGGTAGGAACGGACAAAGCGGACCGGCTCTCCTTTCGTAGTAACGGTGGAGGGATCGATTACGAGGATACGCGAACTTTCATAGTCCGATACGTAAATAAGTTCCTTGTAACGTGCCACGGTCTCGAGGTTAAATCCATTGTTGGAAGTTGTGCTGTCGGTGTTCTGGGCAAACACGGGGACCTTGAAACGATTTTCCGGTGTACAGTCCGAAAGCTGTACCACCTTGATTTTTTGTTTATCACGAATAAACAGTTTGTCACCAGCTACTTCGGCAGACTCGCATTGCAACAACGAGCTCGACTGCCAGCCTGTACGCCCGATAGTGGTTACATACGTATAATCGTTTCGGCGAAACATGTCGATCCGGGAAGAGCGGTTCACCACAAAAATATAATCGCTGTTGACGGCTACATCCATCACTTGATTATCGAACTTTTCAGCTTTTCCGTCATACGTCCAACCTGTCAACGAGTAAAGCAATTCGCCGGTGGAGGCACGAACAATCCAGACACCATCCGATCCGTCGGCACGGTTGGCTATAAAAAGGGTATCACCCGAACGGCGCATTCCCACAGGATTATAGTTCTGTGTACCTACACCGATGGCTGCCGCATCCAGCTCTTTTTCAAAAGTCAGTGTAAGGATGGAATCGGTAGTGAAACCGAACCCCGGCATATTGTTTTTATCACATGCGGCAAAAGTGAGCAGCAAAGTCGCCACTACCATAAAAATGCTGTATCTTTTCATCATAACTCTATGTCGGGATTATCGGCATCGTTGATACCGGGGTTATAATCATTGTAACTCTTGAATGGATTGATGATATAAGGCAACATCCGGTGTTTCATCATGTAACGGTATACTTTCGGCACAATCTCGTCGGGCATCGATCCATAACACAAGCTGCTGGAATGGCCGTAACCCAGACAGTGTCCCAATTCGTGAATCCAGACATGAAGCACCCAATTGCAATCTATCGCTACCCGGTTCTGGTAGAAGAAGCCCGAAAGATATTCCTCACGCAATCCCAGTGCGTTTCCTCCGCCAAGTCCGGCGATTCCGGGCCCAGTGACTACTCCGAACACCAGACTTTGCTTATTCAGAATGGATTTCAACAATCCCTCACGGTCAATCTCCTTCCCTGCATCGTTATGGATGCTGCCTTTATAATTCATCAATGAATCACGAAAAATTCCGGAACTGAACATAACGGCCATATTTACCGCTGAAGTGGCATAATAACGGGCTGCATTGGGCGTCATCACTCCCCAGTTACCACTACCGTATTTTCCCATCTGAATGCGGGTCTTCATCTTGATGGTTTTCAACATATCGAATACAGAATCGTTGCATGTAAGCAACAGTTCGTACTGATCGGGAGAAAGCAAAGCCAGATTGTTGACACGGACAGGCTTGCCGCTTTTGGAGGGATAGACTGCCTCGCCCATCTTCAGCGGAGAATCCAACCGGATATTGTAAAAGCCCGGAACTTCTTCAAACTGCATCAGATGGATGGTATCACGCAAATGGGGCATCGTAAGCCATACGGAGACTTCTTTGAAATCGTGAGCCATACCATTGAACAGGCGGAGCTTTCCGTCTGTCATCGATACATTAAGCGGTTGGTTCACATAGAAGGCACGATCGGCCGAAACAATGTCATCAACGCTCTCACCATCTTCAAACATCTGTTCTCCCTGATTGAGAAACTCCTCTGCCGAAATTTTAGTCAAGGCAGGCGGTGTGCCAAAGGCATTGAGAATGTCGACGGTATCATCATCCTGGCAAGCAAACAGAGAGAGTGCCAGAAGCGAAATACCTAAAACTTTCTTTTTGTTCATAGTGTAGGGTTTATTTGTTTTTTGAGGGCGCAAAGATAATACAAAAAGGGAAAATGCAAATAAAGGTGTCCAAATACTGTCCGCCAATCGACAGAGAAACCGCATCTCAAATAAAAACAGGCAAATCTTATCCGATCCCAAACGATTCTTTGTAAATTTGCACATACTTATTTATTAGATAAAACATTATGAAAAAACTCTTTTTATGGGCACTGTCAGCCTTGTTAACCTTTCCGGCAGCTGCTCAGGACTTCGTCCCCGAAGCTTCGTTTTACGGCGAAAACTACTGGACTCCCGACACACTGGGTAATCACCGTGCCGTTGTTTCAATGAATACTCCCGCCACCGTAGCGGAAGCTTATATCCCCTGGCGCAGACGCGACGCCAATCCCGAACAGAAAGGGATTATTGTGATAAATGCTTCTACCGGCAAAGTAGTGGACAATGTACTTCCGGTGGAAATCAACCGTGAGTACGGACGTATCCGGTTCGATGCCAGTACAGGTACAGGGAATTACTATGTATACTATCTGCCCTACCATACATCGGGAGGTCCATACCCCAAAGTGAACTATCCGAAGCAACCTGACAGAGCCGACGCACAATGGAAAGCAATCTGCAGTTCCACTCCGGGAACAAAGGTGACCCGGGCCAAACTGGTCAGATTCGAGTCGTTAGGCAGTTTCAACAGCTTCTATCCGATGGAAATCATTGCCACAGCAAAAGAGAAACAGGCATTGGCAGAAGCCAATAGCAATAAACCGTTCCTGCTGCTACCCGAAGACCGTAAGTTCCCTATCCGTATGTTCGACGATCTCTCGTACCGTCAGGTAACCCAAGGAGCCACCAGCGAATTTTTCGGTGAAGCAGACTTAAACGAATATTATGTATTGCAACTCGGACTATGGGCTTTCAAGAATCCGGTGAACGGGGTCAAAGTAACCTTCACCGACCTGAAAGGTAAAGACGGGATGATTCCGGCATCGGCCATCACTTGTTTCAATACGGAAGGGACCGACTGGATAGGGCGCCCGATGCATCCGGAAGTAAACGTGGGCAAGGGGCGTGTACAGCCGCTTTGGATAGGCATTCAGATGCCGGAACATGCCGGCAGAGGCATTTATAGCGGTAAAGCCATTGTCAGCGATTCATCGGGAGCCTCTCAGGAGGTAAAGATCACGATCAACCTGTCCGACAATGTGCTGGTAGACAAAGGAGACAGTGATTTGTGGCGTTTGTCACGCCTGCGCTGGCTGAATTCACAATATGCCGTAAACGACCAACTGGTGAAGCCGTTCATTCCGATGACGGTGACAGACAACACAATCAGCGTATTGGGACGAAGCGTCACTGCCGGCGAACTGGGGTTACCGGCTTCCATCCGGAGTTATTTCACCGAAGAGATGACCTCCGTTGGCAAAGAAGCCAAAGACATCCTGGCAAAACCGATGGAGCTCGTCATCCGCCGGAATGGAAAGCAACTGCCCGTCACCATCACTTCACCGTTGAAATTCGGCAAGAAGGAAGACGGGATTGTTAGTTGGACAGCTGCCGGGAAGGCCGGATCACTCGATGTGACGGTACATGCCAGCATGGAGTTCGACGGTTTCATGAGTTATCAGATTAAAGTAAAAGCAACCGAAAACACATCGGTAGATGACATAGCTCTGATGACTTCCATGCCGGCAACGACTGCCAAATATCGTTTGGGAATGGGATATGAAGGTTCTCTGCGTCCTAAAAGCGACCGATGGAAATGGAATGTGGAACGCAATCAGGAAGGTTTCTGGTTCGGCGACGTAAACGGTGGAATGCAATGCCTGTTCCGTGCGGAAAACTACCGCCGCCCGCTGAACACCAATTTCTACAAAATGCAACCGCTGAACATGCCGCCATCCTGGTTCAACGACGGCAAAGGAGGTATCAGCTACCGGGAACAAGGGAAACAAGTGGATATCGAAACCTACAGCGGAAAGCGGACCATGACCAAAGGCGAAGAGCTGAACTTCGACTTCCTGGTGCTGGTGACACCTTTCAAACCGATAGACACCATGAAGCAGTGGACCGATCGCTACTATCACGGTTACCAGCCTGCCGAAAAACTGAAAGAGGGTGATGCGCACGCTTATCAGGCGGTAGACGTAGTAGCCGAAACCGGAGCGAACGTCATCAACCTGCATCACGGCAATGCAGTCAACCCGCATATCAACTATCCGTTCTTCCGTCCGGCCTTCATGAAGCAGTACGTGGACGAATCGCATGCCAAAGGTTACAAAGTGAAAATCTACTACACCGTAAGGGAGCTGAACAATCATGCACCTGAGCTTTTTGCCCTGAAAAGTCTCGGACACGAGATCTTCTCTCCGGGCAAAGGAGGAGGATATGCATGGTTGCAAGAGCATCTGGACGGTGACTACATCGCCGCATGGTTTGTAGATGCCTACAAAGATGCAGCCATCGTGAATACCGGCATTTCACGCTGGCATAATTTTTACGTGGAAGGGCTGAACTGGCTGACAAAGAATGTAGGTATCGACGGTGTATATATCGACGACCTGGCTTTCGACCGCAACACCATGAAACGTATCCGCCGGGTACTGGAAAACAATCGTCCCGACCCGCGCATTGACGTTCATTCCGCCAACCAGTTCAATCCGGCGGACGGGTACATCAACAGCATCTTCCTGTACATGGAACACATGCCTTACCTGGACCGTCTTTGGTTCGGCGAATACTTCAAATACGAAAAATCACCGGAATACTGGCTGACAGATGTTTCGGGTATCCCCTTCGGCATGATGAGCGAAATGTTACAGGACGGTGGCAATCCTTACCGGGGTATGCTATACGGCATGACAGCACGCGAACCGATGGAGTCCGTCCCTTCACAACTCTGGAAGGTATGGGATGCTTTCGGTATCAAGGACAGCCGGATGATGGGGTATTGGGTATCATACAATCCGGTGAAAACAGGACGCAGCGATATTCTGGCCACTTCGTTTGTCAAAGACGGCAAAGTGATGATAGCCATTGCCAGCTGGGCAAAGAAAGACAGTGAGGTGAAACTACAAATTGACTGGGAGAAACTGGGGATAGACCCCGACAAGGCAAAACTGACGGCACCTGCTATCAAAGGTTTCCAGGAAGGATTCACACTGTCAGCCAAAGATAAAATCAAAATACCGAAAGACAAAGGCTATATCTTTATTCTGGAGTAAAGATAGATAAAATCAATGAAGGTGTGTCGAGAATGTCTCCATGCGGAATTGACATTTTCGACACATCTTCATTTAAAATATGATTGACACCTTCAGCAAAGCTCACAAAGCATATCCGAATTTATATTTTCACTTTTTGAGTATCCTCTTTAAGTAGTCGACATCCAACAATAAATTCACAGTCTCAAACTTTCCTTTATAGAATACAGCCCAGTTATTGAAAACGCAGGGCAATTCCTTTGCTTTTTGTAACGTATCCACTTGAATGAAAGATACGGGAACGTCATTCATTTCGCAATACTGTTTTATTATTTCAATGTTTTGACAGATATAGGGACATTGCATATCATAGTAAATCGTCAGTTCGTTGCTTTCAATCTCCTGCTTCTTTACATTTTGCGCAAACCGGGGTATTGTTCCGTCAAAAGAAAGCGCAAGCAATTCATATCCGTTATCAGTAGTATCAACAACTTCAAAACCGAACTTCTTTGCAAATGATTGGTCAGAAAGCCAGGATTTTTGTTTTTTTGCTCCCAGCATACAAATACCGGATTTACCCTTTGCTTTGGCATCAGCTAAACAATACTCCATCAATGACTTTGCATACCCTTTTCCTTTGTAACTACCTAAAACCCATAAGCAATATACGTAATAATAGTTATCACCGGTTATGGGGACCCAAGCTGTTTCAAGGGGAGCATATTCGATAAAAACCGTAGCTTTTGCATTCAATTTTCTAAAGACGTGGCCTTCATTCAGCCGATCAGAAAGCCATCGCCGCTTTGCTTCAATACCATGATGTGGCTTTTTACTGCGGATAATGCAACATAAATGCTCACCGGCAAGGTTTTCTGTTGTCAAATTTACAAAATCAGTATCCATACGCACCCTCACTTTAAATTTAGATATTATCAACCAACTGACCGGGATAGTGCCACTTTATGACTATTATTAATAAATCACAAAGCACCAATGTAGTGAATTTAAATGAAGAAACTTCACTGAGGGCTTCCTTCATAAAAAATAATTTTATCACCGTCTTGGTTCTGCATAAACGATATAGCGTGCCGAATCATCTTCGTCAAGTAATAAAACCGCATTGGCGTTATCTGTAACCCATATGGCGCACGGATAGGCATTGGGATATATTTTTTGCTCGGAAAACAGTTCCTTATATAATCGAAAGATCTTTTGCTTATCCTTTTTATCTTCGTAAGTAGGTTGCGAATAGAATGAACAGAAGTAGTTATAAAGCACATCATAGCTTTGGCTCAGATATTTATCGCTTGTAACATTAAAGTATGCAACTTCCACTGATGGGACACCAACATTAAACCGATAAGTAGTCATCAAATCAGGGTTACTGCCGATAACATCAACATAAGAAGTCCACGCCTGTGAAGTATTAGTCACATCCTTCCAATTAAATCCCAGAAAATCTTTATCATTAATGATAGTAACCGAAAGTATGTCTTGGTAAAGCACCTTGTTATCCTTCCATGCTGTAAGGCAAGTTTCATAATCTCCGGGGAATATAAAGCAGTGCCCCCACTCCATAACCAAATGGCTCTTAACTACTCCTTCTCCACTTTCACGTTCATACAACCGATAGCTGCCTTTCTGTCCATTCACTGTCCAGACTATTGAATCGCATACCTCTGACAGTAATCCCATCGTTATAGATTGCGAACCATCATTTGTTAGATAAAAATCCATACGGTCAAAAACATTTTTCCTATTCCCTTTTTTAAGTGCAAGGTGAGGCATCGGCGCTTTGGTCACTTCCACTTTTATCGTGGCAGTCTCTCCTGTTTCATGATCGGTAACGATAATATCGGTTTCTCCATCCCGCTTACCTGTAATTTTGATATCAGAGGCTTCCGTATTTCCACCCCATGTATAAACAGCATCAGCCACTTCACCATCAGTTATATCCAATGTCGTGTTTTCATGGGCCGTCAGCTTTACAGATTCACTACCGCCCAATATGATTTTGCATGAATTTACAGTCAACTCCAAATGGTAGGCAGATTCCGTTTCTTCATTGTTGCAACCAATAAGATTAATTGTGCACAAGAACAACAGTAGTAGTTTTGATAACTTTTTCGTTTTCATTTTTTTATGGTCTTTTTTACCTTTCATGAAAGTACTTGCAAATATAAGAAAAATGCAATACACTCTACTATGTACTGCATTTTTATATGTCTTACGGCATATTATACGGAAATATGGAATCCTCATCTGTCGGATATGCTCAAATGGCTTGTATATGGATTTGGAGGATTGTGTCCTATTATCAATTCTGCAACTTGCTCCCTAATATTTTTTGCTGCAATAGTGTGGAAAGAATGAATTTATTGGTCCCCAGATTGGAATCCAACAAAGAAAAATCCCTTGAAAGCACTTGACTTTCAAGGGATTTAAAGTAATGTTCGAGGTTCCTGGCGGATTCGAACCGCCGTACACGGTTTTGCAGACCGCTGACTAAGCCACTCATCCAAGGAACCTTGTTTCTCGTTTGCGGTTGCAAAGGTAGTACAAATTTTGAAACTACCAAACTATCCGCAGCAATTTTTCTTTGTCTTTTTTTTCTTAGACGAACACTCTTTCCGCTTCTTATCCATCATATCCTTTAATTCACAGCCACTTGCACAACTTGCACAAGGGTTATCATTTTCTTTCACACGACGAAAAAAAACATAAATACCATAGAGGATGCGGGCTACACACAATATAATCAGTAACCCGACAACCCATTCTTGCCAATTCATAAAAACAATCCTCCTATCTGATAAACGGCAAATGAAACAATCCATGCCAATGCTGTGGTATATCCTGCCGTAAAGATAGCCCACTTCCAACTACCGGACTCTTGCTTGATGGCCACCAACGTGGCAATGCACGGGAAGTAGATCAGCACAAACAGCATATAGCTGAACGCTGCAAGCGGAGTGATCGGAATCCGTTCGGCCAGACTGACCGCATCGGCATCGGCATCATTTGTATAAAGTACACCGAGCGTACTTACTACCAACTCCTTGGCACCCACACCGGAAAGAAGACCGATACTCAGCTTCCAATCGAATCCTAACGGTTCAAGTACAGGCTCCACTGCCTGACCTATCTGCCCGATATAAGAGTTTTCCTGCTGTTCCGCCTGGGTAGGATAAGCATTATGATCCGGATAATAGCCCAAAAACCAAATGATAATGGAAGCAATCATAATGATACCTCCCATCTTTTTGAGGTATTGCGCGCCTTTTTCCCATGTATGCCGGAAGATAGACTTCATAGTCGGCATGCGGTAAGGTGGAAGTTCCATCACGAACGGAGTATCATCTCCCTTCACCAGAAAACGGCTGAACAAACGAGCCATAACAACCGCCAATGCGATTCCGATAACATAAATTCCCAATAAAACCAAACTGCCATTATTAGGAAAGAAAGCACCCACCAATACCAGGTAGATAGGCAGACGGGCACTGCACGACATCAACGGATTGACGAGCATGGTGATCAGACGGCTCTTCCGGTTCTCAATGGTACGTGAAGCCATTATTGCAGGCACATTACACCCGAAACCCATTATCAAAGGAATGAACGACTTACCGTGCAAGCCCATCTTATGCATGATTTTATCCATAATAAATGCGGCACGGGCCATATAACCCGAATCTTCCATCAAGGAAATGCAGAAATACAATATCAAGATGTTGGGCAGAAATACAATCACTCCTCCGACTCCACCAATGATACCATCAATCATCATATCCTTCAGCGGGCCCTCGGACATGTTATCCCGAATCAGGTTACCCATCACCTCGACAAGCCACTCGATACCCATCATCGGGTACTCCCCAATTACAAACGTACCCTCGAACATCAGATACATAAAAAGGAAGAAAATGGGATATCCCCAAATGCGATGGGTCACAATGGAGTCGAGCACCTTCGTTGTCTGTTCCTGCTCCAGATGATTGTCGGTGAAAGTTTCTTTCAACGCTCCACTGATAAAACCATATTTAGCATCTGTCAAAGCAGATTCGCTATCTTCGTTCATTGTCTCCTGTATACGCCGGGCCGCTTTATCCCGTTTCTTTTCCACCTCTGCGGCATTGGGCAGAGTATGAATGAAGCGTTCTATTTCAGGATCATTCTCCAGTAATTTGATAGCCAGATAACGGGTAGAATATTTATGGCGGATAAATTCGTTCTTTGAGATTTCTTCTTTCACCGCATCGATAGCCTTCTCCAAATCGGGACCATGATTGATATGAATATGGCGGAATACTTTGCCCACCGGTTCTTTACCATGGGTATAGTCGGCAGGATGTTCACCATGATCCTTAAAGTTAGGCAGGGTCTGATGCCAATCCATGATTTCCTTAGCCACTTCCGGATGGATATGCCCTTTTTTATCAATAAAGTCGGCACCTTCGTAGAGATTGATAACGACATGGAAAAGACGGTCTACTCCGATATTTTTCTTGCAAACAGTAGGTACCATCGGAACACCGAACAAATTGCCCAACAGGCGGTGATCAAGGGTATTACCGCTGGCTTCCAGTTCATCATACATATTGAGGGCTACCACCATGCGTACATTCATATCGATAAGCTGGGTAGTAAGATAGAGATTACGCTCCAGGTTGGAAGAATCGACCACATTAATGATCACATCCGGCGTTTCATCAATGATGTGGCGGCGGACATAAATTTCTTCGGGAGTATAAGCTGACAGAGAGTAAGTGCCAGGTAAGTCGACTATCTTGAAGTGATAACCCTGGAAATCAAAATATCCTTCTTTGGCATCTACGGTCACACCGCTATAATTGCCTACATGTTCGTGGGCTCCTGAAGCCAGATTGAAAAGAGAAGTCTTACCACAGTTCGGATTACCGACCAGCGCCACATTTATCGTACGCCGTTTTCCAAGGGCAACCCGCTTCAAATCTTCCTCTTTTACGTCAATATCTTCAGTCAATCCCTGATGATAAGCAGATTCCTGTGTTTGTAACTTAGCCTCCTGCTCGCTGATGATCTCGATCATATCAGCCTCCTGTCGCCGCAGAGAGATTTCATAACCCATTATTTTGTATTTGATCGGGTCTTTCAGTGGAGCATTAAGCAATACTTCTACGGTTTTTCCCTTGATAAAACCCATCTCCACAATCCGTTTACGGAAGCCGCCGTGTCCCAGCACTTTGACTATGACTCCCTTCTCACCTGTTTTTAATTCGGACAATCGCATAGTGTGTGTACCTCTAATTTTGGCGCAAAGATAATTCATAACTTTGTGGCATGCAAATTATTTAGATTGTTTTTAAATAAGGAAGAATTCTTATCCATATTGACAAAACTATTATCTTTGCAATATGATACAACATAGAATAGCACAATACATCGAAAAAGAGAAGCTCTTTTATCTGAATGACAAGGTATTGGTAGCACTAAGCGGCGGAGCCGATTCTGTGGCTTTGCTACGATTGTTGCTATCAATGGGGTACACCTGTGAAGCTACCCATTGCAATTTCCATCTGCGGGATAAAGAATCGGACAGAGATGAAGCATTTGTACGCCGGTTGTGCCATGAAGCGGAAGTACCTTTACATACCGTACATTTTGATACAATTCAATATGCCGCCGACAAACACATTTCTATCGAGATGGCTGCCCGTGAATTACGCTACGAGTGGTTCGAAACGCTCAGGAAACAGCGTGGAGCAGCTGTTATCGCAGTAGCTCACCATAAAGACGACAGCGTAGAGACCGTATTACTGAATCTGATCCGGGGTACCGGCATTAACGGACTGCTCGGAATCCGTCCAAAGAACGGAAACATCGTACGCCCTTTGCTTTGCCTGAGCCGCGATGAAATAATCGCATACCTGCAACGCATGAATCAGGATTACGTAACGGACAGTACCAATCTTTTGGATGATTATACCCGGAATAAAATTCGTTTGAACCTATTACCTCTGATGCAGGAAATCAATCCATCGGTTAAAGAGAGCATTATCCGCACGACTAACTACCTGAATGACACGGCAACTCTATACAATAAAGGTATAGAAGAAGCACGGACACGCGTGCTCACCTCCGAAGGTATCCGGATAGAGGCTTTACTGCAAGAACCGGTACCGGGAGCCATCCTCTTCGAACTGTTGCATCCGCTCGGTTTCAACGCCGCCCAAATAGAAAGTATACAGCAATCACTCGACGGACAGCCGGGAAAAGTCTTCATCGGTAAAGGGTGGAAAGTCATAAAAGACAGGGAATTGCTGCTAATAGAAGAAGATATAAAGGAGGAAGAAGCCAAACCACCTTTCCGTCTGGTTACGGAAGTATATGATTATACTCCTGAATTTATAATTCCCAAAGATAAAAAAACAGCTTGCTTTGATGCAGACAAGATGGATGCAGCATGGTGTATAAGAAAATGGAAACAAGGTGATGTGTTTATTCCTTTTGGAATGATCGGCAAAAAGCGTGTAAGCGACTATTTGACGGACCGGAAGTTCTCCCTGAGTGACAAGAAGAAACAATGGGTGTTGTGTTGCGGAGAACGAATTGCCTGGTTGATAGGAGAACGAACGGACAATCGGTTTAAAGTAAGCAACAACACAAAACGGGTAATGATTATCCGAATCTCCCCCAAAGATATCAACTAAAAATCAACTGATTACATTTACCAAGCCCTTACCGGCACATGTAAAAGCATTTACTCCGGCATGTAAAAGCATTTACCCCGGCGTGTAAAGGCATTTACCCCGGTATGTAAAAGCATTTACCTCGGTGTGTAAATGATGACTACATCCGAAGCGCCACATGCCCTCACTATAGATGACGTAAGCTACACATCTGTCGGGCAAACCAAAAAACAGAGCCTCGCGACACTTTCTATCGGATAAATTGTATCTTTGTAAATCCAAATCTTGAAAGTAGAGATAAAAACGAACGGATGATAAAATAATAACTAACTAAACATGATTCATTATGAAAGGGAAAAAGAATCTTTTAATTCTATTCTCCTGTGTGTTTATGATCATCATCGCAGGATTATTCGCTTGCACACGCAGCGCTAAAGAAATTATTCCGTCTTCGGAATACGCTCCTTACGTCAATGCCTATACGGGCGGTGTCATTTCTCAATCTTCTCCCATACGGATTGAGTTGACGCAGGACCAGCCGATGGTGGACTTAAACAATGAACTGAAGGATAATCCGTTCCGCTTCACTCCTTCGATAAAAGGGAAGGCCTATTGGGTCAGTAATAATACTGTAGAGTTTCTTCCGGAAGAGGGACAACTGAAACCGGGAGAACTGTACCAGGGAACATTCCAGCTGGGAAATTTCGTTGAAGTGGATAGCAAATTGAAATCATTCGACTTCTCCTTCCGGGTACAGGAAAGCAATTTCACATTACATACAGCTCCGCTTGAAATAACCGCCTCTTCACCCGATAAAGTAACTGTGAAAGGAGAGATCCGTTTCAGCGATAAAACGACTAAGGAGCAGGTAGAAAAAATGCTTTCTGCCAGTGGCGGGCTGTCTTCTCCGACAGTCACCGTAGAGTCCACCTCCAATCCGTCAGCCTATAGCTTCGTCATCGGCAATATCCAAAGAAATAAACAAGACTACGAACTTGAAATCACAGCAGACGGAAAGTCCGCCGGAATTGACCGGAAGCAAAGTGAAACAATCACTATTCCTGCCAAAGACAGTTTCCGCTTCCTTTCTGCCGAACGCATCGACCAACCGGAAAACGGAATACAAATCGTCTTCTCAGACCCGGTTTCGGATGCTCAGGATTTAAAGGGACTGATCGAAATACCGGAGATTTCTTCGTATATCTTTCAGGTAACGGATAACCGTGTGAATGTTTATTTTGAAGCCAGTCAGCTCAGCAAGCTTACACTGAAAATACACGAAGGCATAAAAAACAGCCAAGGAAAAGCACTGGGAAACTCACACTCTATCTCTTTCGGCGAACTGAGCCTGAAACCTCAGGTAGAAATAGCCTCTGCAGGTGCCATCATTCCCGACTCAAAAAACCTTGTCATTCCGTTCCGGGCCGTCAACCTGTATGCAGTAGATTTGCGGGTTATCCGCATCTTCGAAAACAATGTACTGATGTTTATGCAAAACAATTCGCTTTCTTCGGCCAATGAATTAAGAAGATCCGGAAGACTGGTTTACAAAAAAACATTGTTTTTAGGCAAAGATTCATCAAAAGACCTTCATAAATGGGAAAACTATTCTATTGACCTGGCAGGTCTGATCCATCAGGAACCGGGTGCTATTTATCGTGTCATCCTTTCGTTCAAACAGGAGTATTCGGCCTACCCTTGTGGTGGTGAAAGCCCGAGAATGCAATTTTCCGAGGAAACCGAATCTTTGACCAAAGTCACATCCGGCACTCTTCCGGAAGAAGATGAAGCAGTCTGGGACAAACCCGAAACATATTATTATTTCAGCGGAAATGAAAATGCCGACTGGAGTCAGTACCGATGGGATGAACGGGACAACCCTTGTCACCCGTCTTATTACATGACATCTGACCGGATAGCCACCTGTAATGTGCTGGCTTCCAACATCGGCATGATTGTGAAGCGCAATTCAATGAATAAACTTTGGATAGCAGTAAACAACATCCTGGATACCAAACCGGTGGAAAAAGCCCAAGTCACTGTTTACAATTTCCAGTTACAGCCTGTAGGCAAAGCAGTGACGGATTCGGAAGGTTTCGCCACAATTGAAACGAAAGGAGTGCCTTTCATCGTAGTAGCGGAATCAGACAAGCAAAAAGCCTACGTAAAAGTAGCAGACGGAGAAGAACAGTCCACCAGCCGCTTTGATGTGGGCGGCAAGGATATCCAAAAAGGCTTGAAAGGATTTGTGTACGGTGAAAGAGGAGTATGGCGTCCGGGAGACACTCTGCATATCTCGTTTATTCTGGAAGATCGTACCAAACGTATTCCGGACAAACATCCTGTAGCATTGGAACTCTATAATCCAAGGGGGCAATTTTATAGCAAACTTATTTCAACCAACGGACTGAATGGATTCTATACATTCAAGATACCGACGCAGGCAGAAGACCCAACCGGACTATGGAATGCGTACATAAAGGTGGGAGGTACTGCCTTTCACAAAGCGCTTCGGGTAGAAACCATCAAGCCGAACCGCCTGAAAATAAACCTGAAATTGCCGGGAGAAATCCTGAAAGCTTCAGATAAAGAAGTACAGGCACACCTTTCGTCAGCATGGCTGACAGGAGCCACTGCATCACGCCTGAAGGCAAAGATAGAAATGTCTTTATCGAAAGTCAACACCCAATTCAAGAATTATGGAACTTACATTTTCAATAATCCGGCTACGGAATTCACCTCGGTAAGAACCGATGTATTCAGTGGTACACTGGACGAAAGTGGCAATGCCGGATTCATGCTGAAACTTCCTGCCTCGGAAAATGCCCCGGGCATGCTTCAAGCCAACATCACGACTCAGGTATTCGAGCCGGGTGGAGATGCCAGTATCCAAACTCAGTCTGTCCCCTACTCTCCTTTCCCGTCATACGTAGGTATCAACCTGAACCAACCGCAGGGCAGATATATCGAAACAGATAAAGATCATGTGTTTGATGTCATTACAGTCAGTCCCGACGGAAAACCGGTGAACCGTTCCGGGCTGGAATACAAAATATACCGCATCAGTTGGAGTTGGTGGTGGGAAAACGATAACGAATCATTCGAAACATACATCAACAGCAGCTCCATCAGCCCCGTAGCTACAGGACGACTCAACACAGTAGGCGGAAAGGGACAATTCAGCTTCAGAGTGAATTATCCGGATTGGGGACGGTATCTGGTTTACGTAAAAGACCGCGAAAGCGGACATGCTACGGGAGGTACCATCTATGTGGACTGGCCTGACTGGCGGGGACGTTCCAACAAGAGTGACCCGAGTGGTATCAAGATGTTATCTTTCTCCATCGACAAGGACTCCTACGAACCGGGAGAAACCGTAACAGCCATATTGCCGGCTTCCGCAGGAGGAAGAGCACTGGTAACACTTGAAAACGGTTCATCCGTAATTCAACGGGAGTGGATTGAAGTATCGGGGAAGGAGGACACCAAATATCAGTTTAAGGTGACTCCCGAAATGGCTCCGAATGTTTATCTTCATATCAGCCTGCTGCAACCCCATGCGCAAACGGTAAACGACCTCCCTATCCGCATGTACGGTATAATGCCGGCATTCGTAACTGATAAGCAAACGGTTCTTGAGCCGCAAATCAAGATGCCGGAAGTGCTTCGTCCCGAACAGGCATTCAACCTGACCGTAAGCGAAAGGCACGGTAAACCGATGACTTATACACTCGCTATTGTAGATGACGGGCTGCTTGATTTAACCAACTTCAAGACACCGGATCCCTGGAACAGTTTCTATGCCCGTGAGGCACTGGGAATCCGTACTTGGGATATGTATGACGATGTACTGGGAGCCACAGCGGGAAGCTATGGATCGATGTTCAGCACAGGCGGTGATGAAACCCTGAAGCCATCGGACCAGAAAGCAAACCGCTTCAAGCCGGTAGTGAAATTCATCGGTCCTTTCAGTATTGCCAAAGGAAAAAGCCGCACTCACCAGATCACTTTACCAATGTATGTAGGTTCCGTACGTGCCATGGTAGTGGCCGGTCAGGACGGAGCATACGGAAATGCAGAAAAAACTGCTCCTGTACGCACTCCGTTAATGATTCTTTCGACACTGCCACGTGTACTGAGTATCGGCGAAGAGATTGAAGTTCCTGTTAACGTATTCGCATTGGAAAACAGTGTGAAGAATGTAAACGTATCCATACAGGCTTCCGGTGCCGGAGTACAAGTGAACGGCAGCAAGCAACAGACGCTTACTTTCAACCAAACCGGTGACCGGCTTATCTTCTTTAAATTAAAGACAGGTACGAAAACCGGGAAAGCTACCATCCATCTGGCTGCTAACGGTAACGGACAAAGTACCAAAGAAACAATCGAGATAGAGGTACGTAATCCGAATCCGGTAGTCACTTTGCGTGAGAGTAAATGGGTGGAAGCCGGAAAGAGTGAAGAGCTCCATTACCAGTTAAGTAACGATTCGGAAGGAAACAGTATACAGTTGGAGGTCTCACGCATCCCGTCTGTCGACATAAGCCGCCGTTTCGATTTCCTATACAATTATCAGCACAACTGTACAGAGCAACTGACTTCAAAAGCCCTTCCGCTGCTGTTCGTCAGCCAGTTCAAAACAGTAGACAACGAGGAATCGGAAAAGATAAAAACCAATGTACAGGAAGCTATCCGTCAACTATACGGGCGTCAACTTCCCAACGGAGGTTTCGTCTATTGGCCGGGAGATGCCTCGGCAAACGAATGGATCACCTCTTATGCAGGTATGTTCCTGGTATTGGCACAAGAAAAGGGTTATGCAGTGAACAGCAATGTATTGAACAAATGGAACCGCTTCCAAAAGGCAGCCTCCCAGAATTGGCAACCCGTCACACAAGAGCAGAACTGGTGGCATTGGCAGGCAGACCTCCAGCAGGCTTTCCGCCTTTACACACTGGCTCTGGCGGGATCACCTGAACATGGAGCCATGAACCGGATGAAAGAATTGCCGGCACTCTCGCAACAAGCCAAATGGCGTTTGGCAGCCACCTATGCACTCAACGGCAAAGAGAAAGCAGCCGGTGAACTGGTATTCAGCGCTAAGACAACCGTAGAACCTTATTCATCGAATAACTATGTATACGGTTCATCCGATCGTGACGAAGCAATGATACTTGAAACCTTATTGCTGATGAACCGCCAGCGTGAGGCCATGGAACAAGCCAAAATCGTTTCACACAACCTGGCACAAGAGACATGGTTCAGCACACAGTCTACTGCCTTTTCATTGATGGCAATGGGACGTTTGGCAGAAAAACTGTCCGGTACGCTGGACTTCAACTGGACGTTGAATGGCAAACAGCAACCGGCTGTAAAATCAGCCAAAGCCATATACGAGGCATCACTCCCCACTTCACCACATGAAGGAAAAGTAATCCTGAAAAATAACGGGAAAGGATCTCTAAACGCAGATCTGATCACACGTACCCAATTACTGAACGACACATTGCCGCCGATGGCCAATAATCTACGCCTGAACGTAAGGTATTTAGACAATAACGGCTCGCCGATAGATACACGTTCTCTGAATCAGGGTACGGACTTTATGGCAGTGGTAACTGTAGCCAACATCAGTGGTACGACGGATTATACGAATCTGGCACTGACACATATCATTCCTGCCGGCTGGGAGATCTTCAATGAACGAATGGCAGGACAGATTACGACCTCTGCTCCTTATAGCTATCAGGATATTCGCGATGACCGGATACTGACCTACTTTAACTTACGGCAGGGACAAGCCAAAACATTTACCGTCCGCTTACAGGCGACCTATGCCGGTGATTTTGTTATGCCGGCTATCCAGTGTGAAGCGATGTATGATGCTAATGCACAGGCAAGGACACAGGCCGGAAGGACGCAAGTCATCAGGTAAAACTATCAAATAAAACCTGATGAACCGTATTCTTAAACCAGACAATCTTCCCCCCTCCCCACAAAGGAGGGGGTGGAAGAAATATTTCAAAAGTTGGTGGAAGATTTCTCTCTTCCTCCTACTTCTCCTATACTTATTTTGTCTTCCCCGGCAATTATTCACCTCTCCCTATTCTACTGTCTTGGTTGACCGTAATGGGGAACTTCTCGGTGCCCGTATCGCCACGGATGGACAATGGCGTTTCCCTCCGCGCGACAACACACCGGAAAAAGTAGCTACCTGTCTGGTTGAATTTGAGGACCGCCAATTCTACCGCCATTGGGGAGTCAACCCCTTGGCAATAGGCAGAGCCGCCCTGCAAAATCTCAGACACAAGCGAATCGTCAGCGGGGGAAGTACTCTTACGATGCAAACGATTCGGCTGGCACGGAACAAGCCGCGTACATTCAAGGAAAAACTGATCGAGATGATAGGAGCCACCCGGCTGGAGTTCCGTTATTCCAAGAAGAAGATATTGTCACTTTATGTTTCGCATGCCCCCTTCGGAGGTAATGTAGTGGGACTGGATGCTGCTGCATGGCGCTATTTCGGACACTCGGCAGAAGAACTATCCTGGGCGGAATCGGCTATGCTTGCCGTACTTCCCAACTCTCCCGCCATGATCCACCTTTCGAAAAGCCGGCAAGCATTACTTGACAAACGAAACCGACTGCTGACACACCTGCACCAAAAAGGTATTCTCGATACTTCCACTTATGAACTGGCTATCAGCGAGCCACTCCCCCAGGAACCTTTGCCTCTTCCACAGATAGCTCCCCATCTGACAGACCATTTCTATCAGACCCGAAATGGAGAATATTCCGTATCGACCATCGACAAGGGTATACAAACTCAGATAGAAAGTCTGGTAGAACGGTGGAACAGCGAATTCAAGCGAAGTGATATCCGAAATATGGCCATCCTCGTAATTGACATTCGTACCAATCAGGCCATTGCTTATTGCGGCAATGTACACTTCGACAAGAAAAAGAGCGGTAACCAGGTAGATGTAATCCGGTCACCACGCAGCACAGGAAGCATTCTCAAGCCCTTTCTTTATTATGCAATGCTACAGGAAGGAGAGATTCTTCCCAATACTCTGTTACCGGACGTTCCGGTCAACATTAATGGCTTTACTCCACAAAACTTCAACCAGCAATTCGAAGGTGCCGTACCGGCTTCGGAAGCCATCGCACGTTCGCTCAACATTCCTTCGGTCACAATGTTACAACGGTATGGAGTACCCAAGTTCCACAATTTTCTGAAGCAGATAGGGCTGACCACCTTAAACCGTCCCTCAGGACACTATGGACTTTCTTTGATTCTGGGAGGAGCGGAAGCTACCCTTTGGGATGTCACTTCGGCCTATGCCAATATGGGACGCAGCCTCAACGGACTGGTACAGGCCCCTTGTACCTTATTATTATCGGACTCCCTCTCCGCCCACCGATCTCCGGCCATCATTCAACATCCGCCATTCCAGCCCGGAGCAGTCTGGCAGACATTTGACGCCATCAAAGAAGTAAACCGCCCCGAAGAGATAGACTGGCGTACCATTCCTTCCATGCAAACCATTGCCTGGAAAACGGGTACCAGTTATGGTTTCCGGGATGCCTGGGCAGTGGGGGTAACTCCCAAATATGCCGTAGGTGTATGGGTCGGAAATGCTACGGGTGAAGGCAAGCCCGGACTGGTAGGGGCCCGTACAGCGGGGCCTGTCCTGTTCGATGTATTCAATCTGCTCCCCTCCTCTCCTTGGTTCGAGCGCCCACAAGGTAAACTGGTTGAAGCAGAGATCTGTCGGCAATCCGGACATTTGAAAGGACGGTTTTGTGAAGAAACAGATACCCTGCTAATTCTTCCGGAAGGCCTCAGAACGGAAGCCTGCCCCTATCACCACCCGGTCACCCTATCAGCAGATGAACGGTTCCGTATCTACGAAAACTGTGCTGACAGTGAACCGGTTGCCCGCCGAAACTGGTTTACCCTTCCACCCGTATGGGAGTGGTATTATAAACAGCATCATCCTGAGTATCATCCTCTCCCCCCCTTCAAACCCGGATGCGGAGAAGACCGTTTCCAGCCGATGCAGTTTATCTATCCTCCGATGGGAGCGCGGATCCATCTGCCTAAACAGATGGATGGTAACCAAGGACAGCTGACCGTCGAATTGGTCCACAGCCATCCCAACACAACTGTCTACTGGCATCTGGACGAAACCTACCTGATGCAGACACAAGACTTCCATAAATTCTCTCTACGCCCTGCTCCGGGAAAGCACTCGCTGACAGCAGTAGACGACGAAGGAAATACAATTTCAACAACGTTCTTTGTGGAATAGCCCCCAAAATGGTAACTTTGCGCCATGAAACAGATTTTGAAAGAAAATGGTGGATTACCGGCTTCAATACTTTGGACACTCGCCATTGTTGCAGGCATATCGGTAGCCAACCTTTACTATAACCAGCCCTTACTGAACATGATTCGCCATGAACTGGGCGTTTCGGAGTTTAAAACCAATCTGATCGCCATGGTGACACAGATCGGTTATGCGCTCGGATTATTGTTTATCGTTCCTTTAGGTGACTTATACCAGCGGAAACGTATCATTCTTACCAGTTTCTCCGTATTGATTCTCTCGTTGCTCGTCATCGCAATGGCTCCCAACATCCATATCATTCTTTGTGCTTCGCTTCTCACAGGTATCTGTTCGGTGATGCCACAAATATTTATCCCGATAGCCTCTCAGTTCTCGCGTCCGGAAAACAAGGGACGGAACGTAGGGATCGTAGTTTCGGGATTACTGACCGGTATCTTGGCTTCACGAGTGGTCAGCGGATTTATAGGAGAACTGTTTGGCTGGCGCGAAATGTATTATATCGCCGCAGGTATGATGCTGTTATGTGGCATTGTGGTCATGCGGGTATTGCCGGACATACGCCCTAACTTTCAGGGAAGGTATAGCGACTTAATGAAGTCTTTGTATTTATTATTGAAGCAATATCCCGAACTTCGCATTTTCTCTGTCCGTGCAGCACTTGCTTTCGGTTCATTTCTGGCTATGTGGTCGTGTCTGGCATTTAAGATGGGAGGTGCCCCATTCTATGCCGACAGCCATGTCATCGGTATGTTAGGGTTGTGTGGCATTGCCGGTGCTTTGTCAGCTTCCCTCGTAGGAAAGTATGTACGGAGAGTCGGGGTCAGACGATTCAATTTCATCGGATGCGGACTGATTTTATTGGCTTGGTTCCTGCTGTTTGCAGGGGAAGACTCTTATTGGGGTATAGTTGCCGGCATCATTATCATCGATATAGGTATGCAATGTATCCAATTAAGCAACCAGACCCGCATCTTCGAACTCTGTCCGAGTGCTTCTAACCGCATTAATACGATTTTTATGACCACTTACTTCATAGGTGCCTCTACGGGGACGTTTCTGGCAGGAACATTCTGGCAGGCATTCGGTTGGCATGGAGTCGTTGGTACGGGAATAGCATTGACCATCGGTTCACTGCTGATTACTTTTTTCTCAAAACAATAATCCGAAGTCACCTAATAATTGTTATATAGACATGAAGTACGGAGTAAACAGACAAGTATTATTAATCACAGCCGGTATCGTTTGGATAATAGCGGGGGCCAATCTCCTGCGTATAGGTATTGTGACCTGGCTCAATGACTCACGCCACTGGCACTTCAAGGTAGGCGAAGCTACGGTTGTCTTCCTATTGTTTTTTATTCTCGTCTTCCGAAAGCTCTACTATAAACATACCCGCCGGATCGAACAAAAGAAAAAGGAAAAGAATTGCCCCTTCTCTTTTTTCGACGCAAAGGGATGGATTGTCATGTGCTTCATGATAGCGATGGGAATCACCATTCGTTCGCTACATCTGTTACCCGATACGTTCATCTCGGTTTTCTACACCGGACTCTCACTGGCACTTATGTTCACAGGGGTATTATTTATCCGCTATTGGTGGTGCAGAAGACAGGATATCTTGCAAAATTAAGAGTTATGAAAACGAACCTGAATAAAGAAATGAATGAAGAGTTTATCCGTTTCCAAAGAAACGAAAAAACCGAAAGCATCGTATACGAACGGCTGGCCTCTATTGAAAAAGACGAATCGAACCGCAGAGTATTACGCCTGATTTCAGCAGAAGAAAAGGCACATTATGCCACACTGAAGAAGTATACAGGAACCGATGTAGCACCCGACCGGATGCGTATAGCCAAATACTACTGGTTGGCACGGGTCCTGGGTATTACATTTGCAATTAAGCTGATGGAATCGAGCGAAGAGAACGCACATCATGATTATGCCAAATATACCGATTTTCCGGATCTCCAGCAGTTGGCCAAAGAAGAGGAAATCCACGAACAGAAACTAATCGGACTGATCAACGAAGAGCGGCTTGAATATATAGGATCGGTAGTACTCGGCCTAAATGATGCCTTGGTAGAGTTTACCGGAGCACTGGCCGGTTTCACTTTGGCATTAAGCGACTCCAGGCTGATTGCCCTGACCGGAAGCATCACCGGAATAGCGGCAGCTTTATCAATGGCTTCGTCCGAATACCTCTCGACCAAATCGGAAGGCGGAGAAAACAAACACCCGGTGAAAGCAGCTATCTATACGGGAATCGCCTATATCATCACGGTGGCGGCACTGGTTGCTCCGTTCATCCTGATTGAAAACGTACTGATAGCTTTAGGGGTAATGTTGGCCATGGCTTTAATGATCATCGCATTGTTCAATTACTACTATTCCGTGGCACGCGGAGAGAGCTTCCGCAAAAGATTTACCGAAATGGCGGTACTCAGTTTCAGTGTAGCCGGTATCAGCTTCCTGATAGGTTACGCACTGAAAACATTTACAGGAATAGATGCTTGAAAATAAAAAAGGAAAAGAAGAATCATGAAAAAAATCCCCTCGCCCCTTGTCTCGTTGATCCCCTTGATCGTACTGGTTGCCCTGCTATTTGCCACCATACGCACATTTGGCAGCGATGCACTCAGCGGAGGCAGCCAGGTGTCCCTCCTGACCACAACAGCTGTTTGTGTACTGATCGGCATGGGATTCTACAAGATAGGATGGAAAGACTTTGAACTGGCTATTACGAACAATATTACCGGTGTATCTTCCGCACTGATTATCCTCTTAATTATTGGCGCCCTGAGTGGTGCGTGGATGATCAGTGGCGTAGTTCCGACACTGATTTATTACGGTATACAAATCATTCATCCCAGTTTTTTCCTGACCTCTACCTGCATTATTTGCGCATTGGTATCGGTTATGACCGGAAGTTCCTGGACCACGATTGCCACCATCGGGATCGCCCTAATGGGAATCGGGAAAGCACAAGGTTTTGAAGAAGGATGGATCGCCGGAGCTATTATTTCGGGAGCTTACTTCGGAGATAAAATCTCACCGTTATCGGATACTACGATATTAGCCGCCTCGGTTACCGACACCCCCCTGTTCAAGCACATCCGCTATATGCTGATAACCACTGTGCCATCATTAATCATCACCTTGATAATCTTCACTGTAGCCGGGCTGTCACACAATGCCGGAAATACAGAACATATAGCAGAGTTCTCGGCAGCACTGGCAGGAAAATTCCACATTACGCCATGGTTGCTGATTGTACCGATAGGAACAGGCATACTGATTGCCCGTCGGGTACCTTCCATTATCACCTTGTTCTTGTCGGCAGCATTGGCAGGAGTATTTGCGGTATTCTTCCAACCCGATCTATTGCAAGAAATATCCGGTGCTCAGAATTCCGAAGGTATTCAGTCCATCTTTAAAGGATTGATGATGACCCTTTATGGAGGAACCAGCCTACAGACAAGCAACGAAGCACTCACCGAACTTGTGGCCACCCGTGGCATGGCGGGTATGATGAATACGGTATGGCTTATCATCTGTGCCATGTGCTTCGGAGGAGCCATGACTGCCAGCGGAATGTTGGGAAGTATCACTTCCGTATTTGTCCGCTTCATGAAAAATACGGTTAGCATGGTGGCTTCTACGGTCTGTTCGGGTATCTTCCTGAACCTCGCCACAGCCGACCAATATATCAGCATTATCCTGACCGGAAACATGTTCCGGGATATATATGAAAAGAAAGGTTATGAAAGCTGTCTGCTCAGCCGGACTACGGAAGATTCTGTTACAGTAACTTCCGTCTTGATACCATGGAATACCTGCGGAATGACACAGGCCACGATATTAAGTGTTCCGACACTGGTTTATCTTCCTTATTGCTTCTTCAACATTATCAGTCCGTTAATGAGCATTACGATTGCCGCTATCGGATATAAAATTGTGAGACGCAAGTGAACAATCTGAAAAGGGAGTTGTTCTTGGAATAAACGAACAACAGTTTTAAACCTAAACAAAAAAAAGTTATGAAAAAGTTTATTGCATTAGTAGCATTGGTATTAGTAAGTGCATCGACCATGATGTATGCACAAGAGTCTAACAGGGAGGTGCGCCGGGCAGACCGCAAGGCACAAAGAGACGCCGAAAGAGCCAGACTGAAAGCCGAAGAACAGGCTGCCGACCAAGTAGCGTATCAACAAGCCGTACAAGCTATCAAAGACAAACAGTTTGTATTGGAAGCTGACCAAGTGATTTTCAAACGTGGCCAGACCGCTTTCGTGTCGTCAAACACTAACTTTGTGATGCTGAATGGACAGAGAGCAACTGTGCAGGTGGCATTCAACACTCCGTACCCCGGCCCTAACGGAATTGGTGGTGTAACTGTGGATGGAACTACTTCGGACGTAAAAGTGACTACCGATAAAAGAGGAAACGTAAACTGTAACTTCAGCGTACAGGGTATCGGTATCTCGGCTCAGGTATTTATCACATTGACCAACGGTGGAAATAACGCTACTGTAACCATTAACCCGAACTTCAACTCCAATACATTAACTCTGAGCGGTAACCTCGTTCCGCTGAGTCAGTCGGATGTATTTAAAGGCCGTTCATGGTAATAAAAGTAACGAGTGGCCCTCTACTCGTAACTAATTCACATAACTCCGTTGCAAATCGCACAAAAAGTGTACATTTGCAACGGAGTTTTTTTATGGATAGATTATGAGAGAATATATCATCGCAGATAACCAAGACATCACGAAAGCAGGAATGATGTTTTTGTTAAGCAAGCAGAAAGAAGTAAGCCTGTTGCTGGAAGCCGACAATAAAATAGAGTTGGTTCAGCTATTACGCATTCATCCGCAAGCGGTGGTTATTTTAGATTATACATTGTTCGATT
The DNA here is from genome assembly GCF_018860125.1 of Bacteroides sp. HF-4919. Taxonomy (NCBI): domain Bacteria; kingdom Pseudomonadati; phylum Bacteroidota; class Bacteroidia; order Bacteroidales; family Bacteroidaceae; genus Bacteroides; species Bacteroides sp. HF-4919. Next base: position 943,953 of record NZ_JAHKNF010000001.1, read on the forward strand.
TTTCCGGTGCGGATGAACTGATTATCCTTCAGGAACGATTCAAAGAGTCGGACTGGCTCTTGTTCTCCGACGAATTGAGTATCGGCTTCCTGAGGCAGGTCTTGTTCAGCAGCCATGCGTTCGGAGTAGTGTTGAAAGATAACTCCAAAGAAGAAATTATGTCGGCTCTGCAATGCGCATCACGCAAAGAACGCTTTATCTGCAATCACGTAAGCAATCTGCTGTTATCGGGAAGCGGAAATACAAACACTGCTTCATCCGTGCATACTTTCGTGCCGCAGGAAGACCGTCTGCTTACACCGACAGAAAAAATAATCCTGAAAGAAATAGCTTTGGGAAAAACGACCAAAGAGATAGCCGCAGAGAAGAATCTGAGCTTCCATACCATCAACAGTCACCGAAAGAATATATTCCGTAAACTGGGAGTGAACAATGTGCACGAGGCCATCAAATATGCCATGCGGGCAGGCATTGTTGACTTGGCGGAATATTATATTTGAAAAAACGAAAGAAAGATTTTCGGGAGGGGCATCATCCTATTTCACCACTCCCGAAACAAATTCTGGATTCGGCATCGTAAATCACCCCGAACTGTCCCGGAGCAATTCCCTGTAATTTCTCGGAAGAGATAATCCGGTAACCGTCTGCATCCTGTATCAAACGGCCTTTGATAAACTCCGGTGTATGCCGGATCTTAAACGTAACGTCCTCCTCACCTGTCGAATCTTTCCACGGATTACCTGTGATAAAGTTGAAGTCTTTCATCCTGAATTCGTATCCGTACTGTTTATCAGCATCGTACCCATGTGAGACGTAAATAATGTTATCCTGAATATCCTTTTTCACAACGAACCAGGGGCCTCCCCCCAATCCCAACCCCTTTCGCTGGCCAATGGTATGAAACCAATAGCCGCGATGGGTTCCAATCTTTTTACCTGTTTCGAGTTCGATCACCGCCCCTTCTTTTTCACCCAGAAAGCGACGGACGAAATCGTTATAATTTATCTTGCCTAAAAAACAAATTCCCTGGCTGTCTTTCCGGCGGGCACTGGGCAACCCGGCCTTCAAAGCTATCTCGCGAACTTCATGCTTCATCAGCCCTCCTATCGGAAACAGTAACTTTGAGACTTGCAGATAATCAATCTGAGCCAGAAAATCGGTCTGGTCTTTTATAGGATCTTTAGCTGTACCCAACCAAGTTTTCTCCCCCAGTTGCAAAGTCGTAGCATAATGTCCGGTTGCCGTAAGATCGAAATCTTTTCCTACCTGCTGTTCAAAACATCCAAACTTGATCAGTTTATTGCACATCACATCCGGATTCGGTGTCTGTCCCTTCCGTATCTTCTCGATGGCATAAGCAGCCACATTATCCCAATATTCCCGATGCAGGTCCACAACTTCCAGTTCCAAACCGTAACGCCGAGCTATGGCAGTAGATAACTCGATATCCTCTTCGGCGGAACAATCCATGTATTCCGCTCCGTCCATCCCTATTTTTATGTAAAAAAGTGTAGGTTTATATCCCTGCTCACAAAGCAAGTGTACCACAACCGAACTGTCTACTCCTCCTGATAATAATGCTGCTATATCCATTTTTTAAATTTTCTCTAATGCCTGACGCAAGTCATCAATAATATCTTCAATATGTTCCGTACCTATCGAAAGTCTTACCGTTCCGGGCTTAATTCCCTGCTCCGCCAACTCCTGTGCATTCAGTTGCGAGTGTGTGGTAGTGGCCGGATGAATCACCAGCGACTTCACATCGGCCACATTGGCCAGCAAAGAGAATATCTGCAGACTATCGATAAATTTCTGCGCTTCCTCCGTTCCTCCTTTTACCTCAAAAGTGAAGATAGAACCTGCTCCATCAGGGAAATAACGCTGATAGATAGCATGATCCGGATGATCGGGCAGCGATGGATGATTAACAGCTGCTACCTTCGGATGGTTCACCAGAAAATCAATAACCTTCAAAGCATTGGCTACATGTCGTTCTACACGCAAAGACAAAGTCTCTAATCCCTGTAACAGAATAAAAGCATTGAACGGACTGATGGCAGCTCCCGTATCGCGCAACAGTACGGCACGTATACGGACAATATAGGCAGCTGCCCCGGCAGCATCTACAAACCGTACACCATGATAGCTTGCATCAGGTTCGGTCAGTTGAGGGAATTTACCGGAAGCGCCCCAATCAAATTTACCGGAATCGACAATAACCCCTCCCAACGAACTGCCGTGTCCACCAATGAATTTAGTGGCAGAATGTATTACGATATCTGCTCCATGCTCAATGGGACGGATAAGGTAAGGCGTACCGAAAGTATTATCCACAATCAGCGGAATCCGATATTTATGGGCAATGGCGGCTACGGCATCCATATCGATAATATTGGAATTGGGGTTTCCCAGAGTTTCGATAAATATCGCCTTTGTATTTTCACGAATAGCCCGTTCGAAATTAAAAAGGTCGGACGGATCTACAAAAGTGGTTGTTACTCCATAAGTAGGCAGAGTATGTGCCAGCAAGTTGTATGTGCCCCCATAAATGGTCTTGGCAGCTACAATATGGTCACCGAAACGAGTGATATTCTCGATAGCATATGTCACGGCTGCGGCTCCGGAAGCAACGGCAAGACCGCCTACTCCACCCTCGAGAACCGCTATACGCTCTTCCAATACTCCCTGAGTGGAATTGGTAAGACGTCCATAAATATTCCCCGGGTCCTGCAATCCGAAACGTGCGGCAGCGTGGGCCGAATCCCGGAATACATAGGAAGTTGTCTGATAAATAGGTACGGCACGTGCATCGGTTGCCGGATCGGGAGTCTCTTGTCCAACATGGAGTTGTAAAGTCTCAAAATGTAATTTCTTCGTTTCCATTTGCTATCTATATTTAGAGTTCATTGTCAGTGTCCAATTTTTATATGTTGCAAAGATAGAAGAATCCGACCGGGGAAGAAATCGCACATTGAAGGCATTTTTATACCATAATTGTGGTAGATAAAGAGGTTATTAACTACATTTGCAGGCGAATAAAACATTATTGATATGAATAAACTTTTATACTGTTTCCTTTTATCATTTTCTGTCATGGCTGTCTCGGCATGTACCGATGATAAGGAAGAGCAGAATCTTCCCCCGGTTCCCGATTTCAACCAAATGACCCTGAAGGAAAATCTGCACAGTGACGGAGGCGATGTATACCGCACGGATACTTACGTATTCAATAACAATAAATTAACGACCCACACCACTGTACAGGAGTTCTACGGACAGAGCCTGACACACGAAGTGACTCTTTCCTACTCCGGCAACGAAGTGACGTTGACAGATGAAAACGGGAATACGGGTACCTATATTTTAGGAGATACGGGATATGCCACCGAATGCACTTATAAATTGTCCAGCCAGATCAGAAAGTATAAATTCACATATTCCGGCGAATATCTTACCCGGATCGACGAAGAAATAGACGGTACACCTTATTCTTCTGTGGAATTGGCATACGATAACGGAAATTTAAGCCATATCATAGCCAATGGCCAGCAAACCAATTATCAGGTGGGAAATACGAAGAACCTGTATCAGCTTCCCTGCCTGCAGGTTTGTGATATTTACCCCCTGTCCCTCCACACCGACGCTATTTATGCCAGACTGTTGGGCACCCAGTCAAAGTATCTGATTATCGGAAACACTCCGGAAGGAAACGAGGAGGAATATACAAAATACACTTATGAACTGGATAAAGACGGCAAACCAACCGGAATCATAGCAAAGACTACCTCTACGGGTACTGTGATCGATATAAACGGTAATGCATACAATGAAACGAAAACAGATACGAGAACCATCAATATCAATATTGAATAAGAAGAACGGCTTTGCCTCTGCCCTCACGAAGTAGTGAAGTAATGCCCCATCCAAACCTACCCAGGCTTCATATACGGAGGGAGAAGAGTGGCACTTATAATCCCAGAATGCTCTTTATCACCTGTTCCCTACTTCTTGGCAAAGAACTTACTGAAGAAGAGGATTTGATAATCAATGGAATTATTCCAGTATTTCCCGTTATGTTCACCGGGACGGGTAATAAAATCATGATTGATCTTGCGCCCCAACAACCGGTTATGAAAGTCTTTGTTTACATTCAGAAAAAAATCATCTTCACCACAATCAATAATCAAAGCGAGATCGCCATTCTGAATTTTATCAAGTTGATTGACTACCGTATGTTCATCCCACACCTTTTTATTGGAAGCCATTTCACCCAACTGTTTGTTCATACTCCAATTCTGCGGAAAAGGGCGGATATCGACACCTCCACTGGTGCTTCCTGCCGCTCCAAACACATCTTTATGACGGATGCCGAGCCACATAGCCCCATGTCCTCCCATACTGAGTCCGGCGATGGCACGCCCCTTACGGTCGGCAATCGTTTTATAATTCCGGTCAATATAACTCACTAACTCCGAAGAAACAAACGTTTCATACCGGTACGCCGGATTCTTGGGGCTATCCCAGTACCAACTGTCTTTCCCGTCGGGACATACAAAAATAATCCCTTTTTCATCTGCGATTTCCGGTAAGTTCGGTTTTATCTGAATCCAAGTCTTGGCATGGCCGCCATAACCATGCAACAAATAGAGCACAGGACACTCCACCGCCTGTTTTCCAGAAGCAACATCAGGAGTCACTACCACTACTTGAACCTCCTTATTCATAGAGGGGCTCTTCACCATCAGCGTATCCACTTTTGCAGCGCTAAGAGGTAAAGCGAGTAAGAGCAGACAAGCCAAAATAAAGTTTCTTCTTTTCATTTTTAATCTATGTTTTTTAGAGTTTACCATTTTAATCCCCCACTTCGGGAACAACAGGATTGAATTCCGCAACCGGTTTCTCAAAAGCTTTTCCACAGTGGCTGCAAATATATTCCCAATGATTATCTCCCGGCGGAACACCTGCCAGCATAGAAGCGATGGCAGCGCTGATGGCTTTCATCCGGTGCTCCTTTTTAAGAACAAACCTGATTTGATCCGAACCGCAGAAAGGACAAAACTTCTGTTCTTCAGGAATCATCTGATTCTGCTGTAACAATCGCACGGCCGCTTCGTAATCACAATCGGCCACCAAAACATCTACTCCGGAGATGTCACGGACATAACCTCGCAACAATGTCGACATATTTTCATTATGTAACAGAGAGTCGATGCCTTCGTTAGCAAGTGCTCCCTGAATGATATGAGCTTGAACGGCATCATTACAAGTAATCAGCTTTATGGTTTTCATAATTTATATTTAAAACTTCCCCACAAAAATAACAGATAAAAACGAGAGCCAAAACCTTTTTTATATAACTTTGCACAGAATTCACAAAGTATATCGAAACCAGGCCAATGAAAAAAACTGTTTTCTTCCTGTTTCTTTTGGGCTTGCTCACGGCAGCCGGTGCGCAACCAACGCACAAAATCAAGGGGACTGTAATTGACAAAGCCAGCCGCCAACCACTGGAATTTATCAATGTACTGATCTTGGGGCTGGGACGTGGAGCGGTGACAGATGCTGAAGGGCACTTCAACATTCAGGAAGTCCCCCCCGGTATTTATCGCCTTCAGGCATCTGCGGTAGGATATAAAACGGTACTTACCCCCGAATATATTGTCTCCACTAAAGATCTTACCATCCAAATCGAAACGGAAGAGAACCTGACCGAACTGGAAGGAGTCACAGTCACCGCCTCCCCTTTCCGGCGTGATCTGGAAAGTCCTGTCGGACTACGCATCATCGGCTTGCAGGAAATCGAGAAAAGTCCGGGAGCCAACCGGGATATTTCACGCATCGTACAGTCATATCCGGGGGTTGCTTTCTCTCCGGCAGGATACAGGAACGACCTGATTGTCCGGGGTGGTTCTCCATCCGAAAACCGATTCTATCTGGACGGAGTGGAAATACCTAACATTAATCATTTCAGTACACAAGGGGCATCGGGTGGTCCCGTAGGAATCATCAATGCCGACTTGATCCGTGAAGTGAATTTCTATACCGGAGCCTTTCCTGCCGACAAAGGCAATTCACTCAGCTCGGTGCTTGACTTCAAATTGCGTGACGGCGACATGGAACGCAATTCACTCAAGGCGACACTGGGTGCCTCGGAGGTATCTTTATCATCTAACGGACATCTTGGCAAAAAGACTTCCTATCTGGTTTCAGTACGGCAGTCTTACCTCCAATTCCTGTTCGATATGCTGGGCCTACCATTTCTGCCTACATTTACAGATGCGCAATTCAAATTGAAAACCCGTTTCAATACGACTAACGAACTGACTGTACTGGGGCTTGGCGGCATCGACAACATGAAACTGAACACGAAACTCGACGGAGAAAAAGCCGAATATATCCTCAGCTATTTACCTAAAATTCAGCAGGAAACCTTCACACTGGGAGCGGTATACCGTCATTATGCCGGAGCCCATGTACAATCTGTTGTTATAAGCCACAGTTATCTGAATAACCGCAACACCAAATATCTGAACAACGACGAAAGTAGTGCAAAAAACCTGTCATTGAAATTACGCTCGGTGGAACAGGAGACCAAGTTCCGGATAGAAAATGCCTCGACGTTCGGAAACTGGAAAGTAAATTTGGGAGCTAACCTGGACTATTCGCAATATACCAATACCACTTTCCAGCGGGTTTATATCGATGGAGGCAAGACCTTCGATTATCATACCTATTTGGGATTTTGGCGCTGGGGATTATTCGGAACCATTAGTTATGCTACACCCGACGAACGGTTTACCACCTCACTCGGAGTACGGACTGATGCCAACAACTTCTCTTCCGGCATGAAGGGAATGTCCGATCAGTTGTCTCCCCGCCTGTCACTCTCCTACCGGCTGACGGATGGAGTCTACTTGAGCGGGAATGCCGGACTGTATTATCAGTTGCCTCCTTATACCGGATTGGGATTCAAGGATAACAATGGCAAACTGGTCAACAAATACCTCCGTTACATGAGAGTCAGTCAGGAAAGCATAGGGCTGAGTTGGCGTCCGCGCAATACCTTCGAGTTATCTATTGAAGGTTTCTATAAAAAATATGATAAAATACCATTCTCTATTGTCGACGGGATACCTCTGGCCTGTAAAGGAAACGATTACGGAGTGATCGGGAATGAAGCATTAAGTTCTACCTCACAAGGAAGGGCATATGGAGCAGAAATACTGATGAAATGGCTGATAGCCAAAAAGCTGAATCTGTCCACTTCGTTCACGTTATTCAAAAGTGAATACCGCAACAACAAAGAATCCGAGTACATAGCTTCCGCCTGGGACAACCGATACATATTCAATATGAGTGGAACCTATAACTTTCCTCACAACTGGAGTCTGGGAATGAAGGTCAGTTGCATCGGCGGAGCCCCCTACACACCTTACGATATTGACAAATCCTCTCTGGTGACGGCATGGAATGCCCAAGGACGGCCCTATTATGATTACGGCCAATATAATACGGGACGCTTGCCGGCCTTTGGGCAACTGGATGTCCGCGTTGACAAAACATTCTATTTGAAACGCTGTATGCTCGGTTTTTACATTGACCTGCAAAATGTGACAAACAGCAAGTTCCGCCAGCCGGACATATTGATGAGTACGGGAGTCATCGAAAATCCGTCGGCTCCGATAGCCGAACAACGCTATAAGATGAAATACATCTCTCAAAAAAGCGGAACTTTAATGCCTACATTAGGAATCACATTTGAATATTAAACACATAGACAACTATATTATTAATTACAAAAACTTACTAAAATGAAAAAGAGAATTGTTTTTATCGCAGCACTGTTATGTGGAATGTGCTTCACGACTGCCTCGGCACAATTTAAAATCGGCGGTAAAAAAATCAATGTAGGCAAAGTGGTACAGGCAGGAAGTGACGCAGCTAAAGCAATCACGCTGTCGGATGCCGACATTGCAGCTATGAGCAAAGAATATATGCAATGGATGGATACCCACAATCCGCTGACAGCTGCTGACAGTGAGTATGGCAAACGACTGGAGAAACTGACCGGACACATCAAAGAAGTGGACGGACTGAAAGTAAATTTCGGCGTATACGAGGTTGTGGATGTGAACGCTTTTGCATGTGGTGACGGCAGTGTACGCATTTGTGCCGGTCTGATGGACATTATGACAGACGATGAAGTAATGGCTGTAGTAGGACACGAAATCGGACACGTGATTCATACAGACTCAAAAGATGCAATGAAGAATGCTTATCTCCGTTCGGCCGTAAAAAATGCCGCAGGAGCTGCCAGCTCGACTGTAGCTAAACTGTCAGATTCTGAACTGGGTGCCATGGCGGAAGCATTGGCCGGTGCGCAATACTCTCAGAAACAGGAGACAGAGGCGGACGACTATGGTTTTGAATTTAGCATCAAACATAATATCGATCCATACGCAATGTACAATGCATTGAACAAATTATTGGAATTATCGGCCGAAGCCCCGAAAGAATCCAAATTCCAGAAAATGTTCTCTTCACATCCGGATACAGCCAAACGCGTAGCCCGAGCTAAAGAAAAAGCTGACGAATACACCAAGAATAAATAAACCCGGATACAACATTTTCTGATCCTACATAAGGCCGGCCCCCACATCCGGAGGGTCGGCCTCAACTTTTTTTGAAAAAATTCATTAATAATTTCGATAGATTTTGCATGAGTCCGTACTTTAGTGTAATTTGCGGTCATGAAACTATTCACATCTATATGGAATTCTTAATCATTATTCTTTTACTCGTACTGAATGGTATTTTTGCCATGTACGAGATCGCCTTAGTATCTTCAAGTAAAGCACGCCTTGAAACCCTGGTAAGCAAAGGAAATAAATCAGCACGGGGAGTACTGAAACAATTGGAAGAACCCGAAAAATTTCTTTCTACCATCCAGATTGGTATTACGCTGATCGGTATCATATCGGGTGCTTATGGTGGAGTGGCCATTGCCGACGATGTAGTTCCCCTTTTCGCTATGATTCCGGGAGCCGAACCTTATGCAAAAGACCTCGCTATGATTACCACAGTAGTCATCATTACTTATTTGTCGCTGATCATCGGAGAGCTGGTTCCCAAATCCATTGCTCTTAGTAATCCGGAACGCTATGCAACCCTGTTAAGCCCCGTCATGATTCTGCTGACTAAAATTTCTTATCCTTTCGTATGGTTACTCAGCATCTCTACCCGCCTGCTTAATAAGCTGATTGGGCTGAAAAGTGAAGAGCGGCTGATGACCCAAGAAGAATTGAAAATGATTCTGCATCAAAGTTCGGAACAGGGAGTCATCGACAAAGAAGAAACCGAAATGTTGCGCGATGTATTCCGGTTTTCGGATAAACGTGCCAACGAACTGATGACCCATCGTCGCGACCTGATCGTTCTGCATACGACAGACAGTAAAGAAAAAGTCCTTCAGACCATCGAAGATAAACACTTCAGCAAATACCTGCTGATCGATGATAATACAGAAGAGATAGCAGGTGTCGTTTCTGTAAAAGATATTATTTTAATGGTAGGCACCGAACAGGAGTTTGATCTGAAAGAAATCACCCGTCCGGCACTATTTATACCGGAAAGTTTGTACGCAAAAAAAGTTTTAGAGCTATTTAAGAAGAACAAAAATAAGTTCGGAGTTGTTGTTAACGAGTATGGCAGCACGGAGGGCATTATTACCCTGCACGACCTGACCGAAAGTATCTTTGGAGACATTCTGGAAGAGGACGATACTGAAGAAGAGGAAATCGTTCGCAGACAGGACGGCTCTTTGTTGGTAGAAGCTTCGATGAACATCGGGGACTTTATGGAAGAGATGGGAATTCTCTCCTATGATGACATCGAGTCGGAAGACTTTACCACATTGGGCGGACTGGCGATGTTCCTGATAGGACGCATTCCAAAAGCCGGAGATATATTCATTTATAAAAACCTGCAGTTCGAAGTAGTGGACATGGACCGCGGGAGGGTCGATAAGCTGCTTGTCATAAAGAAAGAAGAAGAGTAGGAATAGCACTCACTTTTTATATTAATTTAAAGCACTTAACAATGAAAAAAGTAATTATGTTGGCAGCCGTTGTTGCTGCATTGGTATCCTGCCAATTAAAAGGAACAAAAGCTGAAGAAGCAGCCGCAGACAGTTTGGCAGTGGTTATGGAACCTACTATGGAAGAAACTCAGGTTTATGAAGGTGTACTTCCCGCTGCTGACGGTCCGGGTATCCGCTACGTGTTAACCTTGAACACACTGGCGAATGCGGCCGATACAACGTATACACTGGACGTCACTTATCTGGATGCCGAAGGCAAAGGTAAAGACAAAACCTTCACTTCTAAAGGAAAACCGGTGACAGTGGAGAAAACCGTAAAGAATAAAAAGAAAACGGCTCTTAAACTGAACCCGAGTGACGGAAGCGAACCTGTTTATTTCGTAATCGCTAATGATACTACCCTTACCCTGGCTGACGACAGCCTGGAAGTATCTGCCAGCGACCTGAATTACAACATCATTCGTGTAAAATAACACAGAAGTAGTTTAAACCCAAAACAAAAGCCACGCTATGTAATGTTAGCGTGGCTTTTCTCTTTAATTATAGAAATTACTATTTAGTCAGCTTCTCAAAATACGGCAAGCGCTCCAGCGGGACATCTATTGTTATTGTTTTCGGACCTTTAAATACCTTCCCTCGATCATCTCTCCATTTACCTTTGGGCAGCATCACCGTACGGCTTGTCCCGGAAGTCAGCATCGGAGCAACCAAGTATTTGTCACCCAACATAAACTGGTCTTTACAATCGATAAATCCTTGATGGGGATACTGGTATTCCATGTGCCGAACAATAGGTTCACCCGTTTCGGAAGCATGCTTTGCCAATCCCAGAATATAATCTCCCATTTGTTGATGCAAATGGGCATACTTAGCACAAATCGCTACATTTTCTTTACTCAGGATGCGCCAGGGAGCCACGGAGAATTGCATCATCGGCATCAGGGCGTGTACCTGACAGGAGCGTACAATCAACTCTTCATCAAACTTCTTCACATTCAGAAAAGCACCAAACTGGCCTCCGCCTACCATGTCCGGACAAGTATAATAATGTCCCAATAATCCCGCGGCAGTCATATCGGGAATTAGCAACTGAGTCGCACGCCAGGAATAATCCTTATCGCCCAGCCTCTGTACCAATGCCTGACCACCCAACTTCCAGGCAGCACGCAATTCATTGTAGGGAAAGCTCAAACCTATCTCGGCCCATTTCTCCATAAAAGTATTCACATCGGCCTCTTTATCATGAAAAGCATATTCTCCTGTCATATAAGCAACGTCTCCACCATCAAATTTAAATCCGTCGATACCATATTTCTCCTGATTGGCTTTTAACTGTTCCTTCAGATGATTCATAGCCTCCGGATTCGTGGTGTCATAACAGGCACTGTAACCATTCCACCAATGGATGATGGCTGTACGTCCATTCTTATCTTTCAATAAATATCCCTTTGCTTCCAGTTCACGGAATTCAGGACTGTCCGGCGATACATAAGGAGCAACCCACAGCATTACTTTGAATCCCATCTTGTGCAGTTCGTCGGTCATTCCTTTCGGGTCAGGAAATCTTTCGGATTTGAAATCAAAGTTACCATAATATCTCTGCCAGTTATCATCTACCATGAATACGCCTTGGGGAAATCCGTTTTCTACGGCTTTATGGGCATAATTCATAATGTCCTCCTGATTCTGATCATACATCAGTTCAATCCATGTATTATACTGTGGAAGAGAAAAGAAAGCAGGTTCCGGTATCTGTCCCGAAGGTGGAAAGTGTTTCGCCGAGGCTGCCAGTAAAGCTTCTTTCAGTGTATTCCCCGCTTTTACCGGTTCTATCTTTTCCGAATCCGAATAGATAATCAATTGTCCGTCTTTCACCTCAAAACAGAAAGGTTTCTCGGCCCATATATATCGGCCTTCGGAAGAAAGCATGAACGGAACTACCTGATTATTCATATTATTGCGTGACATATCCTGCATCCGCAAATGATCACCAAACGGCATCTGGTTACCTAAAGCTACGAATCCTCCCCACCATCTTTCATTTTTCAAGGGTTCGATCACTGTTTTCATTTTTTCCTGTGCCACTGCGCCGAGCAGTAGTCCGAATGTTACGAGCAATAGTAAAGTCGCTTTTCGTCTCATGATAGTTAGATTAATATTAAAAAAATTCTCAAGTGGCAAAAATAGATAAAAAGGCAGAATTAATGGTTTACCGGCAAAGAATTATTTTTCCGGTCTATCTCTGCACGGATAGGACCCAAATCAATCTTTTCATAGCCAATACTCAAAAAAAGAAAGTTATTTCATTCTTTTATTCTATTTTTTCCTATCTTTATCAGACAGTTACAAACATAATCTTAAAAAAGATGGAACAAACATTTAAAGCAAGAAATCCCAAGATAGGGCTTTGGCTATTCGCTATAGGCATAGTAGCTTGCATTGTCATCAGTTTCATAACAATTCAGGCAATATGGATAGGCGCTGCATGCTTAGGTCCGGGTGCGACAATCTACTTTTCGCAAGCAACCAGTAGATACATCGTCAAAGAAAACGGAATGCTGCAAATTGTGAACGGCTTCCATCAAAAACGCTCTTTCAATCATATCACCAGTATTACATATACTCCCCATGCCTTGGGTATACAGAAAATAAAAATCAAACATGCCACTGGATTTGTCATGGTAGACCCGGAGTCACCTCAGGAACTGATAAAAGCCCTGCAAGAGGTAAATCCCGGCATGACAGTAAGGAACTTTACCTGAAACAAGATATAGCAGAAAATAAGAATAACCGTTTAACCAAGCTATAATAAGATGAAAACAACAAAAAAATGGACGGGATACTTATTCCTATGCCTGTTTTGTCTTCATGTATCTGCACAAAACAAAGACAGCCTTGTCCAAAAGTTGAGCCAATACGCCTGTCTGATAGAAAATTTCTCAAAACATATTCCACAGGAGAAAGTTTACCTGCAATTCGATAATACCAGCTATTATCAAGGTGATGATATCTGGTTTAAATGTTTTCTGGTCACCTCCGATCTATACCCGGCCACAAACCTGAGTAAAACTTTATATGTCGAATTATTGAATCCCGGAGGTGAAATAATCGACAAACGGATATTAAAAATAGAGAACAGTCAATGTCACGGAGATTTCACTTTAAACCAAATACCCTTTTATTCGGGCTTTTACGAGGTTCGTGCCTATACGAAATACATGCTTAACTTTGGGGAAGATATTATTTTTTCAAGACTTCTGCCGATCTTCGACAAGCCCCAAACAGAAGGAAACTTCGCTGAAAAAGAGATGCGGAAATATTCAACAGGAAATTACCCGATGGAGCGCCCCAAACCGACAAAAGGCAAAAAAGTAAATTTAAAGTTCTTCCCCGAAAGTGGAAACCTGATTCAGGGAATAGAGTCACAAATCGCTTTCGAAGCGACAGATGCCTATGGCAACCCCATAACATTGAGTGGTACTGTTATCAACGACGAAAAACAGGAAACAGCCCATTTCACCGCAATCCATGACGGACGGGGAGTTTTCAATTACACACCTACAGGTGATAAACAAAAAGCAGTCGTTGAGTTCAATGGTAAAAAACACCAGTTCAATATGCCGGAAGCCCTGCCAACAGGGTATGCGCTACATGTTGATAATCTGTCATACACAGACAGTGTGGAGATTGCTTTGCAAAAGAGTCCCAATACTCCCGCCACTCTATTGGGATTAGCAGTTATCAACGGAGGAAAGCTTCACAAGTTTTGTCTGATCGACGTTGAAGGAAATGAAATCATTCGCTTCAAAATAGATAAGAGCAGATTGACACCCGGAGTCTCCCGTATCGCGTTATTCAATGGTGGCGGAGAAGTCCTGTCCGACCGTTTGATATTCATTCACCCTCAAAAACGATTATCTATAAAAGCACGGACAGACAAAGAAACATACAATCCCTATGAATTAGTAAATCTGGAATTTACCTTAACCGGAGCTGAAATGCAACCGGTACAAAACACATTTGCTTTATCCGTAAGAGATGGCATGAATGAAGTGGAATCAGGACGCAATATACTAACCGACCTCCTATTAATGTCCGAGATAAAAGGGTATGTCCGCAATCCCGGCTATTATTTTGAAGCGGAAGACGACACACACCGCATGGCAATCGATCTGTTATTGAGGATACAGGGTTGGCGCCGCTACTCTTGGAAGCAAATGACCGGAATTGAATCTCTCAACCTCAAATATGGTCCCGAAAGAGGTATCGAAACACGGGGCCAGGTTGTTTCTTTCGTCCGGCAACTTCCAAAACCCAACGTAGAAGTATCGTGCTTTTTGAAAAAACGGGGAGAAAATGAAGAAAACAGCAGCTTCATCGAGGCTATTACTACCGATAGTTTAGGACGTTTTTCACTGATATCGGATATCTATGGGAAATGGGACTTGATATTGGCAGTGACAGTCAACAGAAAAAAGAAAGATTATCGTATTCTATTAGACAGATTGTTCAGCCCTCCCCCCGCAAAATATCATTATGCCGATATGCAGGTGAACATCGCCAATACGAAAAAAGAAGAAGATACTATTCCGGATAAAGAAACAAATGTCTTGACAGAAGACGACATCGAAACCTTCTTTGCCGCCTATACAGATTCACTGGCTAAAGCAGGCAACCACGAAAAGAACTATCGATTGAAAGAGGTGACCATCAAAGCTAAAAAAAGAAGTAAAGAAAAAGAGATTTACGAGAGTCGTTCAAAATCAATAGCTTATTATGACGTCCATTCTGAACTGGACGACATAAAGGACAGCGGAAAATTCATCGGTGACGACATACACGAACTGATGCTGAATATGAATAAGAATTTCAGCCCTGTCCCACAAAGGAATTATTTATATTACAAAAGTAAAATGCCACTCTTCGTTATCAATTATGAATGTACCCGACATACTGAGATGGACTATAATAAATACAAATATATAAGGCTTGAAGCCATCAAATCGATTTATATTACTGAAAACCTTTCCACTATTTGCCGGTATGCAGACCCACGGCTTTCACCCTTCGATGTATCCGACTTATATGGTTGCGCCGTATTGATTGAAACCTATCCGGAAGGCAAAATACCGACAGAGGCAGGCAAAGGTGTCAGAAAAACATGGCTTGACGGATATAGTCCGGTCAAAGAGTTCTACCAGCCGAATTACTCCGCACTTCCTCCCGTTCCCGATTATCGCCGTACTCTTTACTGGAATCCCTCAGTTAGTACGGACAAGGACGGCAAAGCCCACATCCGCTTCTACAATAATAGCAGATGCCGGAAACTAAAAATAAATGCAGAAACCATCACGGCGGATGGGCTAATCGGAATATACGAGAATTGATTTTCTTATATACACTGAAATCTGTCTTGTATAAGATGGAAAGATTAAATTTATTCTTTGGCCTATCTCTATATGCAGGATAATGGAGAGCAGGGGGTCAGACTTTAAGTTTATATGCCGGACATAAATGAAGGGGTTGCAAAAAACGATTTTTGCAACCCCTTCATTTATGATACAGTGATGTTATTTTTATTTCTTTGCCAGAAACTTCTTAGTCAACCATCTTCTGACCGGTTCATCATAGAACTTCAGGCAGAGATAAGCCAGTAAGATGTTTCCGAAAAATACAACCAATGCCATCGGCCACGCCTGTGAAAAGCTGAGTTCTTTACTCCATACCCACGCATAAAACAGATACATGAAAGGGTAGTGTACTATATACAACGGGTAAGATATGTTTCCTAAGAATTCACAGATTTTAGATGACTTTTTATCTGTTGTTTTTCCCGAAGCACCCAGATAGACAAGTAACGGAAAAATAATGATGGCACATACAGAATCATAAATACCATTCATCCACGGAAATTCACTACCACCGATATAAGGCATGGAAAGCAAAACAATAATTGCCAGACTGCATATCCAAAAGGCACCTCTAACCTGAAGCGGTTTAAAAACACGCATCATCAACAATCCGATAGAGAATGAAAACAATAAACGCAGGAAACCTCCGATCAGATTATAATCTGCCATTGACCATCCCACACCCAAGTGACCATAACCGGAAAAATTGAATATGGCAAATGAAGCCAGTCCGATTCCGGCCAATACAACCAGCACCGTGAGAGCCTTCGTAGACAACTTGCGAATAAACAATGCATATAGTATGTTTCCGATATACTCAAAAAACAAAGACCAACTGGGACCATTCAAAGGGTACATCTCACCGTTTCCACGGACTTCGGGACCTGCCCCCGGCGCAACAGGAATCAAAAATATCCCCATAAGCATAGCCAACATTACCATCGAAATGGAAACCTGTGAACCATCCCACTTCTCACAACCCTGCATGCAAAACGTAATGCTACCCAAAACAGCTCCCAGAACCACCATCGGATGCAAACGAATTAATCTGCGTTTGAAAAAGTCTTTTGTTTTCATCGTTTTCCAACGGTCATCATAAGCATAGCCGATAACAAACCCCGATAAGATAAAGAAGAAATCGACAGCCAGATATCCGTGATTAAATCGCTGGTCCATGGGACTTGTTGCAAAACCTTCGAATATATGGTACCATATTACCATGAGAGCAGCGACCCCTCTCAATCCGTCAAGAAGTTCATAATGAGGTTTTGTGTCTAAAAATGCAGTAGTAGTTCCTTTTTGCATGATAATTTACAAATTTGTTTTTTGTTAACGGTTACATAATAATGCGGCAAAGTTACGCAACTTGAAAAACATAAAATTTGTTCTATGGCAAAATCTTATCGTATAAAAATCATTTTTGGGCCCTAAGACGACTAAGTGTAGAAAGCTTGATCCCCAGATATGATGCGATATATCCCAAATTAGCCCGCTGGCACACTTGAGGAAACTGCTGCTTAAACTCTTCGTAACGTTCTTTGGCCGGCAATGCAAGCCGTTCCTTATGTGAACGCTGCAAACGTCTATATTCATTTTGATGGATAATCCGTCCCCAGTTAGCCAGTTCGATATTGGTTTGAAAAAGCCTGTTCAAGTCAGCCAGTGATATTTTGTATGCAACAACGTCTTCAAGTGTTTCTACAAATTCTTCACTCAACTTATTATAATATAATTCATCCATGCTAAAGACAATTCCCCCTTCACAAGAAAAAGAAGTAGTTATTTCTTCCCCGTTCACAAGCCAGAAAGAACGGGTCATCCCTTTTTCTATAAAATAAGCGAACTTGCAAAATGTATTTTCCTTTATCAACAAATGTTTTTTGGGAAAATGGCATAAGGTCACACTCTCTTTCAACGCTTGTATTGTATCGTCAGAAAGCAGACACACAGAATTTATCTTATCTATAACATTCGTCATAAAGCTTCGGATAATTGAATATCTATAAAAGTCATTCAGACTAAGCCTTAAAATAGAAACACCCAACTTTACAGTTTGGACGTAAAGTTGGGTGTTTATCCTGTAGAACATTGATTATCAATGTTTCTTGCGGAGAGACAGGGATTCGAACCCCGGGTACCTCGCAGTACAACGGTTTTCAAGACCGCCGCAATCGACCACTCTGCCACCTCTCCAAAACTACTTTTCAATAGTGCTTTTCTCTTAAAGCGCTGCAAAGGTACGAATCATTTTTAAATCTGCAAATTTTTCCGCAAAAATATTTGGAAAGAGTACTTCAACAGAGAGGAACACAACCTCCCTATAAGTAGGTATTTTTATGCTATTCAACATAAAATAGGAACCTTTTATATCCCTAAACCGAAAAAAGATCGTAAATTTGCACGCTCTAAAGGATAACTAACCACTAACTGATTAATTTTATGGAATTGAATAAGACCTTTAAAGATGGACTTTGGAGCAAGGAAATCAACGTCAGAGATTTCGTCAGTAACAACATTACTCCTTACGAAGGGGATGCTTCTTTCCTGCAAGGACCTACTGAACGCACTAAGGCTGTCTGGAACAACTGTCTCAAAGCTCTCGAAGAAGAGAGAAACAACAATGGAATTCGCGCACTTGATTACACTACAGTATCTACTATAACCTCCCACCCTGCCGGCTATATCGATAAAGAGAACGAACTGATCGTCGGATTACAAACCGATCAGGTACTGAAACGTGCCATCAAACCGTTCGGCGGAATCAATGTAGTAATGAAGGCTTGCCGTGAAAACGGAGTAGAGGTGGATGATAGAGTAAAGGATATCTTCACTCATTACCGCAAGACACACAACGACGGAGTATTCGATGTATACACTGATGAAATCCGTTCATTCCGTTCTTTGGGATTCCTGACCGGGCTTCCTGATAATTATGCACGCGGACGTATCATCGGTGACTATCGCCGCCTTGCCCTTTATGGTCTCGACCGTCTGATCGAAGCCAAGAAAGAGGACCTCCATAATCTTACAGGTCCGATGACAGAAGCCCGCATTCGCCTCCGCGAAGAGGTGGCCGAACAGATCAAGGCACTGAAAGAAATCAAGGTGTTGGGTGAATACTACGGTCTGGATCTCAGCCGCCCGGCATATACCGCACAAGAAGCCGTACAATGGGTGTACATGGCTTATCTGGCTGCTGTAAAAGAGCAGGACGGTGCTGCCATGTCATTGGGTAACGTGTCTTCATTCCTCGATATCTATCTGGAATATGAACTGAGCCAGGGAACTATTACGGAAACATTCGCTCAGGAGTTGATCGACCAGTTCGTTATCAAACTCCGTATGGTACGTCACTTGCGTATGCAGTCGTACAACGATATTTTTGCAGGTGACCCGACATGGGTAACCGAATCCATCGGAGGACGTTTCAACGACGGGCGTACAAAGGTCACTAAAACATCTTTCCGTTTCTTACAGACACTCTACAACTTAGGTCCGTCACCGGAACCTAACATGACTGTACTATGGAGTCCTGAACTGCCGGAAGGTTTCAAGGCATTCTGTGCACAAGTATCCATCGATACTTCATCCGTACAGTACGAAAACGATGACCTGATGCGTGAGGTCCGCCAATCGGACGATTACGGTATCGCTTGTTGTGTTTCTTACCAGGAAATCGGAAAGCAAATTCAGTTCTTCGGTGCCCGTGCCAACCTTGCAAAAGCATTGTTGCTGGCAATCAACGGAGGACGTTGCGAAAACACAGGTACTGTCATGGTAAAAGACATCCCTGTATTGACAGGCGAAACGCTGAAGTTCGAAGAAGTAATGGCCAACTATAAAAAGGTATTGGTACAGATCGCCCGTGTATATAACGAGGCCATGAACATCATCCACTATATGCACGATAAGTATTATTACGAAAAGGCTCAGATGGCTTTCGTAGATACTGATCCGCGCATTAACCTTGCTTATGGTGTAGCCGGACTTTCAATCGCTATCGATTCACTGTCTGCCATCAAATATGCGCATGTGAAAGCGCGCCGCAATGACATCGGCCTGACTGAAGGATTCGATATCGAAGGTGCTTTCCCCTGCTTCGGTAACGATGATGACCGTGTAGACCACTTGGGTGTAGACCTGGTATACTTCTTCAGCGAAGAACTGAAGAAACTCCCGGTATACAAGAATGCCCGTCCTACCCTCTCGTTGCTGACCATCACTTCGAACGTGATGTATGGCAAGAAAACAGGTGCCACTCCCGACGGACGTGCCAAAGGCATCGCCTTTGCACCGGGTGCCAACCCCATGCACGGACGTGACAAGAATGGTGCGATTGCTTCGCTCAGTTCAGTAGCTAAGTTGCGCTACCGTGATTCACAGGATGGCATCAGTAACACATTCTCTATCGTTCCGAAATCATTAGGCGCAACTCAAGAGGATCGTATCGACAACCTGGTGACCATGATGGACGGATACTTCACCAAAGGCGCACACCACCTGAACGTGAACGTACTGAACCGTGAAATGCTACAGGATGCAATGGAACATCCCGAAAAGTATCCACAACTGACTATCCGCGTTTCAGGATATGCCGTCAACTTCGTGAAGCTGAGCCGCGAACACCAGCTGGAAGTTATCAGCCGAAGTTTCCACGAAAGAATGTAATTGAATGATAAACGTACACTCATACGAGTCAATGGGAACATTCGACGGGCCGGGTCTCCGGCTCGTCGTTTTCCTTCAGGGGTGTAACTTCCGGTGCCTGTATTGTGCCAATCCGGACACAATCGAAGCCAAAGGAGGTACGCCAACCCATCCGGATGAAATTGTCCGCATGGCTGTCAGCCAAAAAGCTTTTTTCGGTAAGAAAGGAGGAATAACTTTCTCCGGTGGAGAACCCACTTTTCAGGCGAAAGCTCTTATCCCACTTTTTAAAAGACTGAAGGAAGCTGGAATTCACATCTGCCTCGACACCAACGGCGGACTGTGGAACAATGATGTTGAAGAACTCTTGGGGTTGACTGATTTGGTTTTATTGGATATCAAAGAGTTCAATCCGGAACACCACCAGTCTCTGACCGGAAGAAGTAACGAACAAACACTGAAAACCGCCGCCTGGCTCGAAGCCAATCAAAAGCCATTCTGGCTGCGCTATGTATTAGTGCCCGGCTACAGCGACTTCGAACACGATATCCGGCAGTTGGGAGAACATCTTGGAACGTACCGGATGATTCAGCGTGTAGAGATATTGCCTTATCATACTTTAGGAGTTCATAAATACGAAGCGATGGACAAAGAATATCTCTTGAAAGGAGTGAAAGAAAACACTCCGGAGCAAATAGAAAAGGCCGAAAAATTATTCAGGCAATACTTCCGGACAGTACAAATAAATTAGCTTATCATTAAGAAGGGGATGAGAGTGTATCAAGAGTCTTTTCAACACAGAGGACACAGCCCCATCCCCTTTATTTTTTTATCACTCCAGAGAGCCACCGCCATTCTAATGAAGTGCCACCGGCATTCCGATTAAATGCCACCGCCACTCCGGCTTACATCTGCCTTACTTTAATAAGTGAATCGCAATCCTGCCTGCAAATTAAAGTTACAAGGTGTTTCTTTTCGGATAGTCTGTATTTTCGAACCATCGTCAAAGAAATACGAAACTCCCGGTTCCACATAAAATCCCACATGCTCCGTTGCATTGAACTGAGCTCCTACTGCACCTGCTACAGAAAATTGCAGAGGTTTCACATTCACCTTATCGCCCGCCAGTTTTCCATATACACATTTCTCAACCATTCCACCGGCAGATACATAAAGCGTAAAGTATTTCTTTTCCAGGAAATTCCAGTTTCCGCGTACCGGGATACCGATATAATGCAGTTTCTGAGTCTGCATCTTGTTATCTCCCTGTCGCTTGACATCGGAAGACAACAACGTATAAGTCAATCCGGTTTCTACGGAGAAACCTTTCGGAAGGGATTTACGTACGGACAATCCGAAACTTACCGGCTGATGATGTTCATAATCCATCACGGTAGTCGTACTGGACTTCAGATAAGGAACTCCCCCTTCAAACACAACTTCCTGATCTGCGGGAATATTCACGACCCCATTCATAATTGTCATCAGGTCTACCCTGTTGCTCATCGGACGGGGTGCAAAACTTTCCGAACCATTCGTCGGAAGTCCTCCCCCATTGCCTACCCCTACTCCCATCGACCATTTTCCATTCCGCTTTGCAGAAGAACTCTCAATGGGCAACTGGTATTTGTCTTTACCGGATGGCCTCCGGGCCTCTTTCCTTTTTTCTATTTGTGACGCAGTACTCTCTTTTTTCTCCGTTACAGCAGCTGCTTCAGAGTGTGATTCGGCAGGCTTCTCCGCCACCACAGCCTCCGGATGTTTCTCTGCCCCCGGAAAGGCTTCCGGAGTGATCTTTGGATCATTCCCTTTCGCCAAATACCCAGAAGCGGAACTCACGTCTGTCCCTCCCGCCGGCTTCATTGGCTCGGACACAGCGACCTGTACATCCGGTAAAGCCGGTTCCGGCAATATATCCGGATTGACAGCCAATGAAGGAGCCGTCGCATAGCGAATTTCATCTGCGACCGGACTATCCAGGAAATACAAACTTACAGCAGTCGTCACCACCAACACTACGGCAGCCGCGGCAACGGCCCATCGGCGGTACGGATATATTCGTCTTTCGGTTACGGGCATCAGCTCCTTTTCCAGTCGTTCCCAACCGGAAGCAGGTATCGGCTCGGAATAATCCTCGAGCTTCTCTTTGAATGCCTTTATCCATTTTTCGTTTTCTTTCATCATTCTATTCTATTTTAGAAATCCCGGGTTCACTTGGTGTCCGAAGACATACGTCAACCGTTGATCATCAACCATTCCTTTACTTTCTTGGCTAATACACTCTTTGCCCGAAAAAGTTGTGAAGCCGAAGATTTTTCATTAATCCCCAACATCTGTGCGATTTCCTTGTGCGACTTATCTTCAAAGGTGTATAAGTTGAATACGGTACGATATCCGGCGGGGAGTTCGTTAATAAATTGCATCAGCACTTTCTGAGGAATCGCTTCGACAGCCGAAGCATCGGGTTCGTCATAAGTTTCGGGAACTTCATCCAGTGCCATGGTTTGGTTCATCACATCGTTCTTTCTTAAGAACTGTAAAGCCGTATTCACCATTACACGCTCCATCCATGCTCTCAGAGAGCCTTCACCCCGCCAGGTAAACTTATCGAAGGAGTCGAAAATCTTTAGGAAACCGTCGTGTACCAAGTCTTGTGCCATGTCTCTGTCTCCGGCATAACGAAGACAGACACCAAGCATGCGCCCTGCGTACTGCTCATAAAGTTCTTTGCGGGCACGATTATCTCCCTGCCTGCAACGTTCCGACAGCTCTAATTCATTCATTCTCCTAAACACGTGTTTACCTTATAAATGCAGCAAAGATAGAAATACTGCACTGAGAGAACAACTCTTTTATCACTTTTGTTTCTTTAACATTTTACGATGCAATATTTCACGGCTCCCCGCATTTCTTCAATACAGCGAAGAATAAATCTCAATGAATAAATAGGATACTAAAACCAACAGGAACTTATGAGAAAATTTAAATTAGTAACTTTTACCCTCATTCTGGCACTACTGCCCATCCTGCAGTCTTGTCTGGACAATGAAGACAATGATTATTGGGTCACTTGTCCTCCGGGTGGGATACTGGCCATCGGTACAATGAAAATTCCCAATGCGGACACCCCGAGGGATTTTTTTATTGCCCTGGACAACGGAAATAACGTATTCCCCGCAGATACGGCCGATATTCGCAACTGGAAATACACCGTCGCAGAAGGACAGAGGGTTTTTGTGGGTTACGTGAAGATGGAAGGAGAAGAAAAACCCGGATATGAAAACGGTAAGATATTCACAATAGAAGATATACTGACAAAGGATATCATCCCGCTGACGGAAGCAACGGCAGACAGCATTGGAGACGACCGCATCAACGTCACGGCGCATGCACTTACAAAGGATTATCTCACCATCGAATACCAGTATCTGGGCAGTATGGACGAGAATAAAAAGCACATGCTGAATCTGGTACAAAACGAAATGACAGACCCTGTTGAAGACGACGGATATATCTGCCTGGAATTCAGGCATAACGCTTTCGACGACTCTCCCAGTAAACTGGGTTCAAGCCTCATCTCCTTCAAACTGGCCAATATAGCCGATCTACTGCCGACAGCAAAAGGAATAAAGCTCCGTGTAAACACGATTTATGACAACATACAGTATATCACAATAGATATCAATGAAGATAAGAACTTAAAAATAAAATCATTTCATTCTCAATAAAACAACAGAAGACACCTGCACAAATTTGACAAAACTAAGAATAATTCTGATATATAAAAGAAATAAGGCGGCGATGTTTGTGAAAATATCGCCGCTGTTTTTTTATACCAGGCACTGAACAGCCTGTAAAGTAAGCATCTCTTTGGGGACTGCTGCCTGGATCTCTTCTTTCAATACTTGCAGCAGGCTGGTACGGATAAAGTCTTTTCGTGTAACCAGGACAATCTGGCGAGTGGGCCTTGGGATGGCAAACGGACGGACCAGTTCTTTCTGTTCTTCGCTCAGTTGCATCACTGCCAGCTCCGGAATAAATGTAATGCCCTTACCGCTCTCCACCATATGCATAAAAGTCTCCATACTGCCCAAGCGATAAGCCATTTGGCTGACCTTTACCGCTTCCATCTGGCAGAAACGGACCAACTGGTCGCGAAAGCAATGTCCTTCGTCAAGAAGCCAAAGTCGCTCTCCGGTCACGTCGGACGTACGAATCACATCGTGTTTGAACAATGGTTCCTTTTTCGAAACGTAACCGAAAAACTGCTCATAAAACAAAGTCTCCTCTGTTAATGCAGCATCATCCAGCAGACTGGCAATGATAGCGGCATCTGCTTCACCCGTCAGCAAAGCCTTGCGGATATCCGGTGTTTTCATTTCCATAACCCGTATATCAAGATCGGGGTATTTCTCCATCAGTTGCGGAAAAAAACGAGGCAAAAGATAAGGTGCAATCGTAGGCAATACGGCCAGCCGGAACGTACCGGACAAAGAATGCTGTTCCTCATTGATAATCTCCTTGACGCAGGTAGTTTCCGAAAGGATTTTGCGTGCCTGTTCCAGCACCTTCTTACCGATGGAAGTGGGACAGACCGGAGTCATACTGCGGTCGAACAGCTTCACTCCCAATTCGTCTTCCAGTTTCTGGATCATCGCACTCAAAGTAGGTTGCGTCACCCGGCAATACTCGGCAGCTTTTGCAAAGTGCCGGAACTGATCGACGGCCAGAATATATTCCAATTGTTGTATAGTCATCGTTCTCTGATTTATTAAAGATATAGAATCTATCAATGCAAAGATAGAAATTTTCAGTTTGACACGAATCATTTTGTGCCGTATCTTTGTTCCAGATAAAAAGAAGATATATAGTATTAACTCAAAAAAACAATAGCATTATGAAAACTTTAAATTATACACATTTGGATGAAAAGGGAGCTAACAACATCGTAGTATCATTGCAGCAATTACTTGCCGATTTTCAAATTCACTATGCAAACTTAAGAGGATTTCATTGGAATATCAAAGGACACGGTTTCTTCGTACTGCACAGTAAGTTCGAAGATCTCTATAACGGAGCCGCCGAAAAGGTGGACGAAATTGCCGAACGCATATTGATGCTGGGAGGAACTCCCGCCAATAAGTACAGTGACTATCTGAAGATGGCACAGATCAAGGAAGTGGACGGAGTGAGCAAAGCCGATGACGCATTGAACCATATTCTTGAAACTTACGGGCACCTGATAGCAGAAGAGCGTAAAGTCCTGTCTCTCGCCTCTTCACACAACGATGAGGTAACAGTGGCTATGATGAGCGACTATCTGAAGGAACAGGAAAAAATGGTTTGGATGCTGACAGCATACAACGGATAACTCCAAACAGGGTTACGCCCTTTTATCTAAAGGGTGTAGCCATACAGACAAAAGGGTGTAGCCATCCCGGCAGGATAGCTACACCCTTTCTCTTTTATCCGATTCAGATGATACTTGTACGTTTTGTAAATTCTATAATTTCCGGAATATATCCGAATGCAAGTCCCGTCACCGTATCTGCACATCCGTAATAGATGGCAATTCGTCCGGTCTCCGAATCATGAAGCGCCGCGCACGGGAAGCAGACATTAGGCACATCGCCCATGCATTCGTACTCTTTCTGGGGTGAAATCAAGTAAGGTCCCGAACGGAATTTCACTTTCCAGGGTTCATCAAGGTCAAGCAATGCGGAACCGAAACTATACACAAAACCATTGCATGAAGCTAATACACCGTGATAGATCAGCAACCAGCCTTCTGATGTTTCAATCGGAATAGGTCCTGCACCGATCTTGGTGCACTGCCAGGCACTGTCTTCAAACGGAGCCGGAGACATTACATGACGATGGCGTCCCCAAAATTCCATATCGGGAGATTCACTATAAAAAATATCTCCGAAAGGCGTATGTCCATTGTCGCTCGGACGACTCAACATGGCAAAACGGCCGTTTATCTTACGAGGAAACAAAACTCCATTCCGGTTAAAAGGAATAAAGGCGTTTTCCAGCTGATGGAACGTTACAAAGTCATAGGTATAAGCAACACCAATAGTAGGACCATGATAACCGTTGCACCAAGTCACATAATAGCGGTCCTCAATGAAGCAAACCCTGGGATCATATCCATAAACCCAGTTCCCGATCTCCGCATCATCACATTGAAACTTCAACGGCTCTTCATTGATGTCCCAATGAACGGCATCTTTACTGAACCCCACATGCAGACGCATGCGACGGTTGGTATCATCACAACGGAACACTCCTGCATAGCCATCCTTAAACGGAACTACGGCACTGTTGAATATACTGTTTGAAGTAGGGAGCAAGTCGCGCGGAATAATCGGATTTGCCGAACAACGCCACACTACATCTTTGCATCCTGCCGGACGTTCTTCCCAAGGCATGGCCGGCAAAGCAGCACCTGCAATTTTAAATTCTTCCATGATTCGATTAAATTAATATTATGTATATATCTCGTTTATATTAAAATTCTCTTTTATTTCTTCTTTCCGTCCGGATACGTAAAAGGTACCAGCCAAGTAACGACAAAAGCCGGTATGGTAGCGATCAGCACCCAGACAAAGAAATCACGATAACCCAGCCAGTCGCTCAGATATCCACTCATCATCCCCGGAAGCATTACTCCTAAATTCATGATACCGGTGGCAAAAGCATAATGTGCCATCTGGTGTTTGCCGGGGGCTACTTGCTGCATCATAAAGAGCATTAATCCGACGAAACCAAATCCGTACCCCAAATATTCAAATACAATGGCCGTACCGATAATCAACAGGTTAGAGGGTTGGTAAAGTGCCAATAGGAAGTATACCAAAAACGGAATATTAAAAGCGCAACACAAAGAAAACAAGGTCTTCCGAAGTCCGTAAGCCGAGATGTAATAACCCGCCAAGAGCGAACCGAGGATAAATGCTCCTGCTCCGAACGTACCGTATACCAATCCGATGTCCTGAGTACTAAGCCCCAATCCGCCATCTGCAACCGGTGCTTTCAGGAACAACGGTACAATCTTCAGGGCGTATCCTTCGGCAAATCGGTACAAAATGATAAAGACAATGTAGAAAGCAATATGTTTTTTTTGGAAAAAAGAACGAATGACTTCCCAAAGCACGTTCAATGCATCTCTCACCGTATTTACTTCGCCGGAAGCACCTCCTCCCGAAGGCAGAATCCGAATGTGGTAAAGGCCGATCAAAATCATAATACCCGCACACATCAACATCACAATCATCCAGGCATGTACCACTCCAAATTCATCCTTCAGCATACCTGCCAGCCAAACCAAGCCTCCGTTGGCAAGTATCTTGGCCAGATTATAAAAAGCTCCCTGCCAACCGATATACTTGGCTTGCTGGGTAGCAGTCAGCTCCGTCAGGTATACTCCGTCACCCGCAATGTCATGAGTCGCACCACTGAGAGCAATGATCCCCATCAGAGCGATGGCATAACGAAAAAAATCGGGCAACGGCAGCGAAAGTGCCACCAACGCAAATGCCAGTCCGGTAATGATTTCTGTAGCGACAACAAAGTACTTCTTCGTCTTAAACATCTCCAGAAACGGACTCCATAAAGGCTTCAATGTCCAGGGAAGCATAATGAGAGAAGTCCAGAAAGCAATCTGTGCATTCGACACCTCCATATCGGAAAACATAAGGACAGAAACCATCGAAAGGGCCACAAACGGCAATCCCATCGCAAAGTAAACAGTAGGCACCCAACATACAGGGCTTATCGGCTTTTTATTCATCAGTTAGTTTTTTATAATAATTCCATCGGTTAACAATTCCAGTAAGCAAAGATAGGGGATATTAAAAACATAGCCCAAAATTACGACAAGAAGTTGCATTCACTACATAATAATACAACTGACTTCACAAAATCACTAATCCTTACCGGTTCTTTTTTTTGCTCTGCCGGGATGAAGTACACAAAAGAAGCACCGAAACCTTATGGCCCCGATGCTTCTCCCCCTTATCTACAATCTAAACACCTCTATTGCTTCACAAATAAATTTATTTCCGCAAATCCGGTATAGCTATCCGGGCTCAGACAATTAATCCTGAACTCTTTAACATCCCCGATAGGTGGTTCGATGACTGCATACTGCGGCTCGTTTCCTTTAAAGCTCCTGAAAGTCAAAGTCCTCTGATAAGTCACCCATTCTGTCGCTCCGTCTTTCCTGACTTTGATCTCCGCACTTTTCAGATTGTATGACGATCCGTAAGCACTCTGTTTAGTAACCGAAAATCCTGCCAAAGTAACAGGCCGGGGCAATACTGTGTTCCACCAGCACTCTTCAGCATTGGCTACTCCCCACGAAAACCAAGATGTATTTGCTTCACCATCGATAGCCAGATGTGCACCATATCTGGCATCATCGTTTGCGTATGCATTACTGCAACTTACATCCCATGCACTGCGGTCCACTGCCGCCCAGTCTGCAGGCTTCGTATAGCCGGTATAGAGTATGCTGGCATAAATCCGGATATAGACCGTATTCATAGATGTACTCACAGCCTGTCCGTCCATACCGGTAACTTCTTTAAGCATCACCGGGAGTACGTATCCGTCAGGGTTGCTCAATTTCTCTATGTTCTTCAAAACCACACGGAAAGAAGACTCGGCCACAGTCTGTCCGGTTTTCAGAGTGGACTCTTTTTTCTCAATATCATAATTATCTCCGGGCAACAACTCGCATTTCGTCTTCTTAGCCGAATTATAAGCATTTACTTTCAGGGTATCGATACCTAAAGTAGCGGTGACCTCCCGTGAAACCGGTTGTACGGCACACAGTTGTATTTCAAAATCAGAACGGTCAGCGGTAGATGAATTACTTACGCGATCTACCACTACTACAGCACTCATTTCAGCCCCCGGTGCTACTCCCGTTCTGATATATATTTTTTGATATTTGTTCATTTCATCATCATCGTTACTACACGAAACCAATGATACAAACCCTGTTATCAAACAGATTAAGGTCACAAAATTCAAATGTCTATTCATATCTTATTCTTCTTTTACATAGTTATTGTTTATCAAAACGAACATGCTCTTTCCAGACAAGGGTCCCTCCTGCCGTGAGGTCGTATCCGTGTCCGGTACAATCGGCAAAAGCATTTCCTTTGCCCTCGTCCATTTTCCAATAACCTATCAGGTTCGGATCAGCGGGTTTCACGGCAAAATACATGTTAGACTGAATTTGTGTCTGGCTGATCGCTGTCTTCCAAAGACGTACCTGAGCCATCTGGCAATTGTTCCGGAAGTAGCTGCCGCTTGAAACCATGTTCATCGTGTCGAACCGTACCGGGCCTCCTTTCGTTTGTAAAGTCACATCAAGCACCCCGTTAATATAAATCGATAACAATCCGGAAGAATTATAGACAAACGCCAGATGATACCATTTGTCTTTCTCAAACAAAGTCACCGTATTAACCTGACTTCCCAGCGTTTTCACCTGCAATGAATTATAAGGAATCATAGCGTCACCAAAACGGATATATACCTCATGGTCTTTGCTACCCGAATTGAAGATAGCCTGATTATTAATGTCAAAGCCATCCATTTGTACCCAGGCTTCAAGCGACCATTCGTTGGTTGTCACTCCCCACAAACCTTCTTTGGACGGTTTTACAGCATTTGTCGTATTCATAAACGGCACGGACTGTATCAGCGGCTTGTCCAGTAAAATAATAAACTTCGACGAAAGCCCGATCGTAGACACCGGTCCTTGAATTTCGGTGAGGGATACCGGAATGGCATAGAGTTCTCCGTTTTCATTCGAATAAGGTTTCACCTTAAATTCTGATGGTACGGCACTTACATCACCCGCCTGAATCTTTATCTCTTTATCATAAGAAAAATATTGTTCAGGAAGAACCTCGTACGAAGTTTCATTGGCTTCATTGTACTCTTTAAGAATAGAGGGGTCAATCATCAAAACAGCAGTTACATCTCCGGCAACAGGCTGCCCCATGCGTACGGTCAAAGTAGTTGTGGTAACATTTTCAGGATCAACCGTAACCTTTGCCGAACCATTCTCGGATGCTTCATTCAGATAAATAGCATTGTCAATCACACGGTAATCGGCATCTTCGCATCCAGCCAGAATCATCGGCAGAACAACACAAGCAAGCAAATAAGATTTTATTGTTACTCTTTTCATAATCAAATTCATTTAAGTCATTTTACAGCGGGATTCATAATTCTGATTGCCTCACGCAAGTATTTGTATTCAACGTCGCCCGGATAATCATATTCCATATGATACGTCCCTACTCCGCCCTTTCGAACTTGTTTACCATCAATGACCGGAGTCCAGCGTGCCATTCCGGCAAGTGCCCGCATTTTATTTCCGTAACGATCTACATAATCGCCTCCTCCTGTCGGAGCATAGGATTCGAAATTTTCTGTGACGATGTACATATTAGCCACTTTTTCGGGAGTGAGTACCTCTTTAAAATTGGCAATTGTACCGGCCAGCCGCCTGTCAAGATTAGTATCGGAGTTACCCGCAAGGTTGGAGTATGCCTGCACGATGAAGTAATCAAAATAAGGTCCGGTTTCCGGATGAATGCTTTGTGGCTCACCATCGATCACAAGCAGTCGCCCCGTGCCCGATTTGGGTCCTATTCTCTCTCCTAACGCCTTTACGAAAGTGAGCATATTTTCGGGATAGCTGGCCAGATTTCCGGGAGACCCATAATTAGGTTCATAATCGATATCGAAACCATCATATCCATACTTATCGATGGAGTCACAAATGGCATTTGCATATTTTCTGATCGCGCCGTCGATAGCTTCCTGATCGCCATCTTTCCACCCCCAATATTCTTTATAATTCTCTTTATACTCTTCGGGAGTCAACTGATCGCCCACATTAGCTACGATAAAGCACATCAATGCACGCGTACCTTTCAGTTCTTTCACTTTTTTCTTATCCAGCATCCGGGCTTCATCCAGATTCTTCCAGTTTCCCCAAATGGAAACGAAGTCCACACTATCGGGAAGTCCCATCAGACTCCCCACCATCGAAGCTCCCACACCTGTCCAGCCTCCAAACCAGCCAAACGCAACCGAATGCTCCGAACGTTTATAAGCTCTCAGATTCTCGTAGTAGTCATTTCCCGGCATTTCAAAAAAATCCTCTGCCTCGGGTTTGGTCCAGTCACTGCAACCCAGAAGCATACTGACGAACAACGCAAAAACCACTATATTTAAATATCTCTTTTTCATTTTCTTTTCTCTTTTTAGCTTAAACATCAATTCTTTTTAGCCCACCAAAGGTCGGTAGCCCCAGTATCCGGGCCCCCCAACATTGAGACGGCTACCGAAACATTGGCAGCATTTCCCTGCTTCTCGGACAATGGGAAAGGCAAACGCCGCAATTGCCGGTTGGTGTCAATTACTCCGTTACTCAGATTGCTGACAGATGGAAACACTTCCGGATAACCTGTACGCCGATAATCGGCCCAACCTTCAAAGCCCAGAGGGAAATTGGCTATCCATTTCTGAGTAATGATACGCTCCAGTTTTTCTTCTGTAGGAGCACCTTCATTCCACGCAATCGTTATCTTGGTTTTCGGTGTATAATTGCATTTAACCGGGTTAGTCGGGTCGACAAAAGGTTCAGGCACTGCCACTGCATTTGCCAGATATTCTTCTGCTCCACCCACTTTCCGCTGGTCGAATGAAAGTTTAACGCCTTGTTCGTAGAAGTCACGGGCACTACCTCCCATATCCCAACCACGCAGAGCACCTTCAGCACGCAAAAAGGCCGTTTCAGCCGCACAGAACATCAACATATCGTCTTTCTGATCGTAATTGGGCATAGAGTATCCTGCATAAGTGGCCGGCTTCACTCCTTCCAATCCCGAACGCATACCCATATACGGGCTATTGCCTCCCAACTTGGATGTCGTGAAATAGACTGCGCTACGAGGATCGGAATACCCTTTCATATAACTGGCAATAGTGGCATTGATACGGATTTCGCCCCAACTGGAGGCTACCAGCCACAGCGGATTGGGTTCGGCACCTACACCGACATATGCATTATTATCATTCGTATCTATCAGTCCGCGGGCACTCTTTACCGCTTCCTCAGCTTTCGCACGGGCAAGTTCGGGCGCCACATTACTGATACGGACAGCCAGACGCAATTTAAGCGAATTAGCAAAACGCATCCACTTATTATAATCTCCATTATAGACCGGATCATAGCCCTCCAACGGCTTCAATCCGCCGACCTCGTCTACATATTCGCCCAGTATCTGTACTGCATAATCCAAGTCTTCAAACATGTGTTTATATACATCTTCCTGACTGTCGTATGCAACAGCCGTTTTGCCATTGGCCACTTGACTGTAGGGAATGGGACCGTAACAATCGGTCACACGCAACATTGTATTTACGCGAAGCAGCTTCGCCATTGCCCAATAGTGACCTTTTCCGCCGGTTGCCGTTTCCAATTTAAAGTAGTTGGAATAGAATTTCTCAAAAGGCGTATTGAAAGGAATCTGATTCCAGGATTCCGTCTGGTTGAATGTATTGAAGTTAGAGCCACCCCATGAGTTAGCCATTGTCAGATAGCCGCTAAAAGGTCCCGCTACCATCTGGTCAATCATCTGATTGTCATTCTGCTGTACATTGATTCCGGTAGTAATCATTGTTGCAAACAGCATGGGCGGATTGAGTGAATGGGGTTCGTACGGATTGGTGTTGTATTCCTCAAAATTACTGGTACAGCAACACAAGAGTGGCGTGATAGCTGCGGCCAAAGCCATATTTAATATTTTATTTTTCATAATCGACTTGTTTTAAAATTGAAACTTAACATTGAAGCCAATATTACGTGTGCTCGGCTGCATAAAGTAATCTACCCCCTGATAGAAATTGCTGGTAGTGGAAGGGGTCATTTCCGGATCGAACGGTGCTTTACAATAAATCATCCAAAGATTCTTTCCTACGATACCTGCCGTTATGCCCACTTTATTGTTAAACCACTTACGAGGTAATGTATAACTCAGGTTCAACTCGGAAAGGCGTACGTTCGTCGCACTATAAGTGTAGTATTGTCCCAATCCTCCGGTAGAGCCTCCGATGGTTTGAAAATAAGACTTGGCATCTACGAATCCGTTATTGATCCACACTCCACCGGCATCACGTGCATCGGCTGTAGCTTTGGACACACCGTAATAATCGAGTATACCCTGAGTGTTCGACACGCATAATCCACCGACACGCGCGGTCAGAACCACGCCCAGGCTGATGCCTTTATAAGAAAAGGTATTACTGAATCCCATATTGAAATCAGGATTCATCGTACCTATTTTTTTAGGTTCGGCATAGTCCTGCACTCCGACTTTACCTGTCTGGGGATCTACCCAGATATTTCCGTTACCATCCGTACGAAGCCCCTTATCTACATACAGGTCCCCCATCGTTCCACCTTCTCTCAGGATGACTCTGGGACCATACCCGTCGGCTCCCAACACAGCCATACGCAACTCCGGCATATCGATGATTTCACCGGTTATCGGATTCGTCGCGCCACTGGCCAGACGTTTCACCTTATTACGATTCATGGTGTAAGTCAGGTTGCTGTTCCAGCTGAAATCCCTCCATGTATTATTATATCCCAATGCCAGTTCCAAACCATAATTCTGGATATTGCCTGTCTGGACAATAGCCGAAGAATAACCGCTCGACGACGCCAGGGTGATGTTAAAGGTTTGGTTATACGTATTCGAATGATAGTAAGTGGCATCTATACTGAAGTGGTTCCATAATCTGGCATTTAAACCCACCTCCCACGAACGTGTGTCTTCCGGCTTCAGATTAGTGGCAGGCAAAGTTGTTGAAGAGCCCCACTGATGGGATTGTTCATTGAACTCAAAGCCCGGATTCGATAAATAACGTTCGAAAGACGAAGCCACCGAACTGTATGAACCACGCAGTTTCGCATAAGAGATAAACTCGGGCAACCGGAACATCTCCGACAAAACGACAGATCCGCCGATGGAAGGATAGAAGAAAGAGGAGTGTTTAGTAAAGGCAAGCTGCGACTCCCAGTCGTTCCGTCCGGTCAAGGTCAGATATGCCATGCTGCGCCAACCTAATTCTATATTCGCAAATACCCCCTGAGACTGATCATGATATCCGAACTGTTTGGGCTTATAATTACTTTCATAATTAATATTTCTCACTGTAAAGAAATTGGGTATACCGGCCAGATCGCCTTCATTACCCATTTGTTCGTAAACCAAATCTTTAATAGATGCACCGATATTGGCATTCAGCGAGAAATCTCCTATCCTCTTATCAATATTTACCATAATATCAGCATATGTATTACGGTCTGTACGGTTCTGGTCCGAATAGAAACCATTGGCTCCCGCAAAAGTAGTCAGAGTAGATGCATAACGCTCCTGAGTCAAACGAATATCCGAATTATCTACTTTAACACGGCCCGCAACGTTCAGCCAATCCGTAAGTTTATAAGTCAGGCTTGCATTGATCATGTAACGTTTTTTTTCTGTTTTACGGTTCATGCGTTTCATAATCCAGTACGGGTTTTGCAAACTCAGCCCCTGATGCCCGTAAGGCCAGAACTGCGCATTCACCCCACGGCTCTCGCTATAACGTTCGAACATACGGATCTCCTCAAAATTATCATTACGAGGAAACAGATATAATGCCGGCAATGGATTGAAATATTGTCCCTGTGCCGTTATATTTTTATCATTCTGGATGATGTAACTGGCACCGATGTCCAGAGTCAGTTTATCTTTCAGGAAAGTAGCCGTATTCCGGATTGAGAAGTTGTAACGGCTATAACTGTTATTAGGCAAAATACCGGTTGCATTCGTTGTTGAAGCCGATGCATAAGTCTGGTTTTTCTTTGTTCCGGTCGAGAAAGAGATGGCATTAATTACATTCACTCCGGTATTAAAGAAACGGGCAGGATCATAACCCTGTCTGGTTTTATTGCCCCAGCTTGCAAATTCTCCCGGATTATTTCCATACCGGTTTTGCATCTCCGGCATAATATACGCATCAGAGAACATGGTATTATTGCTGACTGTCAGAGTTGTCTTCTCGGCAGATCCCTTTTTCGTGTTAATCAATACAACTCCATTGGCAGCCGCATTGCCGTACAAAGCAGCTGCGGAAGGGCCGGTCAGCATATTAATACTTTCAATATCATCCGGATTAAGGTCGGCCACACCGTCCGAACCACTCTGAGTTGCAAAGGAACCCTCGCTCTTACCAAAACTGACATTGAACATTGGAATACCATCGATTACATAAAGGGCATTGTTATCCTTTGTTATAGACTTAGTACCTCGCATCACTACCCTGGAAGCCGAACCGACACCACCGGCAGAATTGTTAATCGTTACTCCGGCAACTTTACCTTGCAAAGAGTTAATGAAATTGGCATCTTTCACTGTATTGATGGCATCGCCACCCACTTGTTGCACATTGTAGCTCAATGCCTTTTGTGCCCGCTTGATACCTAAAGCCGTTACGACAACTTCATCAAGCACTTCCGT
Organism: Bacteroides sp. HF-4919; assembly: GCF_018860125.1. Lineage (NCBI taxonomy): Bacteria > Pseudomonadati > Bacteroidota > Bacteroidia > Bacteroidales > Bacteroidaceae > Bacteroides > Bacteroides sp. HF-4919. The sequence continues at coordinate 979,715 of NZ_JAHKNF010000001.1, forward strand.
GTCTTCTTGCATCACAATTTTCAGTGGCTTAGAGTCTGTCACTGTAATGGCCTGCGAAGCATAGCCGATATAGGATATCTCGATGACATCTCCTTTGGCAGCCGATATTGAAAAGTGTCCGTTCATATCGGTGATTGTCCCATTGGATGTTCCTTTCACCAAGATACTTACGCCGATCAACGGTTCGCCTTTAGCGTCCGAAACATTTCCTGTAACCGTGACTTTCTCTTGCTGAATAGCTTTATCCTTATCATTAGCTGAAAGAATGAGGTGTTTGTTCATAATAGAATAGGAAATCCCCGTCCCCCGAAGCAAACGATTCATCACAGACGTAATATTCTCATTAGTAGCTTTAACGGAAACTGGTTGATTGGGGTTAACATCCCTGGTGTTATACACGATAGATAATGAGGTTTGATGTCCGATTTCATCCAGGACATTGCCTAAAGGGGCTTTAGTAAAGTCGATATTTACCCGAATATCTTGCGCTGAAGCAAAAATAAAAGCAGGAATCGACAATAGAAAAAATAGCAAGTACTGAAACTTGTGTTTCACTGATTTCTTCATCTTGTTCTTTTTTAATTAGAAAATGTTTTAGGTAAAAATTGAAAGGTTTAGCAAAAGAAAACTGCTAATTCATATTAAGGTTGGTTTTTAATTAAGGGTCCTTGTTCATCGTTGCTACAGATTTTAGGGTTAACTATATTCACTTTTCTGCTAATAATACATTTCAACCTATAAGCATACTAAATCAAGAAGCGACTTTTTTCAAAAAAAGAATAAAAAAAGAATAAGAATACAGATTGAGAAATAAAAAAAGGAACCATTCCACATTGGAAACAGTCCCTTTTACTGATTTAGGTTATAATAATAAATCGCTATCTACCCGCCTTGGGAGTCAATATTATGTTATTATCCTCACATTTATAATCAAAACGTTTGGTAAGAGCAAGTATAGAAAGAATTTGTCTGATATCATCATCCGTACTAAAAGTACAGGTGAAACGTTCTTTTTTCAACTGTGCATCAGAAATAATGAAATGTACATCAAAATGCTTTTCCAGACATTGCACAATCTCCACGAGTGTAGCTTGTTCGAATTTCAGTTTTCCGTTAATCCAAAGCAACACATCACCCGGACGATCAGCTTCGGTAAGCATCAACTGCATCGTACGGGTATCCACACTCAACGTTTGTCCCGGTTTCAGTAAGATCCCTTCTTCTTTGGACTGTCCCGGCAGCTGCACTTGCACCAATCCTTTCAATAAAGTCGTCACAACCTTTGCTTCGGACGAGCGTGCCCGGACATTGAATTTTGTACCGAGCACACAAGTCCTGACATCTTTACTATTAACAACAAAGGGTTTGTGCTTATTATGAGAGACCTCAAAATAAGCCTCACCATTCAAATCAACCAATCTTTCCCGCTTCCAGAAAGAAGGTTTATAAACAAGCTGCGTTGAAGCATTCAACCACACCTTCGTGCCATCCGGCAAAACAGCACGTGCCCGTTGACCGGCTTCCGTAGCAAAAACATATCCGGCAGACTTACCGGAAGACATCCAATACAAAGCTCCGGTAGAAATCAGTAAACCGCACAAAAAGGCAGCCAAAGGTACTGCATAACGCTTCCATTTTGAAACACGCATTTTACCCACCGATTTTCTATCCGGCTCTTTCTGCTTCATCCGATCCTTCAAAGCGCTCAGTGAACTTTCGGTGTCCACCGCATCCATCACCGTTTTGCGCTCACCGACAAAAAGCATATAATATAGTTGTTCAAGTTGTTTTTTATGTTCCGCAGAGTCATGGTACCATGTCTCTACTTCCAGACACTCTTCAGCATCTGATTCTCCTTTCAAGTAGTTCAGTAGTTTTGTTTCATCCATTGTATTAACCAAATCTTTTATACCTATATCATACGTTGTTATGTATAATACATTTCAGAAAGCAAAGTTACTAAATAAAAACACAAACTTTTTTTCTTCGAAGAATCATTTTGTCAGTACCGAAAATTTAGCTACGTTTGTTCGCTAATAACAATGAAAAAAAGAATGGCACAGACTCTGACTAACCTAAACATAAATGATAATAATGCCGTTATATCAGCCTTGAGAGAAGGGTGCGAAGAAGTATTTGACAATGTTTACCGCCATTACTTTCGCGGACTATGCGTCTTTTGTTCTCAGTACGTCACACTGAGTGAATCGGAAGAAATCGTGCAGGACACCATGATGTGGTTATGGGAAAACAGAAAAACCCTCATTCCGGAACTAACCTTAAAAACTCTTCTTTTTACTATTGTCAAGAACAAGGCACTTAATAAAATCTCCCATTTCGAAATAAAGCGTAAGGTACATCTGGAAATTGCCGAAAAATATGAAAGCGAATTTTCTTCACCTGACTTTTATCTGGAAAACGAACTTTTCAGGTTGTATGAAGAGGCTTTAAGAAAGCTACCGGCAGAATTTCGTCAGGCATATGAAATGAACCGAAATCAGCAACTGACTCATAAAGAAATTGCGGAGAAACTAAACGTCTCTCCGCAAACTGTCAATTATCGCATAGGGCAAGCCCTGAAAATATTGCGTTCGGAATTGAAGGACTACCTCCCTCTTATCATGCTGTTTCTATTTCTGCAAGGGCATAAATGAGATGGCTTGCCCACCACCGGCGGCCATGCGGATATTTATTGTGTCTCTTGCCGTCACCTCCTGTTCCGTAATCTGATATTCGGTCGGATTGGTTTTCCAATCAGCCTGCTCGCCATCAGCATAGACTATTGCTTTATAAGTCTTCCCCTTTTCCAGAAAATCAAGGCTGACCAGTAAAGTCCGTGGTCCCTCATTCGTAGAAGCTCCCAGGAAATAATTCTGTTTAGCCTTGCGCACTATCACTACAAATTCTCCCGGCTCACCGGCCAATGCTTTTGATTCATCACAGTCCGGATCGAAATCACGAAAGAACTGGAAAGCAGGATGTCCTTCATAATGCTCGATCATATCAGAAGCCATCTGTAACGGGGAATATAAGATAACCCAATTTGCCAACTGTTTGGCCAGTGTCGTATTGACACGGCTATTGCCTTTATCCTGGTCATTCCACTTCTGGCGTTTAGGAGAATCTTTCGTCTGTGTAAACAATATGTCGAAAGTACCCGGAGTATAATCCATCGGGCCACCCAGTAAACGGGTAAACGGTAGCATCTCGTGATGGGAAGGAGGATTTCCCTCACTCCAGGCATTCCACTCCATCCCACGGGCACCTTCACGAGTCATCATATTGGGCCAGGTACGGCGTATTCCCGTATCTTTGATAGGCTCGTGCGCATCCAAAGTCATATGGTAACGAGCAGCCGTTTCAACTACCTTTTGGTAATGATTGACTCCGTATTGTCCGTGATGCGAATGTCCGTCGGGAAAAGCACCCGCATAACCGGTTTTCAGTATATGAATACCTTTTTCGGTATACCACTTGATCGCTTTTTCCATCTGGCGTTCGTAGTTGGGAATATTTCCTCCGGTTTCATGATGTCCGATGATCTGAACATTTTTCTCACGTGCATAACGGACTATTTCATCAATATCAAAATCAGCGTACGGTTTGGTAAAATCAAAATTCTGCATACCACCCCAGCTCTCCCAGCCTTCGTTCCACCCCTCGAATAATACTCCTTCGATATTATTGTCATGAGCAAAATCGATATACTTTTTCGCATTGGCGGTTGTGGCTCCGTGACGGTCATCCATCTTCCAGGTTTCTACCCCCAGATGCATTCCCCACCAAACGCCAACATATTTAATCGGTTTAATCCAGTCGGTAGTTTCCAGTTTACAAGGTTCATTCAAATTCAGAATCAAGGACGAATTAATCAGGCCGACAGCTGCCGGAGCAATCTGAATGGTACGCCATGATGTCATGAAATTATTCCCTTTACGGGCCTTGATACCATCGGACCAGGAAGCAAGTTCCGACTTTAGAGCATGACCTCCATCCTGCTTTAGTGTCATCTCCGGAAAATCATAAAGAGCAGCTTCATGAATGCTGCCATATATCCCACCGGGAGTTTTGAAAGTGAAAGGAGTATTGGCATTCTTCACTTCACTGATCTTCTGTTCCGAATACAACAATTCATAGGTTTCGAAGCTGGCCGGAATTGACCAGGAAATTCCATCTTCGTGAAAGCGGAAAGCGGTCAATTCGTCGGTGACGAGCAAAGAGTCAACGCCGGGCACCTCATATTCATAACGAAAAGCTATACCGTCATCAAATGCACGAAAACGAAGAGTTAACTCTATATTGGCATCGTTCTTCAAGAAAACCGCCATTTCATTATAATGATTCCTGTTCGTCTTATTCTCTCCCCACGGTTGGGTCCAGGTTTCATCTTTATCTGTAAACGTAGTTTTCACGACACGAAATCCTTGATTAAGGTCGATCCCGTCTTTCGCCTCGAAACCAAGCGATGAGTTGTCCAACAAAAGAGTATCATTGACCGCCACCCGATAAACCATCTTTCCGTCAGGTTCTGTTGCAAAAGCCACCTTGATGTGTCCGTCCGGAGAGGATAACTCAGTCTTCGGAGTACAACTATAAAAACTCATCAGTATAAAAGCGACAAATAACAAATGCAAGTTTTGTTTCATGGTCATGTAATCTGTTTATGTGGTTTAGAATTCCAGGTCGGCCAAATGCGCGTTGTGATCAGACAAATAGGTAGAGTCTGTAATCGCGGAAGAAATAATTTCCGCATCCGCCACCTTTATTTGCGGAGTTACGAAAATAAAATCGATCTTCTCCCGCTCAGCCACCGGTACCCTTCCAAAATCATGGAAAGTATAGCTTTCTCCTGTCTGTTTCGCAGCTATCTTCCACGCATCTTTCAATATGAACTCATTGGATGTAATTGTTTTATAAGCTTCCCATTCCTCAGAAACATTAAAATCTCCGGTCATCATAGAGGGGTGTGTACCGGCTATCTCTTTTATCTTATCAATAATAAGCAATGCACTGTTCCTCCGGGCTTCTGTCCCTACGTGATCAAAATGAGTATTTACCATCAGGAATTCTTTTCCGGTGGATTTCTCCTTCAGTTTAGCCCAGGTGGCAACACGGGTACAGGCAGCATCCCAACCAAGTTTACCGACACTATCCGGATGTTCGGACAACCAGAATGTATTGCTGTCCAGTAAGTCATATTTATCTTTCCGATAGAAAACCGGAGCATATTCACCTTGAGTTTTTCCATCCTCACGTCCCACGCCTACATAGGCATAATCGGGCAGTCCGGCCAACAAGTCTTCTAACTGATGATGTAACACCTCCTGCATACCCAGTACATCCGGTTGTTTTTCACGGATAAACTCACAAACCCGGTCTTTACGGTATTTCCAAGAATTCAGGCTATCGCCCGGATTATCGTAACGGATGTTGAAGGTAGCCAAACGGACATGTGAAATCGGACTGGAACTGCAACCCGCCAGAAGCAGGGTAATAAAAGCTCCGATAAAAAAGCAAATCTTATTCATTAGTTTATATGTGTTGGTTATTAAATTTAAAGCCATTCCGTATATGATACAACTGAAAAAGAAAAAACACTTAACGCCCCACCTGATAAGTAGCAGCTAATTGCCGGCAACCGGCACGATTTATTTTCCCTGTTTCCGTCAAGGGTATAGTGCCCACTGAAAAAACCATTTTAGGCAACTGGTACTTGGTAAGAAGCTCTTTCATCTTCTCCTCCAACCGTTCCGTATACCCTCCATTTTCTATCAAAAGAACAACGGCCTCCCCTAATGCGGCATCGGAAACGGAAGTGATGGCAAAGGGAACATGTATCCAAGGACGCAGTATATCTTCCACCTGCTCCGCCTGCACTTTGATACCTCCGGTGTTGATGGTATTGTCTTTTCTGCCCAGGATAGAAAAGCTACCGTCCGAATTTATTTCCGCCACATCATTTGTCACCAAAATCGTATCGCAAACCAGCGGAGCATCAATAATCAATGTATGCTCGGGTGACAAAGAAAGTCGTACCGAAGGAAAAGGATAATAAAGAGTACTCGCATCCGGTCCGTTCAGCCGTCTTAAAGCAATATGCGACAGGGTTTCCGTCATGCCGTACGTAGAATACACCTTACCCGGTAATTGGCGTATCTCAGCTTCCAGACCGGCATCTATCGCACCACCGCCAATTATAAGAATATCGGTCCGGCAGAGCCTTTCTCTTTCCGCGGCTATCTGCAAAGTATTGTAAACCTGCAGCGGAACCATTGCCGAGAAACGTAACGGCTGATCCAAATCCGCCATCGGATGACCGGAAGGAGTGCGGACAACCAGATTCAGCCCGGCAACCAAAGCCCGCACCACAACCATCTTTCCGGCAATGTATTGCAAAGGCATACACAATAGCGCACTATCCCCCCGCCGAAGCCCCAGATACTCACAAGTCAACCGGGCACTCTGCATCATCCGGTCTTTAAGGACCTTCATTTGTTTGGGTGTTCCGGTAGAACCGGACGTCTTTACAGTAAGATAAGGAGAATCGTTGAACCAATCGTCCAGAAAACGGTAGAGTTCACACAGAAATACCGGCGTTGCGTCTGTACAATTGGCAACAAGTCTTTTTACATCTTCCCGGGAAAGCAAATTGCCTTCCAGCATCAGCTGTTGTTCTTCCCGATTAAATATCATAAGTATTTCTTTTATTTACAAAACCATAAACAATCTTTTCGAATCTCAAGGGGCATTTCGATATTGTCTGTAAACAACAGTCCGGTTCCCAATCCCTGAGGCAGCGGACTACGGAAAGTAGCACACCATTGTGCAATAGCATTCAGTCCGATATTCGATTCCAGTGCAGAAGTAATCCACCAACCGATATGCTGCTTTTCCGCTTCTGCAATCCATTCATTACCACCACTGATTCCACCATGTAAAGATGGTTTCAATATAATGTATTGAGGACGGACAGACGTCAACAGATCTTGTTTTCCTTCGGGAGTATTACAGCCAATCAGTTCTTCGTCCAATGCAATGGGAAGCGGAGTGTCTGCCGTCAGGCGGGCCATTTCCTCCCACTGCCCGGCACGGATGGGCTGTTCGATGGAGTGTAGTTCCAATTCAGCCAACCTATTCAGTTTTTCCATAGCGTCAACGGGTGAAAAAGCACCATTGGCATCCACTCTCAACTCTATTTCCCTCGCCGAATAATGAGCACGGATATGCTTCAGCAGTGCCAATTCTTCTTCGAAGTTTATCGCACCTATTTTCAGTTTGATGCAACGGTATCCTGACTGCATCTTTACTTCGATCTGTTGCAACATCCTATCAAAATCGCCCATCCAGATAAGTCCGTTGATGGGTATACCGGTTTCTCCCCGGGAAAAAGGAGTATCCCATAATGCCCAACTCTGAGTTTCATAATGACGAAGAGCTGTTTCAAGTCCAAACAGAATCGAAGGATAATCACGCAAAGCTTCCGTATCCAATTTGCCTGTCTGCTCCAAACACCGGCAAGCATTGCAGAGTATTTGTTCATAATCCGGCAGGTCGTCACAACTCAGTTTAGGCAACGGAGCACACTCTCCCACTCCGACACGTTCCGGATACTCTGTCGTAGAAAGATAGATATACCAAACCTTCCGGGTAGTATAGGTACCGCGGGAAGTTCCTGCTGGCTGCTTGAAATGGAGGATACGGGGAATAATATTTATTGTATACATAGGAATACTATAAAGCAAAGCCCTCCCATCAAGAAGGCCTTTTTTACTTATGGGAACTTAGGATATTGCTTAAAATCTGGTTTGCGCTTTTCAAGGAATGCATTCTTGCCCTCCTGTGCTTCATCGGTAAGATAATAAAGCAGAGTCGCGTCACCGGCTAACTCTTGAATACCTGCCTGCCCGTCAAGTTCGGCATTCAAGCCGGCTTTAATCATGCGGAGCGCCAATGGACTGAGCTGCATCATCTCTTCGGCCCATTGGACATACTCGTCTTCCAGTTTTTCCAAAGGCACTACCTTGTTGACAAGTCCCATATCCAAAGCTTCCTGAGCATTATACTTGCGGCAAAGGAACCAAATTTCACGAGCTTTTTTTTGTCCCACCACACGGGCAAGATAAGAAGAGCCGAATCCTGCATCAAAGCTACCTACACGCGGTCCGGTCTGGCCGAAGATTGCATTCTCGGAGGCAATGGAAAGATCACATACTACGTGCAGTACATGTCCGCCACCGATAGCAAATCCGTTGATAGCGGCAATAACCGGTTTAGGTATCGAACGGATTTGTTTCTGTACGTCCAACACACTCAGACGGGGCACCCCGTCTTTACCGATGTATCCGCCTCGTCCTTTTACATTCTGGTCACCTCCCGAGCAGAAAGCTTTGTCACCGGCACCGGTCAGTACCACGACATTAATGTCAGGCTCTTCACGACAAATACGCAAAGCATCACTCATCTCACCGGTTGTGGTCGGTGTGAAAGCGTTGCGATAACGCTCGCGGTTAATTGTAATACGAGCAATGCCATTATAGTAATCAAATAGAATATCTTCATATTCTTTAATAGGAGTCCACTCTCTTTTCGTTTCCATCTTTATTCATTTTAATGGTTATTTCTTTAATAATTCCTGTACTTTCTTCTGGAGTCCGGGTGTCTTTACATTGGGGTTGTTCAACATTGCGATAGCGAAATTATCTGCCATCACCTCTTCCGGATCGATAACGTATCCGGTATTCCGCCCAACCTTATCAAAAAAGTCGGCAGCTTTCTGCAACGGATAAATAACTGTCTTGCCATTTTCCCGAACTGGTTTGAATGCTTTATCCAAAGGAATCAAACCGACATTGATATACTGATAGAACTTACCAACGGTATAGGGCCTGTTGGCATATATAACCATGGTACAATTCTGAGGTTTACCATCGATTGTAAAAGTGGCATAGCTGTCCCAACGGCTGACATCGGGATTGGAAATCCGGTATTCCCGAATATCTTCGGGCAATTCAATCTCTTTTGGCAGAATATTAAATTCAATAGCCTCGTACATTTTCTTTTTGAATCCGGGATTGAAACGTGTCAGGATATGAAAAATTTCATGCACCAACAGACGAGTATGCGACTGCTCGTTTCCCCGCTGAAAAGTAACGTCAGTCAGTGCTATCCAGTTACTGCGAGTATACCCTCCGGCTCCTCCTTCATCTTTCATTGTTGTTTTTACCAATACTATTTCTTTCGGGAAAGGAATCCGGTAACCATACTTACGAATCGTGTCATTCAGGCTTTTTCTGATCCGTTCAATCTGTTGCGCCTCCCGGGGAGTCCATTCACGAACTTCACCAATAGCCAGACTGACGAGATCTTCTCTTTTTCCTTCGGGATTCTCAAGACGGGCTGCAATATCAAACGGAGTCCAGTTACGCGTATAATGATCCTCAACCACTATCAGGCGTTTAGCTTCTTCGGCAGAGGCCAACCTAAAATCGATTGTATCTACATGAGCCATCACCTCCTGTAATACGGTATTCCCGGAAGACATGGCCCCAACCTTCTCCACAAGTGGGCTTATAACAAACAGCAATAAGCCACCAATCAACATCACCCCTTGCTTAATCATAATCTTATTTTTTTAGTTGATGATAATAGTCTTTCAAAATACGTGCATCTTTATTCTTGTTTGTGAAAACTTCCATTAACACAGGCTGAGTCAATAACTCGGCTTGGGTGAAAACCTTCATTGCTTCGTCCAGCTGATTTTCATCCTGCACTTCCTGGTAGAGGAAGCCACGTTCTTCAGCCCACCCTTTAGCAGACGTCTTGTGTACGGCAGTCACAAAACGATGCGAAGTGCCGGACATTTCCAAGCCGGGCAGAGTATGAAAGATTTCTCCTCCCCCATTATTTAAGAGAAGTATGCGGAGATTACTTCCGAAATGATTATTCCACAACGCATTCATGTCATAGAAAAAACTCAGGTCCCCAATGACCACAAAATTCAACTTTCCGGAGGCAGCGGCATAACCGACTGCTGTCGATAAGGAACCTTCGATACCACTTGTTCCACGGTTACAGCAAACCTCTATTGTATCGGGTAAAGGGTATAGTTGAGCATAGCGTACAACCGAACTATTGGCCAGGTGTAAAGCACATGAAGCAGGCAAAGCCTTTATCAACGCTCCTATGGCAGACATCTCCGAATAGGGCAACTCTGGTTGGGGAAGTTCTTTGCAAAAATTTTCCCATTGCCGAGGATACTCTGGTGTACGGTTGTCCAGCAAGAAAGCTATTTTCTCAAGGAACTCAAACGGGTCCATTTCAATGACCGTCGTGAGTGAACCTTGGAACAGATCAATCACTTCACCATCCGTCGACACATGCCAATGCTCCTTGGGCGGATGTTGACGAAGGAATTTTTTCATCCGCTTGGAGACGATATGTCCTCCATAAGTGATTACCAGTTCGGGCATCATCTTTTCCTGCATTTCCGGAGACATGGCATATAAAGCAGCATCAAAATTCCGGATCGGAATACCGGGAACAGTCTGGTTACCCAAATGTTCGGTAAACCAAGCAAACTGCTTATACAGCATCTTTGAATATTTCTTCTCAAACAGGTAAATCAGATTCATCTGTCCGACAATTATCATGCGCCGGTTGTATTTATTAAGCCGATCAATCAGACCGTCGTAATCGCGATCATAAACATTCAGTCCCTGATAACGTGTTATAACACGCTCTTCGGGAAGAACATCTGCCGTAAACTGGAACAAAGGCTCCGAAACCGGTACATTAATATGCACAGGTCCTTTGCCATGGTGATTCAGTTCAAGTAATGCTTCGTTCAGCAAACGGTTACAATACCATTTGTCTTCGTCGGTATGTATCTCAGGCAAGTTCGCAGACATCTTCACCAACGACTGAAAGACACCCGGTTGCGGTAAAGTCTGCCCATCCATCTGGTTAATCCAGGCTGCGGGACGATCGGCAGAAATAACTACTAAAGGTACTTTCTGATAATAGGCTTCCGCCACGGCAGGATGCAAATTCAGCAGAGCCGTACCGGATGTGCAACAGACTGCCGCAGGTTTTCCGCCATGTAAGGCAAGCCCGATAGCAAAAAAACCGGCACTCCGCTCGTCTGTTACCGAATAACAGGTGAAATCAGGATGTCCGGCAAGTGTGTGTACAATCGGAGCATTCCGGCTTCCGGGGCATAAGACCACTTTCGTCACTCCGTGTGCCCGAAGCAACGCTACCAACTGCAATATGTTTTCCTTATCTGAATACATCGCTCTATTAAGTTATTTATAAAGAGTTCAAGTTCTTCATCGTCTGCATCTTCTTTTCAGTCTCTTGAAATTCATCATCCAATTCGGAAGATGCCAGTAACCCACCTCCGGCATAAAGTGTCAGAGTATCCTCTTTCACATTCATACAGCGTAGGTTGACATACAGGTCTGTCTTCCCCTCCGGTTTGAGCCAGCCGATAAATCCGGAATAATAACTGCGGTCATAGCCTTCATTATCGAGAATAAACCGATAGGCTTCCTCCTTGGGTAATCCGCACACAGCCGGAGTAGGATGCAATAGCTTCAACAAATCCCCCAATTTACGACTATCGTTCAGTGAGAAACGGAAATCAGTTTTCAGATGCGATAAAGCTCCGGCAAAAGCCGGATAAGGTCCCTTCTCCACCGGAGAAATACCTAACGATCGGAGTTGATTACGGATATATGCGGCTACATATTCCTGTTCCTCCCGGTTCTTCTCATCCCAATGCTGAGGAAGTTCACCATTTTGTAAAGACTGGGTTCCGGCCAATGCCACAGTATTCCACTCTCCCTTCTCACCCGATAAAATGATTTCCGGTGTACTGCCCATCCACACTCCCGTTTGCGGAGTATAGCAAAGATAGACATAGGAGTAAATATAACGCCTACAAGCTTTATAGAAAGCGCTTGCAGGAGAGAACCCCGGTTCTTTCTTCACCGTCACTTTGCGGGACAGCACCAGCTTATCAAAAGTATGTGCCCGTAAAGCCCGGATAAAAATATCAAAACAGGCTGCATAAGCTTCTTTTGCTCTCACAGGCCGTTCGTTTTGTGCAGACCGGTTGCACACCTCTGTGCAGACAGGCTGCACACTCCTGCGCGGGCTGCCTGCACAGGAAGGAATTTCTTGACAGTCCGGTTGAATCAGTATGATAGGACATTGCGGAGTAACCCGGAAAGGAGCGATAACAAAACCTGTCTGTCCGTTTAGTTCTTCCATTTCCCGAACCAAACGTACTTCTCCGTAAGTCTGCATCAGAAAGTGAGGTTCTTCTTCCCCCGGATTGCGATACATCGCAAAACTTCTTCCCTGCCGGATCAACTCATCTATAATCTCACAATTATTTGTTTCTTCTGACGTCATCTCTTCTTTAATATACTATTCACCACCCGAATAGAAGACACCAACTTGTCCGTCGACGTAAATACGTCCACATTCCAGACATGAGATGAACGACCTTTATGGATGATGGTGCCGACAGCCCGCACCGTGTCTCCTTCGTGGGCAGATGACATGTGATTACCGCTGACTTGCATACCAACGACAATCTCATCAGGCTGGCAAAGAATCATCGACCCCAATCCGGCTACAGTTTCGGCCAATGCCAAAGTAGCCCCTCCATGCAGAATGCCAAAAGGCTGTCGGGTTCGTTCGTCTACCGGCATGGTAGCCTCAACCCGGTCCTCGGACGCATAAGTATATTGAATACCCAGATTCCCCATCAATGCGTGACGGGCACGCTCGTTTAACTGATCAAGTGGAATCTCGGCAGGACGGATCTCTGCAAGAATCGCCTTTTCTACGGCAAGGGCAACTCCGTCTTCTTCGTTCGATGCAGTCACCACATCGGCACAAACTTTCACAGAGTCCTGGGCATTCCCCATGGCAATACCCAATCCGGCAAACTGTATCATCGAAACATCGCAGACACCGTCGCCTATCACAATCGTTTCTTCGGGTGTAATATCAAGGTGGAACAACAGTGCTCCCAAAGAGGTAGACTTATCGATACCGCAAGGCAACACTTCAAGAAAATAAGGTTCCGAACGGAATACATCGAGTGCACCGTTCAAACGTTTCTTCCAATGTTCTTCCAAAGCTACCAATGCTTCTTCATCATCACTGACCAACATACATTTGGAAGGAGCAAAATCTACAGCTGCCGAAAATTCGGGTTCCTCAATCAGCTCCATCCCATTGAGACGTGCTTCCCAAAGAATATGTTCATTATTAGCATAATCGGCAATCATCCGATCTTCGGTGTATGTAAAGATAGAAAATCCATTTTTACGTGCCTTTTTCTCCAAATAGGGCAACATTTCCGGATTAATACGCCGCTCAAGCAATACTTCTCCATTTTTTGCATTAATAACCTGCGCACCGTTATAAGACACGATATATCCGCCATAGTTACCCAATTCCAGTTTTTTAGCCAATGGCAAAATCCCATAGGTAGGCCTGCCCGATGCTAAAACAAGATGTACACCCATCTGCTGCACTTTCAATAAGGTAGCGAGGGTACGTGGAGTAATCTCCTTTTCATCATTAAGCAATGTCCCGTCTACATCAAGGACTAACAATTTATACTTCATGACTTCGAGTTTTTGTTTAGATTACAAAGGTAAAATTTTTAAGGCAACATCGCCCCTTATTTAGGGAAAATTATACCATAAGAATGCGTTAACAAGGTATTTTTATATTGTCAGAAAGAGAACAAACGGTGGACAAATTGCACTGTTCTGCAACCCGCCCACCGTCTTAATCCAATTTATTTCGTAAAGCGAATCAGAACTCGCTCGTAAAGTGGAACCTAATATTTTTGAAATCCATCTGTGCCATCTGAAGCACATAATTCGAATCGGCCAGAAAGACATCACGCCCTTCGCGGTCTTTGGCCATATACTGATATTTACGCTTTTTGAATGCTTCCAGTTCTTCCAGATCATCACTCTCAATCCAGCATGCTTTGTACAGACTTAATGGCTCCCAGCGACAAGAAGCATTGTATTCGTTCAACAAACGATACTGAATGACCTCAAACTGCAATTGCCCCACTGTACCGATAATCTTGCGGCCATTGAACTGGTTGACAAACAACTGGGCCACACCTTCGTCCATCAACTGGTCGATGCCCTTGGCAAGCTGTTTCTGCTTCATCGGATCGGCATTCTCAATATACTTGAACATCTCCGGTGAAAAACTCGGTAAACCACGGAAATGAAGCTGTTCGCCTTCGGTAAGCGTATCGCCAATTTTAAACGTTCCGTTATCCGGTAAACCGATAATATCTCCCGCCCAAGCCTCATCGATAGTTGTCTTACGCTGTGCCATAAATTGGGTGGGCGAAGAGAAACGCATCGTCTTGCCATGGCGCACATGCAAATAAGGCGCATTTCTTACAAATTTGCCAGAACAAATCTTGCAGAATGCCACACATGAACGATGGTTAGGGTCGATGTTAGCTGTTATCTTGAAAATAAAACCGGTAAATTTAGGTTCTTCGGGAATCACCTCACGTTCTTCAGCATGTACCGGACGGGGAGCGGGAGCAATCTCAACAAAGCAATTGAGCAATTCCTGCACACCAAAGTTATTCAAAGCCGAACCGAAAAATACAGGAGCACACTCTCCCTGCAAATAAGTTTCTACATCAAATTCAGGATACACACCTTCAATCAGCTCCAGATCACCACGTAATTTATCAGCCAGCGTATCACCAATCTGCTTGTTCAATTCCTCGGAATGAATATCCACTTCCACTTTTTCCGTTACCACCTGTTTAGAGGGTTGATAAAGATCGAGTTTCTGTTCGTAAATATTATAAACTCCTTTGAAACGGGCACCCTGTTCGATAGGCCACGACAATGGGCGCACCTGAATCATCAGTTCTTCTTCCAGTTCATCCAGCAGGTCAAACGGATCTTTCCCTTCACGGTCCATCTTGTTGACAAAGATAATCACCGGTGTATTCCGCATCCGGCAAACCTCCATCAACTTACGAGTCTGGGTTTCCACACCCTTCGCGCCATCTACCACAATGATAACGCTATCCACTGCCGTCAGGGTACGGTATGTGTCCTCGGCAAAATCCTGGTGTCCCGGAGTGTCCAGAATATTAATCTTATAGTCCCGGTAATCGAATTCCATCACCGAAGTAGTGACTGAGATACCACGTTGTTTTTCGATCTCCATCCAGTCGGAAGTCGCCGTCTTTTTAATCTTGTTACTTTTTACTGCTCCTGCCACCTGTATCTGTCCGCCAAACAACAACAATTTCTCAGTCAGTGAAGTCTTACCGGCATCCGGGTGTGCAATAATGGCGAAAGTGCGCCTTCTTAATATTTCTGTATTATCTGCCATATTTCAAGAATTGAGGATGAAGAATCACAGATTCTCCACTCTTAATTGATTAATGCAACGTTTCAGGCTTTCTTCCCAATGCGGGATTTCAATGCCAAATGTCTCTTTTATTTTCGTCTTATCGAGTACGGAATAATGCGGACGAGGTGCCTTTGCCGGATAATCAGCAGTATGCAATGGTTTCACCTGACATGAAGTGATTCCCGCTAAACGATGAATGGCTATTGTAAAGTCGTACCAAGAACAAACTCCCTCATCGCTAAAGTGATAGATACCACGGACAATACCTTTATTAAGGGCTGCAAAAATAGCCAGAGCCAAGTCATTGGCATAAGTCGGCGTACCGATCTGATCAAATATAACCCCCAAAGACTCACGCTCACGTCCTAAACGAATCATTGTTTTCACAAAATTGTTGCCATAGATAGAATACAACCATGCCGTACGGATTACCATAGCTTTTTCACAATGGTTCATCACGTTCTGCTCACCGGTCAATTTGGTAGAGCCATAAACTGAGGTCGGACAAGTGGGTTGATCTTCTGTGTAAGGGATATGGGCTGTGCCATCAAACACGTAGTCGGTAGAAACCTGAATCATCGCAGCTCCGTTGACTTGTGCCGCCCGAGCTAAATATCCTGGTGCGACATTGTTCAGTTTGTCACAAAATTCAGCATCATCTTCCGCCTTATCCACCGCTGTATAAGCCGCACAATTCACAATGACATCAATTTTGTGTTCACTCACATAGGCATAAACAGCTTGTTCATCACAAATATCCAACTCCTGCACATCCGTAAAAAAGTACGTATGCTGCAGGTTTTCTTTGGCAAGCACCTGCATTTCATTGCCAAGTTGCCCGTTGGCTCCGGTGACTAATATATTCATTTCTATCTTTTTTTGAGTTTAATTCACCACGGAGGACACAGAGAACACAGAGAATATCTTTTTCTTAAACATCTTAATAAACAAGAGATTAAAACTCTGTGTCCTCCGTGTACTCTGTGGTGAATCGTATTCATTTCTATTCCAATTTTAACTCTCCTTTTTTGTCCTTGTCGTAATAGTTAGCCAGCATAGACAGGAAACTGCTGATAGCCTCCATCGCCTTTGTAGTCTCCGGGCTGATAGGCTTCTTCTGCAAACGCAATAACATCATCCCATACAAAGCCTCGAAACAGGTTTCAAGTTCCGGTTCTTCCTTTTGACCGTTTTTATTTCGTAACTCTACAATGAAAGGCAGTGCTTTGAAGTAAGACGAACTATAGAAAGGAAACTTAGACGATGCCAGCAAAGCTGCATGCAGTTCGGTCAAGTTAATGATTACATTTCGGTTTATCTGGAGATGTCCTTCCTCACGGACTCCCTCTTCCCGCATCATTGAAGCCAGATTAGAATACCATTCCGTCAACTCACGGCGTTCTTCATCGCCAATCTTGTAACGGGATATAATGTTCTCCTTAATCCGGTCGATATCACAATCATTGGCACGGATCAGATCTTCTACCTGCCACATATATATAAGGTACTCGGCAATATTCTTTTCTTTCAGTTGTTGCGCTATTTTCATCTTCTTTCTTTTCTCCTACATTAATAGATAGATTCCCCCAACAGAGTGAATATCAATCCAAACACAGACACAGCCATCACAATACTTCCGATCACCCGGTTCAGAATCCAGATGCCACGCAAATTGAATCGTGTCCGCACTTTATTGACAAAGAAAGTAATTCCGAACCACCATGCCAATGCTCCGAGAGCTATGGCCAGATAACCGGTTATCTCTTCAAAAACCAACACACCGGGTTGCACAAATGCAAAACGGGCAAACAAACCGATGAAAAGGAAAATTATAAGAGGGTTTGAAAGTGTAACCGCAAAAGCGGTGATGAAATTGTGGAAATAAGAACCTTTATTGGCTGATACCGGACGGATGGACTGTACCGGATTGCTACGGAATGTATATATACCAAAAACCAATAGCATAATGCTTCCGAGAAGCTGTAGATAAAAAATATTTTTATTGATATAATCGAACACGAAACTCATGCCATATCCCGTTAGAAGGGCGTAAGCAATATCACTCAACGAAGCACCCAGACCGGTAACGAATCCGTACCAGCGTCCTTTATTCAAAGTACGCTGAATACAAAGGACACCTACAGGCCCCAGCGGTGCAGAAACCACAATGCCAATCACGAATCCTTTAACAAGTATATCAAGTATAGTCTCTATCTGAATCATTTCGCAAATATCGCATTTTTTTATGATATGCCAGTATCCTGTTAACGTTTTCTATCACAATTTTGCCCTATTAACCGGTATACATCTTCATTCTCACCTACCACCCATACCACATCTCCTTCTTCAAAAGGAATATTTACGTCAGGAGTCATCAAAGCCTCTCCTCCCCGCTCCACACCGGCTATCAGGCAATGGTACTTATCCCGGATACCTGATTCACGCAATGTTTTGCCCAGAAAAGCAGAATCAGTATCAATCAACAATTGTTTCAATGTCATTTCACTTTTCTCAAACACATCCCAATCGATAACAGAAACATGAGACATTTCCTCTGCAAATGTATTTAACTGATCATCAGTACCAATAACCTGTATCTTATCCATCGGGAATAAACGGACAGAACCTCCCGGAATGTTAATCCGACGCTTTCCCCGTAGAATAGAAACAACATGCACTCCATACTTTTTGCCCAAATTCAGCTCGAGCAATGTTTTTCCGGCCCAAGCCGATTCTCCGGGAATTTCAAAATCGGTCAGGTGTAAATCTCTCGACAACAAACGCCCGGCATAAGCCGGCTTTTTCTCCCCCAGGTATTCGGCACGCATATCACGGGAACGGAGATTTTGAAAAAATTTACGTTCTATCAAAATAGATTGTTTCTTCAGCTGCCGTGAAAGAACCATCAGGATTACCAGCAACAAGGCAACTCCGAACATCAATCCGACAGACGCTTTAAAGAGACGGGTAATCACGAACATGACAAACAGAACGGAAACAGCTACACGAAACACAATTGTAGAAACCAAAGGTCCCCGGTTGACACGGTTGTCATTCCACAAAGTCATGAATTCTACCGAATGGTTTTTCTTCACCATAATGGCCCGCAGGAAAGGAGATATACACAAAATAGTAAAAACAGCTCCCGCCAGTGGTCCCCAGATACCCGGAAGATGTTCACGAAACAAGGGCACCACAAAACGAAATGAAAGGGTAATCACAGAAATACTGACAATGGAGTAAACCACCAGAATCCGTGCCAAGGCAAACAGTAATTTCCGCCAAAGGCTTTCATGATTGACGGTCCGGGAACCGTTAGTATACCGCATCAGGAAACGTCGCCACGACTCAGGCAACTTACGGTCTACAAAATTTGAAGCCGGCTCGGCAACACGGATCATATAAGGAGTCAGGAATGTGGTGATAACAGAAACAGCAACTACGATCGGATATAAAAAATCACTTGTCACATGCAATGACAAACCGAGAGAAGCGATAATAAAAGCAAACTCCCCTATCTGTGTCAAGCTAAAACCACACTGCATGGCTGTCTTTAAAGGTTGTCCCGCCAACATAACGCCCATTGTGCCGAAAAAGGCCTGACCCAAGATTACTGCCAATGTAATAGCTATAATTGGAACTGCATATTCAACAATCATTGCAGGATCTACCATCATTCCCACTGATACGAAGAAGATAGCTCCAAACAAATCCTTCACAGGTTTCACCAATCGGTCAATAGATTCGGCCTCAATTGTTTCGGCAAGGATAGACCCCATAATGAAGGCACCGAATGCAGCAGAAAAGCCCGTATTGGCAGCGATAGCCACCATACCGAAACAGAGAGCCAGAGAAACAATCAGCAATGTTTCTTCACTCATCAATTTCCGACAACGTTTCAGAAATTCGGGTATGGCATAAATACCTACCACAAACCAAAGAATAAGGAAAAAAAGTAGTTTACCGATACTGCTCAACATCTCTGTTCCCTCAAAATTATTGCTGACAGCCATCGTTGAAAGCATCACCATCAACACAATGGCAAGTATATCTTCAAGAATCAGAATACTGAGCACCAAACCGGTAAATTGTTTCTTCCGCAACCCCAAATCATCAAACGCTTTGTAGATGATGGTAGTAGAAGACATAGCAATCATCCCGCCCAGAAACAGACTGTCCATACGCTGCCAACCAAAGCCCATCCCGACAGCAACCCCCCACAGAATCATACAGAAGATAATGGTACAGGCAGCAATGACAGCCGTACCTCCAACCTTCACTATCTTTTTAAAACTGAATTCCAGTCCAAGGGCAAAAAGCAAAAAGATGACTCCAATATCCGCCCAGGTTTTAATATTGGCTGTATCCATCACCGAAGGCGTATAAGGCATGTGTGGACTGGCAAGAAAACCGGCAACGACATAACCCAGCACAAGTGGTTGCTTCAGTTTCTTGAATAACAAAGTCATAACACCGGCACAAATCAAAATCAGAGCGAGGTCGGCTATTAACGTTGGAAGTTGTGACATTCGAATCGGATTTAAATCGAATGCAAAATTAATGTTTTCTACTAATTAAAAACAGAAAAATAATAAAATCACGCATTATAACCTGCTCATCTCACCTTCTATCTGCCGGGCTTTCGAACTTGCGAGCGAATGTCCCAATTGTGCAGCATGCTCAAAGCACTCTTTTGCTTTGTTACTTATAATATAATAGATCTTCACACATTATCCGCCCAAAGGATAGGATAGGAGGTAAAAGCACATTTTCCGTAAAAGTTCTCCGAGGGAGTCCCTATGTATTCCAGGCAATGCAGAAATAACAGACACGGCAGAATTTATCCGATATTTTTAGACGAAGGTAAAGCATTCAACTCTTGAACGAGAACTTTTGATTCAGATATTGAATCCGCAAGATCATCAAAACATTCATCAACATAAAGGGTGTGCCGAAACTCACCACAGAGGACACAGAGCAAACTATAAGTCATTGATTATAAAAATCATTAGTCTGTGATGAACCTGTGGTAAAAAAGAGTTTTAACTCATTCAACCTCATGCTATCTGCCGCAAAAAGAACCGGAACAATTCCAGCAGGATAATCAAAATTCAAGAATTCCTCTTTTACTTTATTACTCAATAAATTACCGGTATCAAATACCTTAGGAGAATATAAACATTGCTCAGTATCATCTGAGCAAGCCGAGAGCAAAAAAAATGCAGAAAGAAATGATAATAACAGATATATTTTTTTCATATATAGAACTTTTATATTAACGTCAATTCCGGTTATTATTCAGTGAACAAAACATCCAATGCAGCTTATCCTGTATAAATCTCGTTTTTCAACTGATATTTGAGCAATAATAATGTCAATTGACTTACTGTAATATCCTCGCATCTCCCCCCAATATTCTTGTACCTATAATAAAGTAATTTGTTATGTAAGTGTAATACCCCTATAAAATTTTATTATCAAATATATCTTTTCTTTCTCTTGTTGAATTCTTATTTAACGGATCCAATAGCGTTAGCCGTACAGTTAACATTATTTCAATAAGAGCAATTCTTCATTTAGTATCTTTTAGTGTAACAGCAAATATAGCGCATAGATTTATCATTTCAAATACTTAACAGAAAAAATATTTCAAAATTTATCAATCACGTATTATTCGCTTCACTATTTGCCACCATAAAACGATATTAAATACATTTTTGTCACTGAAAACAGTGATACACCTATCACTATTTAATTACATTATTATTTCATAGAGAGTAAAAACTTCACTTCTTGATCAATATAATCATTCTTTTCATTGTGATATAAAAGTGAATCAAAAATACAAATATATATTAATTCAAAGAAATCAATAAACGCAGAATATGGAATATAATGCAAATACGAGAGTTTATATGGATGTAAATAGTGATTATTTAGAGATAAAAATATTTCGTAAACAGAGAAGAAAAGAGCGGATGCATATTATAAAGAAAGCAGATCATTTAAAATCTGTCCGATACATATCCGCAATCAATGGTGTCCGGTATCTTACTTGCCCTAAAACAACTTCACACAATAATAACATGAAGTCATTTTAAGACGAGTCGGAATCAGGTTTCTTCCGCAAAAATACCGATATGTCCCGGCAACGCGATGCGTATGCACTGATTATCTTTTTTGTAAGGACACACTCATAAGTTGGAACGGACCATGTATATCTTATGCGAGCCCTGTCCCCGATAATCAATACCTGTTTCAGGTTGTTTGGTCCAGCGTTTCAACTCCCGTGCAGCCTTGTCACGCAACAACCCCGTCAAGCGACAATAATCCGCCACTTTCATAAAATGATTCACAGCCAGATAGTCTTGTGCCATCTTGAGCCGTTCCTGCTCTGAGTAGAATTGCGAAGAGTGCCTGAACTTCCATTCCGAACGCTCCAGCATACAGTGGTCTCCTGTTTCAATGATCAGTTGTTTGTCAGCACGAAAATTGATATTCTTTACACAGATGCTCATGGCATTACGTTTTTTACCACCTTTCTCACCACTCTCACGCTCGGCTCCGTCACGTAACCCCAGTGAAGGAGTAAAGATACCCAGTCCGTCGATTTTCACTGAATGTCCCTGCCCCATTTCATAGGCAATGGCCTGCGCCAAAGCCTTCGTCAGTCCGATGATATTCCCCGGGGTAAAAGAACTTGCATAATTAATGTGTGAAGCAATGTAATTTAAGTCTACTTGCCCGGACAGTTTCATGCGCGGGAAAAGAATTTTCTTGTCTTCCTCATTGGGAAGAGTCAGTTCTTGCATTTGATATTCAGCCATAGCTTGCAATGTTTTTAAAAGGTGAATAGAGAAAACCGATAAAGAGTGGGCTTGTCGGAAGTAAAGGTAAAAACTTGCCAAGTATGCCGGACAAAGTCGCTCCGGCTACTTCAGTAAATGGCCTCCCTTAGGCGATAAGTTCATCTTGCGTCGCAAGATGTGCATCTTAGCAGCTAAGATTTGCATCTTGGCCGCTAAGATATACATCTTGCCTGCTAAGATACACTCAATTTGCCTTATAAACAAACTTTAAGTACTACTTTCCTACATTTATCAGCTGCACTTTTGCATTTTCTTTTTTTATCCTTTATTCCTTTTTTTGTAACTGCTTGGTGTCTCGCCTATCTGCTTATAGAATACTTTAGAGAAATGGTATTGATCATAAAAGCCAAGTTGTTCTGCTATTTCTTTTATTTTCAAGTCTGAAAAGTCAAGTAACTGACAGGCCTTTTGTATTTTCAATTGATTGAAGTAATTTAAAGGAGTGTATCCGGACTTCTTTAAAAACACTTGTCCGAAATGCGAAGATGAGTAGTTGACACTGCCGGCTATATCATCCAGCGAGAGTTTCTTTTCGATATTCTTTCTCATATAACTGATCGCTTCCTGAGTGACATCTCCTTGTTTGGCCCGATTAATTTCTCTAAACTGTGAAACAAACTTGAAGGAAGCTATAAAATGCCATAGACACAGTGTAGTGTATTCCAGGTTTTCAATACTATATCCCATTTCCAGATTCTGGTAAATTTCTTCGAACAACTGCATCCGATCTTTAATACGTGCGTTGGGAGATTCATCTATTTTATGCAGTTTGTTGTAGAATGAATTAAACAAATGACTTTTTTCTCCGGTGAAATGCAACCAATATATACTCCATGGACTGTTTTCTGAAGCGGCGTAAATGTGTGGCAAGCCCGCTTCGATAATGAAGAATTGGTCTTTGCATACTTTCTGTCTTTGACCGTGAATGCTATACCAGCCCTCTCCCTCAGTGCAATATATAAGAATGTGCTGTTGCGAACCATATCTTCTGGCTCGATAGTGTCCGGTGGCATGTGGATAATACCCGATATCCGTTACATACAACAAATTAGTCAGCTCGTTGCCGACCAATATTTTTTTTATAGCTTCAGGAAGAACAATCGCTCTTTGATTGGTAAATCCTTCTTTTTTGCGTTCCATAGTTACACTCTTTTTGCAAATATACATCTTTATTATAAAACGAGATATTTTTCGACTCTTTTTATTGAATTAATCTGAAAACACTGGTTATTAGGGTATTTTTAAAGATAATCAATGATATAATCACTTAAAATTAGAGATTTTATACATCATAACAGTCCTTTCTTACATTTTCAAGGTTATATTTTCTTAGCTATTTTGCAATGTTGAAAGATCAGCTATTTGTAATATTTAAAATGTAATAATATGAAAAAACTACTATTTTCTTTATTGATCATTATTCTGTCGACATCATGTTCTTCTGAAAAGAAACAGTTGGATATTTCCGGAGAGTGGACTGTCAGGCTGGACAGTACAGATGTTGGAATAAAAGAATCATGGCAAGGCAACCTGTTTGAAACGCCCATGCAGTTACCGGGTACAACTGACGATGCCGGACTTGGAACCCTCAATGCCTTGGAACCTACACTGTCAAAACCCCAGTTATTATATCTCACACGTTTGCACAATTACGTAGGAGTTGCATGGTACTCAAGAGAGATCTCGGTCCCTGCCCAATGGAATGATAAAGAGCTGTTTCTGGATTTGGAACGAGCCTTGTGGGATACTCAGGTTTGGGTAGATAATAAGAAAGTCGAAGGACATGAAGAAAGCTTAAGCACGCCACACCGCTACAATCTGACTCCTTATATGACATGCGGTAAAAAGCATATTCTGACCATACGCGTCGATAATCGCAAGCGTTATGATATCTCCAATGGTATGGCACATGCATATACAGATCATACACAAATTAAATGGAATGGTATTTTAGGAGATATGACTGTCCGGGCCATGGAAAAAATACGTTTAGAAAGCATACAACTATATCCCGATGTAAAAAACAAACAGGTAAAAGCCGTTATTTCGTTTTCAAACAATACACCTGCCGCAGAACATGCATTGCTTTCGATGAAAGTATCTGCAAAAAACGGCTCTCAACAACTTGAAGAGCAGGTAAAAAAGATGGATGTGAAAGCCGGAGCCTCATCGGTTGAGTTGCTTTACAACATGGGAGATAACCCGATATTATGGAATGAATTTACTCCTGAAATGTATCAGGCTACGGTCACATTGGAGGCCAATGGAAGAGTATCAGAAATAAAAGAAGATTTCGGTATGCGCCAATTGGAAACAAACGGTGATAAAATGTTGATGAACAATAAACCTTTGTTCTTAAGAGGTACATTGGAGTGTTGCATATTCCCATTAACCGGAACTCCTCCAATGAATAAAGAAGGCTGGCAAAAAGTATATGCCGCAGCCAAAGAATATGGGCTGAATCATCTCCGTTTTCATTCCTGGTGCCCTCCCGAAGCAGCTTTTGAAGCAGCAGATGAAATGGGATTTTATTTACAGGTTGAACTTCCTGCATGGGTACTTACAATTGGGCAGGATTCAAGTGCCGTACGCTTTTTAAGAGAAGAAGCAGACCGGATTATCAAAAATTACGGCAATCACCCCTCTTTTTGCCTTTGGAGCCTGGGAAACGAATTGCAGGGAGATTTCACCATTCTGTCTGCAATGTTAGACGAATTGAAAGCAAAGGATAACAGACACTTATACGTAACAACTTCGTTTACGTTCGAAGGCGGACATGGCGGATGGCCGGAATCAAACGATGATTTCTTTGTCACGCAGTGGACCAATAAAGGCTGGGTACGGGGACAGGGAGTTTTCAATCAACTATCCCCTACATTCGATAAAGATTACAGTGAATCGGTTGCAGGTATACAGGTCTCTCTGATTACGCACGAAATAGGACAATATTCGGTTTATCCGGATTTAACCGAGATTTCCAAATATACCGGAGTTCTGAAACCCTTAAATTTTATGGCTGTGAAGAATGATCTTGAAAAAAAGAAATTACTTGATAAAGCACCCGATTATTTAATGGCTTCCGGAAAGTTAGCCGCAATCTTATATAAAGAAGAAATTGAGCGTGCATTGAAAACTGATGGAATCAGTGGTTTTCAATTACTTGATTTACACGACTTTCCGGGACAAGGAACAGCACTCGTCGGACTATTGAATGCCTTCTGGGAAAGTAAAGGAATTATCGACGGTAAAGCCTTCCGGGAGTTTTGTTCACCGGTGGTGCCGTTATTGCGCTTTCCTAAAGCAGTATATAAAAACGATGAAATGTTTCAAGCTAAGATCGAGTTATGCAATTACGGAAACGATATTCTGACAAACAAAACACTGCATTGGGATATTCTGGATAAAGGACGTTCTGTAAAGCATGGTGAAATACAAGTAGGAGAATTGAAATTTGGTTATAATGGAAAATTGGGTGAGATATCGGTACCCTTGACAGATATACAGAATGCTTCAAAACTGGAAGTGTGTGTAAAAGTAATCGGAACAGATTATGTAAACAGATGGAACATATGGGTTTATCCTGAAGGAGAAAAAGTAGAATGGGGTAATGTGAAATATACCCGTAATTATGATCAGGCCATGGCATGGCTGAATGAAGGGCAAAAAGTCCTTTTCAATCCGGATTGGAAAAAGATGAAAGGTATCGAAGGCAAATTCGTACCTGTATTCTGGAGCCCGGTACATTTTCCGAATCAGGCCGGGACAATGGGAGTATTATGTAATCCGGCTCATAAAGCATTGGCTGATTTTCCGACAGACATGCACACCGATTGGCAATGGTGGGATTTAAATAAGAACTCCAAAACCATGATAACAGATAGTATACAGGGAGGGACCCCTATTGTAGAAATGGTCGATAACTTTACTAATAATCGCCGTCTGGCTTCTTTGTATGAAGGCAAAGTGCATGGAGGCAAATTGGTATTAGCCACTTTCGATTTGCAATCTGATTTAGAGAACAGACCGGTAGCAAAACAAATGCTTGTTTCATTACTGAAATACATGAATAGCACAGATTTCGATCCTACAATCATTGAAAACTTTGAGGAAATAAAAGACATGTTCGATAGGAATTCGAAACAACCCGTATAGAAGAAAGGAACTGCGTTAGATTCGGAGATATAATCATTTTTGGCCAAACTTGATATACTTAATTTAATGACATTTATTTAGTTAACGTTAATTTTATGTGATTGGAAAATTAAAAACATGAAAAACATGAAAGTGAAAAACAATTGTAAGTTACTATTGGCTTTATTGCTGTCTGCCGGGTTTGCTCCCTCGGCTGTCTTTGCAACATCGGGCAAGCCTAATGTTGTAGTAAAAGAGGCTTTTCAACGGAAAAATACAATTTCCGGCAAAGTGACGGACGCCAATGGAGAGCCGGTTATTGGAGCCAGCGTCGTAGAAAAGGGAACCACTAATGGAGTCGTGACAAATTTAGAGGGGGACTTTTCTCTGTCTGTCCCGGATGGTGTGATAGTCGTAATTTCATATATCGGCTATAAGTCTCAGGAAATAAAAACGTCTCCGGGAAAATCGTATAATATTACTTTGAAAGAAGATTCGGAGGTTTTGGATGAAGTCGTGGTTGTGGGATTCGGTACCCAGAAAAAGGTAAACCTGACAGGGTCCGTCAGCGTTGTTTCAGCCAAAGAGTTGAAAGAACGTCCGGTGACCAATGCGGCACAAGCATTGCAAGGTATGGTTCCGGGACTACGAATCACACAGACGAACGGTAGCCTGGAAGATAAACCAAGTGTAAATGTTCGCGGTACTACCACTATCGGACAGGGAACCAGCGGTGAACCTTTGGTTTTAGTTGATGGAATGGAAGGTGATCTTAATTCCATTAATCCTCAGGACATTGCCAATATTTCTGTTTTGAAGGATGCGGCTGCATCATCAATATATGGTTCACGTGCACCATTCGGTGTAATCTTGATCACAACCAAATCAGGAAGCACGGAAGGCAAAACCCAGGTAAACTATAATAATAGTTTCCGCTGGGGAAACCCCATTAATATGAACCATATGATGAATTCGGTTGACTTTGCCAGTTGGATCAATGACACCAATACCAATGGAGGAGGTGGAACCTACATTACAAATGATCGTATGAAAAAGATTGTTGCCTATCACAATGCCAAACCTTACGGATCTGCACAACGTATCACTGACGATGGGACTATCTTGTACTCCCTCTTGGCCGGTGATAACGGATACTGGCAAGATGGCTATGTGACCGGGGTAGATGATATTGATTATTATGATATGATTTTTAAAAAGTGGACCTTCTCACAAGAACATAATTTTAGTGTCAATGGAGGCACTAAGAAGTTGAATTATTATGCTTCATTCAATTATCTGGACCAAGGTGGTTTTATGAATCTGGGAGAAGAGGGATTATCTCGCTACAATGGCACTGCAAAGATTGGTTCCGAACTGACTAAATGGCTCAAGTTTGACTATACAATGCGATTTACCCGGGAAGATTACAAACGCCCCGCAACAATGACTAACTCTCTATATTCGGACATGGCTCGTCAAGGTTGGCCTGTTTTACCTTTGTATGATCCCAACGGTTACTATTTTTATGCCCCTTCTCCCATATTGGGATTAGCGGAAGGAGGAACCGGTAAGATTCAAACGGATAACATGTATCATCAAGTGAGTTTTACTTTCGAACCGGTAAAAGACTGGATTACACACGTGGATTTCAATTACCGTATCAAGTCGGCCAATAACTACTGGGATAAACAAGTGCTTTACAACCATGATGTGGAAGGCAATGCCTATGCTTGCGACAAATATTCGAATGTACACGAAGATTATTATAAAGAGAATTATTATAATTTCAATATATATACCGAATACACACACCAATTCAACCAAAAGCATGATCTTCATATAATGGGTGGCTTCCAGGCTGAAAATCTGAAACAAACTCAATTCGGTCTGCAACGTGACGGTATTATGTTTCCGAATAAACCTCAGGTAGACTTGACTAACGGGCTCGATTACGACGGAAATCCCATAACCCCATCTGTCAATGGATCCCGCAATGACTGGGCTACAGCCGGATTTTTCGGACGTATCAATTATAGTTATGACGGAAAGTATCTGCTCGAAGCAAATCTCCGTGCAGATGGCACATCACGTTTCCGCAAAGGCAACCAGTGGAAAACCTTTCCTTCTTTCTCTTTGGGATGGAATGTTGCGCGTGAACACTTCTTTGAACCTTTGAACAATATTGTCAATATTCTTAAGTTTCGCGCTTCCTACGGTTTATTGGGAAACCAAAATACAACGAACTGGTACCAGACTTATCAAACCATGTCGGTGGGTTCTTCGAATGGCGCATGGCTGATGAATGGCAATAAACCCAATACCGCTTCGGCTCCGGGACTTGTTTCGGCTTCATTAACCTGGGAGACAATTGAGAGTTATAATTTAGGATTGGATTGGGGAGTATTCAATAATCGTTTGACCGGATCATTCGACTGGTATATCCGCGATACAAAAAATATGGTTGGCAACGCTCCCGAACTACCGGCTCTGCTGGGTACAGGTGTACCGATTACCAACAATACAGACTTGAGAACCTCCGGATGGGAACTTTCAATCGGTTGGAATGACCGCTTGAATAATGGTTTTACGTATGGCGCGAAATTTAACGTCTCGGATGCCCGTACGAAAATCACACGATATCCGAATAATCCGACTAAAGCAGTCAGTACGTATATTGAAGGACGCTATACCAATGAGATATGGGGATATACTACAGTGGGACTTGCAAAGACAGATGAAGAAATGCAGGCCCATTTGGCAACAATGCCTAACGGTGGACAAAGCGCATTGGGTTCGGACTGGAAGGCAGGAGATATTATGTATGCAGATATAAACGGTGATGGCAAGATTTCCGGTGGTTCGGGGACACTGAATGATACGGGGGACTGGACCGTTATAGGTAATACAACTCCCCGTTATCTGTTTGGTCTTGATCTGAATGCTTCCTGGAAGGGCTTTGATCTCCGTATGTTCTTCCAAGGGGTTATGAAACGCGACTTCTGGCAAGGAAGTACTTATCTGTTTGGTGCAAGCAATAGCGGAATGTGGCATGCTACCGGAATTGAAAGTGTAAGTGATTACTTCCGTAATGATGATACATGGTCGGTTCAGGAGGGCTATCAGAGTCCTAATCTTAATTCCTATTTACCTCGCCCACTATATAGCAATAAGAATCTACAGACACAGACCCGCTATTTACAGAGCGCTGCTTATATTCGTCTGAAAAACTTACAGTTGGGATATACATTCCCTACCAGACTGACTTCTCGTTATGGAGTCCAGAATTTACGTATATACTTCTCCGGAGAAAATTTGTGGACCGGGACAAGCTTGGTCGATCAATTTGATCCGGAAACAATCTCCGGTGGTTCGGGAGGTAACGGTTATCCGTTGTCGAGAACTCTGTCATGTGGATTAAGTGTAACATTTTAATGGAAGATAACAATGAAATTAAATATTCTACGTTTTGTATCTGTAGCATTACTTGCTACCTCGGTTGTTGCCTGTGAAGATTTTTTAGATAAGCAACCTCCTTCTTATGTAGTTCCGGAAGATTATTATCAAACAGAAAGCCAGGTTCAGGCCATAGCCAATAAACTATATACAGATGTATTGCCCTCTCATGGCGGGAATTATGGAACTTTTGCCTACGATGTTCACACAGACAATCAGGCAACTTTTTCCGCAGACGGCAGATATGCAACAGATCAGTGGAAGGTTGGGCAAACCAACGGCAACTGGTCATGGAGCAATATCCGCAATATCAATTATTCCTTGAATACAATATTAGGTTATTATAATCAAGGAGGAATTTCCGGCTCAGAGCGCAATATTCGTCAATATATTGGCGAGATTTACTTTTTCCGCGCTTACGCATATTTTGATATGCTTCAAAAGTGGGGAGATTTACCAATCTTGAAAGAAGCTATGCCGGATGATGAAACAATCCTGGTAGAGGCCAACAAACGTAGCCCACGCAATGAAGTGGCCCGTTTCATTCTTGCAGATTTAGACAGTGCACTAATTTATATGAGCGACAATTTTGATGACCGTCGCAATCGCCTGTCTCCGGATGTAGCTCTTTTATTAAAATCGCGTGTAGGATTGTTTGAGGGCTCATGGTTGCACTATTTTAAAGGAACTGCCTTTGTACCGAACGGTGAAGGTTGGCCCGGTAAAGATAAAGAGTATAATGCCAACTACGAATATCCTTCGGGTAATATCGATAATGAAATAACCTACTTCTTTACAGTTGCAGCAAAAAGTGCAGAAACTGTTGCTGATAAGTACAAAGGACAATTAACTCAAAATACAGGAATGGTGCCTCAATCGGAAACGGATCCTGACAATCCTTATTTCAGCATGTTTGGCAATATCGACATGTCCGGATACCCTGACGTTTTGCTTTGGCGTGAATACAGCAAAGGACTGAGTATTGTGAATAACATCGAGGTTTCGGTTCAACATGGCAACTATGGTACCGGTTTAACCCGCAGTATGGTAGAAGGCTTTGTCATGAAGGACGGCAAGCCTGTTTATGCATCCCATGATGATTTTTCTTATGATGACAAAACCTTGGCATCAGTCAGAGAAAATGCAGATCCCCGTTTACACATATTCCTGAAAGAACCGAACCAGAAAAATTTATTTAAGAATATGGATGCTGAAGAGGAAATGGGAATGGAGTATGAACCCTATCCGGTCATATTATCGACAAACGAAGAAAAAGGCTATAGTACAGGATATGCAATTCGCAAAGGTGGTACATTCGATAAAAAGCTGTGTGGTAACGGAACCGGCTATACCGGATCAATAGTATTTCGTGCAACA
Organism: Bacteroides sp. HF-4919; assembly: GCF_018860125.1. Lineage (NCBI taxonomy): Bacteria > Pseudomonadati > Bacteroidota > Bacteroidia > Bacteroidales > Bacteroidaceae > Bacteroides > Bacteroides sp. HF-4919. The sequence continues at coordinate 1,010,980 of NZ_JAHKNF010000001.1, forward strand.
GAAGCTTTTTTGAACTATATGGAAGCTGAGTATCAGTTGACGAAGAATATAGCTTCAGGAAAGATATTGGAGTATTGGAAAACCGTTCGTACAGCAGCCGGCTTCAATGGAACGGCTATTGACCCTCAAGTGACTATCGCATCCACCAATATGGAAAAAGAGAAGTTAGATTGGGGCGCATACTCTGCCGGATCATTATTGACTGACCCTGTTTTGTATAACATACGTCGGGAGCGTCGCAGTGAATTAATGGCTGAAGGATTACGCTGGATGGATCTAATACGGTGGAGAGCATTGGAGCAGATGATGGTGGAACCGTATCATGTGGAGGGAATCCATCTTTGGAACACTCCGATGGAACAATGGTATGATGCCGGTCAGTTGGTTGCTGACGGTAGTTCATCGGCAAATGTCTCAAACGCCAGTTTAAGTGAGTATCTCCGGCCTTATCAGAAAAATATGGGATCCGGGAACTTATATAAGGATGGTTATATCTGGCATATGGCCCATTATTTACAACCATTGCCAATTAAACAATTCCTGTTGACAGCTTCTGACCATACATCCGTCCATTTATCTCCGCTGTACCAAAATCCATATTGGCCCACAACACCGGCAATGCCTGCAGAAAAATAAAAGGATAGTGATCAGTCTGATTGACTTTTCCTGAAATCAAGCTCCATCCCAAGCGTATAGATTATACTTTGGATGGGGCTTTTTTATAATAACAAAACCGGAACATATTTTCAAGAACAGAAATAACGATAAGTTATGGGGTATAAATTTTTTAATTGCTTGCGTCCCGATTTAAAGTGCTTACTTTGTGGTGTACTAATAAAAACACTATAAATAAATTCATTTATGTTAAGCGAAAAAAGAAACAGTATGCTTCACGGGGTCTTGTTAATAGCCCTGTTTTCATGTGCAGCCTTTTACATAGCCGACATGGAGTTCATAAAAAGACTCTCTTTCAGTCCGATGATCGTAGGTATTATTTTAGGTATGCTATATGCCAATAGCCTCAGAAACAATCTGCCGGAAACATGGGTACCGGGTATTCAGTTCTGCTCAAAACGTGTCTTACGGATAGGCATTATTCTTTATGGTTTTAAATTGACTTTTCAGGATGTGCTGGCAGTGGGGCTACCTGCCATATTTATCGATGCCATTGTAGTAGCTACAACTATTCTCGGAGGTATCTTAATTGGACGTATGCTTAAGATGGACCGTGGGGTCGCACTACTGACTTCCATTGGTAGCGGCATTTGTGGTGCAGCCGCTATTTTAGGGGCTGAATCGACCATCCAGACCAAGCCATACAAAACTGCGGTAGCTGTGTCCACCGTAGTTATTTTTGGTACTCTATCAATGTTTATCTATCCTATATTATATAGAAACGGAACTTTTATGTTGTCGCCCAACGAAATGGGAATCTTTACCGGTGCTACGTTACACGAAGTTGCACATACGGTAGGTGCGGGAAATGCGATGGGAAAAGAAATTTCCGATGTTGCCATTATCGTGAAAATGATCCGCGTAATGATGCTGGTTCCGGTACTGTTGATCACCAGTTTCATGGTATCCAGGGCAGCAGTGAAAACAGGCGGACAAGGCGGCCGCATGAAAGACATATCCATTCCATGGTTTGCCATCGGTTTTCTGGCAGTTATCGGTTTTAATTCTTTTGATTTACTGCCACAAGGGTTGATCACTTTCATCAATAATCTGGATACTTTTTTGCTTACCATGGCGATGACTGCATTGGGAGCCGAAACCAGCATTGACAAATTCAAAAAAGCTGGTGCCAAACCATTTATACTTGCTTCCCTGTTGTATCTATGGCTGATTGCCGGGGGATATTTTCTGGTTAAATTCCTTGCACCTGTTTGGATGTAAAAAAGTACCTTCCCGGATTCCGAAATGCCTTCGAAACTTTTCCGGTTGAGTTTTTGCAACTTTGTTGCACCTGCAATCCGCTACCTTTGCATCATAAACCTAATAATAAACATGATTATGGGACAATGCAAATGTGAAACGAATGCAAATATGCGGGTCAGAAATTGCCAGGAAGCAAATGGCTTCATAGGCGAATATTGGAAAGTAATGCTTTCATTGGTGATGTTGGTAGCAGGCGGTATAATGAATCAACTGGATATTGCTTTTTTCAAGGAAAATACAGTTTCTTTGGTTTGGTATGTATTGGCCTATCTGCCTGTCGGCTTACCTGTGATAAAAGAAGCATGGGAAAGTATTCTCCAGAAAGATTACTTCAGTGAGTTTACGTTGATGTCAGTCGCAACATTAGGCGCTTTTTATATCGGGGAATATCCGGAAGGAGTTGCTGTCATGTTGTTCTATTCAGTTGGTGAATTATTTCAGGATCGAGCAATAGACAAGGCTAAACGTAATATCAGTGCCTTGTTGGATGTCAGACCCGAAAAGGCAATGGTAGTGAGAGGGAATGAGATCATTACAGTCAATCCGAAGTCAGTCTTTATAAACGAAATTATCGAAATAAAAGCCGGTGAACGTGTACCGTTGGATGGAATTATGCTTAACGAAATAGCAGCATTCAACACAGCGGCCCTTACCGGAGAGAGTGTTCCACGAGATATTCGCAAGGGTGAGGAGGTACTTGCCGGTATGATTGTTACAGACAAAGTGATCCGGATGAAGGTGACAAAGCCTTTTGATAAAAGCGCATTGGCTCGTATTCTGGAACTTGTAGAGGACGCTTCTGAACGTAAAGCACCGGCCGAATTGTTTATTAGAAAATTCGCCCGTATATATACCCCTATTGTTATCGGCCTTGCCTTTTTGATTGTGCTGATCCCATATATCTATTCATTCATAAACCCGTTATTCGGATTTGTTTTTAATGATTGGCTGTATAAGGCATTGGTTTTTCTGGTGATTTCATGTCCGTGTGCATTGGTTATCAGTATTCCATTAGGATATTTCGGAGGAATCGGAGCAGCCTCCCGTTTAGGTATTTTGTTCAAAGGTGGAAATTATCTGGATGCCATAACCCGTGTCAATACAGTCGTATTTGATAAAACAGGTACTCTGACTAAAGGAGTTTTTGAAGTGGAATCCTGTGAAGTTATTCCAGGCGTTTCAAAAGAAGAACTGATACGTATAATAGCTTCCGTTGAGAAAAATAGTACTCATCCGATAGCCAAAGCTATTGTTAGTTATGCCGAAAAGAAAAAGATTGGCCTTACTGCTGCTGAGAATATAGAAGAGGTTGCAGGTTATGGGTTAATGACTGAGGTTGACGGAGAAAAAGTGTTGGTCGGTAACGCCAGACTGTTGTCGAAATATTCCATTGAGTTTCCGGCGTATATTCTTTCGATAACGGAAACAACAGTCGTATGTGCTGTCGGAAATAAATATATAGGTTACATTACATTGTCCGATGTGTTAAAGGACGATGCAGCAGATACTGTCAGATCACTTAAAGAGTTAAATATTAAGAATATTCAGATTTTGTCAGGTGATAAACAGAGTATTGTTAGCATTTTTGCAAACAAACTGGGACTTACCCGGGCGTATGGTGATCTGCTACCGGAAGGAAAGGTAGAGCATATGGAAAAGCTGAAGGAAAACAAAGATAACCGGATTGCTTTTGTCGGTGACGGAATGAATGATGCTCCGGTACTTTCCTTAAGTGATGTAGGTATTGCGATGGGAGGGTTAGGAAGTGATGCCGCTATTGAAACCGCAGACGTGGTTATCCAGACAGATCAACCTTCGAAAGTGGCGACTGCCATAAAGGTCGGACGTTGTACGCGCCGCATCATCTGGCAGAATGTATCGCTGGCATTTGGAGTAAAATTGCTGGTAATGGTATTGGGAGCAAGTGGTATTGCGACTTTATGGGAAGCAGTTTTCGCAGACGTAGGTGTGACATTGATCGCCATAGTGAATGCTATTCGTATACAGAAAATGATTAAATGAGAATGGAAAATTTGTGTTTGAAGATATTAGAACAAAGAGGAATAAAACCTACTGCCATAAGGATGCTGGTTTTAAAAGCTATGATAGATGCGGAACAAGCTGTTTCACTTCTTGATTTGGAGAACAAACTGGATACTGTGGATAAGTCGAGCATATTCCGAACGATTACCCTGTTTGTTTCCCAACATCTGGCACATAGCGTAGATGATGGTACAGGATCTTTAAAATATGCGGTTTGTGACAGTGAATGTACTTGTGCCGTGAAAGATTTGCATACGCACTTTTACTGTGAATATTGCCATAAGACTTTCTGCCTTGAAAACATTCATGTCCCCGTAGTAGATTTGCCTGAAGGATTTGCCGTACGAAGCATAAATTATGTATTAAAAGGATGTTGCGCGGAATGTGCGGCAGAGCTGAAAAAAGGCCATTAAAAATAAAAGAGGGTGTCCTAGCTGGGTACCCTCTTTTTTTATGTAAAAGTCCGAACTTTCCCAAGCTCGGACTTTTTAATTTGCTCTAAAATGTTTATCTTAGAGCATGTTAATCGATAGTGCAAATATACAATTTAAGGAG
>NZ_JAHKNF010000021.1:0-37263 GCF_018860125.1 Bacteroides sp. HF-4919
TGAGAATACTCCTTAAATTGTATATTTGCACTATCGATTAACATGCTCTAAGATAAACATTTTAGAGCAAATTAAAAAGTCCGAGCTTGGGAAAGTTCGGACTTTTACATAAAAAAAGAGGGTACCCTTTTCGGACACCCTCTTTCTCTTATTCTATTGCTTATCAGATCAGTTTCTTGGTAAAGCTTCTTTTACTACCATCGGACGACCGGCATATTCTGCTCCGTTCAATTCTTTAATGGCATTGCTGGCTTCTGAAGATTCCGGCATTTCAACAAAAGCAAAACCTTTAGATCTTCTTGTTTCGCGATCTGTGATCAGTTTTACTGATTCTACTGTTCCATACTCTTCCATAACTTGTCTCAAATCTGACTCCTTAACATTATAGCTAAGATTTCCAACGTACATATTCATAAATATACAAAAATAAAAAATTAATAAAATAACAATAAAGCTTTAGGAAGTGTAAATCAGAAATGAAAGTTCTCAATGCGAACATTGAGGAAATACATGTGAGAGTTAGACCAATAAAAACCTCTTGTTGTTTGGTTTTGCAAAGTAAGGCATTAATTCCGGATAATATGCTATATTTGGTTCTTTTCACCCTTTTAAATATTCTTTTTTGTGTAATTAGACCAATAATTAACACTTTGTTTTGGCCACCCATTCTTGTATTTGTCTCTATATTAGAAATTATTTTATGCCGTTTATGAAGTTAACATCCTGTTGTATACGATGTTAATAACGTAATTATACGAAGTTAATATCGTAAAGTCGAGAAGTTAACTTCCTGCAAATACGATATTAACTTCGTATAATCCCTTTCTATGTGTGCTTTAAGTGGTTGAAAATCAGCGATGTTATATGAAGTGGAAATACTCCATTCTTCTTTTAGGAGGAGAGTTTTCTCTTGAATATGTTTTGCAGACCTTTTACTTGTTAATCATTTTTTATACTGTTCCCTTTTTCTTTCCTTTATTGCAATCATTTAGTAGCTCGTTCGGGATTTATTGGAAGAAAAGTAGTATTTTTGCGTCATTATATCTTAAAATATTCAATCATGAAGAAAATACTTTTACTCGGATCGGGCGAACTGGGAAAGGAGTTTGTAATTTCTGCTCAACGTAAAGGTCAATACACCATTGCTTGTGATTCGTATGCCGGAGCACCTGCTATGCAGGTAGCCGATGAATATGAAGTTTTCGATATGCTGAACGGTGAAGAACTGGAGCGTATTGTAAAGAAACACCGGCCGGATATTATCGTCCCCGAAATTGAAGCCATCCGCACGGAACGTTTATACGATTTCGAGAAGGAAGGCATTCAGGTAGTGCCGAGTGCCCGTGCAGTGAATTATACCATGAACCGCAAAGCCATCCGTGATTTGGCCGCTAAGGAATTGGGGCTGAAAACTGCGAAATACTATTATGCCAAATCGTTGGAGGAATTGAAGGAAGCTGCTGCGAAGATAGGTTTTCCCTGTGTTGTGAAGCCTTTAATGTCATCATCGGGCAAAGGGCAGTCGTTGGTAAAAAGTGCTGCTGAGTTGGAGCATGCCTGGGAGTATGGTTGTAGCGGCAGCCGCGGAGATATTCGTGAACTGATTATTGAAGAGTTTATCAAATTCGATAGTGAAATAACTTTGCTCACGGTAACTCAGAAGAATGGTCCGACACTATTTTGTCCACCTATCGGACATGTACAGAAGGGAGGAGACTATCGTGAAAGTTTTCAGCCCGCACACATTGACCCGGCACATCTGAAGGAAGCGGAAGAGATGGCTGAAAAAGTAACCCGCGCATTGACCGGTGCCGGATTATGGGGAGTTGAATTCTTCCTGAGTCATGAAAATGGGGTTTACTTCTCAGAACTGTCTCCGCGTCCGCACGATACAGGAATGGTAACATTGGCGGGAACACAAAACCTGAATGAATTTGAACTTCACTTACGTGCCGTATTAGGATTACCCATTCCGGGTATAAAGCAGGAGAGAATAGGAGCGAGTGCTGTTATTCTTTCACCGATTGCCAGCCAGGAACGTCCGCAGTATAGAGGCATGGAGGAAGTTACCATAGAAGAGGACACCTATCTGCGTATATTTGGTAAGCCATATACACGTGTGAATCGCCGTATGGGGGTAGTACTCTGTTATGCTCCGAACGGTTCTGATCTGGATGCTTTGCGTGATAAGGCAAAACGAATAGCTGATAAAGTAGAAGTATATTAAATACGGAGGTTTCTTTCTGAAAATCCAATAACAGGTCTTTGTCGCTTAAGAAGTGGCAGAGACCTGTCTTTTTATTAGTCTATGCCTCTGTCTTTTTCTGCTCTTTTGCAATTGTTAATACTCTGCCCGGTTAAGTCTGCAGAGACCGAAAAATGACCCTCAAACACAACTCTCTTTTATCAATATAAAACTCGTTGCATGTTGTACTATCTAACATTTGACTAATTGACTGAAAACACTATAGGTACTTGAAAACTCGATAGGTCGCCTTGTTAGATTGAGAACAGTGCCTATTTGCCTGAACATGCTTTGTATAACAGTAAAAAGGGCACTAATAATGTTCATTTTCACGCTGCTGTAAGTTTAATGAATGTTATCTAAAGAGAAAATATAGAAAAATGGTACAACGGGAAAAAAAAGTTTCTACATTTGCGAAGTTGTTTGTTTAACTATCTGTGTGAACAAAACCGAATATCGAACGTTATGTTAATAGTGAAACTGGTAAAAACGCGACTTACCATGCTATAACGCTTTAGAGTATTAGAAGAATAATATATAAAAAGATTGCTTATGTCACAGATTATAGGACATATCTCTCAGGTAATTGGCCCTGTGGTCGATGTGTATTTTGAAGGTACAGAATCGGACTTGATATTGCCAAGTATCCACGACGCATTGGAGATAAAAAGGCACAACGGCAAAAAGCTGATTGTAGAAGTACAACAACACATTGGTGAAAATACTGTTCGTACCGTGGCCATGGATAGTACCGACGGCTTACAACGCGGGATGAAGGTATTTCCTACAGGAGGTCCTATCACAATGCCGATAGGTGAACAAATCAAAGGACGTTTGATGAACGTAGTCGGCGATTCTATTGACGGAATGAAAGAACTCAATCGTGAGGGTGCCTATTCCATTCACCGTGATCCCCCAAAATTTGAAGATTTAACCACCGTACAGGAAGTGTTGTTCACCGGAATAAAGGTGATCGACCTGCTTGAACCTTATTCAAAAGGAGGTAAAATTGGTCTGTTTGGTGGTGCCGGAGTAGGTAAGACGGTACTTATTATGGAACTCATCAATAACATTGCAAAGAAGCATAATGGTTTTTCCGTATTTGCCGGGGTAGGAGAACGTACCCGTGAAGGTAATGACTTGCTTCGTGAAATGATTGAATCGGGTGTAATCCGTTATGGAGAGGCTTTTAAAGAAAGTATGGAAAAAGGACACTGGGACCTTTCGAAAGTAGATTATAACGAAGTAGAGAAATCGCAGGCTACATTGGTGTTCGGACAAATGAATGAACCTCCCGGTGCACGTGCTTCGGTTGCGCTGTCGGGACTGACTGTTGCCGAATCTTTCCGGGATATGGGGGCCAAGTCGGGTGCCAGGGATATCTTGTTTTTCATTGATAATATTTTCCGTTTTACTCAGGCAGGATCCGAGGTCTCAGCTTTGTTAGGACGTATGCCTTCTGCCGTAGGTTATCAACCTACATTAGCTACGGAAATGGGTGCTATGCAAGAGCGAATCACTTCAACCAAGACGGGCTCCATCACTTCGGTGCAGGCTGTATATGTGCCGGCTGACGACTTGACCGACCCTGCACCGGCAACCACTTTTACTCACTTGGATGCAACAACTGTATTGAGCCGAAAAATCACTGAACTCGGAATTTATCCGGCTGTAGACCCGTTGGAATCTACTTCTCGTATCCTTGACCCACATATTGTGGGGCAAGAGCATTATGATGTGGCTCAGCGTGTGAAGCAGATTCTGCAACGAAACAAGGAATTGCAGGATATCATTTCCATCTTGGGTATGGAGGAGCTGTCCGATGCCGATCGTTTGGTTGTGAACCGTGCGCGCAGGGTACAACGTTTCCTGTCTCAGCCGTTTACTGTAGCCGAACAGTTTACCGGTGTGCCGGGAGCAATGGTCTCTATTGAAGACACCATCAAAGGGTTTAAGATGATTTTGGACGGTGAAGTGGATTATCTGCCCGAACCGGCATTCTTAAATGTAGGTACGATAGAAGAAGCTATTGAAAAGGGTAAGAAGTTGCTTGAGCAAGCCAATAAATAAAATAAGGAATCATGAAAGAACTGCATTTGAATATTGTATCGCCGGAAAAGGAGGTATTTGATGGTGAAGTGAAGAGTGTTACTCTTCCGGGAACCAGTGGGGTATTTTCCATTTTGGCGCAGCATGCGCCGATTGTCTCTTCTCTGCAAGAAGGAACAGTCAGTTACACGACAACGGATGGCGAAGAGCATACGTTGGATATTCACAGCGGTTTTGTGGAGCTAAGTAACGGAGAAGCTTCCGTTTGTGTATCCTGACCTTGATCCACACAAGAACCTGTTTTTACTATGAATATGAGCATTACAAAACGCAATTTCCTGAGTTATCTTACCATTTTGACTCTTGTCGGAGGTGGGTTGGGAGCTTTGGTTTTGCATTATCTTGAGCCCGGACACTATTTCGGAGGTTATCCGTTGATACCGGTATACTTTTATATATTCGGTGTATTTTACATTTATATGTTTGATGCCTGCAGGCGTCATGCACCGGACAAGATGGTGATGCTTTTTTTGGTAGCAAAGGTTCTGAAGATGATTATATCAGTCTTTCTGTTGATAATCTACTGTGTGGCTGTGCCCGATTCTGCTGTGGAATTTCTGCTGACATTTCTGGCATTCTATCTGGGCTACCTTATATATGAAAGCTGGTTTTTCTTCGTTTTCGAATGGAATCAGAAACTAAAAAAGAAATCAAAAAAATATGAAACAGTTGCGTAACATAGTTACCGGAATGTTGATCCTGATAGGAGGTATGTTGCCTGTTATGGTCTCTGCACAAGAGCCTGTGGAGGGCGATACCGCCACTGCTTTACAGCAAGAGATTATTGTGGGGAAAGACACAATCAATCAGGAGGCAAATCAGGTAGATGTAAAAGGCATTGTATTCGGTCATATCGGCGACTCCTACGAATGGCACATCACAAATATAGGAAAAACCTCTATCTGTATTCCATTGCCGATTATCGTATATAGCGAAACTTCAGGTTGGCATGCTTTTTTGTCATCGCGCCTTGAAGAGAATGACGGTAAATATGAAGGATTCTATATCGCTCCTGCCGGAAGCAGGTACGAAGGCAAAATTGTAGAACGTAATGCGGCGGGAGAAGAGGTTCGACCATGGGATATTTCTATTACTAAGGTTACTTTATCTCTATTTATCAATAGTGCTATCTTATTAATAATCATCCTTAGTGTGGCGCATTGGTATCGTAAGCGTGAACAGGGGGCTTATGCCCCTGGCGGATTTGTCGGTTTTATGGAGATGTTTATTATGATGATCCATGATGATGTGATTAAGAGTTGTGTAGGGCCTAACTATAAAAAGTTCGCTCCTTATTTGTTGACAGCCTTTTTCTTTATTTTCATCAATAACATCATGGGATTGATACCGATTTTCCCGGGAGGAGCGAATGTGACCGGAAATATCGCTATAACGCTGGTATTGGCTTTATTTACATTTGTCATCGTTAATATATTCGGGACGAAACACTACTGGAAAGATGTTTTCTGGCCCGATGTTCCCTGGTGGCTGAAAGTGCCTATACCCATGATGCCATTTATCGAATTTTTCGGTGTATTTACGAAACCGTTCGCATTGATGATCCGTTTGTTTGCCAATATGTTGTCCGGACACATGGCTATGTTGGTTCTTACCTGTTTGATATTTATATCGGCAAGTATGGGGCCTGCCATTAACGGTTCGCTTACGGTGGCTTCGGTGCTGTTCAACATCTTTATGAATTTGCTCGAAGTGTTGGTTGCCTTTATTCAGGCCTATGTGTTTACAATGTTATCGGCTGTATTTATCGGACTGGCTCAGGAAGGCGGTAAAAAAGAAGAAGTAAAAGAATAATATAAACCATTTTAAAACTGAAAATTATGTTACTATCAGTATTATTGCAAGCTGCTGCTGCAGGAGTAGGATTGAGTAAATTGGGAGCTGCCCTCGGAGCTGGTTTAGCTGTTATCGGAGCAGGTATCGGTATTGGTAAGATTGGTGGCTCGGCCATGGAAGGTATTGCACGTCAACCGGAGGCATCGGGAGATATTCGTATGAATATGATTATTGCTGCTGCTTTGGTAGAAGGTGTGGCATTGTTGGCATTGGTTGTTTGTCTGTTAGTACTTTTCTTATAATAAACAAAGAAGATTATGTCATTGTTACTACCCGATAGTGGCCTGATATTCTGGATGCTCCTTTCTTTTGGAATTGTATTCGCGGTATTGGCTAAATACGGCTTCCCCGTCATCATTAAGATGGTGGAAGGCCGTAAAACCTATATCGACGAATCATTGGAGGTAGCCAGAGAAGCAAACGCCCAGTTGTCACGACTGAAAGAGGAGGGCGAAGCTATTGTGGCTGCCGCTAATAAGGAACAGGGACGTATCATGAAAGAGGCTATGCAGGAACGTGAGAAAATTATTTACGAGGCCCGCAAACAAGCTGAAATAGCTGCCCAGAAAGAACTGGACGAAGTGAAACGACAGATTCAGATTGAAAAGGAAGAAGCCATACGCGATATTCGTCGTCAGGTAGCTCTTCTATCTGTGGATATAGCTGAGAAAGTTATTCGTAAGAATCTGGCTGATAAACAAGAGCAGATGGGAATGATAGACCGTATGCTTGATGAAGTATTAACGAAGAACTAAGAGAAAATGGAAGTCGGAATAATTTCAATGCGGTATGCGAAAGCTCTGATGGCTTATGCGGAAGAGAGAGGAGCGGAAGACAGGCTATATCATGAACTTGTCACGCTGGCACACAGTTTCCGTACAGTGAAGGGATTTTGTGCCGTACTTGATAATCCCATTGTTTCTGTTGACGAAAAGTTCAGTCTGATCTGTACGGCAGCCGATGGAGACAATAAACCGAGTGAAGAGTTTATTCGTTTTGTCCGTCTGGTACTCAAGGAGAGAAGGGAGACTTATCTGCAATTCATGAGTCTGATGTATCTGGATCTTTACCGGAAGAAGAAGCATATTGGTGTAGGTAAACTGATCACTGCTGTCCCGGTAGATAAGGCTACTGAAGAGCGTATCCGACAAACTGCTGCACATATTTTGCATGCGTATATGGAGTTGGAAACAGTGATCGACCCTTCTATAGAAGGTGGCTTTGTTTTCGATATTAACGATTACCGACTTGATGCCAGTATCGCTACACAGTTGAAGAAAGTGAAACAACAGTTCATTGATAAGAATCGAAGAATTGTATAATTAGTGAAAAATTATGTCTGAAAATATAAGAGTAAGCGAAGTATCTGAGATTCTGCGCCAACAGCTTGAAGGAATCGAGACCAAGGTGCAGCTTGATGAAATCGGTACGGTGCTGCAGGTGAGTGATGGTGTGGTACGTATTTACGGTCTGCGCAATGCCGAGGCCAACGAACTGCTTGAGTTTGATAATGGTATCAAGGCCATTGTTATGAACCTGGAAGAAGATAATGTGGGTGCCGTCTTGCTCGGACCTACGGATAAGATCAAGGAAGGTTTCACAGTGAAACGTACCAAACGAATCGCTTCTATCCGTGTGGGAGAAAGTATGTTGGGACGCGTTATCGATCCGTTGGGAGAACCGTTGGACGGAAAAGGATTGATCGGCGGTGAACTCTATGAAATGCCTTTGGAGCGTAAAGCTCCGGGGGTAATCTATCGTCAGCCGGTAAATCAGCCGTTGCAAACAGGTCTGAAAGCAGTTGATGCAATGATTCCTATCGGTCGTGGACAGCGTGAGTTGATTATCGGTGACCGGCAGACGGGAAAAACATCGATAGCTATTGATACGATAATAAACCAGCGTAGTAATTACGAAGCGGGCGATCCGGTATATTGCATTTATGTAGCTATCGGACAGAAAGGATCTACAGTGGCTTCTATTGTGAATACTTTACGCCAATATGGTGCGATGGATTACACTATTGTAGTAGCTGCCACAGCCGGAGATCCTGCTGCACTTCAATATTTCGCTCCGTTTGCAGGGGCTGCTATCGGTGAGTATTTCCGTGATACCGGTCGTCATGCGTTGGTGGTTTATGATGACTTGTCCAAACAGGCGGTATCTTATCGTGAAGTATCTTTGATTCTCCGTCGTCCTTCCGGTCGTGAAGCTTATCCGGGTGATATCTTCTATTTGCATTCCCGTTTGCTGGAACGTGCAGCCAAGATTATCAATCAGGAAGAGGTGGCTCGTGAAATGAACGACTTGCCCGAGAGTCTGAAAGGAAAAGTGAAAGGCGGAGGTTCACTGACAGCATTGCCTATTATCGAAACACAGGCCGGAGACGTTTCTGCCTATATTCCGACTAATGTGATTTCCATCACAGACGGTCAGATTTTCCTTGATACAGATTTATTCAATCAGGGTAACCGTCCGGCTATCAATGTCGGTATCTCAGTTTCCCGTGTGGGAGGTAATGCTCAGATTAAGGCTATGAAAAAAGTGGCCGGTACGTTAAAAATAGACCAGGCGCAATATCGTGAACTGGAAGCATTCTCCAAATTTAGTGGAGACATGGATCCGGTTACCGCACTGACCATTGACAAAGGACAAAAGAATGCCCGTTTATTGGTTCAACCTCAATATTCTCCGATGCCGGTAGAGAAGCAGATTGCGATTCTCTATTGTGGTATAAACGGATTGCTGAGAAATGTTCCACTGGATAAGGTAGAAGACTTTGAGGCGGCATTTCTCAATACACTCGCTCTCGATCATCAGTCGGATGTACTGGACGTATTGAAGACAGGGGTTATCAATGATGAAGTAACGAAAGCGATTGAGGAAACAGCAACGATGGTTGCGAAACAGTTTAGTTAATTATAAACCATAAAGACTATGGCTTCACTAAAAGAAGTAAAAACCAGAATAAATTCGGTACAGAGTACCCGAAAAATCACTTCAGCAATGAAGATGGTGGCTTCTGCCAAGTTACACAAGGCACAGGGAGCCATTGAAAACATGCTGCCTTATCAGAGGAAACTGAATAAGATATTGACCAACTTTCTAAGTGCTGACCTTCCGGTAGAGTCTCCATTCTGTGCGGAACGCCCTGTCAAGCGTATTGCTATTGTAGCTTTCTCTTCCAACAGCTCTTTATGTGGTGCTTTCAATGCGAACGTACTAAAGATGTTTTTGCAGACGGTTGGAGAATATCGTGAGCTGGGGCAGGATAATATCCTGATCTATCCGGTTGGCAAGAAAATAGAGGAAGCTGTGAAAAAATTAGGATTTTTTTCTCAAGGGAGCTATCAGAGACTGGCAGATAAGCCTTCGTACGATGAAGCTGCTGCGTTGGCCAGATTGTTGATGGAACTTTTTCTGGAGAAGAACATCGACCGGGTGGAGTTGATTTATCATCATTTCAGATCGATGGGAATACAGGAGCTGTTGCGTGAAAGATACTTGCCGATTGATCTGTCTGCCGTTCAGAATGAAGACGGGAAAACCGGAATGGTAAATGACTATATCATAGAACCTTCCGCAGCCCAGTTGATAGCGGATCTGATTCCGCAGGTTTTGAGTCAAAAGATCTTTACGGCTGCTCTCGATTCTAATGCATCCGAACATGCCGCACGTACTTTAGCTATGCAAATAGCAACGGATAATGCCAATGAACTGATTCAGGAACTGACAAAGCAGTATAATAAGACCCGCCAGCAAGCCATTACAAACGAGTTGCTTGATATTGTGGGCGGTAGTATGGCTTAAACTTTCCACAGGGGGCACAAAGGTTGCGGAGTTGTTATCAATGAAGAAACTGACAACCAATCATCGTCCGTAGCCTTTGTATCTTCTGTGGCAAAATAACTTATTATTATATTGGTTTCTTCTTTCTTTTGCTATAACTTTGTAGCAAAGTATTATTTCATGGAAGAAAATCACGAATTAGAATTAGCCTGGCAAGTCATTGAAAATACCGGTACCCATCTGTTTCTGACAGGAAAAGCCGGAACCGGAAAAACAACCTTCCTTCGTCGGTTAAAGGAATTAACTCCCAAACGCATGGTAGTGGTCGCTCCTACGGGGATTGCTGCCATTAATGCCGGAGGTGTCACCATACACTCTTTTTTCCAATTAAACTTTGCGCCATATATTCCGGAGAGTACATTCAATTCTGCCCAACAAAGCTTCCATAAATTCGGGAAAGAAAAAATCAATATTATCCGTAGCATGGACCTGTTGGTGATCGATGAAATCAGTATGGTACGTGCCGATCAACTTGATGCGGTGGATGCAGTGTTGCGTCGTTATCGGGATCGTTCGAAACCTTTTGGAGGTGTTCAACTTCTGATGATAGGCGATTTACAGCAGTTGGCTCCGGTAGTAAAGGAAGAAGACTGGAACTTGTTGACCTCTTATTATGACACGGCATTTTTCTTTGGCAGTCATTCACTGAAAGAGACTGAATATATCACTATAGAGTTGAAGAAAGTCTATCGACAGAGCGATACGGCTTTTGTCGGATTATTAAATAAAATCAGAGACAAAGAGGCCGACGAATCTGTGCTGGAAGAATTGAATAAACGTTATCTTCCGGAGTTTCGTCCGAGAGAAGAAGAAGGGTACATCCGGCTGACGACACATAATTATCAGGCCCAGCAATATAATGACAGACAGCTGCTTTCTCTTTCCGGCAGGGCTTTCAGCTTTCAGGCGAGGGTAGAAGGTACTTTCCCGGAATCGGCTTATCCGGCGGATGAAATGCTCACTGTCAAGGAAGGGGCTCAGATTATGTTTATTAAAAACGACTCTTCCGGGGAACATCGATATTATAATGGAATGATCGGTTTGGTTACGGCTGTTGGTAAAGATGGCATCTGGGTGAAAGGAAATGGAGAATCGCAGGACTTTTTACTTGAAACGGAAGAATGGACAAATAGTAAATACAGTCTGAATCCGCAGACGAAAGAGATAACGGAAGAGGTTGAAGGTACTTTCCGGCAGTATCCTATTCGTTTGGCATGGGCTATAACGATCCATAAAAGTCAGGGTTTGACTTTTGAACGTGCCATCATTGATGCAAACGCTTCTTTTGCTCATGGGCAGGTTTATGTTGCGCTGAGTCGTTGTAAATCTCTTCAGGGACTGGTACTCAGTTCTCCTTTAAGGAGAGAGTCTATTATCAGTGACGACACGATTGACGAATTCACCCGTAATGCCGGAGAACTGACCCCTGATAAGCATAAGCTGGCTCTGCTGCGTCAACATTATTTCTACGAGTTGCTATGTGAACAATTCGATTTTCATCCTCTTGAGCAACATTTCGCACGTGTTCTGCGTCTGCTCGATGAACACTTATACCGACTCTATCCAAAGTTGCTGGAACGGTATAAAGAAACGATCGATCTGTATAAAGCTCAGATAATGAAGGTTGCCGATACTTTCAAGTTGCAATATTCGACTCTGTTGATGGAGGTGGAGGACTATGACGCAAATCCGAAACTGAATGAACGAATTGTGGCCGGTGCCCATTATTTCCGTAAACACCTGGAGGATTTGTTAAACCCACTGATGGTTTCTACAAAGGTAGAAACGGATAATAAAGAACTGAAAAAGAAATTTTCCGAAGCGTTAGATACATTGAAGACGACACTCCATGTGAAGCTGGGAACACTCTATTATACCGAAAAAGAAGGTTTTACCGTATCAGCTTTTCTAAAACATAAGGCTGTCCTGACCTTATCCGTTTCCGGAGGAGAAAGTACATCCTCGTCCGGAAGATCGGAACGTAAACCCCGAACTGCTGAAAAAATAGAAGTTCCTACCGATATCCTACATCCGGAACTGTATAAACAGTTGATTGCATGGAGAAATTCAGAAGCTTCGAAAGCTAATCTTCCTGTTTACACTGTTATACAACAGAAAGCAATACTGGGCATTGTGAATTTATTGCCCTGTGATACGGCTTCGTTAGTGCGTATTCCATATTTTGGGAAGCGTGGTGCCGAAAAGTACGGCGATGTTTTGCTTGAAATGGTGAGCCGATATGTAAAGGAACAGGGAATAGAACGTCCACCAATGCCTGCAATAACATTGACCCTCAAAAAAGAAACTAAGGAACCGAAAGAGCCAAAGCCTCTAAAAGAAACTAAACCCGTGAAGGAGCCAAAACTTGACACCAAAGAGATAACCTATCGTCTTTTCAGGCAGGGGAAAAATATCGAAGAGATAGCCAAGGAACGTGAGTTGGTTTCAGGGACTATAGCCGGACATCTGGAGCATTATGTACGCTTGGGAGCAGTTAAGATAGAGCAGCTCGTTCCGAAAGAAAAGATTATGAAAATTACCCGTTATGTGCAAGCTAATGGAAGTGACAAAGGACTTACGGCAATTAAAGCTGCTTTGGGTGATGAGGTTTCATATGCAGATATAAGGCTGGTACTTGCTACCGAAAAAAAAGAATCATAAGATTTGTACGTCAGTCAGCTTACGTTTTACCGTGGTTGACTGACGTACCCAATGCTTAGTCAGGTAAATTATAATAGTGCCTCTTCTATTAACGCTTTTAGTTGCGTTTTATTCATGGTTCCTAATTTCATGGTCGGTTCTCCTCCAACAGGACAAAGCAGCAGATTAGGGATTGTACGAATGGCAAAAGCCGCTTCCAATTCCGGTTCCTGATCTACATCCACTTTATAAATATCTATTTTACCATTATATTCTACAGCCAGTTGATCCAGTATGGGTGACAGTGCTTTGCAATATACACACCAGGGAGCATGAAAATCTACCAGGCAGGGCTTGTTGCCTTTAAACTTCCATTCTTTCGGATATCCTTGATAATCTGCAACCTTTTCTACAAAACTTTCTTTGGTTAAATCGATGACTTTCATATTTCTATTTTTTAAAGGGTTACTACTTGTTTGTTTCTTTGATGTTGCAAAGATAGGAAGATCGGAGTTATTGGCAGATAGCTATTTCTCCTATTGTATTAGCAATTCTTCCTTGTCCTGCTTTTTCCGCTTTCTAATAACTTTCTAATCTCATCTGAGTATCTTATAATTGCTTTCAAACGGTCTGCGTGAAGTGTGAATTGTACTTTTGTCATCAAAATAACAAGGACTATGACCAGAAAGTTTTTTATTCTCTTTTTTCTTGGATTTTTCGGAATTGCCGGAGCACAGCAACCCTCCGGGAGCTTGACGCTGAAAGAGGCCGAGCAACGTTTCTTGAAATGTAATTTATCCCTATTGGCCGAACGCTACAATATAGATATGGCACAAGCCAGGTTGCTTCAAGCTCGATTATTTGATAACCCGGTGATCTCATTCGAACAAAATGTTTACAACCGGCTTAATGGCACTTATTTTGATTTTGGTAAGAGCGGTGAATCTGTTGTAGAGATAGAACAGGTGATCCGTCTTGCCGGACAACGGAATAAGCAAATACGGTTGGAGAAAATAAACCGGGAAATTGCCGGCTATCAGTTTGAGGAGGTAATGCGGACTTTACGTCAGGAGCTTGGGGAAGCTTTTATCGAAGTTTACTATCTGTCAAAGTCATTATCGGTTTATGATAAAGAGGTCAGTTCGCTTGAACATTTGTTGGCAGGCATTAAGGAACAGCATGTGAAGGGGAATGTTTCTTTAATGGAGATGACCCGTCTCGAGTCAATGCTGTTCTCCTTGAAAAAGGATATGAGCGAATGTGAGAGCCATTATCTATCACGGCGGGGAGAGTTGAATTTATTATTGAACTTGCCCATTGATTTTCGCACTGAGCCAATAGTAGATGAAGGTTCGCTTGAACGTCTGACCATAAATGGATTGTCTTATGCCGGTTTACAAGAGATGGTATCCGTGAGGCCTGACCAAAAGATGGCACGTAGTAATATCATTGCTTCGCAAGCCGATCTGAAATTACAGAAATCGTTGGCCTTTCCCGAATTTTCAGTGAAAGGTAACTATGATCGTCAAGGTAATTTTATTAATAATTATTTCGCTATCGGGTTTAGTATGTCTGTTCCTATCTTTAACCGTAACCAAGGGAATATCAAGATGGCACGCTTCAATCTCCTGAAGGCAGGCCGGGAGCAGGAATATATTCGCAGTAAAGCTGAGACAGAACTGTATGCTGCCTATACTGCCTTAGATAAAGCGTTCAAGCTTTATCGGTCAGTGGATGGGAGATTGGAACATAACTTTGAGAAACTGATAGCCGGAGCCAATGAAAACTTTATCAAACGTAATATCAGTCTTTTAGAGTTTATCGATTTTTACGATAGCTATAAAGAGACCTGCATTCAGCTTTATGATATAAAAAAAAACGTATTTCTCGGCATTGAGAATCTGAATGCAGTAGTCGGGCAACATGTCTTTAATAATTAAATCCATATAATTTATGAATTGGACAAAATACTTTCCATGTATATTGATTCTGGGGTTGGGAGGTTGTTCATCAAAGATGAAGCAATCTGAGGTGCATACAAACTTATGTCTGACAGATAGTTTACTGAAAATAGTCTCTGTCGATACGGTACGTCTGCATGATGTGACGGATGAACTGGTTCTAAACGGGCGTGTGACTTTCAATCAGGAGCAGGTAGCGCACATTTATCCTATGTTTGGCGGTACTGTGGCGGAGCTTCATGCCGAAGTAGGGGATTACGTACGAAAAGGAGATATACTTGCGGTGATCCGTAGCGGTGAAGTGGCTGACTACGAGAAACAAATGAAGGAAGCAAACCAGCAGGTTATCATTGCCCGTAGAAATATGGATGCCACTCAGGATATGTTCGATTCAGGCTTGGCGTCTGATAAAGACGTATTGCAGGTGCGACAGGAATTGGCTAATGCAGAGGCGGAAGAGAACCGCATCAAAGAAATCTTTTCCATCAACCATTTCAGCGGTCGATCATTTTACGAAATCAAATCTCCGGTTTCCGGTTTTATTGTAGACAAAAAGGTGAGTAAAGACATGCAACTCCGCTCCGATCAGAGTGAGGAGATATTCACTGTTTCCGGCCTGGAAAATGTATGGGTGATGGCAGATGTTTATGAAAGTGATATTAGCAGAGTAGTTGAAGGAGCACCCGTACATATCACTACCTTGGCTTATCCCGATAAGGTCTTTTCCGGAAGTATCGATAAAGTCTATCACATGCTGGATACCGAAAGTAAGACGATGAATGTGCGCATTAAATTGTGTAATGAAGATTACTTGCTGAAGCCGGGTATGTTTACCAATGTCGGTGTGGAGTGTAAGTCGTCCGGGAAACAAATGCCCCGGATCGATGCACATGCCCTGATATTCGAAGGAGGGAAAAACTATGTTGTGGCAGTGGCTACGGACCACCGTTTATCGATTAAGGAGATTGATGTTTACAAACAGCTGAGTAAGGAATGTTATGTCCGTTCCGGACTTTCAGAAGGTGACAGAGTGTTGAATCAAAATGTATTATTGGTCTACAATGCTTTGAATGCAGACTAAAAGCGAAAAAAACTATGCATAAGTTTATAGACAATATTGTGGCTTTTTCGTTGAAGAATAAGTTTTTCGTCTTTTTTTGTACGGTGATTGCCATCATCGCCGGTGTGGTTTCATTCAGACACACTCCGATCGATGCATTTCCCGATGTGACGAATACGAAAGTGACCATCATTACCCAGTGGCCGGGACGCAGTGCCGAAGAGGTAGAGAAGTTTATTACGATTCCGGTGGAGATAGCCATGAATTCGGTACAGAAGAAGACAGATATCCGTTCGACAACCTTGTTTGGGTTGTCAGTCATCAATGTGCTGTTTGAGGATCATGTGGATGATTTTGTTGCTCGTCAACAGGTATATAATTTATTGAATGATGCCGATCTGCCGGAAGGAGTAACTCCTGAGGTGCAGCCTCTCTACGGACCTACAGGAGAGATTTACCGCTATACCCTGCGAAGTGACAAACGGAGTGTACGCGAACTGAAAACGATTCAGGATTGGGTGATCGATCGCAATCTGCGTGCCGTATCGGGTGTGGCGGATATTGTCAGTTTCGGTGGTGAAGTAAAAACCTGTGAAGTAAGTGTCAACCCAAACCAGTTAATCAATTAT
Source organism: Bacteroides sp. HF-4919 (assembly GCF_018860125.1). Classification (NCBI taxonomy): domain Bacteria; kingdom Pseudomonadati; phylum Bacteroidota; class Bacteroidia; order Bacteroidales; family Bacteroidaceae; genus Bacteroides; species Bacteroides sp. HF-4919. The sequence goes on from NZ_JAHKNF010000021.1 coordinate 16,348, forward strand.
GGCATCACCTCGCTGGAACTTTATGATGCCATTTCGAAGAGTAATATTAATGTGGGCGGAGATGTAATAACCAAAAGCTCCCAGGCTTATGTCGTAAGAGGTATAGGGCTGATTAACGATTTGGAGGAGTTGCGGAACATTGTAGTGAAAAATATCAATGGTACTCCCATTCTGGTGAGGAATCTGGCTGATGTCCGTGAATCTTGTTTACCTCGTCTGGGACAGGTAGGGCGAATGGACGAGGATGATGTCGTGGAAGGTATTGTAGTGATGCGCAAGGGAGAGAACCCGGGTGAAGTGATATCCGGGCTGAAGATGAAAATAGATGAATTGAACGAAAGCATCTTACCGACGGATGTAAAGATTGTACCTTTTTATGATCGGGAAGACCTGGTGGATCTTGCTGTACATACAGTAACGCACAATCTGGTGGAAGGCATACTATTGGTAACTTTCATTGTATTCATCTTTATGGCGGACTGGCGGACAACGGTAGTGGTAGCTGTCATTATCCCTTTATCCCTGTTGTTTGCTTTTATCTGCTTGCATGTAATGGGGATGTCCGCCAATCTGCTTTCTATGGGAGCCATTGACTTTGGGATCATAATAGACGGGGCCGTAGTGATGGTAGAAGGTATATTCGTTGCTCTCGATCGGAAAGCGAGAGAAGTGGGGATGCCCGTTTTCAACCGGATGTCGAAGATGGGGCTGATCCGGAATACTGCCAAAGAAAAGGCCAAAGCGGTCTTTTTCTCCAAGCTGATTATTATTACGGCGTTAATCCCCATATTCTCGTTTCAAAAGGTGGAAGGGAAAATGTTTTCTCCTTTGGCTTATACATTGGGGTTTGCTTTACTGGGGGCCTTGATTTTTACTTTGACCCTGGTTCCGGTCATGTCATCCATCCTGTTAAGGAAAAATGTGAGTGAGAAAAGTAATTTTTTGGTGAGTTTTATTAGAGAGAAAAGTTCGGCCTTATTTGCCATTTTTCATGCTCATCGTAAGCTGTCCATCGGATTAGCTTCTTTGGTCGGAGGAGCCGGGCTGTTTCTTTACTCTTTTCTGGGGATGGAGTTTCTGCCGCAGTTGAATGAAGGAGCCATCTATATTCGTGCCACCCTTCCGCAAAGCATTTCTCTGGATGAGTCTGTTTCACTTGCCAACAGAATGCGTAGAGAGCTGTTGGCTTTTCCCGAAGTAAAGCAGGTGCTCTCGCAAACCGGGCGCCCGAATGATGGGACTGATGCTACCGGTTTTTACAATGTGGAATTTCATGTTGATATTTATCCGGAGAAAGAGTGGGAGAGCGGACTCAGTAAAGAACAGTTGATTGAAAAAATGCAATCTGCCCTTGCTCTCTATCCCGGTACCGATTTCAATTTCTCACAACCGATTACCGACAACGTGGAGGAAGCCGCTTCGGGTGTAAAAGGTTCTATTGCCGTTAAGGTTTTCGGGAAGGATTTATATGAGGCAGAGAAACTGGCTGTACAGATAAACAAAGTGTTGGGAACCGTAGCAGGTATTGAAGATCTGGGAGTGATCCGGAATATAGGTCAGCCGGAACTTCGCATCGAGTTGAACGAAAAACAGCTTGCCCGTTATGGTGTATCGAAAGAAAATGTACAATCTATTATTGAGATGGCCATCGGAGGTAAATCTGCTTCATTGCTCTATGAAGACGAGCGTAAGTTCAATATCATGGTTCGTTATAATGAAGAGTTCCGCCAGAACGAAGAGCAGATAGGTAAGATTCTGGTACCAGCGATGGATGGTGCGATGATCCCGATCAAGGAATTGGCAGATATCCGGACCATTACAGGACCATTGCTTATATTCCGTGACAGCCATACCCGTTTTTGTGCTGTTAAGTTCTCTGTACGTGGTCGTGCCATGGGGTCTGCCGTTGCCGAAGCACAAAAGAAAGTGGAAGCTTCGGTACATCTTCCGGACGGATATACACTGAAATGGACCGGAGATTTTGAGAATCAGCAACGTGCCAGCAAACGCCTTGCACAGGTTGTTCCCGTCAGTATTGCCATTATATTCGTTATCCTCTTCATCCTGTTTTCCAATGCCCGGGATGCAGGACTGGTATTGTTGAATGTCCCATTTGCGGCGGCCGGCGGTATCATTGCCCTATTGATCACTCACTTCAACTTCTCAATTTCTGCCGGGATCGGTTTTATAGCCTTGTTCGGCATCTGCATTCAGAACGGAGTGATTATGATTTCGGGTATTAAGTCGAATGTGCATTCGCACATGTCTTTGGCCGAAGCAGTGAAGAGTACGGTTCATTCGCGGGTCCGGCCGGTTGTGATGACGGCTGCTATGGCTGCTATCGGACTGATGCCGGCAGCCATGAGCCATGGTATCGGCTCCGAGTCGCAGCGTCCGCTTGCCATTGTTATTATCGGTGGCGTATTGTGTGATACTTTCTTTACGCTTTTTATTTTTCCGCTGATTGTAGAGGCCATTTATGGTAAAACTTTGTTTGATAAAGATGGAAAGCTGCGGCAAAGACGAGTGTAAACCGTATATTTGTCACTTTAAAACTCAAAAGTTATGGCAAAGATATTATTGGTAGAAGATGAAGTGAATATAGCTTCGTTCATAGAACGGGGACTGAAGGAGTTCGGACATACAGTGTCAGTTGCCAATGACGGTAATTCCGGATGGGAACTGATCCGGCAGGAAGTATTCGATCTGCTGATCATAGATATTATTATGCCCGGAATGAATGGCTTGGAGCTTTGCCGTCTCTATCGCCGTCAGTATGGTTATCTGGTTCCGGTGATTATGTTGACTGCGCTGGGTACGACGGAGGATATCGTAAAAGGATTGGATGCGGGAGCTGACGACTACTTGGTGAAGCCTTTCAGCTTTCAGGAACTGGAAGCCCGGATCAAGGCCATCCTGCGTAGAGGAAGAGAAGATTCCGCCCGGCAGTTGGTATGTGATGATTTGGTGCTTAACTGTAACAGCCGCCGTGCCAGACGTGGAGAAGCGGAGATAGACCTCACCGTCAAGGAATACCGTTTACTGGAATATTTTATGACCCATCAGGGATTGGTACTTTCGCGCCTGACATTATTGAGAGATGTATGGGATAAGAATTTTGATACGAATACCAATGTAGTGGATGTATACGTAAACTACCTTCGTGGTAAGATTGATAAAGACTTTAGTAAGAAACTGATTCATACTGTAGTTGGTTCCGGATATATCATGTATGCCTGACTAAAAAACACCTGACTATGAAAATCGGACGTAAGATTGCCCTCTTTTATACGTTGATAACAGTGTTGACCACCATGATCGTCATTGGAGTGTTTTATCTCTTCAGTTCGAGGTATATCGACGGATTGTATCAGTCGTATCTTCGGGAAAAAGCTTTTCTGACTGCCCAGAAACATTGGGAACGGGATGAGGTGGACGAACAAAGCTATCTGGCCATTCAACGGAAGTATGATGAACTGTTGCCGGAGGCCAAAGAGATTTTGCTGAATATGGACAGTGACGTCGTGGTACGTGATACGTTGAATAAATATCTTTCTGCTGGGCAACAAAAACTGCTCCTTGATTCAAAGGAGATGTCATCGGTATCTTTTGTCCATAAAGATATGCTGGGAGCTGCTTTGTACTATCCTGACAATGAGGGAAACTTTATCGTAATCGTAATGTCGCATAATGGCTATGGGGTTAAAATACAGGAACATTTGCTGGTATTATCTACCTTCCTGATACTCAGCAGTTCAGTATTGATCTTCTTCATGGGACAACTTTATTCTACGAGAATATTAATCCCCTTACAACATATTTTATTGCAGTTGCAGCGGATACGGGGCAATAGCCTGAACCGCCGACTGAAGACTACCGGCAATAAAGATGAACTGGATCATTTGATAGAAGCATTAAACAGTATGCTCGACCGTATCGACACTGCGTTCAAAGCAGAAAAATCGTTTGTCAGCCATGCTTCCCACGAATTGAATAATCCCATTACCGCCATTCAGGGTGAGTGTGAAATCAGTTTGTTAAAGGAGCGTAGCACGGAGGAATATGTCGAAGCCCTTCAACGAATTGCCGGGGAAAGCAAACGTCTCTCTAACTTGATCAGGCATTTGATGTTTTTGTCGAGGCAGGAAGAGGATATCCGGAAAAACAACGTCGAAAAGATTTATCTGGCAGACTTATTACAGGAGATGAGTTCTGCTGTTCCCCGCCTCCGGTTGCAATATCCGGAGGAGGGCGTAAAGAGTGCTGTGGTCGATGCAAATCCCTATTTGTTTAAGATAGCCTTGCAGAACATTATAGACAATGCCTGCAAGTATTCGCAAGAAGAGGTGATTGTGCGGCTTTACAAAGAGGGGGAACGATGGGGAATAGCGGTCGGGGACTCCGGAATCGGAATTCCCAAGGACGAGATAGAACATATCTTCCAGTCGTTCTACCGGGGAAGTAATACGAGAGAATATACAGGGCAGGGGGTTGGACTCAGCCTTTCAGCGAAAATATTTTCTGTTTACGGAGGAAAAATAGAGATTGCCTCCGAAGAAGGGAAGGGGACGGAAGTGAAGGTCATTTTCGGGTGACGCATCATCCGGATTTCTAAGTGGGGTACGTACGTTAGCATATGCTTTGGCACGTATATGATGGGCTGTTAAAATATCACAATAAGAAGATGTTTCTTGCATTTATAACATCAATAAGAGGCAATCTGTGTTTGTAGATGAGTGTTGCATTCTTAATAAAGTGTTTTAAAAAGCAAGAACTATGTCGTTGAGTAATCTGCTAATCATATTTTCATCCTCCTTTATGGCTTTGTTTCCCGTAGTAAACCCTTTGGGAAACGGTTTTGTTGTAAATGGCTTTTTTACAGACCTGGACCCAAAACAGCGAAAGACTGCCATTCAGAAGCTGATTTTCAACTTTATAATGATCGGTGTCGGTACTTTGGTGATAGGGCATCTGTTTTTGTTGATTTTCGGTCTGGCCATTCCTGTGATTCAACTTGGAGGCGGCATACTGATTTGTAAAACGGCAATGGAATTGCTTGCCGATTCCGGTTCTTCTGATAAGGGAGAGTCTAACCAGAATCTGGATAGCTTTAAATGGAAGAATATAGAACAGAAGATATTTTACCCCATCACATTCCCCATCAGCATCGGTCCCGGCAGTATATCTGTCATATTCACTTTGATGGCCTCTGCCAGTGTCAAAGGGAAACTACTGCAGACCGGAATCAACTATTTTGTTATCGCACTTGTCATCATCTGTATGGCTGCGATACTGTATGTTTTCCTCTCACAGGGGCAGAGGATTATTCAGAAACTCGGGCCTGTAGGCAATCAGATTATAAATAAGCTCGTAGCCTTTTTTACATTTTGCATCGGCATACAGATTTCGGTAACAGGTATATCTCAGATCTTTCATCTGAATATCTTGTAATGATGAAAGGTTGATATGTATTTATCAGCAACCGGATCTCTGCTTATAGATACCCTTTCAGCACCTTTGCGATCCGCTTGTATCCTTCTGCATTCGGATGCAGTCCGTCACGGAACAGAGAAGAGTCTATCGATCCGTCTTTTTGCGTCAGTTGCGGAGCAAGGTCAATGTAAGTACAGTCTTTGCCTGCCAGTTGTTTTTGTAATTCCGCATCGATTCCGGCAATGCGGGCTTCCATCCCTTTTCTTGGCAGGATGCCCATGATACAGAGTTTTGCCTGCGGCTGACGTTCATGAATGGCTTTTGCGATCCGGCAGATACCTTCTATAATTTCTTCATCACTGTTGAATGACAGATTATTGGTACCTATCAGCAGAAATATATTGCGAGCCTGGAAACCGTCCAGTTCTCCGTGATAGATGCGCCATAGTACATTCTCTGTTTTGTCCCAGCCGAATCCGAGGTTACGTACACTTCTCCCTTTGAATAATTTCTCCCAGGATTCTTTGCCAAACTGGTTATGCGCGATGGGGTCGCCTCCCCAGAAGTGTGTTATCGAGTTGCCGATCATCACTATTTCAGGAGCACTTTGTTTGTTCAGTTTCAAGATTTCTTCGTGACGGCCGTACCAATCATACGGATCTCTTTGTTGCTTGCATGGGATGCACGAAGCAGGTCCTTGATTGTCTTCACACAAAATTTCACGTATTTTCTTCTGGTAGCTGTCAGCGTATTGTTGCATACCCAGGTCGGTGGAGTGAACACCATCTACCATGGCATCCATCGGGATACCGATCTCTTCCTTGGTCAGATAGTATACAGCCGGAACCTGCTCTTTTTGTAACGTTTCATATGCCTTGCGCAGTTCTGCATTGGCTACACGATAAGATTCTTCCGCACTTTCGGAACTATATTCGTTACTATAACCGTCGTGTTCTACCAGCAAGATAGGGGTCCGGCTCTTTTCACGCAGCTTTTTCACTCCTTTCAGAGTGCGCTCGTATACAACGGCGGATTCTTTCTTTCCCGACAGATTGGGCATGCAATCGATGATATACAATTGCGCATCGATTTCAGACAACAGATCAAAGAGCGCTTCTTCCAGCTTTCCATTGCCGGAGAAACCAAGATTGATGACCGGATGTCCCAATTTCCGGTTTAAAATATTTCCCCATGCCATGCCCGGGCGGGAAGCGCAAGCTCCTTGTGCAATAGAAGTGCCGTATATAACCAGTGGCTTTTCCTGCGAGGCCGGTAGAAAACGGAAAGAGGCATCGGCAGGAACTCCTATTTCCATCCACGATACTTTATTGTATAACGGCAAAAATAATTGATATTCGAATCCGTTACCGGATTTGGCTGCATATGAAAGTCCGCTGAAACTGTAGGTTATCGTGTCACCCATGGAGTATCGTCCGGCACACCATCGTTCCCGTCCGTTGTTGTCCGTAGCGTATAAGTCTACACCCGAAACTCCGGTTGCCGGCATGTGTGGCATAGAGAGTCCGCCTTTCACCACATAACGAACCTTTATTTCCGGTGCATTGGAACGGAACGCAACAGACAGTCCTGCACTTTGCTGCGCCAAATCCCATAAAGGCTTGCGCACTTTATCCCGGGCCCGTAGAGGCAGTCGGGCATATGAATCTTTTAATTCGCTCTGCCATGCTTGTCCGCGCACCACATGGATATCTTGGTTTAATGGATTTGCCCATTTGTATTGTGCTTGCAGAGAAACACATCCCAGGAAAAGGGCTAAAAGGGAAAGTTGGAGTTTGGTTGTTTTCATAATCATCATCGTATTAGGGGCATGTAAAGGTAATTATTCCATCTCAAATATGCAATCGTCCTGACCAATAATAGACGAGTTACACACGGCTTTTTCATCTAACAACCGTCTTCCTCCCTTGTCCCTCCCCACAAAACCTTCCATTCGCACACAGCGATGTGGAAACAGCGCTTCGTTGTTTCTTTTTTAAGAAAGAATCCGGCCGACTATTACCGGAGAAGTGTAGTAGATTAACCATTGTCATACAACTCTTTATCCCAGCCCGCGTACCTGGGCTGACGAGCCCGCATACCCGGGCTGATGAGCCCGCATACCCGGGCCGATGAGCCCGCATGCCCGGGCCGAGATAAGGATCCGACCATTTGCACTAAAGAGAGTAAGGGAAATGAAATGCTTTTAGAGAGATAAACGGATAAGAAATTGGACATATCCATTTGTTTTCCAAATCGTTACTATTGAAATATTCCCTAAAACAGCGGGTGGAAGATGGAAGATGGGGGTGGAAGATAAATGGCATAAAAACCGCATCTTCCACCAATCTATACATCTCACAATCAACGATATGCACTCTAAAAGGTGGAAGATGGAAGATCGAAACGCGCTTTTTGTATGAGAGGAAGGCAGGGTATGAAAGATTCGTGCGAGTTACACAACTGGTCCATGACGAGTTGTACAACCGGTATATGCCGGGGTACACAACTCGTCTATAGGTAGTTCAAGACCTTCACCGGATAAAGTCCGGTCAGAACCTGATAATCATTACTGAAAAATAGGGGAATCTCTTCTCACGGAGTTCTTCGTTGGAGCAAGAGTAGTATTCCTTCTCTGTTCCTACATTCTCAAAATAGTGATACTGATATTCTGGATGGCTGTTTATGCATTGGTGTACTTCTTCTACACATTGCGAGAGCTTCATAATGACCACTACGGTTTGTTGCTTCAGGTAATTTTCCAGTTCTTTGGTTGTGACAAGTCCGGGTAGTATAATCAGCCGTTCTTCCCGGCTGACGATGTGCATGCCTGCCATTGCTCCGGAAGCTATAAAAGCGGGAATACCTGCAATCTGTTCTACAGGGATACCGTCTTCCCGCAGCTTGTCGTAAATATAATGGATGGAAGAGTAGAGACCTGCATCTCCTTCCGCCACAATTACAATGTTTTTCCCTTCCGCACGGAGTGTTTTGCTGCTTTCGTATACAGCTTCGTAGGCTTTTAGAGCTTGTGTCCGATCTTTGTCCATTGGAAGCCGGAAACATTGTACGGTGTCCGAGAATCCGAGAGTATCCAGAATGGAAAGTGCCCGTGACGAAGATTTCCCGTCTCGGGTCATGGTGGCAGGACAAAAGATACAGTCGGCCGTTTGCAGGGCTTTGAATCCTTTTAGTGTTATCAGGTCCGGTTCACCCGGTCCTAAAGATACGAAACGTATAGGGTGTGATGTTGTCATTTGCTATCGGTTTATCATCTTAATGTTCTGCAAAAGTGAGGAAAATATCCCTATGAAACAAGAATTATTAAGTATCTTTGACCGCTATAATCTGAATTAAAAGACGAATACCGATGAAACAATTCCTGATTGGATGCGCACTGCTGGCCTGTATTTCTTTTGCCGGTTGCCGTCCGAAGAACAACCAGAACGTAACAACTGTAACCTGTGAGGCGGCCGATACTTCTTCCATCCGTATCACACCTGTTTATGCCAAAGGATTCAGAGTGACTTATACACCTACGTGCCGTTTGGTCGATATCAGTGATCCTCAGAAGGAAGGCGGCGAGTCTTTTCATTATGCGCTTGTACCCAGAGGCGTGAAACCCGAAAATATTCCTGCTGACTATACGGTCATAGAAACGCCTGTTAAAAGTGTTATCTGTATGACCTCCTTGCAGTTATCAAATTTCATTAAACTGGATGCTTTAAGTCATGTGGTAGGTATTACGAGCACCCGCCATCTTTTCAACAAAGAGATGAACGAACGTCTGAAGCAAGGGAAAACAGCTAAGATAGGTATTGAGGGGAATTTCGATAACGAAGTAATCATGAGTGTAAATCCCGATGTCATTTTCATCTCACCATTCAAACGAGGCGGATACGATGCCATGCGTGAAGTAGGTATTCCGCTGGTTCCGCATCTGGGTTACAAAGAGATGACTCCGTTGGGGCAGGCCGAGTGGATTAAGTTTATCGGACTTTTTATAGGTGAAGAAGAAGCGGCCAACCGGAAGTTTGCGGCTATTGAAAAGCATTATAACGAACTGAAAGAGCGGGTTGCCCATGTAGAAAAGCGTCCGGTAGTTTTCAGTGGAGAAATCCGGGGAGGCAACTGGTATGCTGTAGGAGGTAAGAGTTTTCTGGCACAACTTTTCCGTGACGCAGGAGCCGACTATTTCTTGAAAGACGATCCCCGTTCAGGAGGTGTCACGCTCGATTTTGAAACGGTGTATAGCCAGGCAGAGAATGCCGATTATTGGCGCATTGTCAATAGTTTCGACGGAGCCTTTTCTTATGATGCACTGAAAAGCGAAGATCCGAGATATGCCGATTTCCGGGCTTTCCGTGATAAAGGGGTGATTTATTGCAATATGCGGGAGAAGCCGTTTTATGAAAGTATGCCTACCCAGCCGGAAGTTGTACTGGAGGATTTGATTAAAGCTTTTCATCCGGATTTGTTGCCCGATTATACTCCTGTTTATTACGAACGCCTCAATTGATCTGCCTGATGAAACGACCGACAGTACCTCTTATGTTGCTTATAGCGGCATCTATTTTTATCTTTTTCCTGTTGAACCTTCTTTTGGGTTCGGTTTCCATCCCTATCGGTTCGGTATGGAACATACTTTGGGGAGGGACAGATGAGTCCATTATCTGGCAGAATATAATCTGGAAATCACGTGTGCCACAGGCCCTGACAGCTTTAGTGGCCGGTGCCGGGCTTTCCATCAGTGGTTTGCAGATGCAAACCGTATTCCGTAATCCGCTGGCGGGACCTTCCGTACTTGGAATCAGTTCCGGTGCCAGTCTGGGGGTAGCTTTTGTCGTATTGCTGTCCGGTGCGTTGGGAGGTGTGGCACTTAGCAAACTGGGATATATGGGTGAAGTGGCACTTTCGTTAGCGGCTGTTATCGGAGCCTTGTCGGTTATGGCACTTATTGTATATGTGTCGCAAAAAGTGAAAGGGAACGTCACACTGTTGATAATCGGTGTGATGATTGGGTATGTGGCAAGTGCTATCATCGGTGTACTCAAATATTTTAGTGTGGAAGAAGATATCCGTGCCTATGTGATCTGGGGACTGGGAAGTTTTGCCCGTGTCTCCGGAGATCAGATGACTTTGTTTGTCTGCATTATGGTCGTACTGATTCCGCTCTCTTTCCTGTTGATTAAAACCATGAACCTGATGCTGCTTGGCGATGGATATGCCCGTAACCTGGGATTGAACATAAAGCGTGCCCGGCTTTTGGTAATCTCTTGTTCGGGAGTGCTTGTCGCCATTGTGACGGCTTATTGTGGTCCGATCATGTTTATCGGTTTGGCGGTTCCCCACCTTTGCCGTGCCATCTTTCACACTTCAGATCACCGCATCCTGATGCCGGCTACTTTGCTGGCGGGGGCGTCACTGGCTTTGGTGTGTAATCTGGTGGCCCGTATGCCGGGGTTCGAGGGGGCACTTCCCGTCAACTCCGTGACAGCATTGGTCGGTGCGCCGGTCGTGGCATCTGTGTTGTTCCGTAAACGTAAAAGTGAATTAAGTGAATAAAGATATGAAGCAGAAGACCATTCATATAGAAAACCTTTCGATAGGCTATCTGGGTAAGACCGATGTCAAAGTGGTGGCCGACCGCATCAATGCCGGCATTAACTGTGGCGAATTGACTTGCTTACTGGGCGCTAATGGAGTGGGGAAGTCTACTTTGTTGCGTACGCTTTCGGCTTTTCAGCCTAAACTGGGAGGCAAGATAGAGATTGTGGGTAAGGAAATCGATGCGTATACCGACAAGGAGTTGTCGACTGTGATTAGTGTGGTGCTCACCGAGAAATGTGACATACGCAATATGACGGTACACGAGCTTGTAGGTTTAGGCCGGAGTCCGTATACCGGTTTTTGGGGAACACTCCGTGGAGAAGACAAAGAGGTGGTTGAACGTTCTATTGCTCTGGTAAAGATTGAGAATCTGGCGCACCGCATGGTACATACCCTGAGTGATGGTGAGCGCCAGAAAGCAATGATTGCCAAAGCACTGGCACAAGAAACCCCGGTGATTTTTCTGGATGAACCGACAGCCTTTCTCGACTTTCCCAGTAAAGTGGAGATGATGCAATTGCTCCACCAACTGAGTCGGCAGACCAACAAAACGATTTTTCTTTCTACCCACGACTTAGAGTTGGCTTTACAGATTGCCGATAAAATATGGCTGATGGATAAGATGAATGGAGTGACTATCGGCACTCCCGAGGATCTTTCCCTAAGTGGTAAATTGAGTAGTTTCTTCGCTCGTAAAGGTATTGTATTCGATCTGGAGACCGGTTTGTTCCGGGTAGATAATGAATATACATCACGAATACGTCTGGTAGGGCACGGACAGAAATATGCCATGGTACGTAAAGCCTTGCAGCGTAATGGAATTCTGGCAAATCGTAACATCGAGTCCGATATTTATATCGAAACCGGTGATTTGAAAGAGGGTAATGGATTCATTATGCATCTGCAGGAAGGAGAAGTGGTGATGGTGGGGAGTATTGAAGAATTGTTGGAGAAGTTAGGATGAAGCCCGCTTTTTCACCACAGAGGGCACGGAGGATTAATATCTGATTTTGCGAATACGTCAAATAAGAACATTAAAACTCTGTGCCCTCTGTGTCTCCTCTGTGGTGAAAAAATATAAGTGTCGATACTATTCAGACAAGCAGGCTGCCATTCCTTCTTCCAATGTGTGTGGGTTGTATCCGATTTCAGTTTTAGCTTTTTCAATGCTCAATCCGCTAAAGCGGGGACGGGGAGTAGCCTCTTGCATTTCTTCGGTAGTGACGGGCTCAATCAAAGAACGGTCCAGTTTCAGAAAATCGGCTACCCGGTAGGCGATTTCGGCAATCGTGAGACATTCATTCCCGCAAATGTGATAGATTCCGTTGGAGGGGTGAAACATCAGCTTTTCTACTCCTTCCGAAATATCTCCTACAAAAGTCGGTGTACGCCATTGGTCGGATACAACACGAATTGTTTCCCCTTTTCTCAACCGGTTGGCAACTAACTGAAGAATGTTGCCATGCTGCCCCGTGAGAGCCTTTCCATAAACAACAACTACACGCACTATTGCATAATTGCTGCAGCAATCAGCCACCACTTTTTCAGCTTTCAGTTTCGTAACTCCGTAATAATTGACTGGAGAGGCTTCATCTTCTTCTTTGTAGAGTTGATTGCTTTTACCATCAAATACAAAATCAGTTGACAGATGGATGAAACGGCTGCCATACTGTTCACAGGCATGTGAAATGGTTTCAACAGCCGTTACATTCGTGGCTTCAGCTTCTGCATGGTGAGTTTCACAATAATCCGGCACCGAAAGGGCAGAAGTATTGATTACAATGTCCGGTTGGGATTCATTGAATAACCTTTGTACGGCATCTGTGTCCCGAATGTCTGTACGTACAAAACGGTAACCCTTTCCGGGGCAGATATCATCTCTTAAAGAACATCCGGTGACATTGTAGATAGATTTAGCCGACAAATCGTTCAGTATCCGGCGGCCCGTAAATCCGTTTGCACCGATAATCAGTATGTTTTTCATTTCTTTCTTTTTTAATATGGATAGTAGCGTCCTTGTTGAACCTCGATGCGGATACCGAAATTACCATCGGAAGATTTCATTTCAAAAGCACCTTTGAAGTTATTCTTTTCCCATGGCATGGCACCATGGTTAGGCACCTTCTGGCCTTTGGCATTATATTCTCCGTATGTATTCAGGCGCATGCCGTTTTTCAGTTTAAACGATCCCATCTGGAGTTGTTGTGGAGACGAGAAGAAACCACCAAATCCGTATGAAAGAGAGGGCGTGAATACATTGGATAACCCTTGTGTCATTATAATGTCGGGATTTAGACTGAATATTCGGCTATAATCTTTGCTCGCATCGGGCAGCTCGAATTTATATTCCGGTAGTTTGGGAGGAGCTGCCATAAACAGTCCCATGTCGATCAGGAAGTCTCCGTATTGTTTGACGGTAGAGGGCAAATGCCGGATGCTGTCGGACGGTAATTCCGACTGTGCAGAAAGTGAGGCCGTACTCAGTAACAGCAGCAAAAAGAATATCAGCTTCTTCATATCCGTTGGGTTTATCTTTAGTGTCGCAAAGATATGAAAATAATCAGCTTGCCGTGAATCCTTTATTTCTTTTTTAGATGAATTACGGGACCGAAAACAGGGGTGGTTTCCCAGTGCCCTTTTATTGGATTAAATTCATGGACAGCTCCCCCGGTAATACCGAATTTATCATTGAACATGTAGTCGAGTGTACCTCCGAAATGGCTTTGCATATAGAGATCGGGAACCATATAGCCCATTTTAGAGTTACGTTGGCCATTAAGTGAATATTGTCCGAATACGTTCAAGTAATTCCTGACGGATTTCGGGCACAGTCCTGCGATGACCTGTGACGCTGTCTTGCGGTTGTTCCGTTTGTGCAAAGGCTATCGTAGACATGATTGCCAGTATAAATGTGCTGTATATCTTTAGGGTTATCATGCTGTTTTTTAGTTTAATATCAATTTGTATCCGATTCCTCTGACATTTACGATGCGTATACGTTCGTCAGCCGATAATTTATGTCGGAGTTTAGTGATGAAAACATGTAAGCTCCGTGAATTGAAAAAGCTATCGTCTCCCCAAAGGTCGAGTAGTACATTCTGTGTGTTGACTACCTGATTCTGATTTTCGCAAAGCCGTTTTAGAATTTCTGTTTCCCGATGGGAGAGCTCTTGTTTCAATCCGGCATGTGTCAGTGTTTGTGCAAGGGTATCGAACAAATAGTTGCCTATCTCAAACCGTGTGGTTATTTTCTTTTCTTCTGCAAAACTGAATGCCTTACCTACCAATGCTTTAATACGGATGATCAGTTCCTGCATTCCGAATGGCTTTTTCAGGTAATCATTGGCGCCCAATTCAAAACCTTCTACTACGTCATTGATGGCCGAACGGGCTGTCAGGAAAAGTACCGGGGTCTGTTTATCGGTCTGGCGGATACGTCTTACCATCTCAAAGCCATCCATACGTGGCATCATCACGTCGGCTACCAGTACATCCGGACGTATGTCGAAAAACATACGCAATCCCTCTTCACCGTTGGCAGCAATGGTGAGGGTGAAGTCATTCTCTTCAAGTGTATCCTTGATAATCATGGCGAGGGTCAGTTCGTCTTCCACTAATAATACTTTAATTTTCTCTTTCATAACATAATGGTGAATGTACTACCGTGTCCTGGTTCGCTTTCTACACAAACTGTGCCTCCATGCTTCTCAATCATTGTTTTCACATAGTAGAGTCCCAGACCGTATCCTTTTACGTTATGGAGATTTCCGGTCGGTACACGGTAAAATTTGTCGAATATATGTTTTTGTTTCTCTTGTGCGATACCTATTCCCTCATCGGTGACTGAAATTTCTACTTTTCCGTTAACTTCTGTTTCACGACAGCGGATATGGATAACGGCTTTCTCCGATGAGTATTTCACGGCATTGTCTATCAGATTACTCAGAATATTGCTGAAATGAGTCCGGTCGGCAAATACCGTAAGATCTTCCGGTTCTGTTTTATAGTCAATGCTGACGGGTTTCTTTGCTTTGAGTCGGTGTTGCTCTGCTAATGTTTCGAGCAAAGGGATAAGAGTTATCTCTTCCGGGCGGAGTCGGAAAGTCTTACGCTGTTCCATACTCATCGTTAGTATCTGTTCGACCAGCCCACTGAGTCTTTGCAGTTGCTCCTGGCTGATATTCAGATATCTGTCTCGCTTTTCTTTCTCATCAGCTTGTCCGAAGTTTAGCAATGCGTCGTTGGCGGCATATGCCACAGCTATAGGGGTCTTTAATTCATGCGTGATGTTGTTGGTGAAATCACTTTTCATTTCTTCCAGTGTTTTCTGTTTCAGCAATGTACGGATCAAGTACCAGAAAGAGAATCCTAATATCAACAAGATGATAAATGAAGTAATAAGTATACCAGCCATCTGCCGGACAATAACTCCGGCTACAGAATCCATCCGGAGGCGGTAGAGCGAGTGTGAATGGATGTCGAAAGTATAGTCGTAAGTATGTGCATCCGGTCCGGGGATGTAGTCCGCTGTACCGGCAACTCCCAAGGTATCGGTAAAAAACTGAGTAGAATCGAGAGTGTGGCTGAAACGCAGATATTCTATCCGATATGGAAGTGTTATTCCCCTTTCTTGCAGGTTTAGTGTCAGCAGGCTGTCGTAGGACTGAAAATTGGGATCCATGATTATGTCAAGTCCCGAATGTAATCCCCTTTGAAAATAAGTAGCCAGTTCGAGCATGCTACTCTGATCTTTCAATAATAGGTCCAGACCACCTTTCGTTTGTAGCATGGCAGTTTTCACTTCCTGCGAAGTAGAGTCCTTGGGGATTACTTTTATTTCCTTTTGATCATTACGGACTACGATCAGGGTGTCCAGTTTTTTTTCGGTTCTAAGAATGGTGTCCTGTTGTACATCCATACCTTTGGGAACCTTCTCTTTATGAACTGTAGTGCTGCTGCGAACCAGTGTTCCACCTTCATCATTGTACCCGGCAGAGACAGAGATCTCACCATGATCTTTGTCATCACGGCGCATGCATTCTATGCGTAGCATCATTTCATTATAATCACATGTGCGCATAGCCTCGGTAATGGAATGCTCCATGTCTGTTTTCATGGTATGGTACATGCTGACCAACCAATATGTCTGGTAGGCAAAAATAGCTATCAAAGAGGCTATTACGAGTATGGCAATATGTTTTATGGGGAGTTTCATGCAAACAAAGATAATAGTAAACTTTCTGGATTATCACATCTGATAAGACTAAATAACACTAAAGTCAAAAACTACAGTGACGAAATAGCCTGATTAGCAGGATATTCGTGAAGTCAAAGAAAAATGAATAGTGAATTAGGTAACGATTGATTTTTGAGGTCAATTTCATTATTCTGCATTAATCTTCAAAGAACTCTCTTTCAGGCAAAGATAAAATATTTGTTTGTTACTTCGATAACTTGGATTGGAAATATATAAAATTGAGAATTTGTCTGTTTTTGTCTGCATATATACTGAGTTTCAAAAGATAGCTAATATGTCGATTTCTTAATGTATTGATAATGAATGTGTAACTTATGTGTAAGAGGGTGTCATGACTCACTACAGAGGACACAGAGTAACACAGAGGTGTTTTAAAGTTACTGATTATTAGTGAAAAACTCTGTGATACTCTGTGCTACTCTGTGGTGAAAAGAGTTTCGACACAGCCTCTTACACATACTATTTCTAAATCTAAAAGACTTTTAGTATCATCGAAGTTACCGGTAACCCAGATATAGATTTAAGCTCGTCCTTCGTTTTTTCTTTTATCAGTGATTTTGGTTAGATAATCAGTGATTTATATACCTTAATGATGAATATTATTCTGTAATTTTGTACCATGATAATAGAGACTAAAACATTATTCCGTTTGCTACATCGGGTAGCAGTAGTATTTCTAATGCGGAAAAAGAGTTACAGGAAACCTATCCTGATATGAAATGGCAAAAGGGTCGCCTTTTGAATGGTGTGGCGAAGGAAGATATTAAGAAATGGACTAAAAAATAAATTGTTATGAGAAAGAATTTTGGGGCAAAGCCCTTTACTTATCCGCAGCCGGTGTTTATTATCGCTGCTTATGATGAAAATGGTACTCCCAATGCTATGAATGCGGCTTGGGGTGGTATCAGCGAGATGCATGAAATTAGTATTTGTATTAGTGAGGGACATAAAACGACAGCCAATATACTGAAGCGTAAGGCTTTTACCGTAAGTATGGCAGAGGTCGGACAGGTGGTTGCCTGTGATTACGTGGGTATTGTTTCCGGCAATAAGGTTTCGGATAAATTTGCTCGTGCAGGTTTCCATGCTACTCGTTCGGAGTTTGTAGATGCACCGTTGATCGACGAATTATCTGTAGTGCTGGAATGTAAGTTGAAGGATTATAATCCTGAAACCTGCATTTTGCGTGGTGAGATAATAAACGTAAGTGTAGATGAACGTGTTCTCGACGAAAATGGTAAGGTGGATGTATCCAAAGTGTCTCCTATTATATTCGATCCGTTCAATAACGATTACCTGGAAGTGGGTAAAAAGGTAGGTAACGCCTTTTCGGATGGGAAGAGATTGAAATAAGGAGTAGCATTATATATGAAAGAAATAAGAATAGACTGCGCACACCAGAGTGAGGCGGAACTTGCTTTGGCGAAAGAACAGGCACAATTGGTATTCCGCCTGAACCATACTATGCCGATGACGGACGAATATGATGAGCTGCTTCATCGTCTTTTTCCGGATATGGGGGAAGGCAGTCGTGTGAATACTCCGCTTACTGTCGTTCGTCCCCATGAGGTGAAGATTGGCCGCCATGTCATTATTATGAATGGTTGCCTGATGATGTCTGCCGGTGGTATTACGATTGACGATGATGCTCAGATAGCTGCCAACGTACAACTGATATCGAATAATCATGATCTTGACAATCGCTCGATTATTACTTGTAGACCGGTACATATTTGTAGCAGGGCATGGATAGGAGCAGGGGCTACGATCCTTCCGGGAGTTACAATCGGTGAGAATAGTGTTGTAGGAGCGGGCAGTGTTGTGACCAGTGATGTAGAACCGAACACGATTGTGGCAGGTAACCCCGCCAGGGTAATTCGAAGGATTTAGATTTTTCGATTATTGGTTATGGAAAAATATAAGAATGAAAACGGAAGGGATTGATTTCTCTTCCGTTTTTATTCTTGTGAACCTTCGTTTGTTGCTTGTGGAGATTCAGACAATATTCCTCTTTATATATGTTTGTGTTCTGGGACAATGCACAAGGCATTTCAAACAGGTACTACATCCATGTATGTTAACGATTTCATCTCTTGAAACAGATCTACTCCAAACTTTACCTTTAAGGACCTTTCTCTCGCAGATATTGACACAAGTAATGCAATTTCCGCATTTTGGAGTTAGAGGTTCATGCAATACCGTTTCCAGTGGAGCATCAGTTAAAACCGTACCGAGACATTGTGCTGCACCATATTCAGGAGTAATTAACAGGTTGTTTTTCCCAATCCACCCTAATCCGCCAAGTAGTGCAACGGTTTTATGGGGCAATACTGATTCTTTTGTTTCAAAATTGAATACGCCGTCAGCCACTAATCCTGTATCGGATTGCGATATGGCTTTATACCCCTTTCCGGTGATGAACTTGGCCAATTCGTCTGCTATTTCTCCCGCCTTATGTTCGGTTTGCGAATATTCATCATCGTCGAAATTGTAATTATCCGCTATCCGTGCTTGTACGTAGTCGGGAATATTAAATACCATTTTAGCATATTCTGCGGTTAGCGGGAGTGCAAAAACAATGGCGTTCGGGAGTTGTCTGTTTTGCTTTTCATTCAAATGCGATATGCCGACAAAGCGTATCAGTTCTGCTCCTTGATTTTTTAATTCGTTTTCTATCTCTGGGTTTAAGTATTTCATGTTTCTTTTTTTGTAATAGGGATATAAATATCTGTTATAAGCTCCGCAGCCGGAGTTTTTTCGGGAGTGTTGATGTAAGTCTCAAAGGTGAGCTGTTCTCGCAGGGCATAATCGCTTGTCGGCAACCAGTCAAGGTAAATATGGCGGTACACCTTATTCAGTTCATGATAAAACCCTTTGAAACGAAAGATTGCATATTCTCCCGCATGAATCTCATAAACGCCAAAGCCTTTCGGCATTTCAAATGATTTGGGCAATATTACCCCAATCATAAAACGGCTTTGTTCTTCTGGCGTGATATACGGATAATCGAGAGTCAAACTCATGTATTTACATCCTTTTGAAGACAATTCATATTTTTCGGAAAATTGTAGCAACTGCTTCCACAAAACAGAGAAGCTATGGATGACATTATTTGTTCTTTCCAATTTCAAGTATGCGATTCGGATACCAGATATTTTTTCAATACTTGGTTCAATTCGTATCGGATTCTTTCTTTCAGGATTGACGTTTGAATGCTTTTTGCGAAATTCCGGAATGGAACAATTGAAATAACTCTTGAATGCCCTCGAAAGTGTATGCTTGTTCTGATAATTGATTTGCCCGAGAAGTTTCGGGACACTTATATCAGTTGTTATTAGCTTAAATGCAATGTACTCTAATCTCAGTCGTTGAATGTACATTCCCATATTTTCGCCACAAACTGCTTTGAAAAGCCTGCGAAAATAATATTTGGAGATACCTGCAACATGCGATAGCTTTTCGGAATTAAGGTCGTCAAACAAATGGCGGTTGATATACTCCTGAACTCTTATAATCAAATCATATTGCACATGAGCCGTATTGATCTTTTGTTTCCACCTCTTGATATTCGGAAGCCGTTTGGACATTTCCGCTCTCAATTCTTCCGAAGTGAGATTGACTCCTGTCTCTTTATAATATTCTTCGGGGAAAAGCCCCCAAAGATAAATGAGATAATCCATTGAGAAATCATAGAGTTTAACCCCGTTGTGCAAACAATAGTCGCAATACTCCACATTTTGGTTTGCTTTAAGATTGGTATAATCTATGTCTAATGGGATTCCACACGTTTGGCAATATTTTGTTTCAGCATTGATTTTCATATATTTCTTGTTCTTGGGGTGCAAAGTTAATCAATAGATTGTGCTAAAGGTTACCATAAGTAGTCTTCTTTTAAAAGAAAATAGGGAATGCCTTAATATAATTATAGATTCAATACTTTACATATAGAAATGGGTGATTATATTTTCATTAGTGTAAAATTTCTTTCTGTTAGGATTCTATTTAATAATTTGAGGGTACCCCTTAACTATAAATTAGCATTATTGATTTTCCCTTGCATCACTTAACCAAACTTGCTCTTATCTCTGTGTTAGGAGAAGAAGCAAAAACAGATCGTTTTATCGTGATAAGTGAAAGAACAGCGGCGGATAAAGTTGGTGGTTATTTCGGTGTCCAACCTGGACATCCGGAATAGATAAATTATACAGCCTACGCCTGAAATTGAATATTTGCCGGGTTCTTTTATTTCCCCTTTTGTGTTCTTTATCACTTCCTCACGTTCTTTACTTTGCATCCCAAAACTTTCCCGTCGTCATGCCTGTTTCAGGACATACGCGCGATGCGGAACTAAAAATCAGAGTATTATGGATGAAAAAGAAAGGAATGCAGGAGGGACGCTAACCACGAACTTACCGGATCTGGCATGTTACATGCAGTCGGTGATCGGACAGTTGGAAGCGGACAAGAAACGTTCGGCGGTACATACGTACACGAGGGTGTCCGAAAAGGGTACCCTCTAACTTTTTTCTTTTTTTGTGATTTATCCAACAACTTATAAAAATGCCCCTCATGAAACTCAATTTTCTCCCTTTATCAGTCTTATAATCCTTTCCATCCCT
>NZ_JAHKNF010000022.1:0-31237 GCF_018860125.1 Bacteroides sp. HF-4919
CTACAACGTTGATAGGACGCAGGTGTACAGGTGGTAACATCACAGCCGAGCGTTACTAATTGCCCGATGACTTTCTTTTATTGTCCTTTATGGTTTATATATCCGTTTAGCTTTACTATCCGGGTGATAGACGGCTAAGTTTACTTTTGTACATTATGTCTACCTTATTCAGGTGACTATAGCATCAGGGTTCCACCTCTTCCCATTCCGAACAGAGAAGTTAAGCCTGATCACGCCGATGGTACTGCGTAACAGTGGGAGAGTAGGTAGTCGCCGTTTTTTTTAGAGAGTTCATCCCCTCGGGTCAGAAGACACGAGGGGATGACTTGTTTATAGACGTAGGAAAAGAAGGAGGGAGGATAACAACCGAACTGATGCACTCGTTTATAAATAAAATACTACTTAAAATACGAATATTTACTGATAATTTGTATGTTATGAGGATTATTATTCGTATCTTTGTCGCCCGAATTATGTCTACCTACTTAAGATTCAGATGAAAATTAGTTAAGTAGTACATAACGTTTGGGCTTTTTTTGTACCTTTGCAACGATTAAAAAAAAGAAGCTTTGGGAAAGTTTGATAAATACAAAATTGATTTGAAAGGAATGCAAGCAGACTCATGTAAGTATGAGTTTCTACTTGACAATCTTTTTTTCGCTCATATTGATGGCCCTGAAGTTCAGAAAGGTAAAGTCAACGTAGAGTTGACGGTTAAAAAGACCTCTCGTGCTTTTGAATTGAGCTTCCAGACAGAAGGTATCGTATGGGTACCATGTGACCGTTGTTTGGATGAGATGGAGCAGCCGGTTACTTCCTCAGATAAGTTGATGGTGAAATTTGGCCGTGAATATGCTGAAGAGGGAGATAATCTGATTGTGATCCCTGAGGAAGAAGGGGAGATCAATGTAGCTTGGTTTATGTACGAGTTTATAGCTTTGGCTATCCCGATGAAGCATGTGCATGCTCCCGGTAAATGCAATAAAGCTGTGACCAGTAAGCTGAACAAGCATCTTAGAACAAGTAGTGATGACGATGCAGAAGAATCTTTTGGCGCTGGTGAGGATATCGTTGTGGAAGATGAAGCGGAGGAACAGATTGATCCGCGCTGGAATGAATTAAAAAAAATATTAGATAATAATTAAAGTTTAAAAGAAAATGGCACATCCTAAGAGAAGACAATCAAAAACAAGAACTGCAAAGAGAAGAACTCATGATAAAGCAGTAGCTCCTACATTGGCTATTTGCCCGAACTGCGGTGAATGGCATGTTTACCACACAGTATGCGGCGCTTGCGGATACTACAGAGGTAAGCTGGCAATTGAAAAAGAAGCTGCTGTATAATTGCAGTCTGAATAAGCTTATACTTATCAAACAGCCAGAGAGCATTGCTCTCCGGCTGCTTTAAGTATTAGATGTATTGCTAAATTAAAACAGAATTGATGGAAAAAATAAATGCAGTAATCACAGGAGTCGGAGGATATGTACCTGATTATGTCTTGACAAACGACGAGATATCTAAGATGGTGGATACCAATGACGAGTGGATTATGACTCGTATCGGAGTAAAAGAAAGACGAATACTGAACGAAGAGGGATTAGGTACTTCGTATATGGCCCGTAAGGCAGCTAAACAGTTGATGAAAAAAACGGGTTCAAATCCTGATGACATTGATTTAGTTATCGTTGCAACTACTACTCCTGACTATCATTTCCCCTCAACAGCTTCTATTCTTTGTGATAAACTCGGACTAAAAAATGCTTTTGCTTTCGATCTACAGGCTGCTTGTAGCGGATTCTTGTATCTGATGGAAACAGCTGCCAATTTTATTCGTTCGGGACGATATAAAAAAGTAATCATTGTTGGTGCCGATAAAATGTCATCAATGGTGGATTACACAGAACGTGCAACATGCCCTATCTTCGGTGATGGAGCGGCAGCTTTTATGCTTGAACCGACCACGGAAGACTTGGGAATTATGGATGCTATATTGAGAACTGATGGTAAGGGATTGCCTTTCCTCCACATGAAAGCGGGTGGTTCGGTTTGTCCTCCTTCTTATTTCACGGTTGACAATAAAATGCATTATATTCATCAGGAAGGTAGAACTGTGTTCAAGTACGCTGTCTCTAATATGTCTGATGTCAGTGCAGCTATAGCAGAAAAGAACGGGCTGACAAAAGATAACATTGACTGGATTGTTCCCCATCAAGCCAATATGCGCATCATCGAAGCGGTAGCTCATCGCATGGAAGTTCCGATGGAGAAAGTTCTGGTGGATATTCAGCATTACGGTAATACGAGTGCGGGTACGCTGCCATTGTGTATCTGGGATTTTGAAGAGAAACTTAAGAAAGGCGATAACATTATTTTCACTGCGTTTGGTGCCGGATTTACTTGGGGTGCCGTGTATGTGAAATGGGGTTACGACGGGAAAAAAGAATAGTAACGAAAGTTGCTAATATAAATCACATAAAACGCATCTTATTTCGATTCGATGCGTTTTTTTGTCTAAATCAATAAATGGAAGGCGATGCATAAAGCTGGTTTTGTGAATATAGTAGGAAATCCCAATGTGGGTAAGTCGACACTGATGAATGTGTTGGTAGGCGAACGTATTTCAATTGCTACGTTTAAGGCGCAGACTACTCGTCACCGGATTATGGGTATCTATAATACGGATGATATGCAGATTGTTTTTTCGGATACTCCGGGGGTGCTGAAACCTAATTATAAGTTGCAGGAATCTATGCTGAACTTTTCGACTTCAGCATTAGCGGATGCAGATGTCTTGCTTTATGTGACAGACGTGATTGAAACTCCTGATAAGAATAATGAATTTATTCAGAAAGTGCGTCAGCAGACTGCTCCGGTTTTGTTGTTGATTAACAAGATTGACTTGACTGACCAGGAAAAGTTGGTGAAGCTGGTGGAAGACTGGAAAGAGTTGCTTCCACAAGCTGAGATTATTCCGATTTCGGCAGCTACAAAGTTCAATGTGGACTATGTGATGAAGCGGATCAAAGAACTTTTGCCTGACTCACCTCCTTATTTTGATAAGGACCAGTGGACTGATAAGCCGGCCCGTTTCTTTGTCAACGAGATTATCCGTGAGAAGATCCTGTTGTACTATGATAAAGAGATTCCGTACTCGGTAGAGGTGGTGGTGGAGCAATTCAAAGAAGATGCGAAGAAGATACATATTCATGCCGTGATTTATGTAGAGCGTGATTCTCAGAAAGGCATTATTATAGGAAAACAGGGTAAAGCCCTGAAGAAAGTTGCTACAGAGGCACGGCGGGATCTGGAACGTTTTTTCGGAAAAACTGTTTTTCTGGAAACCTATGTGAAAGTAGACAAAGATTGGCGCAGCTCTGACAAGGAATTGCGGAATTTTGGTTATCAGTTAGATTAAAAAAAGAAAATTCATACGACTGTGATAGTCGCAAAAATAAAGTGTGTAAACTATGGGAAATTTAGTTGCAATCGTAGGACGACCCAATGTGGGCAAGTCTACCTTATTTAATCGTTTGACGAAAACCCGTCAGGCAATTGTGAACGATGAAGCGGGTACTACCCGTGATAGGCAGTATGGTAAATCCGAATGGTTAGGGCGAGAGTTTTCTGTTGTTGATACCGGTGGATGGGTAGTAAACTCTGACGATATATTCGAAGAGGAAATCCGCAAGCAGGTATTGATGGCAGTGGATGAAGCGGATGTGATTCTGTTTGTGGTGGATGTGACAAATGGAGTGACAGATTTGGATATGCAGGTAGCTGCCATATTACGCCGTGCCAAAAGTCCGGTCATCATGGTGGCCAACAAGACGGATAATCATGAGCTGCGATACAATGCTCCTGAGTTTTATCGGTTGGGATTGGGCGATCCTTATTGTATCTCTGCGATTAGTGGTAGTGGTACAGGAGATCTGATGGACTTGATTGTTAGTAAATTCAAGAAAGAATCCGATGAGATTCTGGATGAAGACATCCCTCGTTTCGCTGTGGTGGGACGTCCTAATGCCGGTAAATCGTCTATTGTGAATGCTTTTATCGGGGAAGAACGTAATATTGTTACAGAAATAGCCGGAACAACCCGCGATTCTATTTACACTCGTTACAATAAGTTTGGCTTCGATTTCTATCTGGTAGATACAGCCGGCATTCGTAAAAAGAATAAGGTAAACGAGGATCTCGAATATTATTCGGTTGTCCGTTCTATTCGTGCCATAGAGGGGGCCGATGTATGTATTCTGATGGTGGATGCGACCCGTGGTATAGAAAGCCAGGATTTGAATATATTCTCGTTGATTCAGAAAAACTCAAAAGGGTTAGTGGTAGTCGTGAATAAGTGGGATCTTGTAGAAAACAAGACTGATAAAGTAATGAAGACTTTTGAAGAAGCCATTCGTTCACGTTTTGCTCCTTTTGTTGATTTCCCTATTGTGTTTGCATCGGCATTGACAAAACAGAGAATTCTCAAGGTGCTTGAAGAGGCACGTAAAGTTTACGAGAACCGTATGATTAAAATTCCGACAGCTCGCCTGAACGAAGAGATGCTTCCGTTGATCGAAGCTTATCCGCCTCCTGCGACTAAGGGAAAATATATCAAGATTAAGTACGTTACTCAGCTGCCTAATACGCAGGTACCCTCGTTTGTCTTCTTTGCTAATCTTCCACAGTACGTGAAAGAGCCTTATAGAAGATTCTTGGAGAACAAGATGCGTGAAAAGTGGGATCTGAGTGGAACGCCTATCAATATTTATATCAGACAGAAGTGATTTTTGTGTCGAATAGTATTGATATATAAATGTAAAAGCCGGATTATCATAATTCCGGCTTTCTTTTTGCCCATCATTTTTGAAATAATTGATTCTTTTTGTTTCTTATATAACTCTTTTTATTTATATTTGTACAGAGCAAAAAGAAACAAACCATAAATACAGACAGAGGCTACATGGAAAAGAAGGCAGAAATACTATTGGTTGACGATCATGCACTGATTCTTGAAGGGATGCAACGCATGCTTGAGTTAGTGCCGGGGGTTAAAGTTGCCGATGCGGTGACTTCGGGAACGAGAGCTGCCGAATTGATTGGGGAGAGAGACTACGACATCTATGTTTTGGATGTAAGCCTCCCCGATATATCAGGATTCGATTTGGTTGATATGATTCGTGAGATTAATGAGAGTGCACGTATTATTATTAGTACTATGCATGAAGAAATCTGGATTATCAACCGTTTGATTCGTCAGAAAGTGAATGCCGTGATCCTTAAATCATCCGAAGCTATGGAAATAGGAAATGCCGTGAAGAGCGTGCTTGCAGGTGATTCTTATGCATGTCCGCGGTTTAAGTCCATTCGTCAGAGGTTAAGCCTCAGTCCTGTACAAATTCATCCTAAAGATATACCCACAAAGCGCGAGCTTGATGTACTGAAAGCTGTCGCGAGGGGATGTAATACGCATGAAGTTGCGGCTGAATTGAAGATTTCAGAAAATACTGTCGAAACATTTCGCAAAAGGCTAATACAAAAGTTTTGTGCAAAGAACGCTATCGATATGGTAGTGAAAGCTATGGCAAAAGGATGGATAGAGATTGGATGATTCTATTTATTTCAATTTGTCACGGTTTTCGGTGATGTTTTGCTGCATTTTTTTTGTTATCTTTGATGTGTAATTGGAATTATTCTCTTTTTAAGTTTTATTGAGAACTTTGGGACAGTCAATATGTCGTGATGATATATGTCGATTCTATTAACTGGTTTTTTTATAACAAAAAGTGGGCTCATGAGTTGCGATGATTCATGAGCCCTTCTATTTCAATCTGTTGAGAAGATCAGCCTTCGAGGTTTTGTATTTCTACATCCTTTACTTTACGCAGCAGGTCGGAAGCGAAAATGAAATTGTTCAGCTGTTCGTTGGTCGAAGTGAAGATGTCGTCTTTCGTACCTTCCCACTCTTTGGTTCCCTGATAAATATAGATAATCTTTTCGCCAATACCCATTACCGAGTTCATGTCGTGAGTATTGATGATGGTGGTCATGTTGTACTCCCGGGTAATATCGTGAATCAGGTCGTCTATTACCAAAGAGGTTTTCGGGTCGAGTCCTGAGTTCGGTTCATCGCAGAAGAGATACTGCGGGTTCAGCGCAATGGCCCGTGCGATAGCTACACGTTTCTGCATACCGCCACTGATTTCGCCGGGAAATTTATCTTTAGCTTCTGTCAGGTTGACCCGATCGAGGCAGAACATGGCCCGTTTGGTTTGTTCGCGCAATGTGTCCGTACCGAACATGTTGAGAGGGAACATTACGTTATCTAAAACGGACATGGAGTCGAACAAAGCCGCGCTTTGGAAAATCATTCCCATTTCGCGTCGCAAATGTTTCTTTTCTTTTTTACCCATTGCCAGAAAGTTGCGTCCGTCATAGAGTACTTCGCCCTTTTCCGGTGTCAGCAATCCGACGATGCACTTCATCAATACCGTCTTACCCGAACCGCTCTGACCGATAATCAGGCTGGTTTTTCCGTTTTCGAAAGAGGCATCTATATTATGCAATACCGTTTTACCTTCGAATGATTTATAGAGTCCTTTTACTTCGATCATCCCATTAAAAGTTTAGTTAATACCAGGTCGGCAAACAAAATCAGTACGCTGCTGGAAACCACCGAATCGGTAGATGCCTTTCCCACTTCTATCGAGCCGCCCTCTACGGTATAGCCGAAAAAAGAGGATACACTGGCAATGATAAAGGCAAAAAACAGTGACTTGATGATGCCGCACCACACAAACCATTCTACAAACATATACTGGAGCCCGTATTCAAGGTCGGTGGCCGTCATAATACCGCCGAACCAGCAGGTGGCGAATGCTCCGATGATACCTGCAAAGATGCTGAAGGTCACCAGAATAGGAATCATGGTAACCATTGCCGTGATTTTGGGTAATATCAGATAATTGGCGGAATTCACTCCCATGATTTCGAGTGCATCAATCTGCTGTGTCACACGCATTGTACCCAGTTCGGAAGCGATGTTCGATCCCACTTTACCGGCCAGGATCAGACACATGATGGAGGAGGAGAACTCAAGCAAAAGAATCTCACGAGTGACGTATCCTACCGTCCAGCGGGGCATCCATGGGCTTTCGATGTTTAGTTTAATCTGGATGGTAATCACCGCGCCGATGAAGAATGAAATCAACAGCACGATGCCGATAGAGTTTACCCCCAGTTGCTCTATCTCTTTGATATATTGCCGGAAGAACATACGCATGCGCTCGGGACGTGAAAAAGTCCGTCCCATAAGCATCATGTATCTGCCGACGGTTCTTAATGCTTTAATCATAACTCGTATATTTGTTTGCAAATGTACGTTTTTTCGGCTTATTTTTGCTACATTTGCCGCAAAATAACAAAGGATATGAAAGAAAGCAAGATGGTGCTTCGTACCGAAGACTTGGTGAAAAAGTACGGTAAGCGTACGGTAGTGAGCCATGTTTCCATCAATGTGAAGCAGGGTGAGATTGTAGGTTTGCTGGGGCCGAATGGTGCCGGTAAGACCACTTCGTTCTACATGACCGTAGGATTGATTACCCCGAATGAAGGCCGTATTTTCCTGGACGATCTTGAAATAACGAAATATCCTGTTTATAAACGTGCCCAGACCGGTATCGGATATCTGGCTCAGGAGGCTTCGGTCTTCCGCCAGATGACGGTGGAGGACAACATTGCTTCCGTGCTTGAGATGACTAATAAACCTCTCGATTATCAGAAAGATAAGCTCGAAAGTTTGATTGCCGAGTTTCGTTTGCAGAAAGTGCGGAAGAATAAAGGTACCCAGTTGTCGGGTGGTGAGCGCCGCCGTACGGAGATCGCGCGTTGTCTGGCTATCGACCCCAAATTCATCATGCTTGATGAACCCTTTGCCGGGGTAGACCCGATTGCCGTAGAAGATATCCAGCAGATTGTATGGAAGTTGAAAGATAAAAACATCGGTATCCTGATTACCGACCATAACGTACAGGAAACATTGAGTATTACCGATCGTGCCTATCTGCTGTTCGAAGGAAAAATTCTGTTTCAGGGTACTCCTGAGGAGTTGGCTGAGAATAAGATTGTGCGTGAGAAATATCTGAGTAACAGTTTCGTTTTGCGCCGCAAAGACTTCCAGTTGAAAGATTAGTCTGCTGTTTCCGTTCTCGTGTGTATCGGGGGAAGCCGTTTGAACATAGAATACATAAAAAAAACCTTTTACCGGTTCTTCTGGTAAAAGGTTTCTTTTTAATTCTTTCTCCTATCGTCAATCTCTCGGTCTGGCTTCTTTGAGTACCATAGTACGGCCTTCGTATTCCGCTCCGTTTAATTCTGCGATAGCTTTTGTTGCAGCTGCATCGTCATCCATTTCTACGAAACCAAAACCTTTTGATCTGCCTGTTTCGCGATCGATGATTACTTTACAAGAAGTTACTTTTCCGTAGTCTTCCATAACTTGTTGCAGATCTGCTTCCTTAACACGGTAGTTAAGGTTTCCAACATAAATGTTCATAATGAAAATGATAAAAATAAAATAAATGAAATAAAAAACTCTCCGGAAGATGATTTAATAATAAAAAGATTAAAGAAACAGAGAGTTTACAAAAGCGTCTTGTCGACGGGAGTAAAAACCTTGTAATCGAAATCGAGAAACTAATCGATCATCTTTCCGCAACAAAGAAACACATAAAATCCGGAATTGCAATAACTTTTTCTCTTTTTTTGTGTGCGAAACCTATGAAATTTAACGGGTTGGAGAGATCTTAGGATGAAGTTGGAAAACATAAGTTGTAAAGAAGATACTGACTTCCCGGTGTTACGGTGAAGGTGGCGGAAATTTGATAGCATTTTGTCAAAATGACAATCGTATCCTCTCATATTTGTTTATTTCGGAGGACCATTCGTCTAAGTCAGAAAAAACGTCTTCCAGCCAGTTTAGCCATTATCTTTTTGTTTACCCGATGGCCGGTTTCTGGACAGACTGAAAGAGAAACATATCCTCTTGATGCATCATGTACTTTTTTGTGTCAAATACCTGTTCTTCCGATAGTCCGGCCGCGTCGTTTCGCGGAGAGCAACCAGAGTGAAAAAAGAGTTCGGAAGCTTCTTTTTCCGGAACAATATATGCAATTAGGGAAAACATTTAAAGAAATCCGGAAAAGAAGTAAGCGTTTTCCGGAAATGCTAACGTCTTTCGGGGCAAATGTACCCGTCTTTTCCGCAAAAAGAAGCTTGCTTTTCAGTAAAACACAGGTTTTGTTTCCGGAAGAGTCAGGCTTTGGGAGGCAAAAAGCCACCTTCCGGAGCTCTATTTCCTCCGGATGGAGCGGAGAAACGAAAAGCCGAGTCAGCGGAAAGAAGGATTTTTGATCCTTTTGACAGTATAATCTCCGATTGTTGCTATAATTGATATTTGTGGTAGCACTCCGTAAACAATGAACCGGTTTCCGACCTCCTTATCCACATCCGGTTGTGTTGAACTTTACTGCTTTGCCGGCCTCTGTTCCGGACTTTTCCGTCCGGACCTGTCTTTTTGTTTTCTTCTTTTTTGGTTAATAAAAAGTAAAACGGGTTCTTTTGAAAACGGATTAATGTCTTTTCTGCCGTATGTCCGGCTGCTTTCGTCCGAAATGGCGATTCTCTGCAAATGAAATAATTCTGCAATGTTTTTTGAAATTTGAAAGATTAGCACTAATTTTGCACCCTCGTTTGAGTATAGAATAAAGTATAAATCAAATAAATAATTGTCAGAATGAACGTTTCATTACAAAACATTGACAAAGTAAGCGCATTGCTTACCGTGAAGCTTGAAAAAGCTGACTACCAGCCTCAGGTAGACAAATCGTTGAAGAACATCCGTCAGAAAGCTCAGGTTCCGGGATTCCGTCCGGGCATGGTTCCTATGAGCTTGGTGAAGAAGATGTATGGTAAGTCAGTCATTGCCGACGAGGTGAACAAATTGCTTTCTGAGAAAGTATACGAATACATTAAGGAGAATAACGTAAACATCCTTGGCGAACCGATGCCTAACGAAGAAAAGCAGCCGGATATCGATTTCGATACAATGGAAGAATTCGAATTTGTATTCGATATCGCTTTGGCTCCGGAGTTCAAAGCTGAGGTTAGCAGCCAGGACAAGGTAGACTACTATACAATCGAGGTAACTGACGAAATGGTAGAAAACCAGATTAAAGCTTATACTCAACGTAACGGAAAATACGAACAAGTAGAGGCATACGAAGAAAACGATATGCTGAAAGGTCTGTTGGCCGAACTTGATGAAGAAGGCAACACGAAAGAAGGCGGTATTCAGGTAGAAGGTGCTGTAATGATGCCTTCGTACATGAAGAACGACGAGCAGAAGGCTATCTTCGCAAACGCTAAAGTAAACGACGTACTGGTATTCAATCCGGATGCTGCTTACGAAGGCAATGCTGTTGAAATCGCATCACTGCTGAAGATCGACAAAGAAGCTGCTGCCGAAGTAAAATCCAACTTCAGCTTCCAGGTAGAAGAAGTGACCCGTTTCGTAAACGGTGAACTGAATCAGGAACTCTTCGATCAGGTATTCGGCAAAGACGCAGTGAAGACAGAAGAAGAATTCCGTGCTAAAGTAAAAGAAAGCATCGCAGCCCAGTTCGTTGCCGATAGCGATTATAAATTCCTGATCGATGTCCGCAAGGTATTGGCAGACAAAGTAGGTAAGCTGGAATTCCCGGATGCACTGCTGAAACGCGTTATGTTGATGAACAACAAAGACAAAGGCGAAGAATTCGTAAACGAAAACTACGATAAGAGCATCGAAGAACTGACATGGCACCTGATTAAGGAACAGTTGGTGAAAGAAAATGATATCAAGGTAGAGCAGGACGACGTGATCAACATGGCGAAAGAAGCTACAAAAGCTCAGTTTGCTCAATACGGTATGCTGACTATACCCGATGATATCCTCGAAAACTACGCAAAAGAGATGCTGAAAAAGAAAGAAAGCATCGACGGTTTGGTGAACCGCGTAGTAGAAACCAAATTGGCCGCTGCACTGAAAGGCAAGGTTACATTGGAGAACAAAACCGTTTCAATGGAAGAATTCAATAAGATGTTTGAATAAGCTCTTCTTTTGAACAGGACATAAAGTCACAGAAACACAGAGTTTTTATAGAATTATAACTCTGTGTTTTTTTGTGTCTCTGTGTTCTTTTTTGTTTCTTTGCAGTTACATTATTAATAATAGAAAGGAACGTAAAACAATGGATGATTTTAGAAAATACGCAACCAAGCATTTAGGTATGAATGCAATGGTGCTGGACGATGTGATTAAATCGCAAGCCGGGTATTTGAATCCCTATATTTTGGAAGAAAGACAACTTAACGTCACTCAGCTCGACGTGTTCTCACGTCTGATGATGGACCGCATTATCTTCCTCGGTACACAGATTGATGACTATACGGCCAATACGCTGCAAGCACAGTTGCTGTATCTTGATTCGGTAGATCCGGGTAAAGATATCTCAATCTATATCAACTCTCCGGGCGGATCGGTTTATGCCGGGCTGGGTATTTATGATACGATGCAGTTCATCTCGAGTGATGTGGCTACAATCTGTACCGGTATGGCAGCTTCTATGGCTTCTGTACTGTTGGTGGCCGGTGCCAAAGGCAAACGTTCGGCGCTGCCTCACTCACGTGTGATGATTCATCAGCCGATGGGTGGCGCGCAGGGACAAGCCTCGGATATTGAAATCACTGCCCGCGAAATACAAAAATTAAAGAAAGAACTTTATACCATTATTGCCGATCATTCGGGTACTTCTTTTGACAAGGTATGGGCCGATTCGGACCGTGATTACTGGATGACCGCCCAGGAAGCAAAAGAATATGGTATGATTGACGAAGTGTTGATTAAGAAATAAACATGGCTGAATCAAAGAATAATAAAAAAAGGTGTAGCTTTTGCGGCCGTTCGGAGAATGAAGTCGGATTCCTGATTACAGGGATGAACGGCTACATTTGCGACAGCTGTGCGACCCAGGCTTATGAGATTACTCAGGAAGCCATGGGAGCCGGCAAACAGAGCGCGGGAGCTACCCGACTCAATTTAAAGGAACTACCCAAACCGGTAGAAATAAAGAATTTCCTCGACCAGTACGTGATTGGCCAGGACGATGCCAAACGTTTTCTTGCCGTATCGGTATATAACCACTACAAACGTCTGTTGCAGAAAGACAGCGGTGATGATGTGGAGATTGAAAAGTCGAACATCATTATGGTGGGCAGCACCGGAACCGGTAAAACCCTTTTGGCGCGTACCATAGCCAAACTGTTGCATGTACCCTTTACGATAGTGGATGCGACTGTGTTGACCGAAGCCGGTTATGTAGGCGAAGATATCGAGAGTATCCTCACCCGTCTGCTTCAGGTGGCCGATTACAATGTGCCCGAGGCAGAACAAGGCATTGTCTTCATCGACGAGATAGACAAGATTGCCCGTAAGGGAGACAACCCCTCCATCACGCGTGATGTCAGCGGTGAAGGCGTACAGCAGGGATTGCTTAAACTGCTCGAAGGCTCTGTGGTCAACGTCCCGCCTCAGGGAGGACGTAAGCATCCCGACCAGAAGATGATTCCCGTAAACACGAAAAACATCCTTTTCATCTGTGGAGGAGCGTTTGACGGCATCGAGAAAAAGATTGCCCAGCGTCTCAACACCCATGTCGTGGGATACAATGCTTCCCGTAAGACGGCTACTATCGACAAAAACAACATGATGCAATACATCGCACCGCAGGATTTGAAGTCATTCGGACTGATTCCGGAGATTATCGGCCGTTTGCCGGTGCTGACCTATCTGAACCCGCTCGACCGGAATGCACTTCGTGCCATTCTGACCGAACCCAAGAATTCCATTATCAAACAATACATCAAGTTGTTCGAAATGGATGGTGTGCAGTTGACCTTCCAGCCCGAAGTCTTCGAATATATCGTCGACAAGGCAGTGGAGTATAAACTGGGTGCCCGCGGATTGCGCTCTATCGTGGAGACAATTATGATGGATGTCATGTTCGAGATTCCTTCTGAAAACCAGAAAGAATATGAAGTGACACTGGATTATGCGAAGCATCAGCTCGAAAAAGCAAATCTTGCGAGATTGCAAACTGCTTAAAATCAAAAGGTAAGGGCAATAATGGAGGTGAGTTCCGTTTTTTCTTGAAAAATATTAGTCTGATTATGCTTGATATTTAAGAAGTTGTTTATAACTTTGTTAGAGCGCTTTCCAAGCAAAGCGAGTGTTTTTAAGTTAAACCATGAACTGAATAAAACAACCTATATTAAGATGGCAGGGAAGATTAATTTGACAGACCAACTGAAAAAGTATTTCGGATTTGATAATTTCAAGGGGAACCAGGAGCCGATCATCCAGAATTTGCTTGATGGTAATGATACCTTTGTGCTGATGCCTACCGGCGGTGGAAAATCTCTGTGCTATCAGTTGCCTTCTTTATTAATGGAAGGTACGGCCATTGTGATTTCTCCGCTGATCGCGCTGATGAAGAATCAGGTAGATGCGATGCGCAACTTCAGTGAAGAAGACGGTGTGGCTCATTTCATTAATTCTTCTTTGAACAAGGGTGCGATTGATCAGGTGAGGTCTGACATTCTTGCCGGAAAAACAAAACTGTTATACGTTGCTCCCGAGTCGTTGACGAAAGAAGAGAATGTGGAGTTTCTGCGTTCAGTAAAGATTTCATTCTATGCTGTCGACGAGGCACATTGTATTTCCGAATGGGGACACGACTTCCGCCCGGAATATCGCAGGATACGTCCGATTATTAATGAAATAGGAAAAGCACCTCTTATTGCGCTGACTGCAACGGCCACGCCGAAGGTGCAGCACGATATTCAGAAGAACTTGGGAATGGTGGATGCACACGTCTTCAAGTCTTCGTTCAACCGTCCGAATCTGTATTACGAGGTACGTCCTAAAACTCAGAATGTAGATAAGGACATCATAAAGTTCATCAAGAACAATCCGGAAAAGTCGGGCATCATTTATTGCCTGAGCCGGAAGAAGGTAGAAGAGCTTGCTGAGATACTTCAAGCCAACGGGATCAATGCCCGTGCTTATCATGCAGGTATGGATTCGGCAACGCGAACGCAGAATCAGGACAATTTCCTGATGGAAAAGATCGACGTAATTGTAGCTACTATCGCATTTGGAATGGGAATTGATAAGCCCGATGTGCGATACGTCATCCACTATGATATACCAAAGAGCCTGGAGGGGTATTACCAGGAAACAGGCCGCGCCGGAAGAGACGGCGGAGAAGGCCAGTGCATTACCTTTTATACAAACAAAGACTTGCAGAAACTCGAGAAGTTCATGCAAGGTAAACCTGTGGCAGAACAAGAAATTGGCAAGCAGCTTCTGTTGGAAACTGCTGCGTATGCTGAATCTTCCGTTTGCCGCCGTAAGACATTACTACATTATTTCGGCGAAGAGTACACGGAAGAGAATTGTGGAAATTGTGACAACTGTTTAAACCCTAAAAAACAAGTGGAGGCTCAAGAATTATTGTGTGCTGTGATCGAAACAATCATAGCGGTAAAAGAAAATTTTAAGGCAGATTATATTATTGATGTCCTGCAGGGACGCGAAACGTCTGAAGTTCAGGCACACTTACATGAAGATCTGGAAGTGTTCGGATCAGGAATGGGAGAAGAAGACAAAACCTGGAATGCCGTGATTCGTCAGGCGTTGATAGCCGGTTATCTGAGTAAGG
The DNA here is from genome assembly GCF_018860125.1 of Bacteroides sp. HF-4919. Lineage (NCBI taxonomy): Bacteria > Pseudomonadati > Bacteroidota > Bacteroidia > Bacteroidales > Bacteroidaceae > Bacteroides > Bacteroides sp. HF-4919. The sequence goes on from NZ_JAHKNF010000022.1 coordinate 14,815, forward strand.
ATGTAGAAAACTACGGTTTGCTGAAAGTGACCGATGCAGGAAAGAAATTCCTTAAACATCCCAAGTCATTCAAGATTACCGAGGACAATGACTTTGAAGAAGTGGAAGAAGAAACACCGGCAAGAGGTGGAGGTTCGTGTGCAGTCGATCCGGTTCTTTATTCTATGCTGAAAGATCTCCGGAAAAAGTTATCGAAGAAACTGGAAGTGCCTCCTTACGTGATTTTCCAGGATCCCTCTCTTGAAGCGATGGCTACTATCTATCCTGTGACGCTCGAAGAACTTCAGAATATCCCGGGCGTAGGTGCCGGAAAAGCCAAACGTTACGGCGAAGAATTCTGCAAGCTGATTAAGAGACACTGCGAAGAGAATGAGATTGAACGTCCGGAGGACTTACGGGTACGCACTGTTGCCAATAAGTCGAAGATGAAAGTGGCCATTATTCAGGCCATCGACCGTAAAGTGGCTCTGGATGATATCGCGCTTTCCAAGGGCATTGAGTTTAGCGAATTGCTGGATGAAGTGGAAGCGATCGTTTATTCGGGTACTAAGTTGAATATCGACTACTTCCTGGATGAGATCATGGACGAAGATCACATGCTCGACATCTACGATTACTTCAAAGAGTCGACAACAGATAAGATTGACGACGCTCTTGATGAACTCGGGGACGAATTTACCGAAGAAGAAGTCCGTCTGGTTCGTATCAAGTTTATCTCCGAAATGGCTAATTAAAAAAGCGAAAAAAACTTGCGTGCACTTATGCAGTCTTGAATAAAAACTGTATATTTGCACGCAATAATTTTTAAACGCATAGCCCTATGTCATTTATTGCCGATAAGATTGTAATGGATGGATTAACTTATGACGACGTATTGTTGATCCCCGCTTATTCTGAAGTTTTACCACGCACTGTCGATCTCTCGACAAAGTTTTCAAAAAACATTGAGTTAAAGATTCCGTTTGTAACTGCCGCTATGGACACGGTTACCGAAGCCAAAATGGCGATTGCCATTGCGCGCGAAGGGGGAATTGGCGTGATCCATAAGAATATGTCCATTAAGGAGCAGGCTAAGCAGGTGGCTACAGTGAAGCGTGCTGAAAACGGTATGATTTACGATCCTGTCACTATTAAGCAAGGGTCTACCGTACGCGATGCTCTTGCATTGATGGCCGAATATAAAATCGGTGGTATCCCGGTAGTGGATGACAATAGATATTTGGTCGGTATTGTAACGAATCGTGACCTTCGTTTCGAGCGTAACATGGATAAACGTATCGACGAGGTAATGACAAAAGAAAATCTGGTTACCACCAATCAGTCTACCGATCTGGAAGCAGCTGCGCAAATTCTGCAACACCATAAGATTGAGAAACTGCCGGTAGTCGATAAAGAAGGAAAACTGATCGGGCTGGTTACTTACAAAGATATTACAAAAGCCAAAGATAAACCTATGGCTTGCAAAGATTCGAAAGGCCGTCTGCGTGTAGCTGCCGGTGTAGGTGTGACTGCCGACACTTTCGACCGTATGCAGGCGTTGGTGGATGCCGGTGCGGATGCCATCGTGATCGATACGGCTCACGGACACTCAAAGGGAGTGATCGACACCTTGCGCGAAGCGAAAAAACGTTATCCCAATATTGATATTGTGGTTGGTAACATTGCTACGGGCGATGCAGCCAAGGCCTTGGTGGAAGCCGGGGCTGACGGTGTAAAAGTAGGTATCGGCCCGGGTTCCATTTGTACGACACGTGTGGTTGCCGGTGTAGGCGTACCGCAACTTTCGGCTGTTTATGATGTAGCCAAAGCCTTGAAAGGTACAGGTATCCCTTTGATTGCCGATGGCGGACTCCGCTATTCGGGTGATGTGGTGAAAGCTCTGGCTGCCGGAGGATACTGTGTGATGATCGGTTCATTGGTTGCCGGTACAGAAGAAAGTCCGGGCGAGACGATTATATTTAATGGACGTAAGTTTAAGTCATACCGTGGTATGGGTTCGCTCGAAGCGATGGAGAATGGTTCGAAAGACCGCTATTTCCAGAGTGGCGAGATGGACGTGAAGAAATTGGTTCCGGAAGGTATTGCTGCCCGCGTGCCTTATAAAGGAACTTTATATGAAGTGATTTATCAATTGACCGGTGGTCTGCGTGCCGGGATGGGATATTGTGGTGCTCCTGACATCGAGAGATTACATGATGCCAAGTTTACTCGCATCACCAATGCCGGAGTAATGGAAAGCCATCCACACGATGTGACGATTACAAGCGAATCGCCTAATTACAGCCGTCCGGAATAACAGCCTGTTTATCGGGCGTTTGGCCGTTGCCGTCTGGTCGCTGTTTTCCACCACAGATTACACGGATTAACACAGAACTTTTTAATCTTCAATATCAATGAGATAAATTATCAATCTGTGTTAATCCGTGTCCTTTGTAGTGAACTCGATTTATTTTATTCCGATATGAATATCTCAACGTAGAATGGTATGAAGAAGATTCTGGTTGGTGCACTGACCTGTTTGTTTGGGTTTATTGCCGGCTATGCCCGGCAAGATCCTGTGTTGATGCGGATCAATGGACAAGACATTTCCCGCTCGGAGTTTGAGTCTTTCTATCATCGGAATAAGCCTTCGGGAGTATCCGGGAAAGAAGCCTTGAAGGTTTGTGTTGATCTCTTTGTCGATAAGAAGTTGAAACTGCATGCGGCACAGAGAGCCGGGTTGGATACTCTCTCTGCCTTTCGTGCGGAGATGGACAACTACCATCGTTCATTATCTAAATCCTATCTTACAGATTCGTCTGCAGAGGAAGCCTGTGCCAGAAAGCTTTACGATCAGATGAAGAGCCGCTCCATATCCGGCGAGGTCCGGGTTATGCATATTTTCCGTTATCTTTCCCAGACGGCCCTGCCCCATCATTTGCGGGAGGCACAGGCTTTAATGGACTCTCTTTACAATGTATTGAAGACAAATCCCGATACCGATTTCAGGACTCTGGTAGACCAATATTCTGATGATAAGGCAGAATCCTGGATCAGTTGGTTGCAGACACCACAGGAATTTGAGGAGGTCGCTTTCTCTTTGAAGGATGGCGAATATTCCCAGCCGTTTTTTACTCCTAAAGGACTTCATATCGTCAAAGTAACGGGCAGACGCGAACTCCCTCCATTTGAACAGATACGGGACAGGCTAATCCGTAAACTGTCCCATCGTCCGGGTGCGGATAAAGGGACCGAAATCCTGGTAAACAAACTGAAGGAGAGCTATCGGTATACTCCGGACAAAGCGGCGATGGAAGAGTTGCTTTTTCAAGGCAAGACCTCCCGTACTCTTTTTACGCTGGACGGTAAAAACTTTACAGGGAAGGACTTTGAACGGTTTGCCGCTGCCCATCCCATGGGGATAAAGAGGCAGTTGGATGCTTTTGTGGTAAAATCAATTCTCGATTATGAGAACAGTCGCCTTGAGCAGAAACATCCTGAGTTCCGCAGGACGCTGCAAGAACATCGTGATCATTTGCTGTTGGCCGCTATTACCCGCCGGGAAACCCATCAGGTCAGCCTGGCAGATTCTGTTGCGCTGAAGAACTTCTTCAAGGAGCACCGGACCGATTACAACTGGGATTCACCCCGCTACAGAGGTGCGGTGTTGCACGGAACCCATAAGAAAACGCTGAAGAGCGCCCGTAAATTTCTGAAAAAACTTCCGGAAGAAGAGTGGAAAGATGCCATTCGCCTGACATTTAATACCTCTGCTTCACCGGCTGTCATCCGGATAGAACAAGGGACCTTTGCCGAAGGTGACAATGTTTTTGTCGATAAGTTAGTGTTTAAAAAAGGAGACTTCGAACCATTAAAGTCCTATCCTTTTACCGTTGTTTTGGGTGAGAAAAAGAAAGGTCCGGAGTCCTACAAAGAGATTGTTTCCCGTTTGATCGAAGATTATCAGAATCATCTGGATGCACTTTGGGCAGAGCGTCTCAGGGCTTCTGCTAAGGTTGAAATTAACCAAGAGGTTTTAAAAACGGTTAATAATCACTGAAGCAACGAATTATTGTATTATCTTCGTACCTTAAATTAAGTATAATTCAGTTGACAATGCGAAAAACGGGCCTTCTGCTAATCTCTCTCCTTTTCTGTGTGTCGTGTACTGACAAGCATGATCACAAAGGACAGATTCCTTTGGTAGAGGTCGATGGAAACTTTTTGTACAAAGAGGACCTTCAGGCCGTGTTCCCCGCCGGTTTGTCGAAAGATGACAGTCTTCTTTTCGCCGAGCACTACATTCGTAGCTGGGTTGAAGATGTTTTGTTGTTTAACCAGGCGCAAAGCAATATCCCCGACAACGGCGAAATCGATAAGTTGGTCGCAAATTACCGGAAAGCATTGATCATGCATACTTATCAACAAGAACTAATCAGCCAGAAATTGTCGGGCGAGATCCCCGAACAGGAAATAGCAGACTATTACGAAAAGAACAAAGAACTGTTTAAACTGGACCGTCCGTTGATGAAAGGTCTGTTTATCAAGGTTCCCCTTACTGCTCCCCAACTGGGAAATGTCCGTAAGTGGTATAAGACGGAAACTCAGGATGCCGTTGAGCATTTGGAGAAGTATAGTTTGCAGAATGCTGTGAAGTATGAGTATTTTTATGATAAATGGGTGCGGGTAGCCGATGTACTTGATATGATCCCGTTGAAAGCGGAATCCCCGGAAGCCTATATGGATAAGAACCGTCATATCGAACTGAAAGATACGGCATTCTACTATTTTCTGAATATCAGCGATTTTCGTGTGGCAGGCGAACAGGAACCTTACGAGTTTGCCCAACCGAAAGTTAAAGATATACTTGTCAATATCAAGCGGGTTGATTTTATGAAACAAGTAAAGGACGACTTGTACGAACGTGCAGTAAAAAGAAAGAAGATTATAAATTATTAAATACACAGAATGAAGAAGTTTGTGAACTTTAAATTTGTTGTTATGTTTGCCCTGGCACTGGTTGCTAACGTGGCATCCTATGCGCAGGACAATGTGATTGACGAAGTGGTTTGGGTCGTTGGTGACGAAGCCATCCTGAAGTCCGATGTGGAAGAAGCACGACTGGCCGCTTTGTATGAGGGGCGTAAGTTTGATGGTGATCCTTATTGTGTGATTCCCGAAGAGTTGGCGGTACAGAAACTTTATATGCACCAGGCTGTGCTCGATAGTATCGAAGTTCCTGAATCGGAAGTGATACAGCGTGTCGATTATCAGATCAATAACTATATTCAGGCTTTGGGTAGCAGAGAAAGGATGGAAGCTGAGTTTAACAAGACTTCTACGCAGATCCGCGAAGCCATGCGCGAGAATGCCCGTGACGGATTGATTGTACAGAGAATGCAGCAGAAGCTGGTAGGTGATATCAAAGTGACTCCGGCCGAAGTGCGCCGCTACTTTAAGGATCTTCCTCAGGACAGTATCCCTTATGTCCCTACTCAGGTAGAGGTGCAGATCATCACACAGCAACCTAAAGTGCCCATCTCTGAAATAGAGGATGTGAAAAGACGCTTGCGTGAATATACCGACCGTATCAATAAAGGCGAAAGTGATTTTTCTACACTTGCCCTGTTGTATTCCGAGGACCGCGGTTCTGCCATCAAAGGTGGTGAAACCGGTTTTATGGGTAAAGGCCAGATGGTGCCCGAATACGCTAATGTCGCTTTCAACTTGCAGGACACCAAGAAGATATCTAAGATCGTAGAGTCCGAGTATGGTTTCCATATCATCCAGTTGATCGAGAAACGTGGCGACCGTATCAATACCCGCCATATCCTGTTGAAGCCCAAAGTATCGGATAAGGAGTTGAATGAAGCCAATGCACGTCTTGATTCCATAGCCAACGATATTCGTAGCGATAAGTTTACATTCGATCAGGCTGCCGCTGCTTTGTCTCAGGATAAAGACACACGCAACAATCACGGTCTGATGCAGAATCCGATGAATCAGACTGCTAAATTCGAGATGCAGGATTTGCCGCAGGAGATAGCTAAAGTGGTAGATAAGATGAATATCGGTGAGATCTCCAAAGCCTTCACTATGGTCAACCCCAAAGATGGTAAGGAAGTTTGTGCTATTGTTAAGTTGAAGGCACGCATCAATGGACACAAGGCCACTATCACCGATGACTACCAGAACCTGAAAGAAATTGTGCTCGACAAACGTCGTGAAGAGGCGTTGCAAAAATGGATTGTTGAAAAACAAAAACATACGTATGTGCGTATTAATCCGGCATGGCAGCGTTGTGACTTTAAATATCCGGGCTGGATTAAAAAAGACTGATCCTGATTTGATATGTTTAGATTAAACAAAGAACATAAATTCCACGGCAGGCATAGATTTCTCTTAGCGGGTATTCTATGCCTGCTTGCCGTATGTTTTCTGGTGGCCCAGGACAAGAAACCGCAGCATGACAAGAAGCCACAACAGGAGAAGAAGGCTGAACCGGAAAAGCCAACGGGAAATAAAAAGACCCGTGTCGATTTGCTCCATGCCGATCGGGGGCAAGCCGATAAACTGGCGCGTCCTGATGTTCAGGTGCTGATTGGTTCGGTTAAGTTGCGTCACGACAGCATGTATATGTATTGTGACAGTGCCCTGATTTACGAAAAAACGAATTCATTCGAAGCATTTAGCAATGTGCGTATGGAGCAGGGAGATACTCTTTTCATCTATGGTGACTATTTGTTTTATGACGGCATGACTCAGATAGCGCAACTGCGTGAGAATGTGAAAATGATCAACCGGAATACTACCTTGTTGACAGACAGCCTGAATTATGACCGTCTGTACAATTTGGGTTACTATTTTGATGGGGGTACGTTGATGGATGAAGAAAATGTGTTGACTTCCGACTGGGGTGAGTACAGTCCTGCCACTAAACTTTCTGTTTTCAACTATGATGTCAAGCTCGTGAATCCCCGTTTCGTGCTTACTTCCGACACCCTGAAGTATAGTACGAATACTAAGATTGCCACCATTCTGGGACCCTCCAATATTGTCAGCGATCAGAACCATATCTATTCCGAGCGGGGCATTTACAATACCGTTTCCGGACAAGCCGAACTGCTCGACCGTTCGGTTTTGACCAATGAAGGTAAGAAGTTGATCGGTGACAGCCTTTTCTATGACCGTAAAGCGGGTTATGGTGAGGCGTTCGATAATGTCCAGATGAACGACACTGTCAATAAGAACATGCTTACCGGTGATTATTGTTATTATGACGAGTTGAAGCAGAATGCTCTTGCCACCAAGCGAGCTGTTGCCGTGGATTATTCACGGGGTGACAGCCTCTTTATGCATGCCGATACGTTACTGATGAATAGCTATAATCTCGACACCGACTCCCTTTTCCGTGAGATGCGCGCTTTTCATAAGGTACGTATGTACAGCGCTGATCTGCAAGGCGTTTGCGATTCTTTGGTCTTTAATACGAAAGACTCTTGCCTTACCATGTATCGCGATCCTATTATTTGGAACGAAGGGCAACAACTGCTGGGAGAAGAGGTTAAGGTATATATGAACGACAGTACGATTGATTGGGCTCATATCATCAATCAGGCGCTCACGGTGGAACAGAAAGACTCCATTCATTTTAATCAGATCTCAGGAAAAGAGATCAAGGCATACTTTGCCGAGGGTGAGGCACGCAAAATAGATGTGATAGGGAATGTACTATTAATTTATTATCCCGAGGAAAAGGACAGTACGATGATTGGTATGAATACCTCTGAAACAAGTTTGCTTAATTTGTTTCTTAGAGATAGAAAAATGAAAAAAATGGTTATGAGTCCTCAGTCTAATTGTGTGCTTTATCCAATGGATCAGATTCCGCCCGACAAAATGAAATTGCCCACTTTCAGTTGGTTTGATTATGTCCGTCCCTTGAATAAGGAAGACATTTTCAACTGGAGAGGGAAAAAGGCAGGTGAGGCTTTACGTAAAACAGAGCGCAAGGTCATCAGTGGTCCTAAACGTGAAATAATTAATATGAAATAGCTATGGGAATGTTCAATGTACGAAAGCCGCGTGGATTCAATCATCAATATATCTATGTGGACGAGCGGAAAGAAAAATTGACGAAAATGGAAGAAGATGCCAAGCGTGATTTGGGAATGTTACCCGAAAAAGAATTTTCTCCGGAAGATATTCGCGGAAAGTTCATCGAAGGCACCACACATCTGAAGCGTCGTAAGGAGAGTGGGCGTAAGCCTGCTCATTTGGGTGTCATTCTGGCTATCATTGCCCTGCTTATTTTTCTATGGCATTATTTGCAGACCGGTAGCTGGTCTTTTTAAGTCCTATAAATTAATCAGTCAAAGCTAAATCTATTATGAGCGATATCATTCATTTATTACCCGATTCGGTTGCCAACCAGATAGCTGCCGGAGAGGTGATACAACGTCCGGCATCTGTCATCAAAGAGTTAGTCGAGAACGCCATCGATGCTGAGGCACAAAATATTCATGTATTGGTTACCGATGCAGGCAAGACCTGTATACAGGTGATTGATGACGGTAAGGGAATGTCCGAAACCGATGCACGCCTCTCCTTCGAGCGGCATGCCACCTCAAAGATCCGCGAGGCATCCGATTTGTTTGCCCTTCGCACGATGGGCTTTCGTGGTGAAGCGCTGGCTTCCATTGCCGCCGTTGCTCAGGTAGAGCTGAAGACTCGTCCCGAATCCGAAGAGTTAGGGACCAGGATTATCATTGCGGGCTCCAAAGTGGAGAGTCAGGAAGCAGTGTCTTGTCCCAAAGGAAGCAACTTTTCCATTAAGAACCTTTTTTTCAATATTCCTGCCCGGCGTAAGTTCCTGAAGGCCAACTCTACCGAGTTGAGTAATATTCTGGCCGAATTTGAACGTATTGCCCTGGTGCATCCTGAGGTTGCTTTCTCACTGTATAGCAATGACTCCGAACTGTTCAATCTTCCCGCCTGCCATTTGCGGCAACGTATTCTTTCTATTTTTGGTAAGAAGCTCAATCAGCAATTGCTCAGTGTGGAAGTGAACACTACGATGGTGAAGGTTTCAGGTTATGTGGCCAAGCCCGAAACAGCCCGTAAGAAAGGTGCCCATCAGTATTTCTTTGTGAATGGCCGTTACATGCGTCATCCTTACTTCCATAAAGCGGTGATGGATGCTTACGAACAGTTGATTCCCGCAGGCGAACAGATTTCTTATTTCATCTATTTTGAAGTCGATCCTGCCAACATCGATGTCAATATCCATCCTACCAAAACAGAGATCAAATTTGAGAACGAACACGCTATCTGGCAGATTCTTTCTGCCTCGGTAAAAGAGTCGTTGGGCAAGTTCAATGCCGTCCCTTCTATCGATTTCGATACGGAAGACATGCCCGATATCCCTGCATTTGAACAGAACTTGCCTCCTGAGCCTCCTAAGGTGCATTTCAACTCCGATTTCAATCCATTCAAACCTTCGGTGCCCTCTTCCGGCGGTGGCAATTACTCCCGTCCGAAAGTGGACTGGGAAGATTTGTACGGTGGTCTTGAGAAAGCCAGTAAGATGAATCAGCCTTTCGCCGAACCCGATCCCGAACCGGAAGAATTTGCGGTAATTGAAGAGGAAAGTATTGTTACAGCCGCTCCTGCAACTCTTTATGCCGGTGAGTCGGCCATAATGGAGAAGGGAACCCAGCACTTGCAGTTCAAGGGACGTTTCATTCTTACTTCTGTAAAGTCCGGATTGATGCTGATCGATCAGCACCGGGCCCATGTTCGGGTGCTCTTTGATCGGTATCGTGCCCAGATTCAGCAGAAACAAGGTTTCTCACAAGGCGTTCTCTTCCCCGAAATTCTGCAACTTCCGGCTTCTGAGGCAGCCGTATTGCAAGACATTATGGACGATTTATCTGCGGTAGGTTTCGATCTCAGCGATCTTGGTGGAGGCAGTTATGCCATTAACGGAGTACCTTCAGGCATCGACGGACTGAATCCGGTCGATTTGGTGCGCAGCATGTTGCATACCGCTATGGAGAAAGGCAACGATGTTAAAGAAGAAATTCAGGATATCCTTGCGTTGACCCTTGCCCGCGCGGCTGCCATTGTCTATGGGCAGGTGCTGAGTAATGAAGAGATGGTCAGTTTGGTCGATAATCTGTTTGCCTGTCCTTCGCCTAACTATACGCCGGATGGTCGTGTGGTGTTGACTACCATAAAAGAAGAAGAGATCGATAAACTTTTCCGGTGATCATCATTCTTCTGTACTTATCAGAGTAAGTATTATGTCAGTTCCACTCTATCTCACACGATCGACAGATTTTATCTGTTTATTACATCTCTTTCCTAATAGATTAATAACCAGCAGAATATGCTATTAATATCCTCCCTGTACGAAGTTAACTTTAACATTGTGTTAAAGTTAACTTCGTACAGGGAGGATATTAACTTCGTACATCCGGGAAGTTAAGAACCTGTTCGCACCCTATTCATCACCTGAAAATCTTGTTAATAGTGTTAATAAACATGTTCCTAAAAGAATAACACTCTACGAATAGTTCGTATATTTCAGCATGCTTTTTAGAACAGTATGTTTTTGTTTTAAACTAAAATCTATTTTATATGAAGGCAAGATATTTTTTTTATCCGTTTCTCTTTCTTTTTTCGGTTGCAATGTTTGCTTCCTGCTCTTTATCTGTACCCAAAGAGAGGGATATAATAGAAGATTCCGCCTTTCGTTCTGTTGATTTGCGTATAATAGAGAAGACAAAAGGGACAGTGATGTCTTTGGGTGATTTAATGGAATCATACGAAATCATTAGATTGGACAATAGGGATGAGGCGCTTATTAAAACCTATCCATATGGTGTATATGTGACGGATAATTATATTTTGTTGCGACCTGCTGACGTTGTATCTCCTGTTAAGCTATTTACGCGCAAGGGACGATATGTGGCTGATATTGGCGGAGTAGGTCAAGGCCCGGGAGAGTATTTATATTTATTTTCATGGTTGGTGGATGAGAAAGAAAACCGTATTTATTTGGGTCCGGGAAGAACCGACAAGGTGCTTGTCTATGATTTAAAGGGGAATTATCTGCCGGATGAGGTTATTCGTTTCGGGGAAATAGTACATAAGTCTCAGATATGGGTGGACTATGATAAAAAAAACGTAGTTGTGGTTACTTTACCCTTTTCTGCTAATGTGAACTCGAACTTTGCAATTAGTAAGAATGTGTGCTGGGTGCAAAATAGGGAGGGTGATATCGTGCATCGGATTCCTGTAAATCATTACGGTTTAATTGGAGATTACAGTAATGCTTTAGTGGCACGTCGGAATGTGGATGCGATTTCTTTTTCTATTTCTGAAGTACCCATGTTGCGTACTCGTCCTGATACTTTGTATCACTATGATGCGGTAAAGAATATAATAACTCCATGCTTTACAATAGATCATGTTGTTTCTGAAAATCAAAGTGCTTGCACTGTTTTATATGAAACTTCAAGGAGTTATTGGGCGCAAGTCACTTTATATCCTAATAATCTTTCCTCAAGTGTTTCTTCTGTTCGTTTACCAGCCTTTAATGTTTGCGTTTCGAAAAAAGATGGCAATGTACGGCGCATTGATCGCTTTACTGATCCTCTTTTAGGTTTATCTCATCTTTTTTTGATGATGAATAATGGATATATTTGTATCTCTTATGATCCTCTTGAACTGATGGATGCTTTAGATAAAGTTCTTACCCAAACAGATTTGGAGTCTGACGTACGTAAACGGGCCACCGATTTACGAAATAGTCTGCACGAGAATGATAATGACATTCTTATCATTGGAAAACTGAAACAATAACTATAAGTAATCTATAAATTTCGATTGTATCTCTAAATGCTATCAGGCGAATCACTGAAGGTTCTCAAGTATATGTGATATTGATAGATCGTGCAAAATGTCCACGAGGATGATAATCCGATTATTGCCATTTACAAATTGAAAGACTGAAAAATTTTGAATGAGATGCTTTTTAACATATCCTTAATAGAATAACATTCTACGAATAATTCGTATCTTGCAGTATGCTTTGTGAAAAGTAGTTTTTTACTTTCAGCCAAAATCTATTTTTATATGAAGACAAGATACCTTTTATACCCGCTTCTCTTTCTTTTTTCGGTTGCAATGTCTGCATCCTCATGTTCTTTGTTTGTACCCCAAGAGAGGGATATAAAAGAAGGTTCCGCCTTTTACGCTGTCGATTTACTGGAGATAGAGAAAATAAAGGGTGAGGAAATGTTGTTTTCTGATTTGATAGAATCATTGGAAATTATTAAGTTGGATGGCAGAGAAGAGGCATTGGTTGCCACTTATCCTTTTGGTATCGATGTTTCAAGCAATTATATCTTAATAGAGCCGGATGGCGTTTCTGCTTTGAAATTATTTACTCGTAAGGGACGATATGTGGCTGATATAGGTGGAGTTGGTCAAGGCCCCGGAGAGTACAAATATGCTGTGAATAGATTTCTTGATGAAAAGCAGGGATGTATAGCTATTGCCGAGAATCAAAAAATGTTATTTTTTGATCTTAAAGGCCGATTTTTATCGAAAGAGAGTATTTCATTGCCGGAAACGATAACGAAGAGTTCCATTTGGATAGATTTGGAAAATGAAAAAGCTGTAGTGGTCGTTCTTCCCTTTGCTGATATAGGAAATCCAAAAGCACCGATCAGTAAGAATCTATGTTGGGTACAAGATTTTAAGGGGAATATCTTGCAAAAAATATTTGCTGTAAATTATGCGATTGTGCCGGATTATAGCAATGAAGTATTGGCTCCCCGGAATGTTGATGGCTATTCTTTTTCCCTTTGTCAGGTTGTCGGGCGTACACGCCCTGATACTCTATATCACTATGATATTGCTAATAATGTATTGAAACCTTGTTTTACTTTGGATAATGTAATGCAGGAGGATAAATATATTGTAACGTCATTGTATGAGACTCCGGAATATTATTGGAGTAGAGTAACTATTGGACCGGCTAAAGTGCCATCAGATGGTTCTCCCGTTCGTATGACTGTATTTAATGTTCGTGTTTCTAAAAAAGATGGTAGTGTGAAGCGCATTGATCGTTTTACAAATGACTTTTTGGGACTTTCTTATCCTTTCTTGACTATGCGCAACGGTTATGTCTGTATCTCTTACGAACCTCTTGAACTGATGGATGCTTTAGATAAAGTTCTTGCCCAAACTGATTTAAAGCCTGAAATACGTAAGCGAGCCACTGGTTTGAGAAATAGTTTGCACGAAAATGATAATGACATTCTTATGATTGGGAAACTGAAACAATAACTATTAGTAACCTATAAATTATCGTCCTATGAAGTTAGATTATATCGCATTGTTTTTGGTATTGTTTTTTCTTGCTGCTTGTGGCAGCAAGCCTTCTTCTCCGGATATGGTGGATGATAACGCTTTATCGGCTGAGGAAACCTTTAAAGACATTGATCTTGCTAACAATCTGAAAGATTGTGGCAAGCCTTTACTGTTGAGTGACATCGTAAAAGATGTGGAGTATGTGAAGCTGGAAACGCAGGATAATATATTAGTCGGTGATATAAAGCAGCTAAAGCGGACGGAGAAGTTTGTCTTTATTTATTCAAGAAATCAGAACCATGTCATGATGTTTGATATTACCGGGAAGTTTATCCGTAAAATCGGTCGTGTAGGTCAGGGTCCTGGAGAGATAGCTAATATTGACTTTTTCACAGTCAGTGACAATTTGGTATTTATTTATCCGTTCAGCCGTAATGGCAGCCTGACAGTCTATGATATGCGGGATAACAGCTTCGTCAAGGAAATTCCTTTAAAATGGCCTGTTTTTTTTAGTAGGGCCATCGATGTGATGGGAGATTGTTTGGTTTATTATCCCGGTACTGTTTATTCGCCTGATAATAGCAAGACATTCATAAGCGCTTGTGTTGCGAATGGAGAAGGAGAGACATTGATGGAGCAAATCCCTTACTTATTTTCTGGTGATAAGAAAATATTACAATTGCCTTCTGATCCTTCTTGGCTCTATCGTGGAAGAAGTAACGTTTATTCGTTTATTAATGATACGATCTACGGCATTACTTGTGATTCTATTTTTCCCCGTTACCATCTTTTTCTTGGAAAATATAAATTGCCTTCCGGAAGATATGATCCTACTCATGATTATGGTTGGGGAGATTTTGTTCTGATGCAAAGTGTTTATGAAACTAAAGAGTTTCTTTTTTTAAAATTTTGGTTTGATAAAAAGTTGTGGTTCAGCCGATATGATAAAAAAACGGAGAGGATCGACTCTTGGGAGCAAACTCCTTTTAAAGCTCATCATTGGGTGATACTCGATGCACCGGGTATAACGAATGATATTGACGGCTCTCAATCGTTCAAAGACTTCTATAATGTAGGCGAAAACTGTTTTCACTTCGCAATCACTCCGGATAATTTGGATCAGATAAAGCGTAACGTCACTGAAGCTAAGGTCAAGTTCCCTGAGAAGCAGGCCGAACTGCTGGAGCTTCTTGATGAAATGGGCGAGGATGACAATCCGATTATTGCTTTCTATAAATTGAAAGACTGAAACGGAATATATTTTAGACGAAAGACCTGGTATAACGGTATGTAACCTGAGATTCTTTGGACGTAATCAGTAAGTATAATAATACTTGTAAAATTTAGGTTTATGGATAAAATCTATTTATGGCTTCTGCTTCTCATTTCATGTAGTTGCTCTCATACTAAAGAAAAGGTTTCTAATGACATGGATTCCTCTTTGTGTGTCATAGATGTTACTCGTGAATATCCTGTTGAGAAAGTGAATATACATGATGTTGCCGATGTAGAGTATGTTCCTTTAGAAACGACACGAAATTCACTGCTTGCGTCGGATTGTTCTGCTTTTCGGATTTCAGATGATTATATAACTGTCGCAAGTGGTGTTGATAATGGCAATATCTTTTTCTTTAATAGAAAAGGGAGGTACTTGTGGACTTTTAACCGGCGAGGAGGATCTGCTGAAGAGTACAGTTCTATAACCGCATGGGATGCCGATTTTGGCATGCAAGAAATATACATCTATGATTCGTTCAGGAAAAAGATATATATTTATTTTTTTGATGGACGGTATAAACGTAGCCATGCTTTGCCTATGAAGGATTGCACATTTATCGATCTGTATAATTATGATAAGGATTATCTGATAGGTTATAATCGGTTTTATGACTTTCGCAAAAAGAAAAAGGTGGATACGCATCCTTACTATCTGATCGATAAACAGAGCGGAGAGATGTCTTCCATCGGGATTGCTGTGGATAAACCTATCAGTGAGAAGGTGCATACAGAGATCGTCAAGTTTCCCGGAGGTGTTTATAGAGATCAGGTCCTTTTTCTCATAACCCCGTTGATAAAAAATGGAGATGCTTTCTTGATTGCCGACTATGCTTTGGATACTATTTACAGCTATCGTCATCACAAGCTGGTTCCTATCGCCGTGCAGACTCCTTCGGTATATGCGTCAGATCCACCGGTCATTGTCGCTTGTGAATTATACACCGATTCATACTTGTATTTTAGAATAATTCCGATGTATTATAATCCTTCTGCTCCCATGTCTCCTATGGCGGATGCTCCTGAGCTTGTGTTAAACAGGCATACAGGCAAGATTGCGGAATGGAAAATGTATGATTATAATTATTCCTCCGATATAGAAAGGCCTGTGCCGACTATGATACTTCAGTCTGCTGATAGAGAAAATTATGGTATAAGTATGTTTGGGGCGGAAAGGCTTATTGAGCAATATCAAGCGGGCGGATTGAAGGGGGAGCTGGAGGATATTGCATCCCGATTGAGTATAGATGACAATGATATATTAATGATATGTAAATATAAATAAGTGAAATCAATGCAAAGTTAGAGAATATGGTTTGGCCGTTATGATAAAGAAAGGCTAAAATAGGCTTTTGAGAAATAAAGATTTCTCTCTATCGGTGATTGACATTGATAAAGCCCGT
Organism: Bacteroides sp. HF-4919; assembly: GCF_018860125.1. Taxonomy (NCBI): domain Bacteria; kingdom Pseudomonadati; phylum Bacteroidota; class Bacteroidia; order Bacteroidales; family Bacteroidaceae; genus Bacteroides; species Bacteroides sp. HF-4919. Next base: position 30,855 of record NZ_JAHKNF010000022.1, read on the forward strand.
GATTATCCTGTGAAATGTATTGAAATACGTGAAGTAGCTGATGTAGAGTATATACCGCTGGAAACAGTTGGCTCTTCTTTGTTAATAAATGACATTTGGGGATACTATGTGTTTTACTTGTCAAAATAGTAATTATCTTCCTATATAATATATAAGTGGAACTTCTGGAAAATGAATTGATTTGTTTGGCTATTATTTTGTTAATTAGATACTTATAACGATTTGCTGTTTGTCGGTAAAAGAGGGTGTCCGAAAAGGGTACCCTCTTTTTTTATGTAAAAGTCCGAACTTTCCCAAGCTCGGACTTTTTAATTTGCTCTAAAATGTTTATCTTAGAGCATGTTAATCGATAGTGCAAATATACAATTTAAGGAGTATTCTCA